>DATAST010000157.1:0-50816 GCA_036269115.1 Verrucomicrobiia bacterium | reverse complement strand
GGGTCTACATCCCCAAAAGCAACGGCGGGCAACGGCCCTTGGGCATACCGACAGTCAAAGACCGCGTGGTGCAGATGGCGGCGTTGCTGGTGCTGGCACCCATTTTCGAGGCGGATTTCCATCCGAACTCTTTTGGGTTCCCCGGAAAAGCTTCGGAAGCCTGTTTCTATTGTGGAGACACACCTGCAAAGCGGGTATTTCAACTCTCCATCTGCTTTTTATATTAGAATTGCCTTATGTTGGCTAATAGGAATCGCCTTCTTGGCTATGGGGCACCAGCGTCATCAGCGACAGGACCATCCAGGAACCAATATCCGGCCGGAACCGTCGGCGAGTACGGCAGTCACTTTGGATATAGGGCCATCCCCGGCGAATCGCCGTCCCATTATTCTGACGTTTATTTGCATTTTGGGCACTGTCGGCGCGATTGCGAATTTGGTACGAGTTTTCTTTGGCCCGCCCAGCATTTTCGGCCCATGGTTTTTGCCCGTACTTGCTGTCAGTGCAATTATTACGATTGTGACGATGGTTGGTGTTTGGATGATGCGCCGCTGGGCTGTTTATACCTATATCGGGCTTTGCATCGTAGGCCAAATTGCCTGGCAAATTATCGCTGGCGTTGTCGTCTGGGAAGGCGTTTTGATGCGATGTGTTGTGATTACCTTGTTCCTTGCATATTTCAAGAAGATGAGATGATCGTGATTGACTCTCATCAAATTCAGTTGAGCTAAAGGCGGAATGGGGTATTCTTTTCATGCCGCGCGCGTAGCTCAACTGGATAGAGCGTTGGCCTCCGGAGCCAAAGGTTATGGGTTCAACTCCCGTCGCGCGCACCACTTCAAAATTCGAGTTCGCTTTGGAAATATTGAATAGAATCAAAGGATTCGGGATAAACCACGTTTCCCAATCGGTTCCGTTACGGTCGTCGGAAATGGGTCAAATCACCGTCGTACCAGAACAAAAAGTAGAACAAAGTAGAACAAGGGGATTTTGGAGGTTGGCTTTGTATTCTGGGGTTTGAGGTGAACTGATAGGGTTTTGGGGTCGTTAATGCGCCCCTGACGGTCAGGCGCAAGGGAATGACCGTTTTTCGGAGAACGGGCTGACTCACGTATGGCCATTATTTCGCTCCGAAACTGAGTATTTGTTTTTCATAGTTTGTGGTTTCTCCCGGTGGCGGGAATGTCTCGCCATATGTGGCCAAGTGCTTGGCTGCACGTTCACATGCTGCTCTCCAATCAAAATGGTCGGTGTAATATTCGCCCCCTTCAATCGCTGCCAGCATCTCACGGCGAAAATATGACCATTCAGGAGCACCATATTCAGGTCTGCGCATATTTTTATGAAGGCGTTCATCAAATTGGTTTCGAACAAGTAACGGAATAATGTGGTAAATCGGTGTCTCATGGTAAAACCATACCCCTCCTTTCTGCGTGGCAAGTTTCGTGTTGAATGCGCAAACGAACCGCTCGAATCTTTCCTCTGTCCACCCCAGCCAACCGACGAGCGCTTTACGCCACTCTTCAACGTAGCCACTTTCTACTGTGTTGGACGTTGCCATAGATGGTAAATCATGTAGTCACCCGCTTATTGAAAGCGTCGTTTTTATCGTGCTCGTTGCGATAGGTAAGACACTCATTGGCCCAAACAGAAAAATCACCATTGTCTCGCATTCGCCGAACAGCAGCACCTGTCCAATCGGCCTGAATGAACATAAATGGACGGTCAGAATCGATGTCAGGAAGGAACCGGCGAGCACGCAGCGTGATATGGTCTGCTTCTTGGACTGAAGGTAATCGTGAAAGTGCAGCAAGCATCTGTGGCAAAAGTTTGTGAACCTGCTCGCGTAAGGCTGCGATGTCGCCGGGCCCAACTGCAAAGACAACCTGAAACCATCGGAATAAATTGCCATCCGAACCTGGCATGGCTGGCTCATACGTCACGGAAAATCTATCCGACATTATCGAACGTAAGAGCATTTCAGCTTTTTCTATTTCTGAATGTGTCATGTCAGGCTGCATCATCTAAACCACTGTCTCCATAATCGCCTCCACCAAGATTCTCCTGCAATTCGAACTTTGTGCGAATTCTCCAACACCCGAAGAAAAAAATCCTGAAACCTTGTTGGTCATTATCGTTGCTCCCGGTCACTTCAAAATCAAGGAACAAAATTTAATAGTCAAAACACCGCGTGCCAGAACAGGAACCAGAACAAACGAAAAGGGAACCGAAGGGGAGTGGGGTTTTTGGGGCGTATGAACCATTATTCGTGCTTCGGCCATTCGTCCAATATTCGCTCGAATAGCTTGCCGTTCGATAGCCAATCCCGTTCCCAAGCGCAGTGTTCGGCGGAAAACTTGAGGCAACACTCAAAATACTGCTCTATCGAAATGGGCACGCCATTGGAATAAACGCGATGGCGGTCCATAAAACATCCGTGCGGGGTCAACAGCCAAATGGAAGGTCTATCAACATCCGCTATTTTTTTGTTTGTGAAAAACACGCTATCTCTATCAACGCTCAAATTGCCGCGCCACACTCGCCAGGTGGCACGGTCAGCGCCAGGTAACTGGGCGTTTTCATAATAAACGTTTTGGTGGTCGTAGCCGAATCCATTTCCTAAAGAGACAAATGTTTTTGGGTCTGCGTTCTTGATACGATAAATGCCATTTTTGCTGGCAAACCAAACGGAGTTGACATCTGCGACGTAGCCGCCGTTTGAAAACCAGTCCAAGCGGGGAATATAAGACGAATCCAGCACACGAAAAGTCTGCGGGTCGGCATCTTTGATTGGTGTCACTACAAAATAAGCATGGGATGAATCAACGCCAAAATTTGCGTTGAGAGCCCGGAACGTAGCCCGGTCAATTTTTTGCGACCGCATCGAATGAAAGAAAACACTGTTTGCATCACGGGCGTAACCGCTATCAAGCCAAACAACTTCTGCCACCCGTTAAGGTGCTGAAACCACGTTGGTTTGGTCGGCTTCGAACTGCGAGATAAAGCAAAAGCGATAAATGCCAAGCTCATTAAAATGACGACTGTCTTTTGCATGGTCTAATATTTATCATGCCACCGGCGGTTCGGCTATTAATTTCAGAATCCCACACAATTTTCAGAAAATCAATCCCAATTCAGTTTCGACTCCAGCCTCATTACTGTCGCTCAAAAATTGGTCAATTCACCGTCGTACCAGAACAAAAAGTAGAACAACTGGAAGGGGGCTGAATGGGATGGGGCGTTGTTCAATCCAAAATTCACGGGGCGGGCGCGGTTGGGTCCAGCGCGGTGGGCGATGAATCACGGGGTCCACCTGTATCGCCTCTTGCTGCGCGACCCGCTCTGATACTGCGGGTCATGTGGGGGAACTGGAACCTCATCGGTGAAACTCGCGCCCAACCGCTCAATGATGCGCATGGACGCATGATTGTCCGGGTCGCAGGTGATGGTCACGGCCTCATAAATGGAGCGAACGAAGGGCGCAACAGCGCGACAAGCCTGGAACGAATAGCCATGCCCGCGAAAAGGCTCAAGAATCTGAAATCCAATATGCCCCACGGAAACTCGAATATGTTCAGTGTCGCCGATTTTAAAATTGATGTGACCGACATCGGAGCCATCCGCTATCAAAATACGGAAGTGATACATTGGAACAAAATCACGTGATGGGTTGCCGGGAATAACTCGAACGAAACTCAATCGCACCTCGCCGAAAGATAAAGTATCTGGCGGCGTCTGAAACGTCTCGACTGGTAGTGATGCGGTCATCGGCCTGACATTGATTATGCTACCGTTGGTTCGTCTATCGCTCCAACCCTGCTCTCCAACCGTTCCAAAATCAAGGAACAAAATTCAAGGTATCACTCAACCACGAAATTTGATGTCTCATTTCTCAATCCAAAATTCAAGGGGCGGTGGGCGTTGGCTCCAGTGCGGTATTACGCCTCGTCGTCCTGCTCATCAGTCCAAAATTCGGCCTCCCAAACAGCACCGCTGCCAAATCCTCGTGACTTGGCATAAACGTCAATGTGGTCGCAAATGGTGCGATAATCCTTAATGGTCGCAATCTGTGGAAAGCTTCTTGTGCCGGGAGCGTTTGTCTCCTGCAAAACACCTCTATCAAGTGGCGGAAAAAAAGGCTTCTTGCCACTATCGTTGTAAAGCCAAAGATACTTGAGATACAGGCTGATGGGCTTCTGACAAACTCCGACCGTAATTGTGCCGGCTCTCAAAGTCGCTTGGAATTGGCGAGTCAACTCTTGCTGCAAGGTGATAATCTCATCGCAATATCGCGTAGCGTCATACTCCCACGCAAAATAACGAAAGCCCAATCGTGCGAGCCACTGCTTCACAAACTCCCGAAACTGTCTGCGCTGGTCAGATGTGACACCGTCGGCGTAAATCGGAACACGCTGAAGCGCCGCATTTACCGCGTTTCGGAGTGCCATTCGGTGGATGAACGGATGTATGGCTGATGGTTGCATAATGTAAGCGGCCTAACGACCAACAACTGCCCATGCAAGACCCGCGCGCCAATGGGACCACGTTGTTGGACCATGCCCTCGGCCCAACTGCCAGTGTGCGGGCCAATGAGTCGTGCCCGATCCAGCAGGTGATCCAGACTTTGCTGGACCACACGACGGTAGGGCGAATGCAGATGGTTGGGATCGGTGGTAAACTTTCCGGGCTCGGCCATGGCATGAACGGCGATGACTTCCCGGCGCTGGTTGAACACCCGGAGCAACCGGGGCTCCCAACGCGCCCAGGCTTGGCGGCCCACATACTCGGGCGGCACCGAGTAGTACGCCCGTTGCAACTTGATGTAACCATCCCGATGTACCGTGCGGGGCGCTTCCTCAAATACCGGGAACAAATCCTTCGGCAAGGGCAACGGTTTGGTCCGTTCCACTTCCGAGAACATGGATGCGGGTGTCGGCCACACTGCTTTCCCAATCTGAAAGAAACAGGTTTTGCACGGCCAGACTTTCAAAGCTGCGCCCCTTGAGCGCATTGTTCTGGGCAAACTTGACGCCGGCTTCAATCTTGCCTTTGTGTCGTGGCATGGCCGGGCGCGTGGGCAGCATCACCGTGCCGTAGTGACGGCAGAACTCTGCCACCTTCACATTGAGTTCCGGATCACCAATCGGCCAGCGTCACCGCCGCCCGCAAGTTGTCGATGATCAGTGTGCCGGGAACCCCGCCGAAATAGCGAAAGGCGTTTTCCAGGCACCGGATGAAGCTCTCGGTCCTCTGCTGCCAGACCACTTCACTGTAGGCCTTGCGCGAATGCGACAGGACGATCCGAAACAAATGCGGCCGCTTCCGTTTACCCTCCACCATGACCCAAGCCCCCTGACCAAAATCCACCTGGGCTTCGACTCCCGGTAACACCTCCATCCGTACAAAGGGCGCTGGCTTGGTCTGCCGCAAC
This sequence comes from Verrucomicrobiia bacterium, assembly GCA_036269115.1. GTDB lineage: Bacteria > Verrucomicrobiota > Verrucomicrobiia > Limisphaerales > UBA11358 > UBA11358. The sequence goes on along the minus strand of DATAST010000157.1, from coordinate 45,385 downwards.
TGCCGCACGAACCGTTTGACGGCCTGATAACTGCCACTGAACCCGTGCTCGCCCACCAAGTCCTGATAAATACGCCGGGCGCTTAGCCCGACCGCTACCGCTACTTCAATCTGGACAGAATACGGTTGGCAGAGGCTTTGGCGACCGACGGCAGACCCGGCGGTCGAAATGGCCGGTTTTGAAATCGCCAGCCGCAAATACTTGCCCACCGTCTCCCGGTTGCCGTCCTCACGGCACTCAACGCAATGCGTTCCTCAAAGTGGCTGGTTTTCATTCGACCCAACCTGGCTGGTTTTGACCGTCCGCTGACAAAGGTTGGGGTTCCCATTGAAAATACTGAATAAAATCAGTGAGATTGAGGCTAATCACGGGTTCCAGCGGGCTTCGTCACGGTCGTTCAAAAATGGGCTAAAACACCGTCGTACCAGAACAGGAACCAGAACAACTGAAGGGGATGGGGATTGGGGCTTGGCGTTGCGTTTCAGGGGTTGGTTGGGATTGATGGGGAATGAGGGTCGGAAATGCGCCCCTGACGGTCATGTTACGCCTTGTTTGTCAGTCATTGTGATGCTTCAGTGACTTCCAAAACTTCAACCGGGCGGCGCGTGAGAGTTAACTGCAACCCGAGTCGCTCACGCGCTGCGGCAATGACGGCACCAGGGTCGGGCTGGAATTGTTGAGATTCAGGCTTGGACAATTCTTTTTCCAGACGTTTGTCATTTTCGAGGGATTTTCTTTCTCTCAATTCTTTTGGCAACGTGCTAATCCAATCCCCATTCGGATTTGCATCAATAGCTTGCCAAACTCTTTTATCCGTTGTCTCCTCTAATTGCTCGGTATCCGAAAGCTTCCATTTCATATTCACATCGAAGAGACCTTTTAAGTGTGTTTCATCGTAAACGGGTTTTCCTAAAGCCAATTCCATAAAATAAACGGTTCCTTCCATAGAGGTTCCTTTCAAACGAAAACCTCCTCGCATTTGGCCACCGCCGCCGGACTTTTCGACCCTCTGAAGGCCAGGAGCATTTGTATCGATTTGCGTCATAATGTAAACATCGATTGTTTTTGTGGTCTGTCTCACTTCGAGACCAAAAGTCGTGCGTAGTGCGGCGATAAATTGATTCTGCAATTCATTGGAATGGCCAAGAGGCGCTCTTAATTCAAAATCATAAAATCCGTCGGGCAACCTGCATTTGATGAATGTGCAAACAGGGTTTTTACCAAAAACAGAATCCAAGGCAGATTCCACAGTTGCAATTTTGCCCTCAAATCCACAGCCATCTGAAACGGGCGACCACATGCCAATGGGGCCTTCAAACTTTGGAGGCATCTTGTGCTCACGAATGGAAATTTCAAAGAGGGGCGAGGTTTGATTGGAAACGACTTCATCCGAAAAGCGGTCAATCGTATAAACTGCCGGCGCAGGCAAAGAACATTTTTTGCCGGCCAAAACCTCCTGCAAATTTTCGGGTTTAATATCAGCCGGATGTGTGATTGCGGCGATGCGTCCGTCAGCATCAACAATCACTGCATGAGGAATTCCCTTCACGTGAAATGCTCTATTCAATGTTTCGTAGTCGTCAAGACCGACCCATGCTTTGATTGGATGATTTTTCGGATAGAGTCGCACAACATCTTCGTTCTCGGATGTTACCGAAATAAAAACGACCGGTTTGTTTTTAAATTGTTCCGCCAGGTCGTTCAAATGTGGAATAGCTTTGACGCAGGGGCCGCACCATGTTGCCCAAAATTCCAGCACTACCACTTTCCCTTTCAACTTGTCCCAGCTTATTTGGGCGGCAGGCGGGCCTTGGATGGTTTTACTCAATGTTAGAGGTGGTGGAATATCGCCGATTTTAGGGCCGTCTTTATCAGCAATGGCAAACGAGTCATTGGTGAGGATTTCAAGAAAGCAAAAAGTGGTAAAAACGATTCTGAAAATATTCATAATGTTTTTATGTGGATTTGATTGAATAATAGTTTACCGTCAAATCCGGCGTGAGGTTTTTGGCTGTCGAGTCACGAAACGGCAATCAAAATAAATCCAGTTGTACTGCTAGCGGACATATCGTTTCAACCCTGCTCCCCACCCGTCCCAAAATCAAGGAACAAAATTCAATATGTCGTCCACCACGAATTAATTGTGATGCTAATAGAAAATCTCATTCGTCATTCCAAAATTTCAAAGGGCCGTTGGCGTTGGCTGTGGTGTGGGGTTGGCTTTGGACAGTCCAAGTGAAACAGATTCCATAAGGGGTCGGTTGTTTTTTTCCCATTCCGTTTCAGGATTTTCCACCATCGCTTGAACGTAAAACGCCCCATTCCGTTCCCACAGACTGCGGATTCTACGGTCTGATTTGTCGAATACTTGATAGAATGAACTCACCGTGGCACCAGAACAAGTACCAGAACAAATGGCGAATTCTTTGCCCGTTCGGTCGGGGATGCTGTTGGGATTGTTGCGCTTATGGCGCGCAGCTCAACTGGATAGAGCGTTGGCCTCCAGAGCCAAAGGTTATGGGTTCAACTCCCGTCGCGCGCACCACCCCAAAGTTTGGGGTTCCCATTGAAAATACTGAATGGAATCAAGGCCATTGAAGCGAACACCGTTTCCAATCGGTTTGGGTTACGTCGTCTGAAAACGGGCCAAAATCACCGTCGTACCAGAACAGAAAGTAGAACAACCGAATGGGACTGTAGGAGGAATTTTTGGCACCGTCCGTCTTCTGCTTCATGGTAGTCCAATCTCCTCCGGTGGCATTTCATCAAGGCCGCGACCTGCCCGGGCTCTCAAAACGATTCCAAAAATCGAATCGCGAAAAAATGCAGGGTGCTGTTCCGCGGATGTTCGGTCGCCGCGCAATCCCGCAAGGACACCCGCATAGTAGTCCGGCCAATCACCGTGGCGCTCAGTTGTCGCCTGGTAATGAGCATACATGTGGTCCAGTGTCGCGGTCGCAGAGCGAAATCCGTCCGAACGACCGCCGATGTCAAAAGTCCAATGGTCGTGCTCATAGAACATCCAAGAGAGGGCAACATTCAAATAACTGCCGCGGTCCCATGAACTCGGTTGGAACTCCATGACAATCGCCCACCACCCGCGGTCATCATACCAAATACGAGAACTTCCCTGCTGTTTTAAACCAAGCGGAGCCAAAGCTTTCTTGGCAGCGGTAGCCACGATTTTGTTGTGGTTCATTGGGACAATAAATTATCCGACCGTCGGTTCGTGTATCGCTCGAAACCTGCCCCCCAATCATCCCAAAATCAAGGAACAAAATTGATGGGCCAAACGACCGCCAAACCAGAACGATCCGCAGCGTGAATGGAACATGAATTTTTGCCACTATTATCCAAAAACGACATGGTGTCGTTTTCGAAGGTCATAAAGACATCCCTTCCGACCGGAACGAAGGGCCAGACCCTTTTCCTGTCATTCTGGCCCCTATCCAATCCAAACACGCCGTTCCGAGGTCATACAGCAACTTTGGCTGCGACGCTCCGAGCTGCGACTCGGCATGCCCGTCATGAATTTCTACTACGCATTTCACCTGGCGTCGCCGGACTTATTCATCAACAAGACTTTGAACCGGGCAAGCTGTTCGTCATAAAAGTCAACGGAGTTGGTTGTGGTCGAAACCGTGGAGTCCAGGTTGACGAGCGTGACCATGGTGCTGTACGTGGCGATGTCGTGAACCGGCAGCACGGCGCGAATACCACCCGCAGTCCCGATGCGCGCGTAGCAGTCCTGCTCGTGAATCTGTTTCACCACGACGAGACGATACCCAAGTTTGTCGAGAAAATTGCGGTAGGTGCCGGTGGTCACGGTCGCCTCCTGCAGCACCATGACGGGAGCCTGGAGGTTGTCCATGAGGGCCTTAAGCGGTTTGAAATCGCTGCGCGAAAGGATGCGCACAAATCGTTGCGCCTCGGTCTCCTCAACCGATGGCGCGCTAATGACAGTTGTTTTTTTGGACATAATCGTAATGACTTTGGACGGAAAATGGTTCCTGGCTCGGCTTGTCATGCGAGGACACGCCAATGCTGGCTGCCGCCCACGACAAATGACTTCGGGATTCAAACCGAAACAGCCGCGCTGACCGCTGGTTGCGGCGAGCCGGATTTATCAAGCTCTTCATTCACAAATTTAGAATATTCTTCGTACTCAGGCAACATGGCAAACTGGCGTTTTGATTTAATGAGTTTTGAAAGACGAATGTTGGCGCGACAGGCAATCAGGAATAAGTGGCGTTCCCGGCCAACATGTTTATCGATCCTGTTTTTAATGCTTAGTATACTTTCAACGATGATGTCGTGTTCTGTCCGTGTCATAAAATACTTATAAAATTATTTTCAGGTTCTTGAATTAGTTAACGATGCCCGTCGTTGGCAACTATGTTGCAGGCGAAACGCACAAAATGAAACAAGCTCATCGCCAGGCCCGGACATGACTTTGAAATTCATATTGAGAGTTGCGCAAAACCGCTTCGAGTTCATCAAAGCTGGACGGTGAAAAAATCATCTCTTTGCCCTGGCTTTATTATTCGATCGACTTGCGCTTTTGTGAGCGGGAAAGAAACGTTTACGGATTCCGAACTTCCTGCCACCGCCTTTTTAATACGGACAGCGATCCTCCCATCCGCTCTTTCCCTTACAAAAAAACGTCCATCGGATTCAGTTCCATCCGCTAAATAATACCAGACGGATTCCTTGTGGAGGTCATCTTTTGACCACTTTTTGCTTTTTACATAAATGTCAGGTTCTGTGACCAGCGAATAGGACAACCAGGCCCACACCGCATCGAACGGCAACCGTTCGGCGTCGCTCGTCACCTGGATGTCAAACACTACAATAATCTTGTTATCCACCTCGGGCTTAAAATCCTTGCTGTCCCATACATGGCATTTCCGGGCTTCGGGGTAATTAGTCGGTTTCCCTTTTAGGACAAATGAGTAGGCAACCCCTTTTGCGACTGTAAGGTCACAGTCCTCATGGCCGATGAAACTCGCCCCACAGTGACTCGTTTCAAAAATCGCATCTTGGAAACGTGAAATTTTTTGAAGTTCGTTTTCTATGGGTGAGACGTTCATAGAAAGATGCGCATAAAAGAGAAATAGGGTCAACGCCGGTTGGCCGCCAGAATGCCGGCTACCACCATGCCTCCGCAAAACAGTCCCACCACAATCGACCAGAACAGCACAATCATATTGCGTCGTTGTACCCACGTCGGTTGATGCCGGAAAAAAAGTTTTCCCAGAAGGCCGAGGAATGAATGATCTGGCTTGATACCTGACTAGCATGACCCTATTCCCGGAAATAGCGACAACTAAATCATTTTATTTTCATTCCATCTTCAGTCTTTGGTTTATTGGATACGGTCTGCCTAATTCGACTCCTCCCAAAATATCCGGTGATTTACATTGCTTTGTCCCCGTCGCGCACTGAAACTCAATCATGAGTAAAAGCCTCCAACAGCACGGCATCCCGGAAATCTATAAACAACTCCACTTACGAATGAAGAACCGTGGCTTGGAAACCATCAAGGTCCAGGTCACCCGCAGGGCTGGAAAATACAAATTCAATTTCACTGGTTCGGTGGAACAAGTTGCGGCGGCGGAGAAGATACTGGCGGACTGGCCCTGACTTAGTCTTGTATTCCTGGTTCGCATTATCACCTTTGCGGTGTTTTTTAGTTAGTGTTTCCAAACCGAAAGAAATAAAAATGAAATCTATCGTCCCCTTAACGCTCGCGCCTCGCGGGCAATTCTCATGAACCGCGTCCGGAGCGCGGCTGTGTCGAAGACCAGCCGCAGCACGTCGAATCCTTCGGGGATGCCCGTTTGCCCCGCACCGTGTTCCAATCTGTTAATCCCTATGCATACGAAAACATCCGAGGAGGGCTATCTATGAATGCTGAACTTGTCAAGCAGGCGTTGGAGAAAGTTGGCAATCCCAACACTCTGGTAAATTTAATTTCGCGCCGCGTCCGCCAACTAAATTACGGAGGCGGAGGAATTAGCCGCCCTTTGATGTCTGATGTCGGACATTTGCACGTGGCGGACATCGCGTTGCGCGAAATTATCGATGGAAAAATGGGCTGGGAAATGCCCGAAGTGGTGAAACCAGTACGGCCGGTCGCCCGGAAGCGAAAGAGGCATTAATTAGAAGGAACCGTCAAGGGAAGTCTAGAAGAGCGGTTATTGCGGCGGCCACCCGGAACAAATCAGAGCGGCGTTTTCAATGGCTGTAAAAATGGAAAACGCGCCGCAGTAGCCGCCCAACAACTGGCCTCGGTGTCCCGGCTTTAGCCGGTCTGGGAGCAGCCCAGGATCCGTCCAATCCCTCCGATATGTCAGATTCCGCCAACCGCTTCACCACTCATTTGCAATTTGACATGCCCATTTTCATGGTTAATCTCTCTGTTCCTGAATTTTTTATGGCAAAGATCTATACCGACAACGACGCCGATTTGGGCGTGCTAAAAAACAAGACTCTCGCTGTGCTGGGCTTCGGCTCGCAAGGCCACGCTCACTCGCTCAACCTCAAAGACAGCGGCCTGAAGGTCATTATTGGCCTTTATGAAGGCAGCCCTTCCATTCCTGTGGCCAAAGAAAAAGGCTTCGAAGTCGTCACCACCGCCGAGGCCGTCCGCCGCGCCGACGTCATCTTTGTATCCATCCCGGACACCAAACAATCCGCTGCCTACGAAAAAGACATCGCCCCGAACCTCGCGCCCGGCAAAACACTTTTATTCGCGCACGGCTTTACCATCCATTTCAAGACCATCGTTCCCCCGAAAAACGTGAACGTCATCATGGTCGCGCCCAAAGGCCCCGGCCACATCGTCCGCCGCCAATACGTCGAAGGCAAAGGCGTCCCCAGCTTGATCGCCGTCTATCAGGGCGGCAAAGCAGCCAAAGCCATTGCCCTGGCCTGGGCCAAAGGCATCGGCGGCACCCGCGCCGGCGTGATCGAGACCAATTTCAAGGAAGAAACTGAGACCGACCTGTTCGGCGAGCAAACCGTCCTGTGCGGCGGCGCCTGCGCGCTCGTCCAGGCCGGCTACGAAACCCTCGTCGAGGCCGGTTATTCCCCCGAAATGGCCTACTTCGAGTGCCTCCACGAACTCAAACTCATCGTCGATTTGATGAACGAAGCCGGCATCAGCGGCATGCGCTTTTCCATTTCGGAAACCGCCAAGTGGGGCGACGTCACCGTCGGACCCAAAATCATCGACGCCAGCGTGAAAAAGCGGATGAAATCCGCGCTCAAGGACATTCAATCCGGCAAGTTCGCGAAAAACTGGGTCGCCGAATACAAGGGCGGTTACAAGAACTACAAAGCCCTGCTCAAGAAAGGCGAAAATCATCCCATCGAAAAAGTCGGCACGAAGTTGCGCGCCATGATGCCCTGGATGCAAAAACGCCAGATCAAAGGCGCCCAGGCGGCTTACTAGACGATCCGACCAATCCGTCGGATCCGTCGGGTCAGCCTGCGAATCCATTTTATTTCCACGGCCATTTCTGCTTAAGTAGCAGAAATGGCCGATTCACTTCCGCCCCTAAGTCCGGCAACCCTCTACCTCGTTGCCACTCCCATTGGCAACCTGGAAGACATCACTCTCCGGGCTCTGCGCGTATTGCGCGAATGCGACGCCGTAGCCGCCGAGGACACCCGCCATTCGGGACAATTGCTGAAACATTTCGGCATCTCCAAACCCCTCCTCAGTTACTTTCAATTCAACGAAGCCAAACGCAGCGAAGAAATCATCGACCGCCTGCGTCGCGGCGAGAAAATCGCCCTGGTGACGGACGCAGGCAGCCCCGGCATCAGCGATCCCGGCGAGCGCGTTGTGCGTGCGGCCATTACCGCCGGTCTGCGCGTCGAGCCCGTCCCCGGCCCGTGCGCGCTCATCGCCGCGCTCACGGCAAGCGGATTACCCACCGAGGAATTTCATTTCGTCGGCTTTTTGCCGCACAAATCCGGCCAGCGCAAAAATAAGCTCGAATCGCTCAAAACCATCCCCGGCGTTTTGATTTTCTATGAATCCCCATTTCGCATTGAAAAACTCCTGGGCGAATTAAATGAAGTCTATCCCGAACGCGAAGTCGTCCTGGCCCGCGAATTGACCAAAAAATTCGAAGAATTTTTGCGCGGCAAACCGGCAGCCCTGCTGGAAGTTGCCACAAAGCGGCATCTGAAGGGCGAGTTCGTGGTGATGATGGCGCCGGAATGAAAATTTACGATTTACGATTTACGATTTACGCGGGCATACTCTTATCATGAATTTCGACCCCACTCACAAAAAAATCGTACCTGTCGTCGTTGGCGTGGAGAAAGCCGAAGACGCGGAGCCGCTTGCCCATGCGTTGCTGGAAGGCGGTTTAAACGTCGTTGAAATCACCTTCCGCGCGGCCAATGCAGCGGACGTCGTCCGCGTCATCGCCCAAAAAGTGCCGGAAATGATTCTGGGCGCCGGAACGCTCCTGACTCCGAATCAGGTAAAGACCGCACGCGAGGCCGGCGCTCAATTTGGCGTTGCGCCCGGTTTAAATCTGGATGTCGTCGCCGCGTCGCAGAAATTGAACATGCCGTTCATCCCCGGCGTCATGACGCCCTCAGAAGTCGAGAATGCCCTGGCCGCGGGCTGCAAACTCCTGAAGTTTTTTCCGGCCAACATTGCCGGCGGCGTTCCCATGCTTAAAGCCCTCGCCGCACCCTACGCGCAAACCGGCGTCAAATTTATCGCCCTGGGCGGCATCAAAGCCGACAACATGCGCGAATATCTCGCGGAGTCCGTCGTCGCCGCAGTCGGCGGCTCATGGCTGGTCGAGCCCGCCATCGTATCCAAACGCGACTGGAAAGCCGTCACCGCCCGCACGCGCGAAGCCCTGGAGATCGCCGGAACCTTGAAACAGTAGGGACGCTGCTCTCCGCAAGCGGCGTGCGTCCTGCCCGCCGTCTCGTCCGCCATAGCCGCAGCGGCGAGGGAGGAAGCTTCTGAGCGAAGGCTGGATGCCACCGGCGTGACCGCGTTGGAAGCGCAGCCCTTGAGTCTCTCTATGGCGTAGCAGCGGACATGAGTCCGCTCTAAATAAATTCGCGCATTGAACCTTTGAACCGCTGCCATGCTCAAGCATAACCACCCATCTGACGGCAATTCCCCCTCTCCGTGGGGAGAGGGCCGCGCTTTACGCGCGGCGTCCCTACCGAGGGATCACCAGCAAAATAATCAATCCCGCGATGGTCGTCAGCACGGTCACAGGAATGCCAAACTTCGCGTAATCCCAAAATCCTATTTCCACCCGCCGCCGTGCTGATTCCATGACAATAATATTTGCCACTGAGCCCAAAATGGTGAGATTGCCGGCAAATGTCGTGACCAGTGCCATGACTTTCCACATCAGCTCAGGCTGCGCAAAATTGTGGATCCATTTGCCGGCGACAAGGACGAACGGAACATTGGAAAAAATGTTCGAGCCAAGAATTGAAAACCACGCGAAATTCCAGGCCTGGCTCGTCGCGCTCACGCCAAATACCGGCTCGAGCCGATGGTAAATAGCGTCCGGCAAGCCCGTCCCGTTGAGCCCTTCCACCACGATGAACAGCGCAGCGAAGAAAACCAACAGATGAAAGTCCACCAGCTTGAGCACTTCATGCGTATCACGCCGTGCCAGCACCATGAGCAACGCCCCGCCAGCCAGCGCCGTCCACGATAGGTTATATCCAAGCACGAATCCCGCAAAGACCAGCGCCACCACGATAAAAATAAGAACCATTAGCCGCGTATCCGGCTTGCGCGGACTGGCCTCGGGGCGATGAATGACTGCGGCGGCCAGCGTTTTGCCAAAACCCACTCGCAAGATTGCATATTCAATCGCCAATCCAGCCACCGCCGCCGGCGCCAATGACATCGAAAATCGCAGGAACGAGATTTGGGAAAAGTGACCAATGATCATGTTTTGCGGATTCCCCACCAGAGTGGCCGCGCTGCCGAGGTTTGCGCTCATGGCCAGCGCCAGCAAATACGGCGGCAGCGGCAGTTTGCCACGCTCTATGACCGCGACCACCAGCGGCGTCAACATGAGACAAATCGTGTCGTTGACAAATAAGGCCGATAAAACTCCCGAAACACAAACCAACGAAAGCAGAAGCGACGACGCATTTTTGGCCCGAAACAAAATCCAATCCGCCGCCCATTCAAAAAAACCGGCGATAAACAAATATGACGTGATAAACATCATGCCCATCAACAGCACGAGCGTGTCATAATCCACCGCGTGATAGGCCTCGGTGGGCGTCATAATGCCCGACGCCACCATAAGCACCGCGCCCAGCAACGCCGCCGCCGGCCGGTTGAGAGGCAGGATTTTGAATTGCCGTCCGCAGATCAACAGATACGTCACACAAAAAATCGCAATGGCAATGATTTCCTTGTATTCAGCGGTCATGGTTTTAGTTTTCGGTAACCGGGATGCACTTTCGGCGTAAGCCCCTGTTCGGTCGCAATTTTACTGCAAAGTGACGCCAGTGTATTGCGTTCGTCCACCGTTAGCGCCGCGCACAGTTCGGCTTCGTGTTCAGCCGCCAAACCGGACAATCGCTCCAACAGATGCGCTCCTTTTTTCGTCAACACAAGCGTGGACTGGCGGCGGTCGGTTTCACTGCGTTTGCGTTCGACCAGGCCTTTGTCGACCAATTGATCAATCAAAATGACCATCCGGCTGGGAAACAGGCCCAGTTTCTTCCCGAGCGAAAGTTGGTTATAAGATGGTGTGGCCGCGATCAGGCGAAGAATTCCCGCATGAGGCGGAGCAATCCCGAGTACTTTAATCCTCTCCGCAAAACGGTCCGCAGCGTGCGCGCCGAGCTGGGCCAGGAGGAACGCGGCTCCCGTGGGCGCGAATTTGCTCAAATTCATGGAAAGAGTGTAACCAACGAGTTCCAGAAAATACAGTTGCAATAATATATCATTCATGTTATGAATGATTCATTAACTTAATCAATATCATCAAAGGGCAAGCCGGACCGAACCCGGGTTTTGTGGCCGTTGTGTTTGCCGTTTTATTTAACGCCGGGCTGTACCAGGTGGTCACCTTCACCGGCGGACCGCATTTTCCGGGACCCTGGGAATCCGGCGATACGATCGCAGTTTATTTTCAGGCCCACGCCGCGGATGTTTGCCGGTGCGCTTTCCTGCAATTCGGCGCGGCGATACCGCTCGGGATATTTACGGCCACGATCGTCAGCCGGCTCCAGTTACTGGGCATTCGCGTCGCCGGCATCCATATCGCATTGTTCGGCGGGTTTGCGACCGCTTTTACCATGATGGTCTCGTCAATGACGCTTTGGGTAATGGCCTGGCCGGGCATCGCTTCGAACTCGGACGTCCTGCGGGCCTTGTATTATTTGATGTTTGCCCTTGGCGGCGTCGGATTTTCCGTTCCATTGGGACTCTTAATCGCGGGCGTGTCCATTCCTGCTGCGTTCATGAAATTACTCCCGAAATGGCTCATCATCTTTGGCCTCGCGGTGGCAATCGCCGGACAATTGAGTTGGCTGAACATGATTACGCCGCGTGCGCTTTTCCTGATCCCGTTGACAAGGTTCCCTGGTTTTATTTGGCTGATCCTTGCCGGCTTTATGCTGCCAAAAAGTAAATCTGCACCATGAACGGGGTGGGGACGGAATCCCATACAAATTCCTTGAGCTTTCCCGGGGTCAAGCCTGTCCCCACCCCAATTCCAAATCAAATTGACTTAAAGTTAATATCTGCGATTAAATCCAAGACCTATGAGCATGGATTTATCAGTCTGGTCAACAAAACCTTTTGACTTGCCAGCGCCAATTGCCACAGTCGAAAGCCTGGAAAAAGGACCCTCATGAGTTTGCCTTTGTGGGAAAAGGCTGGCATGTGCTGGTAATGGCCACCGAAGACGAGCCCGATGACGCTATCACCGATAAATTCCCCAAGGCCAAACACGTAGCCTATGTCACACTAGAGCCCATAGGCGCAGGTAAAGCCGGCTACAAAATGCTGGAAGAAGTCGTTCGAGAGTTATCCCGCCAAACCGGCGGCGTATGGGTTGATTCTAACGGAGAGCCCTATTCACACGACGAAGGAAGTTTTACGTGACGAACAACGGCGACTTGCCTGCCGCAGACTATAACCGAAATACATTGCGCATTGTGTCACGAAACTTGGCTTGTGCAGACTTGCCACGGTAGCTGCGGGAGCAGCGCACGAAAGTAGGCCCATAGCGGCCAGCTATGGGAAAAACAGCCGAAGTTTTTCAAGCTCCGGCAGGAGCGACAGAATGCTGCGTCCGTTGAGACTCACGTATGCCTAAACGCTTCGGGCGGTTTGAAGGTTCAATGCGCGCGCTCCCCTTGGGAAAAATCGCAAGTGGCGCTGCCACTACACCGTTGCCGTTTTCAGATCCGCCAAACTCCACGCCTTTTCCCCGCACTCCTTCGCCAGATGATTAAACTCCTCAATCTCAGCCCTGGTAAACAACAATCCGCCGTATTTCTTTGAAAGCGCGCCGGAATTGGCTTCAGGCTGCCCGGGCAAAATGCTTTTTTCATTTCCGTGACCAAGAATATCGGCAATCACGGCTTTGACATTTTGTGTCTGGGTCCGGTTATTGGCGAAACTGTTGCCGTTGATGGCGTCTGGATGGATGACTTGGAAATAAAAGGTAGAGGCGCGTTTTTCCTTCGGGTCACCCAGCGCCGTACCCCGGATCTGTGGCAGGCCGCCGCCGATGTACGCCGCATACAATTCATCAATCAACCCCATTCCATAACCCTTGTGCAGGCCAAACGGCAGGAGCGCGACGGCTTTGCTTGCGTCCGTAGTTGGATTTCCTTCCGCGTCCACCGCCCAGCCCGAGCCCAGCGGTTTGCCTTCGCGCTTCATCACCTGGATACGGCCCATGGCGACTGTGGACGTCGCCCAATCAATCACGATGGGAAATCCAATCGCGTCCTGCGTCGGAAATCCCCACGAATGCGGATTAGTACCCATTGTCGGAGTTTTGCCGCCGAAAGGAACAACTTCAGACGTCGCCGACGTGCAATTGGTGTAGGCGATATATCCCTTGAGTGCCACATCCATGACATAACCGCCGCCCCAAAGATAATGTGTGGCATTGTCCACACTCACCATGCCCACGCCGTATTTGTCCGCCAATTTTATGCACGTATCCATGGCCTCATATGCCACAGCCTGGCCGAGCTTGAAATTCGCGTCCCAAATTTCGGCGGCGGCAAATCGCGACGGCTTCTTGTCAATTTTCGCGCCGGGCTTCCAACGCCCCACTTTGCTGCCGAACAGCTCATCCAGGTGCAGCGCTTTGATGCCGTTGTGCGTGCGAATGCCGTAATACGACGCGCTGGAACAAAAGCGCGCGCCGGCTGCCGCTTCCTCCTCGCTGTAACCGCGAAAGAGATAGGCTTTTTTGACGAGAGCGTCGTGTTGCTCTCTGGGAACAATATAATAGGTTTCAGGCATAAAATTTAGCTTGGGGCTGCTGCGTCTTTTTGCTTTTCGGCAATGGACTCAAGTCCGGTTCAACACGTCAACTTTTTCACCGGCACCTCCGGATTCACCTGCGCAATCGGTTTTTCGCCGTTCATCGCCAGAATCAGGTTCTTTACACTTGTCGTCGCCTGGCGCACCACACTTTCAAACGTGCGCGACGCCACGTGCGACGTGCAAACGACATTTGGCAATTTCAACAGCGGATGGTCCGCCGGCGGTGGTTCGTGATCCAGCACGTCCGTGCCATATCCGCCGACTTGCCCGGAATTGAGCGCGGCAACCATGTCCGCCGTATTCACAATCTCGCCACGCGCGCAGTTCAGGATCAATACGCCCTTCTTCATTTTGGCGATGCTGCCCGCATTGATCATATTACGGGTCTCAGGCGTAAGATTGCTGTGCAGGGAGACATAATCAGCTTCCTTAAAAAGGTCATCGAGCGTTTTGGCGTGCCGCACGCCATGTTCCGCGGCGAATTTTTCGTCGAAGAAAGGATCGAAAGCGATGGATTTCATTCCAAACGCCTTGGCACGGATGACCACTTCCTTGCCAATTCGGCCAAATCCGATAATACCGATGGTCTTTTCCAGAAGCTCATGCCCCGTCTTGCGCTTCCAGCCGCCGCTCCGGGTGGAATCGGTATGAAACAGAAGATTTTTCTCCAGCGCCAACAGCAACAGAAACGTGTGCTCAGCCACGGTAGTATGATTGACACCCGGGGTGAAGAGAACCGGAATACCAAATTCCGTCGCGGATTTAACGTCAATTTTATCCACGCCAATGCCGTATTTGCTGAGGACCTTCAGCTTCGGCCGCGCTTTCTCCAGGACTTTGCGTGTGATGGCGTCGTCGCCGCAAATATAACCGTCCACCTCGCCGACCAGCGCCAGGGTATCCGCCTCGTTCAGCGGCCCGCGCGCGCGGATAATTTCCCAGCCGGTTTGGGCGAGCATATCGTGATGTGCGCCCGGGGTATCCTGAAACGAAGTCGTCGTGAGCAAAATTTTCATGGCCAGCGATTATGATTTCATTCCGCCAAATGTCACCATTGAAATTTTGAGAAACACTATGAAATAAAGGAATAGTAGCCAAAAACGCCGGTTCATGGAAATGACCTCTCTCGCCTCTTTCGAATGACCTTCCCTACCGCGCTTGCGTCTTGGAGTGCGGTGGCCGTGACACCGCTTTCGAACGTTGTTGCCGCTTTATCGTCACTTTTATTTGCGTGCGTCGATCGCCTTTTGAAAGCGGTGTCGCTCCCCTCAGACGGGATTGCCACCGCACCAAGACCGTCCGGCGATTCGGTCAATTCATGTAACTCAACCCGCCGGATCAACCTTCGCTTTTACTGTCGCCGGCTGCAGCACTGCCGCCACGCCTAAAAGCACAAACGAACCAGCCCAAAGAAAATATCCAATCCTCAAATCATAGGCGCTATGAATGCCCTGCAGCTGGACTAAAAACAACCAAACCACTACCGTCGCCGCCAGGCTCAATCCACGCAGCCATTTCACGAACCGGATGTCCTCCGCGCCCCAGGCCATGAAAAACGGCGAGATAATCATCACCAGGTTCGCAAACGTCAGGAGCAAATAATGGATCGCAAGCGGGTTCCCTTGCATCGCCTGCGGCCAAAAAAACTTTTGCAAGATGGCCGCTCTCCAGCCCGGCATTTGATCAAAGGCAGGCAGGAAGAACGAAACGACAAAACCCACCCAGGCAACGAACCCAAATAACCAATGATTAAAGGTAGTTTTCATCGGTCGTCAATTGGCCGTCCATTTGTACTCATACCCGGCTGGTGGCTCATAAAAAAACGGAAAACCGTCGACGCCCCCGGCTCCGTTCCAATAAATTTTCACGTAGCTAACATGGCCATCCACAAACCCGCCCATGCCCTGGGCATCCTGACGCTGTTGCTGGACCGGCTTGGTGTGCCAGCTCTGGCCCAGGCCACCCCCAATTTCGCCGTTTAAATCCGTTTTCACGGGATCATGCACCGTGGCAAACTTTCGCCCCGCCATGCCGTAATCGTTCGTGGCCCGTTGAACGCCGTTGAAGCCGTAACTGGAATTATACGTCAAACCCAAATTGAAATAGACCGGGTCCGATGGGCAGACAAACACAGCATGATTCGTAATAGAACCAGCATTGGTCGAGTACGACTGACCGATATAGGCGGTAATGCAGAGCTTATAGGAATAGTACAAATCTGCGGCGTCATACGTCACTTCGTCGTTGTGGTCATCAGCATACATATGAATGGCCATGTTGATTTGCCGCACATTGTTTGCGCACTGCGTCTTTTTGGCCGCAGACGTTGCATTACCCAAAACAGGCAAGAGGATAGCCGCACGAATAGCGATGATGGCAATCACCACCAGCAATTCGCTCAAAGTAAACGCGCGCTGCGTCCAGTGTTTCAGCACAGGGGTTTATACATCGCAGCACCAGGCAATTCAACCGTTTCCGGAGCGCGGCTGTGTCGAAGACCAGCCGCAGCAGCCAGATATACCAGCATCTCTTGAACACCCGGCATCTCTTTTCCATCCGGAGTGCTGCGGCTGGCGCTCCCGCACACAGCCGCGCTCCGTATCCCAGCCACACACCTTCTTTCGGCGTCGGAAGTTCGGCGTTCGGCGTTTCTGGCGGCCGGTCGGGGTGGGGACAGCTTGTCCCCATAAGATTTGAGGCGCAGGCATCTTGCCTGCGAGTTCCTGGTCCTAATGGATGCGGGCGCTTACCGTAAATTGCTTCACACCCTCACAAACTTTTCCAGCGCATCAAACAACACCGGCGGATTCGGCAAATGCCCCGGCGCACCTTTCCCGCCCACCAAACCAAATCCTTCGCCATAAGCCGGACCATTCACCACACACAAGTCTGTCCCACAATCGGCGAGCTGCTTTTGCGCCGCGGCCAGGACATCGGCGCGGCTGCCGTCGACTTCAAATTTCCAGCCCACGATTTTGGTTTTGGGATACCAACCGCGAAGATCGGCAATGATTTTGGGTGTCGGCAACAGTTCGACGAGCAATTTTCCCAGACGCGTCGATATTTTCTTTGCCTCTTTGATTTCGGTAAGTTTGCCGCCCTTGCCATTCGCCGCCGCCTCAAAAACCTGGCCAAACGAGAAATCGCCGACCGCCGCTGCATGGAAAATGGCGTCCACCTTTTTTGCGGCCAGTGCCTTGAGTCTTTCCCGCAAATCGGCCGTGGTCGTAAACGACTCCACCCGCTTTGCCTTGCGATACCCCGAATAGACCGCCATTTCGCCGATGAACAAAGTGACGGTATGGCCGCGAGCGGTGAGATAATTGCAAAGTCCCGTGCCCAGGCGACCCGTGGAAAAATTGGTGAGACGACGGACTTCATCCAACGGCTCGTACGTAGGCCCCGCAGTCACCACGCAGTTCATGACAATCACAATACCGCAAAAAGTATTCCGTTAAAAGGTTGAAACGGTGGCAGCGCCACTGGCCTTCATTCTGCGCCGATTTGTCAGGCTGAAAGCCTCCTCCATTTTAGCCGAGGGCATCGCCCTCGGGCCCCGCCCCAAACCGAACCCGCGCCCTGAAAGGGCAATCCAAATTCGGTCCATCTGAGGATGACCATCCTTCGCGCAAGACTTCTGCCGGCGCCGTTGCGGCTCCCAACCTTCGCTGAGAAGCTCCCGCCTCCGCCAAGGCTACGGTGGGCAGGATGGCGGGGGGATGGCGGACGAGACGGAGGGCGGGCGATGAGCCCTTTGTCCATTCCATCCATTGTGTCCACCTCCGCGCCTTTGTTGTTAAAAAATCACGCAGGGTTCCGAAAAGTTCTAAAAAGTATCAAAAGGTGGCAAATAAACCCTTTGAACGTGGCCCTGCCGACTGAGAAAATGCCAATGTGAAATACTCTCGAAGATGGGGCATCATAAGGATTACCAAAGCGAAAATACTTGAGGAAATCAAAAGAACCGCAGCCGCCAACGACGGAAAGGCGTTGGGCATAGCGCGGTTTAAACGGGAGACAGGTATCACGTCATGGGATTGGCTCAAATTCTGGCCGCGTTTTAGCGAGGCGATTCGTGAAGCCGGTTATACTCCGAGCGTATTTTCGACAGGCCACGACGAAGCCGAATTATTGCGCGAATATGTAGCGTTTGTGAGAGAACTGGGCCGCATACCGTCGAGGGGGGAATTGATCGTCAGATCGTACGCTAAACCGGGATTTCCCTGTTACCGGACTTTTTATCGTTGGGGCGAACAGCCGAAGCTCATTGAACGCGTTGCCACTTACTGCAGAACACAATCTGGTTTGGAAGACGTTTTAGGCCTTTGCGCGGCATATACCCCGCGAAGGCCAGGTTACGAATGCGGCTCCAATGGCGAAAAATTGCTTAACGGTTTTGTTTATTTAATAAAAAGCGGCCGATTTTATAAAATTGGAAAGACCAACGCCCCGGGTCGCAGGGAATATGAACTGGCAGTGCAGCTCCCTCACAGAGCAGTTCAGATCCACACCATC
This sequence comes from Verrucomicrobiia bacterium, assembly GCA_036269115.1. Taxonomy (GTDB): domain Bacteria; phylum Verrucomicrobiota; class Verrucomicrobiia; order Limisphaerales; family UBA11358; genus UBA11358. The sequence continues at coordinate 27,330 of DATAST010000157.1, read as the reverse complement.
GAAACCGATGACCCGATCGGCGTCGAGTCCTACTGGCATAACCGTTTCCGGGACAAGCGACGCAATGGCGAATGGTTTCTGCTGTGCATACGTGACGTGAGAGCATTTAGAAAGTGGAAAAAGATCGCCTGAAGTCAACCGAGTCGTCTGTTGGATTTTTTGTCCACTCAGTCCATAGCGTCCATTGTGTCCATCCTGTCCACGTCCCGCCCATGCCGCGCCATCCCGTCCGCCAAAGGCTTGGCGAAGTTGGGTCATCGTCATCATCAATAATCTCAGCTGCGGAGCAGCGCACGAAAGTAGCCCACAGCGGCAGCTGTGGGTACTAGAGTCCAATTCTCTTAAGCTCCGCCAGGAGCGACAGAAAAAACAACTACACAATGGACCGTATGGACGGGCGCTCACGTCCATAGCGTCCATTGTGTCCAAATCGTCCACGTTGCGCAGTAGCTCTCACGAAGGCGAAAACTCTCGTTTCTCGTTTACACAGGTATAGGCGTGTAACGAGAAACGAACCGCAAAAAGGACCGTTTTTATTGGAAAAATGAAGGATTTCGAGGTAAACGAAGAGCGGAAAAAACAAGGCCTTCGTTGACAGTGGATTCGGCCTGCACATCGTCTTCGTCCAAAATGCCTCCAGCTGCGGAGCTGCGCACGAAAGTAGCCCACAGCGCAGCTGTGGGTACCACGGTCCAATTCTCTCAAGCTCCGCCAGGAGCGACAGAAAACACCTTAATTGAACGTCCCTTGGTAGCTGCGAACATTCTTGAGGATGACGATAACGATGAGAATGATTTCCCTTCACCCGCCAGATGATACCAATTATACGGACTCGCAAAAGCCGGGCGGTCCATGACAATTTCCAGAGTCAGCATGGCCGCAACCATCGTTATGAGTGTGGCGAATTTGATCGTCGTTCCTAAACCCAATCGGCTTAGCAGACGATCCAGGCCGCACACGAACACGAGCAAAAATGGTATCAGCGCGCCAAACATCATTCGGCCGGCCTCAAAATACGGATGCTCGCGCGAGGGATTGACGCATTTGTGGAAATCATAAATGATGGACATCAGGGCAAAAAAGGCCAGTTCGGCGATGAAACATGCGAGAGCCAATTGTAGTGCGGTCTTTTGATTCTTTTCGGCAGAACCCAACACGCTAAAGCGGGTACACCAAACCGAGGGCAACGCTATCGCGAGCAAAACGACTGATAGGAGCGCGAAGAGTGGGTCGGTGCCGGGCAGGCAGAGTCGCGGGCCGTGCCACCAGATTTCGCCCTGCCAAAATGTCCCCAATTCCCCGGTTAGATAGGTCCAGAGGCCCACCGGCGAAAAGATGGGATGATGCCACCACTGCGAAAAAGGCTTGATGGTCCAGCCCAGGAAATGCGCTTTGGGTGCGGACCCGGTGATATCGCCAAAATGGGCCCGGCACCATGCAACCCAGGCAATGACGGGCAGTTCAGCGCACAACAGGAACGCACCGACCGCGCGCGCCGTTTCGGCGGTTTTGCTTTTGTCCCGCCGCAGTTGCCGCCATGCTTTGAACAGCAGGGCGATGGTGGTGATCGCCAGGACCGGAATATCAGTCGCTTTTGCCAGGTAAGCGGCGGCAAAAGCCAGGCCCAAAGCGATGCCCAGGCGGAGGGAAAGGCTTTCTGCCTCCATCCACTGGATGAGAAAATAAAACGTTAATCCAAAACACCACGCCGCGACAATATCGTTGCCGAGCGAATAAAAAGCGCTTTGCGGCATGAATGCGAGGATGGTTGGGACAGCCAATCGAAGAAAGACGGGGTTTGAGGATGACGACCCGCCTTCGCTCAGAAGCTTCGGCCCGGCAAGTGACGATGACAATGATTCTGGTTTTGGAAAAACCAAACGGGCGGTGGCGTACGCCAGCCAAACCAGTGCGCTTACCAGGAGAACATTTAGAAATCGCAGCCAATACACCAGGCGGCCGCCTTCGAGGCCCAGCCAGCCCCCCATGTGCCACCATGCACCGGCCAGAGCGTAGTAGAGCGGTGGCTGCGAGACTTCGTAATTATATTCGGTTTGCCAGATCCCGCTTCTGGCCGCCCACACTGGCTGCATTTGTTCGGCGGGCAGCGTCCAAATCGGCGCTGGGAATTGGTTGCCGGGAAATGCGTTCGCAGGCTCGTAGAATTCGTGCGAACTCATCAGGCCCATGTACACCCCGGCGTTTGTGGAAATTAATTCAATTTGGCCGGGCACCTCGCCGTGCGCGTACCTCATCACCAGATCGAAATGCATGCCTTCATCCACGTTGTTGAAAAATGGAAACCCGGCGGAAAAGATAAAGACATGAATCGCCGCCAGGATGCACAGCAACAGGACGAATTTCCTTTCGTGCAACTCAATAAATGGCACGGTGGGCGACGGCTTGAGCGTGGGCGTAGTATCGGTATCGGCCGTTTCCATTTCTCTCAGGTCCGGTTCAATTTTAAACGATACCGGAATTCATACGCATTCCGGCCATCTGCTGCCGTCACAATCTTAATGGATCCATCGCGAGCAAACCCGAGCGATTCGTAAAAGCGCATCGCATGGCTGTTCGATCCCAAAACCCAGACGATCAATTCCTGGCAACCGCGCGTCCGTGCCTGGGCCATGACGTGATAACACAGGACTTTCCCGGCTCCAAGTTGCCAATGGTCGGCGGCGGCAAAAATGGCCGCAATTTCCGCAATCGTTTTTGGGTCGGTGTCTTTGTCGTGGGACGGGATAAGGTCACAAAATCCAACGACATCGCCGCTCTCGATGACATAGACCCAACCCTTGGCCTGCGCGAAACGCGCATTCCAAAACGCCTCGCGCCGTTTAATCGTTCGCGCATTTAAGGCGCCGTTCGGGAGCTGATTCCGATCGGCTGCGTACAAGGTCTCCACGCGAAGCCGGGCAATTTTTTTTGCGTCGGCGGCTTTTGCGAGACGAACGGAAAACATGCGGAGGCAGGTTAAAATCGCTTCAATTTAATGGCAAGGATCAGGACGAACAAAATGGTGGCAGCGGTGGCAGCGCCACCTGCATTTCACTTTGGAAGTGCGCCGTCCCTGCCAGGAACATCCCTAACAGGCTGATAAACAAACTGATAAATTGGCCGCACTGGCCCATATTTTGCTTCCTTGCTGCCGAAATCGACTATGGAAATCCCTGCGGCAGGCAGAAAACGTAAAAACAGCCTGATTTTACGCCAAAACAGCACGTTTTGGCAGGCGGTTCTGTGCCCTGTTGCCGTCCTGGCGATGCTCTGCCCGGCCCGGTCTTCCCGCGCCGATGACACCAATTTAGCGACACAGATACAGGCGCTGCAGCGGCAAAACGCGATTCTGGAACAAAAACTTGAACAGCAAAATCAATCGATCCAATCCCTCTCCGAAAAAATCCAGGACCTCGAGTCCAACCCCAACTCGACGCAGTCGCAGTCGCCTGCGGACAATACCTCGCCCGCGCCACTCTCCGGATATAACCTGGGTAACGTCCATATAGGTGGCGAGGGTGGCATCGCCTTATTCAATACCGGTCGAAACGGTTTCGCGCCGGACACGCAATTTCGTTTGGATGAAGCCCGCCTGTTCGTGGAAGCGCCCGTTTGGAAGAGTGTTTATTTTTCAGGCGAACTCGATTTGGCGACCCGCGACGAATTTGATTTGCACGTCTCGCCCGGCGAAGTCTACCTGGATTTCCAGGACATTTCCGATCTCTGGGGCCGTGACGGTCAATTGAACCTGCGCGCCGGCAACATCTATGTCCCCTTCGGCGAGGAATATCTCAACCGCTACGCAATTGATAATCCGCTCGTGTCGCATTCGCTCTCGGATTTGTGGGGTTATTCTCCAGGCGTTGAACTTTACGGCGGCCTGGGCCCATTTACCTACGTGGCCGCAGTGCAAGACCCCATCTTCGGCGATGGCGTCAGCGGTCTCGACGGCGATAAATCGGTCGCCGGAAGAATCGGATACGATTTGAACCGGCATTTCCATTTTAGCGTCAGCGGCATGCGGACCGGCAGCGTGCACGCGAGCAAGACTTCAGCGATATGGTTCGGCAGCAGCTTCTTTCAATCCGTCGGCGGGCCTGCCACCGGATGGTTTCACACGGACCTCGTGCAGGGCGACATCAAGGCGAGCTGGTCCAGCAGTTACGTCTCGGCCTTCGGCGGTTTTGGCCATTACGGTGATAATGACCCCGCTGCCAACAACGGCCGCGACTTTTTTTATTACGCGGTTGAAGGCATGCAAAATCTGCCGAAAAACTTCTACGTCGCCACGCGGTTCAGCCAGGTTCTTTGCGACAAAGGAATCCCAGTCCAGGGCTTCGGCTCGCGCACTGGTTATTATGAAGCGCTGGCCAGGGAATTGTGGCGGCTGAGTTTGGGCGCGGGATACCGATTTAGCCCGAATCTCACGGTGAAAGTGGAATATGCATTCGAAGACGGGCAGGATATTGACAACCTTTCGCGCAACCACGAAAACTTTTTTGGCACAGAAGCTGCCTTTAGATTTTGAAAGGCGCGGAACTTTTCCCTCTTTCAATCACTCTAATTTTCAAACTGGTCATGAAAGTCTCTGTTATTGTTGTATTTATCGCGCTCCTGGGCGGCGCTTCAGCGATTGCCGGAACGATTGTCGGCAACGTTCACGCGCAGGGCAAAGCAGGCGTGGATTCCAGTGGCGGCGGGCAGGACGGCGCTTACGCCAGCCGTAAATATAAATTTGTTCCCAAGGTGGATTATGCGGCCATGGACGACTTCGTCGTGTACATCGAAGGTCAGGTTGGCACCAATACCGCCGAATCAACCAACATTCTCGTCGTCAGCACCAAACGCATCGCGCAACACGGCGCCATGTTTTCCCCTCACGTAATGCCGGTAATGGTCGGAACAACCGTCGAATGGCCCAACGACGATAATATTTATCACAATGTCTTTTCCATGTCCGATGCCAAGCAATTCGACCTGGGCCTCTACAAGGGCAACCCGCCGGACAAACGCGTGAGGTTTGATAAACCCGGACGCGTGGACGTGTTTTGCTCCATTCACGAAAACATGCACTGCGTGGTGCTCGTTTTGGAGAATCCCTATTTCGGTACGACCGACGAAAAGGGGAATTTCAAAATTCCCAATGTCCCGCACGGCACATACACATTAAAAGCCTGGCACGAGCGCCTGCCCGCCGATGAGAAACAAATTGTCGTTCCCGCCGATGGCACGGTCAAAGCGGACTTCACGCTGACGATAAAGAATCTGCCGCAATATTGATCTGTCCATGATGCGCCTTAATTTCAGGACCAAAGTGCTTGTGCCCGTCATCGCAGTGACGGTGGTTCTGGTTGCGGTGACCGTCTATCTGGTCAATCGCCTCCTCATGGTGCAATTCCAAACCACCGCGCAAAGCACGTTGAGCACCGCGGACACCGTATTTCATAACCTGCAAGCGATTCACAGCGATGAGTTGCTGACCCGGTTTCATGGTCTGGTGAATCAACCGCTCTATGTGGCCGTATTCCCCACAGCCGACCCGGCCACCTTGCACGATCCGCTTCAAAAACTTCTCGATGCTGAGCAGGACGTGGCAATCGTGGCTTATTCCACCAACGCCGCTGACGCGCTTGCCAGCGAAGAACGCGATGCGCGCGTCACCCCCGCCGCTTTTGCCAATGCCGCCAGACCCGCTGTGAAGCAGGCCCTGCAGGGCCAGCCCACCGTAGACACCGTCAGTGCGGATGGCCGCCTTTACGAGGTCATTTCCATTCCCGTTTACGACACCTATAAAACTCTCATCGGCGCACTCACGCTGGGCTCTGAAATCAGCGCCGCTGACGCCAGAAAGTTCAGCGAAATTACCCGCTCGCAAATTGTGTTATTCTCCAGCGGACGGGTGGTCGCTTCAACTCTGGCAAACCCGGCCGAATCGGCGGGTCTGGCGAACCTGATAGAAAGTCCAGCCTTGGATGCGCGCGTCAGGCAGGTTCCGCTCGGCAACGCGCATTATTTTTATGTTGTCGGCAAATTTAAATCGCTGGGAAAAGACCAATCCATCGGCTACGTGCTGCTGAGTTCCTACGAGAATTCGTTGCTGGCGCTTAAAGACACTCAACGCGTGCTGGTCCTGGCCAGCCTGTGCGCGATTCTCATTGGCGGCACGGTGATCTGGTTTCTCATTAGCAAAATCACCAGGCCACTGCGGGAACTGCGCGACAGCGCTGAAGCCGTCGGCCGCGGCGATTATTCGCGCCGGGTCCCCGTCCACTCCACCGATGAATGCGGTGAATTGGCGGCCACGTTCAACACGATGACCGAAAATGTCCGCCACTCACGCGGGGAACTCGAAAAAACCGTCGAAACGCTCAAGGCCACGCAGGAACAATTGATCCAAAGCGAAAAACTCTCGGCGGTGGGTGAATTTGTCGCCGGCGTCGCGCACGAATTGAATAATCCGCTGGCCGCCGTCACGGGCTTTGCCGAATTGCTGCGCGAATCCAACCTGGACTCCGAATATCGCCGCCAGCTGGATTTGATTTTTAAAGCCGCGCAACGTTGCCAGAAAATTGTCCAATCACTCTTGAGTTTCGCGCGCCGCCACAAGGTTGAACGCAAGGCCGTTTCGGCGAATGACCTCGTCGAGGCGGTTTTGGAAATTGTGGCTTATCCGCTGCGCACCAGCAACGTTGAGGTCGCCACCAATCTCGATCCCCAGTTGCCGGCGATGATGGCGGACGAACACCAGATTCAACAGGTGCTGCTGAACCTCATCAATAACGCCAGGCAAGCCATCGAAACGCATCAGCGCGGCGGCAAAATTACGATCTCGACCACCGTATGCGGCTCAAATATTCGGTATACCATTCAAGACAACGGCCCGGGCATCCCGGCTGAAAATTTGCGCCGCATTTTTGATCCGTTTTTTACGACGAAAGAAGTTGGCAAAGGAACCGGCCTGGGACTGAGCCTTTGTTACGGCATTATCAAAGAACACGGCGGTGATATCCGGGTAGAAAGCGCTCCCGGAAAAGGAGCGACCTTTTTTGTCGAGCTGCCAGTCTCCCAGGCGTGGGGCGACACCATCCAAAAATTGAGCGCGCCGGAAAAGAAATCCGTCGACCCTCACGAAGGCTTCGGCAAAAAAGTTCTCGTGATAGACGATGAGGAAGCGATTTTGCAGATGGTGAGCGAAGGCTTGAGCCGTAGCGGTTACCAGGTGGAAACGGTGATCGACGGTGAAACCGCTTTGCGCCGCCTTAAGCAGGACAATTATGACGTGGCTCTGTGTGACTGGAAAATGCCGGGACTAAACGGCCGGCAGGTGTACGACCAACTGGGCGCCAGCCGCCCCGACCTTTGCAAGCGGTTCATTTTCATTACCGGCGACGTCATCAACGAACAGATGCGCGATTTTCTCAAGGCCGAAGATCGTCCCTGCCTGGGCAAACCGTTTGGTCTGGCGGAGCTGCGAACAACGATCAAGACGACGTTGGAAAAGATCTGATGCTTTGGCAGGAGCGCGGCTGTGTCCCGCTCGGAGCGGGACCAGCCGCAGCCGCTTCGCATGCCAGGGAGCCACCCCCAATCACGAAGCCTCCCGCTTGCAACCTGCTCCGGCTCGTCTCCGACACAGCCGTATCTCCGGAAGTTCCCTTCCGCCCTGCCTCGTCCAGTGCGTACGCAATTTGGTGATTTTTATTCGCAAACTGGCGTTCCTGAACGGTCGCTGCGGCGATAAAGTGGGTCAAAAGCCTCGTGAACGACTCGAAACTCTGGATCGCGTACCGGTGCGGCGGTGTCACTCCTGTTCCCCGGGGTGCAGAATAAAGTCAATTTGGCATTGAAAAACCGCGCCATCATTTACAAATTCTTGGTTGAACAAATCCAAACAAAACATGGTTATGAAAAAAATCCAATCCATCCTGCTCTTGTTGTCGCTGGCGGCGTTCATTCCCGGTTGCGGTAAAAATTCGTCCACTGGTCAAACCGGCAGTGGCAGCGGCGGCGGCCCGGCCCACGTGAGGCTCGCCTTCGTGAGCAACAACACGGCGAACTTCTGGAGTTTTGCGCGCGCGGGTTGCGACGCGGCGGCGAAGGACCTCGGAAATGTGGATGTGGATTTTCGCCTGCCGCCGTCGGGCAGCGCCGCGGAGCAAACCCAAATTCTAAATGACCTCGTCGCAGGCGGCGTCAATGGCATCGCTGTGAGCGTGGACGATCCGGCCAATGAAACGGCGTTGCTGAACAAAATCGCGGGCCAGACGCTGTTGATTACCAGCGATAGCGACGCGCCCAAAAGCAAGCGCGTCTGTTATATCGGCACCGACAACGTGGCGGCCGGTGTCCAGGCCGGCGAGATGATCAAGGAATGCCTGCCCAACGGCGGCAAGATCATGTTGTTCGTCGGGCATATTGACGCCCAAAACGCCGTCGAACGCGCCTCGGGAATCAAAAAGGCCCTGCAAGGCTCCAATATTCAAATCATTGACATCCGCACCGACGATACCGACCCGGCGCGCGCCCAAAAAAATGCGGAAGATACGCTGACGAGCTATCCAGACATCGCGTGCCTCGTGGGCTTGTGGAATTATAACGGCCCGGCCATTCTCAACGCGGTGCGCAACGCCAAAAAAACCGGCCAGGTAAAAATCGTTTGCTTCGACGATGAAGCCGACACACTTTCAGGCATTGCTTCGGGCGCCATTTACGGGACGGTGGTCCAGAACCCGTTTGAATTTGGCAAACAGGCTGTCACCCTCATGGACAAATATTTGGGCGGCGACACCAATGCCTTTGGCGGCTCGACGATTTTCATCCCCACGCGCGAGATCAAAAAGGACAACGTGGCCGCATATCAGGCCGACCAGTCGAAAATTCTGGGCAAGTAGCTTGAACGTTCCGTAAGTAATTATATGCCAGTCGCGCCACTTCTGGAGATGCGGGGAATCTGCAAACGGTTTTCCGGGGTTGTGGCCCTGGACAACGTGAGCCTTTCCGTTGGTCAGGGCGAAGTCGTCGCCTTGTGCGGCGAAAATGGCGCCGGAAAATCGACCCTGATGAAAATCCTCGGCGGCGTTCACCAGCCCGACGCCGGCGAAGTCATCATGGACGGCCGTCCGGTCAAAATTACAGGCGTGGCCGACGCCATGAGGCTGGGCGTCGCTTTCATTCACCAGGAATTAAACGTACTGGGCAACCTCGACGTGGCGGGCAATGTCTTTCTTGGACGCGAACCGAGAAATGTCCTGGGCCTCATCAATTCAAAGAAAATTCACGCGAATGCCGAACCGTTTGTCCGGCGGCTGGGCCTGGACGTTTCAACCCGAACGCGCCTGGATGACCTGTCCATTGCGCAGCAGCAGATGGTGGAAATTGCCAAGGCATTGTCGCTCAATGCCCGCATCATCATCATGGATGAACCCACCTCCAGCCTCACGCTCGCTGAAACCAGGCGGTTGCTTGACCTCGTTTGCGATTTGAGCAAGGAAGGCGTGAGCGTGATTTATATCTCGCATCGCCTCGCGGAAATCGAGCAGTGCGCCGATCGCGTGGTGGTCTTGCGCGACGGCAAAAACGCGGGAGAATTGGGCTCGGAAGACGCAACCCACGACAAAGTCGTCAACCTGATGATTGGCCGGGAAATTAAAAGTTATTACGTCCGCTCCGAGGGGCAAAAGACGCCGGGATTTTTCAAGGTGCGCAATGCTTCATCGTCGCTGCACCCGCACAAGACTGTGTCATTTGACGCGGCCCGCGGCGAAATCCTGGGCTTCGCGGGACTCGTGGGCGCGGGACGTTCGGAAATCGCCAGGGCCATCGCCGGCATGGACCATTGCCCGGCCAAAAGCATCGTATTTGATGGCAAAACCCTTTCGATCGGTTCGCCGCGTGACGCTATCGAACACGGCATTTATCTCGTGCCGGAAAATCGGCGCACCGAGGGCCTGGTCGTCGAAATGTCCGTCCGGGAAAATGTGACCTTGCCGTCGCTCCGGAATTTTTCGCGGCTCGGCATGATTTCCCGCAAACGGGAATGCGAGGTTTCCGCGCGCCAGGTGGAATCGCTGCGCATCAAGACCCCGGGCGTGGAGGCGCGCGTTCTCAATCTCAGCGGCGGCAACCAGCAGAAGGTTGTCCTGGGCAAATGGCTCATCATGGACCCACGCGTCATGATTTTTGATGAGCCCACGCGCGGCATTGACGTCGGCGCGCGTGCGGAGATCTATCGTTTGATTCGCGACCTGGCCATGCGCGGCGCGGCGATCCTGGTGATCAGCAGCGACATGGAGGAAGTCCTGAACATCAGCGATCGCATCGCCGTGATGCACGAAGGCGAAATTACCGGCGTGCTGGACCGCGCCGATTGCAGCGAACAAAATGTCATGCAACTGGCCGTTGGCAAAAAAATCGCCGCTGCTTTGCCTGCGTTTAACGAATGAAGAAGGAACTCGGCATTTTTATCCTTCTGGTGATTTTGTGCGCCGTCACCGGCTTCAAAAATCCGCTTTTTTTCTCCAGCATCAATCTCCTGAACACCGCTAATCTCATTGGCCTGTTTGGGATTTTCAGCCTTGGCGCGGGCATCGTGATCATCACGGCCGGAATCGATTTGTCCGTGGGTTCCATGATCGCCCTCAACGGCATGCTATCGGTGATTGCGCTGACGCAATGGCATCTGCCGTGGCCGGTGGGCGTTCTGTTCGCGCTTGCGGTTCCCATGGCCCTGGGCCTGGCGCACGGCATTTTCATTACGAAATTTAGGATTCAGCCGTTCATTGTCACGCTGTGCGGACTCCTTCTTTATCGGGGCGTGGCGCGGTTTATCTCCAATGACATGACCAAAGGTTTTGGCGACGCCACAGGCTTTGAGACTCTTCAACGGTGGGCCACTGGAACTTTCCTGGGGCTGCCAACGCCGTTTGTTTATCTCATTGTTATCTCGATTATGATGTGGTTTGTCCTGCATCGCTCGGTTTATGGGCGCTATTTATTCGCGGTAGGACGCAATGAGGAAGCGGCGCGTTTTTCCGGGGTGAACACGAAGCTCGTCATCGGCAGCGCCTATGTTTTGGCGGGATTGCTCACCGGCATTTCAGGAATTTTATTTGCCTTTTATACCAATGACGTTTCGCCGTCGACCCAGGGAAATTTTTACGAACTCTACGGGATCGCGGCCGCGGTGCTGGGCGGGTGCAGCCTGCGTGGCGGTGAAGGGTCCATCCTCGGCGTCCTGATTGGCACTACGCTCCTGTTGGTGCTGCAAAATCTGGTCAACTTGCTCCGCATACCCAGTTCGCTTAACTTTGCTGTTATGGGCGGCGTTGTGCTTATCGGTGTGCTGGCGGATGAATTGATCCAACGCGCTCGAAAGAAGAAATAGGCGGCAACTGGGAGATGGAAGACACCAAATCAGCTTGGCAGTGACCGCTGGTTCTGTTTAATTGCCCGCGCTTGATGAGAAGAGTTTCCGCCATTGTGCTCCTGTTACTGTTGGTCCTTGCTCTTCCCTTGATTTCATACGCGCAGGAAACGGAATACATCATTAAACCCATCCACGAATTTCTTTCGGAATATCCGGAAGGCACGGCCGAATGGGATCCGTCCACGGGCATCTACTACACCACCAACGAGCTGTTCCAATACCATGACGCTACGCTCATGGCTGACAGCACAAAGTATAATCCGGTAACGGGGGAGATCATTGCCGAGGGACACGTGCGCGTCCAGCAGGGCGGCCAGTTATGGATTGGAGACCACATTATCTACAATCTAAAAACGCATCAAATGGAGAGCAGCGGATTCCGCACAGGCAGACCTCCAATCTATGCCGAGGGCGCAATGATTCACGGCAACGTCACCAACAAAACCTACAACGCCCGGTATGTCTCGGTGACCACCGACAATGTCGGCAAACCGGCGTTTTATGTTCGCGCCAAACACATGGGAATCGTTCCCGGCAGATATGTCGAAGCATGGAATGCCGTGCTTTTTGTCAAAGGCGTTCCCTTGCTTTATTATCCGTATTTCCGCCATACGCTGACCTTGCGCCCGAACCACCTGACCGTCATGCCGGGCGACGATAGCCTGTTCGGACCGTTTATTTACGGCATGTACACATGGAAACTGGGTGATGATTTGGACGGAAGAATGCATTTGGATTACCGGCAAAAACGCGGTGTTGGTGTCGGCCCGGACGTAAATGTGCGCCTGGGTCAATGGGGAAACGCCCAGATAAGGTATTACTACCTGCACGACATGGACCCGGAAGCCAGCGTCAACAGCAACTCATTCCAAAACTTGCCGGCCATCCCAAAAGACCGCCAGCGCGTCTACCTGGGCTGGCAGGCGACGCCCTATACCAATTTCAACGCCAAAGCGCTCGTCAATTACCAGAGCGACCAATTGATGCTTCACGATTTTTTCCAGGGCGATTACGGACAAAACCCGCAGCCCAACACATTCGTCAATTTCAACAAATACTGGGACGACTGGAGCCTGGACGCGCTCACCACGCCCCGCATCAACAGCTTTTTTGACCAGGTCGAGCGCCTGCCGGACCTGCAATTGACGGGCTATCGCCAACAGATTCTCAACACGCCGCTCTATTACGAAAGCCAAAGTTCGATCGGTTACTTTCACCGATATTTCGCGGGCACGGACACACTCTTCGGCGATACCAACTTCACCGCGCCGGATTTCGGCGCTCCGCGCGCCGACACATTCCATCAATTACTTCTGCCTGAGACATTCTTTGGCTGGCTCAACGTCACGCCAAATATCGGCGGCCGGGTCACCTGGTATGGGACGGAACATGGACCGGGCGGCACGAATTCGCAGGCCACGCGCTATGTCTTGAACACGGGCGCGGATGTTTCGTTCAAGGCTTCACGGCTGTGGCGAGACGCGACGAATTCGGTGCTGGATGTCAACGGCCTGCGGCATGTTTTCCAGCCAACCCTCAGTTATGTTTTTGTGCCGCAGCCCAATTACACCCCCGGCCAATTGCCGCAATTCGACACCGCTCTTCCCAACCTCATGGTTTTGCCGGTGGATTTTCCCGATTACAACGACATCGATTCCATCGATAGCGAAAACGTTCTCCGTTTTGGCGTTCGTAACACGCTTCAGACCATGCGCGGCAACCAGCTCGACAATCTCCTGGATTGGAACCTGATGCTGGACTGGAATCTGACGCCCAATAACCGGGCCAACGACATCTTTTTGCAGCCGCAACAGACGTTCGATGATCTTTATTCCGACCTCGTGTTCAAGCCGCGTTCCTGGATTGCGCTCGAATCCGTGATGCGCTACGACATCAACCAGAATCACCTGAACATGGCCTTTCACCAGGTCACTTTTTCGCCCAATGACCGCTGGAGCTGGGCCGTCGGGCATTGGTACCTGCATTCCGGCTTTGTGGACTCGGGAGACAATGTCATCACCAGCACCCTGTTTTACCGGCTGAACCCGAACTGGGGCCTGCGCGCGACGCATTATATGAACGTCAGGGACGGCAGGTTGCAGGAACAATTCTATAGTCTCTATCGGGACATGCGCAGTTGGACGGCTGCGTTGACCTTCCGGTTGATTGATAATGGCCCCGGCCAGCCATTGGATTACGGTTTCGCCTTCAGCCTCTCCCTCAAAGCGCATCCACGATATCACGTCGGCGAAGACACCATCGCCCCCTACGAAATGCTCGGCCAGTAAAATTCCTGAACCTAATTTGCGTAGTAGCCCCGAAAGCTTTCGGGGCTCTGACTAAATCACGGCTGGGTCACTCCTTCTCCCAAGTCGTTCAGCATGTCCAACCATCTGAGGATTATTCCCCCTCTCCTTGCGGGAGAGGGCTGGGGTGAGGGAGAGTCTTTCTAACGGCGATGCCCTACCGATTCATGGGGGAAGGGAGAATCTTCCATCCCCTATCTAACTAATTTCCGCTCACTGCGTGCTTCCCCAAAATCAGAATTGCCTGACGTCAAGATTTCCCTTAAAAAGGCACAGTGTTAGCCTCTCTCCCATCGATACTCCTGAACTGGCCTTTGCTTTTGGCGAACCCGGTGTCCCTGGCCATTGTTGTGTTCCAGATATGGATGTTTGTTCATGCGGTTAGAAACCGGGAATGGATCTGGGCGGTATTTATCGTCATCGGCATGGGGCTATCGGCTTTGTGGTATTATTTGATGGTCTATCGGACTACAGCATCCAGCGTCAGCGGGTTTGAGCTGCCGGGCGCCGGAAGCCGCAAGCGCATCCGCGAACTGCAATCGCAGATCCATCACATTGACAACGCCGTTCATCATTTCGAACTCGGGGATGTCTATTTCCAGAGAGGCAATTTGGCCGAGGCGGAAAAATGTTATCGCGCGGCTTTGGAACGGGAACCCACGGACATTGACACCCGGGCGCACCTGGGTCAATGCCTCGTCCGCCTAAAGCGGCCCGCGGAAGCGCGTCCGATTTTAGAAGGCGTCATGCACGAAAAACCGGACCATGATTACGGCTACACCATGATGGCCCTCGCCGAGGCGCTTGGCGCCTTGGGCGAAACCGATAACGCCATTCTCTACTGGCAGCACATCACGCAAAACCATTCCTATCCGCGCGCCAAAGTGCAATTGGCCGAGCTTTATATTGCCAAAAACCAACTCGACCCAGCCCGCAAAGAACTCAAGGACGTTTTGAGCGACGACATCCACGCGCCAGCGTTCCAGCGCCGGCGTGACCGGGTGTGGATACGACGGGCGAAGAGTTTGATCAGGAAGTTGTGAGGCTTTCTTACTAAATTTCTTGAATTTTGACCCAAAGTAAGATAGCGTCTTACCTATGACAACTGTCTTAAGCAGCAAGGGCCAAATTGTAATTCCGGCAGCCATACGCGAAAAACATCAATTTCGCGTGGGGGACGAGTTGTTAATAGAAGAGCGCGACGACGAGATAGTGCTGAAAAAAGCACGCTCGCGCCGAAAAAAGACATTGCTTCAGTGGATGCAGGAATGCCCCGCTGCTGACTTTAAAATTGAACGGCTTCGTGATCGCCCCCGGAACATCAAACTTTAATGTACGTTGCAGATACTGATTTAATTTGCGAACTACGGCAGAAAACGCCGAATCCCAAAGTCTTGCAATGGCTGCGGGAACACGACCACGAACTTTTGTTGACGGCGATTACGATCGGAGAAATTAAAAAGGGCGTGGAATTATATCCGGATGGGCGAAAGAAAAAGGAATTGTCCGAATGGTTGGAGGGCTTGTTGCAGGATTTCGATGGAAGCATTTTGGAATATTCCCGGGATGAAGCATTGGTCTGGGGAGCGCTTTATGCAAAGGCGCAAATTGCGGGGCGCAAACCACCGGCATTCGATAGTCTAAACGCAGCGGTCGCTATGCGTCACGGGCTGACACTAGTGACGCGAAATGAAAAAGATTACGCCGGCACGGGCGTAAAGGTTTTTAATCCGTGGAAATAAAATGGCGGATTATCTCACCGGCAGACGCAAGGTGGCCTGCAACGGTTGGATATCCGGCAACGCTTTGTCGGAATTTGCGCCGCCCAACTCGGCCAGCCGTTCGCCAGCCGGGCGAAGCCTCGATTCAAAACTGGCTGCGGCATCGTTGAATGCGGAGTTGGCGCGCTCCAATCCGGACCGGATTTTCTCAAAATGTTCCATGAACTTGACGACACGCCAGTAAAATTCCCGCGCGGCTTCGGCGATTTGCTGCGCATTCTCCGTTTGCGCCTGCTGCTGCCAACTCACACTGACTGATCGCAGCAGGGCAATCAATGACGCCGGCGTTGCGAGCAGTATTTTCTTTTCGGCGGCCCAAATAATCAGGTCCCGGTCTCCTTCAAGAGCGGCGCTGAAGAGCGATTCCGCGGGCAAAAACAAAACGACATAATCCAACGCGTTCGGAAATTGCCGGGAATAATCGCGGTCCGCCAGGGCCTTGATCATCGCCTTCAATTTTGCGGCGTGAGCGGCCAGCGATTCGTTGCGCTTCATCGAATCGGCTGATTCGAGGGCGTTAAGGAAATCGAAGTCCGGGACTTTGGCGTCCACGATAATGATGCGGTCGCCGGGCAAGTGCACCACCAGGTCGGGCCGATTTTCTCCCGGCTGCGGTTGCACAGTGAAATCGCAATGAGCGCTCATGCCAGCCGCTTCGACCACCCGGCGCAGCGTTTCCTCGCCCCAGCGTCCGCGGGCCTGGTTGGAGTGCAGGACCAGCCGAAACTGCTGGGTCTCCTGCGCCAGCGTCTGGCTTTGTTGCGTAAGAGTTTCCAACTGTTGTTTGACCTCCCCGAGCGCGGAAGACTGCGTCGTCTCACTTTGCTGCAATCGCTTTTGATAATTCTCGAGCTGTTGCTTGAGCGGTTCGACGAGTGTTTTAATGGATTCCTGCCGTTGCGCCAGGTCGCCTTTCGCCGATTCCTGAAGTTTGCCAAACGTTTGCTCAGCCAGACGCAAAAATTCGGGCGCGCTTTGTTTTAGTGCGTCCGCGCTCAAGGCTTTGAACGTTTCACGCAGGTCCGCGAGCGCCTTCTCCTGCAGGGATTTTTGTTCCGTGAGGAGTTTTTCGGCGGCGAACTGCTTCGCTTCAGCGGCGGCGCGCGCGTTTCCGGTTTCCATCAATTGCTCGCGCAATTTTTCCATGCCCGAGTCGCGTTGAGCGACCTGCTGTCGCAGTTCGCTTTCCAATCGACGGTCCGAATTTTTGCCCGCCCACTTAAGCCAGCCCGCAAGAAACCCCGCCGCGCCTCCGATCACCAGCGCGATGAAGAGTTCAATTCCCAGGGGCATGCTCAAAAATGTGCGACCACTTCGATCTCCACGCTGGCCCCTTTGGGCAGCGCGGCAACCTGGATCGTGGAACGCGCCGGAAAATTGTCCGTGAAATATTTCGCATAGACCTCATTCATCCCTGCGAAGTTGGCAAGGTTAGTCAAAAAGACGGTGCTTTTGACGACGTTGGCAAACGTTAGTTTTTGATCGTCGAGGATGGCTTTGACGTTTTGAAGGACGCGGTCGGTTTGCGCTTTGATATCGCCGGAAATCAGGTTTCCATCCTTTGGATCAATAGGAATTTGTCCGGCGCAAAAGAGCAAATCGCCAGTGCGGACTGCATGATTATAGGGTCCGACCGCGGTTGGAGATTGGGCTGGTTTAATAATTTGTTTCGTTGCCATAGTCGCGTGAAGAGTGAACTGGAGCGGGCAGCCGTGGCAAGGTTAAATGGTGTAGTTAAACGGTGTGGACTACCGTCCACAGCCCGGAGTCTACAGTCCTTCAACGATCCAATCGGGCGCGAATGGTGGCGGCCAGTTTTTCAACCTGAAAAGGCTTCACGAGGAAATTGAGGCCTTCTTCAAGCGGGAAATCTCTGCCGGCGATTTCAGCACTGTAGCCGCTCATGTAGATGACCCTGAGTTTCGGATTTTCCTTGAGAATCTGCTGGCCCAATTCCTTGCCCGTCATGCCGCCGGGCATTACCAAATCCGTGAGGAGCAGGTCGATGCGGCTGGAATTTTTCTTCCACATGTCCAGCGCGCGAGCTCCGTTGCGCGCTTCCAGGATGGTATAGCCGAGTCTGGCAAGCGCGCGATGTACCGAAGCGCACAGGATGGGATCGTCTTCCGCCAGGAGAATAGTTTCGGTGCCGCCGCGCATTTCCGGCCGGCTCTGGGTTGCCGGCAGTTGGGCCCGGTTGCCGGCCAATTGAGGCAGATAAATCCGGAAAGTCGTTCCGTTGCCGGGCTCGCTATACACACTGATCCAGCCCTGGTGTTGCTGCACGATGCCAAAGACGGTTGCGAGTCCAAGGCCGGTGCCTTTACCGGGTTCCTTGGTCGTGAAGAAGGGCTCGAAAATTTTGGGAAGAATTTCCGGGGCGATGCCAGAGCCGCTATCGCTTACGCTCAGGCTGATAAACGAACCGGGGCGGCCATTCATCGTGAGGGAAGCCGCCAGATGGTCGAACTCGACCGCATCGGTTTCAATGATGAGCCGTCCGCCGTCGGGCATGGCGTCGCGGGCGTTGACCGTAAGATTCATCAGCACCTGGTCTATCATGCCCGGATCGGCATGGACGAACACCGGTGGCGGGGCAAGTTTGAGTTCCATTTGGATGGTTTCCCCCAGAATTCGTTGCAACATTTTGGTCATGTGGCTCACGCATTCGTTGAGGTCCAAATCGCGCGGTTGAAACACTTCGCGCCGGCTGAACAGGAGCAATTGCCGCGTCAAGGCCGCGGCCCGCTGGACGGTAGCCATGATCTCATCGGCAAACCCGACTTGTTCACATGAAAGCTGGCCGGAGCCTTTCAGGAGGCCGGACTGCATCTGGATCACACTAAGAATGTTGTTGAAATCGTGGGCAACACCGCCGGCCAACTGGCCGATGCCTTCCATCTTTTGCGATTGAAGAAGCTGGGCCTCAAGCCGGCGCCGCTCCGTGATGTCCGCCCATACGCCGACGATATAATCCGGTTCATCCGCAGAACTGCAAATGAGGCGGCGTTTGTCCTCGACCCAACGGTACGCGCCGTCTTTATGGCGAATGCGATAGTTGGTGAGGCTGGCGCCGTCCACGAGCGTTTCGGATATGCTGGCAATGGCGTCTTCACGATCATCGGGATGAAGCTGGGTGAGCCACCATTCAGGGCTCAACGTTTCCGTGACGGTGAAGCCCAGAAGCATGGTGACGTTTTCGCTGACGATTTTGGGGACGAGCTTTTTGCCTTCCACCTTGAGTGAGTAAATGACGGCGGGGCTGTGCTCGAGCAATTGGCGCAGTTGCGCGTGGGTGGTTTGCAGTTCCTGCTCGGCCTGTTTCAATCGGGCGCGTTCGCGGGATTCGAGCAACGCCCGATCAATCGCTTGTCCCAGCCGGGCCAGGCGGTCCTTGAGCAGGTAATCGGTCGCGCCCTTTTTCATGGCTTCGACGGCGACTTCTTCGCCCACGGTTCCAGAAATGAGAATAAACGGCACGCCCAGGCTGCTGTCGCGCGTGAGTTCGGCCGCGCGCAAACCGCTAAACTGGGGCATTGAATAATCCGAAAGGACGATGTCCGGTTTCTTTGCGAGTTCTTCGAGGAAATCCCGCTCGGTTTGTACGCGTTTGCACGTCAGGTCGAAGCCCGCATTTACGAGCTCAAACGTAATGAGCTCGGCGTCGGCCGCCGAGTCTTCAACCATCAAAACGTTTAGTGCCTTGCCCATGTGTCCTCGAAGTCCGGAATTCAGCTATCGCGAGATAATGAATCCGCGCCTATTTATTGGTATTGGTCCGTTTGCCTATTAACAGATAGCATAACAGCACGTTACGTGCCGCGAGCACTGCGCCCGCTTAAATATTGGCGTTTGCCAATGGCTTGAGCACCCACTGGAGGTTGAGGCGGGGAACGACTTCGCTGAGATTGTGAAAATCAACGGGCTTCACGATACAGGCGCGGGCGCCGAGCTTTTGGCTTTCGGCGATGGCGCGGCCGCGGCGGGAGCCCGCCAGGGTGACTACGGGAATCAAGCGGGTTACCGGGTCTTCGCGGATCTGTCGCAGGACTTCCAGCCCATCCACGCGGGGCAGGTACAAATCCAGGAGAATCAACTGCGGCAATCCGCGGCGGCGTCCTTGTCCTTGAGAAAGACCATTGCCGAAGAGAAAATCCAGGGCGGCCTGCCCGTCGCGGACCCACTCGATGCGGTTGGCCAGGCTGGCGCGTTTAAGCGCCCGCAGGGCGGCCTCGGCGTCGTTTGCATTATCTTCAACGATCAGGATTTCCGCCATATCCTCAACCAATTGATGGTCTGCCCGGTCCGATGAAATTTTGCGGAAGCTGAAGAAGAGGGTGAAGGTAGAAATCTCGAGCGCTTGCGCGAGGCGCTCGATGGTCTCGAGGGAGACATTTCGCGCGCCGCGTTCAACGTCGCAGACATAGGTCCGGTGCATGTTCGAGCGTTCCGCCAGGGCCTCCTGAGAAAGGCCGAGTCGGTTCCGCCAAAA
This sequence comes from Verrucomicrobiia bacterium, assembly GCA_036269115.1. Classification (GTDB taxonomy): domain Bacteria; phylum Verrucomicrobiota; class Verrucomicrobiia; order Limisphaerales; family UBA11358; genus UBA11358. The sequence goes on along the minus strand of DATAST010000157.1, from coordinate 7,326 downwards.
TTTCACCGACACCCCAAAGCACTTTTTAGCATCCATATTATTTGCCACAAATGAATCCGCCTATGCACTATTCCCGCCTATTTAAAAATCATGTGCTTTTCCTCCGGCACTGCACAACAGACTTTAAGTGACATTTAAAGGAAGTTAAAAGAATAGTTACTTGTTTTCTTTTTAAATGCCGATAAAAATGCAGCCGAATGCAAATTCGCCCCCGGATTCGACCAAACAAGGCCGGAATTATCACTCGAACGCTCTTGCTTATTGTGGTCATGGCCCTTGCGCCAGCGCTTTGGGCAAAGGATTGTTTAGTTTATTTTGGCACGTTTACGGATGCTTCCAGCCTGGGCATATATGTATCGCACCTCGATACAAATACCGGGAGGCTGTCGGCCCCGGAGCTGGCCGTCGCCGTGGACAGCCCAAATTATTTGGCCATTTCGCCCGACGGCCGTCTTCTGTTTGCCGTGACGCGGGCCGCCGGCAAAGGGCCAGGGGCGGTCGCTTCATTCGCGATTGATCGAAAAACGGGTAATCTCAGGCAGTTGGATGTCAAGTCATCCGGAGGCAACGGCCCCAGCTATGTGAGCGACGATGTGGCAGAGAACTGCCTGTTGGTGTCCAATTACGGGAGTGGCAGCGTGAAATCCTTTCATCTCAATCCTGATGGCACTTTCGTGGACGGCAACGTCATTCAGCATTACGGCAGCAGCGTTAACCAGGTGCGTCAGGCGGGACCGCATCCGCACTGTATTGTGCCTTCACCGGACGGGCGGTTTGCGCTGGTTTGCGATCTTGGGCTGGACAAAGTAATGGTCTATAAAGTGAATTCGGCCGGTGTCCTCACGTCAAACGATCCGCCGTTTGCTCCGATCGCGCCCGGGTCGGGACCGCGTCACGTCGCGTTTAGCCCGGATGGCAAGACTGCGTGCGTGATTTCCGAAATGGCGTGTACCGTAACCGTATTTGACTGGGATGCGAAGCGCGGCAGGCTGACGCAGCGGCAGTCGCTTTCACTCCTGCCTGACGGGCAATATAAGGACTCATTTACGGCGGCGGAAATTGAATGGCGGCCTGACGGCAAATTTGTCTATGCGACAATCAGGGAACACAACAGTGTCTCGGTATTGTCAGTAAAAGGCAAAAAGCTATCACTTATCCAAAATCTTTCGTGTGCGGGAGATTTTCCACGCGGGATGGGAATTGATCCATCGGGCCACTGGCTGATGGTGGGCAATCAGAAGTCCAGGACGGTAACGGTATTTGAGATAAATAAGCGCACGGGAATGCTGACACCAACCGGACAGGTTGTGAATGTCGGTATTCCCGTGGACATAAAATTTGCCCCTCTAGCCCAATGAAAGGAGCTTCGCTCAGAGCGAATTTTTGCCGGAAGCTTTGGCTTTGGCCCAGCGCGCCCTGGCGGCGGCGGCGATCTTAGCCCTGGCGGCGGGGCTGAAGCTGCGTGATTTGGCCCTGGGAGCGCCCGATCCCTTGACTTTTTTGAACTTGGCCCAGCGCGCTTTTTGAGCGGCAATAATCCTGGCCCGGCCGGCGGCGCTCATGCGATTGCGACGTGTGCGCAACGGCGAGGGCGCACCATTCCCGCCACCACCGCCGCGGACGATGGATTGAAGTTCGTTTTCGAGCGCGGCGATTTGTTCTTTGATATCGGCTGCGTGTTTGAGTTGTGCTGGTGTAAGATTTAATATGTCCATAACAAGACGATATTATATGTTTTTGATCCGGAATAGCAACGGTTATAAATCCGGTTGCGAAGCATCACTTCGGCTGATTGAGGGATGCTATGCAAACGAGTCTGGTCATGCAGCACGCGATTTGGATTTGAGCCCAAACCGTTTTCGCACCACACCGACGCCAAGAACCCCTGCGACCGCGGCTAATGCGAGGGTGGATGGTTCGGGTACGACTATGAGGTTGACGGTCAGAGGAGTTGTTACTTCGGGATCGACGGATTGCCAGGTCCCGGGATTAAAATCATAAAAGGGCACGGGAATTACCACCGATTGCGTTCCCGGGTTATAGACCAAATTCGCCAGGGTCTTCGGCAGCAATGGTGCGGCTAAACCGAAACTTTGGTTGCCGTCACCCGCCGCGGTATCGATGATGTACTGTGCAATGGGCGCATAGACGGTACCTCCACCATACGCGAAATAGCTTCCATCCGGGTTGGGCAGATTTTGAAGCGCGCCGCTGGACGAATATGATTGGGCAAAAATTCCCGGGGCCGTGACAGCCAGGGCGAGGCTGGAACCAGGCGTTGATAGCGGCGCTTCGGGAAAGAGCGTCAGGTTTCCGGTGACGTTCCAGGTCACCAGCGAACTTCCGTCGCCCGCGTCCGAGATGAAATAATTCCATGTGGTTTGCGCGCTGGCAGTAACGGCAGCCGATAGGAAAAAGCTGAGCACAAAATTTAGCAGTGTTGGTTTGACGATTTTCATATTGAGAGATTAGACGGCCTTTTCAGGATAATGCTCCGGCGCATTGAACAATTTCGAGCAATCGCTATTCGTACCGACACCGACACGTCCAAATTTGTATATTCGGGTTACATTTTTTGTCAAATGGGAATCGAACCTGCGGCCATAACTATAAAGCCGGCTTCAAGGGGCGTGTTTTTCTCTCGCTCCTGCCAGAGTGGAAGCGTTTTCGAGGATGACGATGACGATGAGAATGATTCCCCTTTGCCCTATGCCGACAGCCCCCAGCAAACTGGTTGCTGAGGGCTGAAGGCCTAAGGCTGGCGGCTAAGTTTTTCTACGGGTTGTAGATCAGACGGTAGAACACGGTGCCGTTGTTTGGGTCGACCGGAATGACCATCTGGTTGGTGGAATCGGACCCGGCTACGTTCACCCAGTTCCCGGTGAGGCCTACGGTCACGTCATTGGTCTGGGCCTGCAAGATCCAGCCGGTGTGATCGGGCGACCACGATAGTGTCAGAGCATTGTTCGAGGCGGATTCCACGATGTTTGTCGGGTTTGTATTTACCTGTATGGTCACCGCGCCGGTTGCTCCTGTGGTCGTATAGTTAGCGACCTGGGCGCCGCCGAGGGTCAAGCCGGCTGCGGACGTGATAGGTTGGACGCCGGATGCCGACGATGCGAGTGTTACGTTACCTGAAGCGATGGTTAAAACGTCGGTGCCGACAATATTGGTGATGGACAGGATGCTGAAATCAGCAATGGCGGTGCCGTCGTAGGGGCGTGTGCCCGTGAGAGCTACCGGCAAGGGATTCACTGTCAGGGAGCCGGCGACGTATGTGATGCTATAATTGCCCGCCGTGAATGTGCCACCGGTGGCGGCACTGGGCGTAATGGTGTAGGGCGAACCGGCCACAGGCGCGTTGGATACGCTCCCGGAGGGTGTGCCGCTGACCGCAATCGATACGGTCCCGATAGTTTCGCCGTTCTGCAATCCGGCGGCGGTGAACTGTGTGCTGCCTGCGCCGACCGGGAGCGTTTGGCCGTAGGTCTTGGTTTGAGCATTGGCAGTGACGGTGACCGGCGCTTTGGTGATCGTCAAAGACGTGCTGGTGTCGGTTCCGGGAGCCAGGGTGCCGTTGCCGGCGTATGAATAGGTGACCGTATAGCCACCGACTGGTATTGTGTTAATGAAGACGGGCAGTGTGAAGTCGCCGGTGGTGTCGTCGACGATGGTATTCGTCACCAGGTTTCCAATTGTGATGGTGACCGTCTCACCCTGGGCGGGATAGACCGGGCCGGCCGCGCTGAGCGTGCCGCTGAAAGTGACAGGCGCGGCGCCATAAACCGCGGTCTGGCTGGGACTGGGGCTCAGGTTCGAAAAAACGGTGCCGGCGTAACCGGCGGCCGGCGTGACTTGCAGCATCAGCGTATTGCCGACGACGGCGAGTGACACGGTGGTATTGGGGACCATGGCAGGCCCGACATAGTTGAGAGTTGGCGGGGTGGTCACGCTGATGCTGTTGCTGCTCTGGATCAGGGCATAGTTGCCAACATCGAGGGTCAGGGCCGATGCATTGGTTACGTTGATTGTATTTCCATTCAGCACCAGGGTGCCTTGCGAGACTGTGAGAGCGGCGTGGCGAAAATCACCGTTGGCATTTGCGGGCACGAAGCTCAGGTTGACGGTCTGCGAGCTGAAGTCCACGTTGCCGCCCGACGCTCCAAAAATAGTGGGAGGCGTGTTTGTTCCGCCGATGGCAGTGAACGTATTGGTAGTGCTCAACGTGAACGGACTCAGGGCGGAAACGTCGAGGGTTGGCGAGTTGGACATCAGGATGCCAGCGCTGTTGCCGAGGGAAGCGGCCGCAGTCAGGCGCGTTGTGCCGGCTGCGAGGACGGTCGTGTTGGTATAGGATTCGGAACCACCTAAAATGAGGACGCCCAATCCGACTGTGGCATTCACGCCAACCTGGAACTGGCCGCTGCCGCTAATGATACCATTGTAGGTGCAGGTATCATTTCCGGCCACCTGGATGGCGCCGCCGTTATCGCCGAGGGTGATGCCGCGGTTGGCGTTGATGGTGATATTGTTTGCGTTGGCGCGGAGGTTGGCTGTGGGACCGCCGTTTAAGGTGATGTCATTGGCCAGGAATGAAGCCGGCGCCGTTCCGAGGCCGGCGTCGGAGTTGATCGCGAGCGTGCCCGAAGTGATGTTGAACAAACCGGTGAAAGTGTTGGCGCTACCGGATAGGGTCACGGTCGTGCTTGCGCCGCCTGCCATGTCGAATGTGCCCGCGCCCGAAAGGACACCGCTTAACGTATTGTTAGCGGAACTACCGTAAACAAAGGTTGCGGCATCGGAGATATTGCCTGCATACGAACCACTGCCGAGGTCGCCTGAGCCACCGACAGTTAGCGTACCGCCGCTGATAGATAAATTGCCGGTAAAAGTATTTGTGCCGGTAAGAGTCCAGTTTCCAGCTTGCGCTTTGGTAAGAGCAGTCTTATTGGCACTGCTATTATTTGGGATCGCGCCCGCGATTGTATTTGCGGCGGTGCTGGTGCCCTGCAACGTGAGTGTCTTGGAACCGGCGCCGGTTGCGGTGAAAGAGCTGGAAAGAACGAGAGGGCCGGCGCCATCCATTTCAATAGTCGCGCCGCCGGTGGTGCCGGCAAGTTTTATTACGCGATCACTGGTCTCGCCGGGGCCGGTATAGATCAATTTGGCGGCAACGGTCGTAGTTCCCATGGTGATCGTTCCGTTGGCTGCGGAAGAAGGAACGCCCAGGCTGCTGCTGGCTTGTTGCGGCGGGTTGTTAACGCTGTTGATTGAAGAGACTGAGACAATTCCCTGAACGCTAGTAAGACTAATGGCGGTTGGGCCGGAATACGTATTTGCCCCGCTTAAGGTGAGGGTGCCGCCATTGACGGTACCCAGCGTCAGACCAGCACCGGATACACCACTTATTACGCCGGAGACGGTCAGGTTCGTGGTAGGGGCGCTGGCATTTTTGAGTGTGATTGTCCCAGCCAAAGACCAGGGACCCGAGCAGACGGTGTCTCCATTCACAAAATTCAGCGTGTTGCCGCTGGCAACCGAAAAGGCGTTGGCAAGAGTAATAATGTCGTTCGGATCATTGGTACACCAAAGCGAGGTGCCGCCACCGGAAATAGAAATCGTGCCGCTGCCAAAGGAGTTGTTGTTATTGTAAAAAATAATTTGCCCACCGGTCGCCGAGGTTCCGCCCGTGTATGTATTATTGCCGTACAGGTAGAGGGAGCCACTGTTGTGCTGGACGACGGCACCGTCTCCGGTGATCGGGATATTGATGATCATGTTGTTTGCGGAAACGCCACATTCGAACGGCCACGAGCCAGCCGGAAGATTGATTGAGCCTGAGCCGATGATATTGAGGCTGGTTACCGAATCGCCAGTGGCGGCTCCAGCGCTCGTCTCCCCGTCTCCGATGCCGTTACAGTTCACGGCATTGGGCACTGTAATGGTGAGGGATGTGAGGGCAGGGGCGGCGCCTGCGGAAAAAATAGCAAAGTAGCCGTCATTGAACGGAACGGTCGAAGCGGTCAAGGTCGCGCTACCAGCCCAGTTAGGGGTGGTCTCGTCCCACGTGCCATTGATTGCGGGTGACGTCCCGTTATCGTCCCACCATTGCATGTTCTGCGCATTGGCCTGAAAGACGAGCAGGCCGGACATCAATGATGAGATTGTTAATAATAATTTTTTCATACTGTTTAGGGTAAAAAACGGACGATTCCGCGTTACCATCCTTCAATGGAAAACGCCTCTGGGACGATGAGTTGTCAAGGATTCCAAACTCGAAGTACGTAAAATACGAAACAAGTCAAAGATAGTCAATGGTTTTATTTAACTTTTCAATGTTATTCGTTTCATATTAGCAATTATTGTTGTTGTATCGGTTTCTTTGAGCATAACCATGGCAAATACTGTGTCGTTAAGAGTTTGAGATGTATTAGCAATGGTAATCTATTGGGCTGTCGAGACCGGGATCCAAATGTGGATTTCGGCAATCAATGATTGCGATTTTTGGAAAGATGCCTATTCTGTTCCTCTTGAGAATTAGTCATGGATGCTTTTGCAATAGAATCAGGCCGACATTTGATGTGGCCGTTTCGGGCGTCCTATTGCGTTCGGAAGAATCTCTCTCCCCGTGAACCTAACGAATACCTACATTTGGGAGACTCTCCCTCACCCCGGCCCTCTCCCACAAGGAGAGGGAGAATTGTCGTCAGATGATTTGATACGTCAGAACATTGCGGTGATTCGAGGGTTCAATGCGCGAACTGCCTTCGAGGAATTCTCAGCTCGATCGTCTTCCGCAGGGGGTTTTCAACGTATCGCTATATTGTCACAGTTAACGATAAATCGTCTAGTATTTGCTTAACTGCGGCCTTATATTGATAACTGTAACGATATATTTTGAACACTATGGTCCCGTACCCAATCTATTCCTTAGTTTGCATTAGAATTTGGGCGAGCTGGAGACTAGCACGATGGCAGCGCGGCATCGCTGCCCTACTGCTCGGCAGCCTAAAGGCTGGACACCGAACTAGACGCTAAAGCGTGTACACCACCAAACACCTTTCGATGGATCGAGTCGTAGCCACAACCTTATATGTTCATTTATCCTAAACAATATGACGTGATTGTCGTTGGGGCTGGGCACGCTGGAGTGGAGGCGGCGCTGGCGTCGGCGCGTATGGGATGTCGGACTTTGTTGCTGACGATGAATGCCGATTCGATCGGGCAGATGTCGTGCAATCCGGCGATTGGCGGTTTGGCGAAGGGACACCTGGCGCGAGAGATTGATGCTTTGGGCGGTGAGATGGGCAAGGCGACGGACATGAC
>DATAST010000156.1:0-68192 GCA_036269115.1 Verrucomicrobiia bacterium | reverse complement strand
GTCGGTTCAATACCGAATTTGCTCCCCCTCTGGCCTCGCGGCCAGACAGGCATCCGGCTGTTCCGTCGTGAACCGCTTAATTCGACGGGTGGGACTTGCACCCACGTTCAACACACCCTTCACAGGCTGCTGCGGGCTGACATATATGTAGCCCAGGACAAGCGAGTCTTCGAGCGCCGTCCTGGGTAACGACAGCCCCGTGATCCAGCCGCTGACTGCGAAAATGCGCGCTAGCGCGAATCTGATTTGCGGCACCCTCACCGCCGTTGCTATTTCGGCAGCAAAAACTCCAAACCGAATTTCTTTGCCGTTTCCAACACACGTGGGATGTCTTGTTGTTCCTGAGCCGACATCGCCCCAATTTCCTCAAAAAATTGTTCAAAGCCTGACGGGGTGATGATGCACATCAATTTGCCGGGCGTTTTGCCGAGGTAACGGTATGTATGCGATACGCCGCAAGGGGCAAAGAGCGTCGTGCCTGGCTTCGCCAGAACGGGTTTGCCATCCAGCATGAATTCATATTCACCCTCAAGAATCTGAAACGTCTCATCTTCGCGATGATGGACGTGCGGCGGTGGCCCGCCCCCGGGCACGTCGTGCGATTCAACTACGCTCATAATGCCGCCCGTGTCACGGCCATGGACGCGAATGAACATGGGAATGCCGAGAATATTTACTGCCTTGCCGCCACCGCTGGGAATTTGAATTGGGTTCATGTTAAATGGGCTCGGATATTCCGGGCATGGGCCCGCGATGTCAAGGACATCACTGTCGGTCGCAAAGGATGAAATACCGGTTGACGAGATTCCACTAGGATCCGTCAGCCTTCGATTCCGCGCTTGCGTCCTGGAGTGCGGTGGCAAGCGGAGCGCGACACCGCTTTTACCCGGCGTTGCGCGTGTTTTTTTTGGCTGGATTGGTTGCTCTTTGATCTGCTGGCTCTCATATAACGGGCAAGCATGCACGGCATTCCATCGCACGTGCGCATCTTTACGGAGCGCATTTTTTCCATTCTTTCGCTCAGGAGCGGGCACGGCTGTCTGCCATAATTCCTAATATCAATCTTGGGCAACAAAAGAAATTTTGGAAATCCGCAATCCAATCGGAAAACTCCATGAAAAACGTATTCATTCGCCTGCGTGAAAGGGGAATGATTGAACCGGTGCCGGGGCGAGAGGGGTTTGCTTCAGCATGGCGGAAAAAATCTAACAACGTTCCGCAGAGGAGCGAGACGTCCAAAGCGCAACCGGGCGAATTGCCGTTTTCGTAAAATTTGCAAAAATCCAAATTAGGACACTACCACCGTCCCCATACTTATAGGGGTCGGTTTCTGGTATTGTAGTATTTGCTGCCCCGCGCCGTTCAGCCCCACTCGCATTAACCGAAAATCTTACTCCTTGTCGTCCCGCCAAACCCGTCCTCATTTAATTGCCCCTAAATGAACGCTTCACGACGTTTAGGTTTGTCCCCCGAAAATCCTGTTCCCTTGTTTAGATGGTCTTTTCCAGTCTCCCAACAAAAACAGGCTATTCGAGCCGGCTAAACGAGTTATTTAGCAGTTCGTTTAGCCTCATTTAGCCCACAAAAGCATAGCATAACGATTTTGACTAAACGAATGGCTGGAAAAGCGGGAGTCACCCTGCCCATCGTCCTGTTCGCCATAGCCGCGGCGGCGACAGCGGAAGCCTTGGCGAAGTTGGGTCATCGTTATCATCTTTTCCCGTTTACACCCCTCGTCAATCCCGCAAAATCGCACAATCGCCAATAAATACGGGCATTTTATCATCCTTATCAACCAAATTTCCCGCCCGTTTACACGTTTACTTCCCTACACAAAAAATATGTGCGGCAGGTTATTTCAGTCGAATTTTAATCTGCGTTCATCTGCGAAATCCCTGTCCTCCGTAGCCTTGGCGAAGAAGGAAGCTGTACCCGCCCATCGTAACTATTGCGATGTTTGGGGCGAAGGAGGATGCGTACCCAGGACCTCCGACCCCTCCGCCGTTTTCCATTTCCAACCCATCTCCTTCAGCACGATCTTCACCGCGCCCGATTCACTCGTATAAACCACCGGCACAGCTCGCTGTTCCAGGCGTTGGCGCAATTTCGTGTTGGCATGGCGCATCACCGGGTATTCAGAATCCGCGATAATGATCAGCCGCGGCTGGACGGCATCAGCCAGCGCATCGCAGAGCGGTTCACCTTGATTCGGAAGGCCGGTGACCACAACATCCGCGTGCAAATCATTTGTGCCGGATAACAATTGGTTTTGGCCGGCGGGACCTAAATCGGCCAGCAGCAGGACCTTTTTTCCATAAAAATTGCCGAGCAGGACCAACGCGTTATCATCGGCGCGTTTGGAATCGCCGCCTTTATCCGGCCATAAGACGCGCCAGGGTCCGAGAGTATCGCCGCAACGAACAACGCGATGCCGCGACGGCGGCGCGTCAAAGGAAGCCAGGGCAGATTTGTAGAACGGCGAACGAAAATGCGCTTCGCTCGTCCAGAGTTCACCAACGCCAAAGTAATTGTCCAGCGTTCCGGCGCCGGCGCAGTTTTTCGAATCACCTTCGGTTAGCACAAACTGCGGAAGGCGGTTGATGCCGTGCGCCTGGAGAAACGGTTTGACCGTAAAATTGACAGCATCCTGACTGCCGCAATCAATCAGGCAAACGTCTTTGCGCGCGTCTGCCTCCACGAAAACCGCATGACCGCCGTTCAGCGGCAACACAGTCAATTCAGTTTGGCTTCGCCAATGGATTCCGCACGCGAAATATACCGCCAAAATCAAGATAGCCACGGTTGCACCGAAAATCCTTTTTCGCGTCGTGTTCATCCATGGTCCCAGGAGAACGACCATGGCGCCATAATATATTCCAATCCATATCCATGACGGCGCGCGGACGTATAAGTATGACCAGGGAATTTCTGTAGACCATTCGCTGACCCTGCCCATTTCCAGCATAAGCAACCACGCGGCGTTGTTGAAAAGCCCTGTGGCAAACGGAAACCATGTGCCGCATAGCAACGCGCCCAGATTGGCCATCAACGCAAATGTCCCGAGCGGCACGGCGATGACGTTGGCCAGGGGCGAGATGGGGCTGAACAAATGAAAATAAAAGGCGCTCAATGGAATCGAGCCAATCCACGCCGCCAGTGAAAGCGAAAAATAACGTGCCAAAAGGCGGACCGATTGTGTGAGTACGCGCTGCCATTTTGGGACCAATGCAGCCGGCAAAAGCGGGTCGGGCTTCATCAAGCCGTCGGATATTTCGTTTAACGGCGGCAATAGCAGGGCGATGGTGAGCATCACGAAGAACGAAAGTTGGAAGCTCGCCTCAAACAGCTGGCCCGGGTCCCATAACAAAATGAGAAAAGCCGCGCCGCCAAGCGAATTCAATAAATTCGCCGGTCGTTTGAGCGCCCAGCCACCCAGCACAATGGTCATCATGATCGACGCGCGGACAGCCGAAGATTCCCAGCCGGTCGCCGCGGTATAAAACCAGATGGCCGGGATGGCTACGGCGCCGCACCATCCGCGCGAAACCTGCAGTACGCGCAGGAGCGTCACTAACATTCCTGAAATGAGGCCGATGCGGAGGCCATCGATCGCAAATAAATGCATTGTACCGGCTCTCAAATAGGGATCACCCACATCTCCGGTAAAAGCCGTCCGCCATCCGAGCGTCATAGCCCAGAGCAGGCGCAACGTCTGGTCTTGAGGGAGTCCCAGCGCGAGCACATGCCGCGACCATTCCAGGAACCGGTCAGTCTGCGGCGGCTTGGATAAAATCGGCTCGCGGAATTGCCAATCATTCGTGGACCGCGTCCGCAGCTCATAAAAAATGCCGCGGGTTCGCAAATAGGCGCGGTCGTCGAAGAGTCCTTCGGCTGTGGCCGGCGGCGGACGCGAGAGGATGCCGAAAATCTCAACGGCTTGCGCCGCGGCCACCCCTTGTTGCGCCGGAATCGTCAGCGGCGTGGACACGATGATGTCGCCAGTCGCCGGTTGCCACGGGCCGGCGCCGGCGCGAATTTCAGAAACACAGACTTGCGCCTGGGAACGCTCGATTTCCTCACCCCGACGTTGTGAAATTTTTATCTGCGGAGTTCGGACCAGGACTCCACGCACGGACGCAGAATCCGTGGCGTCGCCGATGATTCGCCTTAAATCATTTGGGGAAATGATGGCGGTATGAAAGACAAGATTCGTCCAACCGGTCAAAACGAGCAACCCGCACAGCGGATATGTCCGCCATTTGGCGACCGTCAGGACAAGAGCCAGCAATATGAATGAAGCGGCAAAAAGGAGAGGCAGCGGCGGCTGGAAGAATCCCGCGAGCAACAATCCGATGGCATAAAATGAAACGACGGCAACAAATGGATAGTGGCAGCGCCACGTCCCGGTGCTTGCCGTAGGCGTGTTCACGCCTTTTTTCTCCTGCGGTAATGAAACATCCAGGCGACGCCTATGCCGAGCGCGCCCCCCGAAGTGTCAATGATAACGTCGAGGACTCGCGGCGTGCGCATAGGCACGAAGATTTGATGGATTTCATCGCTGGCCGCGAAAAGGAACACGACGAGCAGCGCGCCGCCAACGCGCGGCCAGGACCATGCCGGCAACGGATTTCGCGACTGATTGACCGCGCGGAAAACCAGAAAACCAAAAACCGCGTATTCGAACACATGACAACATTTTCTGAAGAAATGGTGAATGCTCTCCATTTGCAACGGCGACATGCGCGGAAAGAGCCAGTGCAAAAAAGGAATAAAGAAGCGCGATGAATGCTCGTAAGAATGCGAATCCGCCGAAAAGCTAAAAATCACAAACATCCAAACCAAAACCGGCACCCAGAACTGCAAAAATGCGCGCATAAAAAAGTTTCCACGTTCACAATTGGTGTTTCAAGAAAAGAAAACCTGAAAGATTTCTGCGAAAGCTCTTACGCGCATTGAACCCCTGAACCGTCCTCACCTTTAGCCCTATCAAATACTCGGACGATTATTCTCCCTCTCCTTGGGGAGAGGGCAGGGGTGAGGGAGATTCGAGGCACTTGGGAAGGGCCGAGAAGAATTTGGCGGAGCCTAAGGTTGCGGAGCAACCGAGCGAGCGGGCGCGAGCGAGTCAATCTTCCAAACGCAGATAATTGCTCCCTGTTTCATCGGGACGGTGAATCATCCGAACGCGAATGCTCGCCCCCTGGTTCACAATCTCAACAAATACTTAAAAAAGAAAAAATCCGTGCAAGAACTCAAAACTTGAAACGTAGGTATATTTGATGCATATGATTTTGTTTTGATGAATGACATGCTCAAACTCGGCGTCAACATTGACCACGTGGCCACGATACGGGAAGCGCGCTATCGCGGACGCGGATTTGGGGAACCGGACCCGGTTGCCGCGGCGCGCATTTGCGAGGCCGCAGGCGCCCACGGGATCACCGCGCACCTGCGCGAAGACCGCCGCCATATCCAGGACCGTGACGTATGGAACCTGCGGCAGGTGGCAAAACGGCTAAACCTCGAAATGGCCAATGCCCCCGAAATCATCGAGATCGCGCTGAAATTGAAACCGGACATCGTTTGCATTGTCCCCGAACGGCGCCAGGAAGTTACCACTGAAGGCGGCCTGGACGTCGTCGCGTCCGAGAGCTCAGTTTCTGAACTCTGCAAACGGATGAACGACGCGGGTATTGACGTGAGTTTATTTATCGCTCCCGATCCCGCGCAGATTGAGGCGAGCGCCAGAGTCGGAAGCCAATTCATTGAATTGCACACGGGCCGGTTCGCGGAGGAATTTTTTGAAAACGCCGCCGCGCCGCGCGCCGATAAAGCGGATGTAACCTGTCCTGAACTGGAGCGTCTAATTTCTGGTGCGATGCAGGCGCACGGGCTTGGCTTGCGCGTTAACGCCGGCCACGGGTTGAACTACGAAAACCTGCCAAGGCTCTTTGCCGTGCCGCATCTGGTGGAACTCAACATTGGCCATAGCATTGTGTCCCGGGCCATATTTACAGGAATGGAAAATGCTGTCAGGGAAATGTTGCGCGTGATGGAACCGTACAAGGCCTGAAATTTCTCGAGCAGGGATTTCGCCCGAAGGTCTTTTTTGCCCCATCCGCGTTGTTGCCGAAAAATCACTTTGACTTTTTTCGGATTGCGTTAAATTGAAAATGATAAGGAAGGCTCAAATGAAAAAGAATACTAACATGGGCGGTTTTACATTGATAGAACTGCTGGTCGTTATTGCAATTATCGCCATTTTAGCGGCGATACTGTTACCGGTGCTGGACCAGGCCAAACAAAAGGCCATCCAATCAAGCTGTCTCAATAACCACAAGCAATTGGCCACGGCATGGTCCATCTACAAGAATGACAATAATGGATACCTGGTCCTCGACGACCCGGTGACCGCCGGCATATTGGGCGGGACAAACCTCCCCAGCTGGGTCTTTGGAGACATGACCCAGCCAACCCAGGCGACCAATGAGAGCATGATTGAACAGGGATTGCTTTATCCCGTTATCAACAAAGTAAAGATTTATCATTGCCCGGCCGATCAAATTGCCCAGACCGGCGAAGGCGAAACCATCCCGCACATTCGCAGTTACAGCATGCAACCGCAATTGGCCCCTCTGTACAACGGACTGGATTTCGTTCAGGATACTGCATATCCGCCCATCTACCGTGAAAATGATATTCGGGCAGTCTCGCCTTCATCGACGGTCGTATTTTTGGACGAAAGCCCGGTGACCATCAACGACGGTTATTTCTCGATCCCGGTGACTACCACCCCCTGGGCAACCGACCTTCCGGCCTATTGGCATGGTCGCGGCGACAATTTATCATTCGCCGACGGCCATGCGGAACATTGGCGTTGGCAGGACGGCAGGACATCCAGCGCCAATCCAGGCTCCGGCAGCGCGCCATTTCCCGATTTGTCTCGACTTCAAGCCTGTCTCGGCTATCGCTATCAATAAATGATTCTCGGTGTCGGCATTGACATCATCGAAGTGGCGCGCATTGCGGCATCGCTCGAAAAATTCGGACATCGATTTGGGGAACGGATATTGTCGCGCGAAGAAACGGAGTATTGCCTGTCACACACCAGTCCTGCGCCGTTTGTGGCCGCGCGATTTGCCGCCAAGGAAGCCATTTCAAAGGCCTTTGGAACGGGCATCGGCGCGCACCTGGGCTGGCAGGACATGGAAATCGCCCATCGCGTCAGCGGCGAGCCGTATGTGATTCTGCACGGCAAAGGCAAAAAATTATTCGAATCCCGCAAAGCCACAGGCATCTTCATCAGTATCAGCCATACAAAAGAATACGCCGCGGTAGTGGCCGTTTTGGAAGGCTGATTGTAACTCTCTGCGAAGCAGCATACTGAAAGCCCTGCCTGTCCTCCCGCAGCTTCTGAGCGAAGGCCGGAATAGCGCGAATCTGAATCTGCGGCATTCGATCCTGCTTGACGACAAGTGGCATTGGCGCTGCCACCTTTCTCCTTTTTCCCCGCCCGCTTTTCCGCCACACTTCGCACATGGAAACAGCCGTTGCGGCGATTTTGCTTTTCGCGGGCGCGAGTTTCTTTTTTGCGCTGGCGGAGACGGCTTTGTTTTCTTTAAACAACTGGCAGGTGCGCCAACTCGCCGAGAGACATCCGCGCGCGGGCAAGATGGTCGGGGACCTGCTTGAGCGGCCGGACGATTTGCTGGCGACGCTCGCGCTGGGAAATACGTTTGCAAATGCGGCGGTGATCTCCGCGGCCTTGTGGCTGATTTTCGACGCGCAACGGCCGTTTTTCCTCACGATGGCCGTTTCAATCGCACTGGTGCTCATCGGCTGCGAAGTATTTCCCAAGACATTAGCGGTGCGCCGGCCCGAAAAATGGGCCATGCGCGCAGCCTGGCCGCTCCTGCTGTTCCAAAAATTGACTCGGCCACTGCACCGGGCGGCGCAATGGCTGGATTCGCTATTTCTGAGGAAAATAGCCAGGGCCGGCACAGTCGCGCCGCCGGACGCCGAATACCAGGAATTGCTGGAGATGGCCTTTCAACAAGGCACCCTTGGCGAATCTGAGAAGGAAATCATCCTGCAAATCATCAGCCTGGACCAAAAGACGGCGCGGGACGTCATGCGGCCTCGCGCCGCCATGGCCTGCATTTCCGACGACGCCACTGTGGAAGAAATGATCGCTGCCGCGAAGAAATTCAGGCACCGCCGCCTTCCCATTTACGATGAAACGCCCGACACAATTGTGGGCATCCTGAACACGCGCGCTTTGTTGCTCGATTCCGGAATGGACATCTCCGAAGTCATTGAATTCCCCTCGTTTGTGCCGGAGGCGATGAACCTGCTCCGTCTGTTTCAGAGCCTCCAGCAACAGCAACGCGGGATGGCCGTGGTGCTCGACGAATTCGGCGGCGTGGCCGGCATTGTGACCATGGAAGACATTCTGGTTTTGTTGGTGGGAAAAATCCACGCCGCGCCGCAGCCGGAAGGATTCGTTTTGGAAAAAGTCGGCCCCGCGCAATGGCGCGTCAACGGTTCAATGCGGCTCGAAGACTTTCGACGGGAATATCCCGCTCTGGGGGATGTGCCCGAAGTGGAAACCATGGGCGGCCTGCTCACACACCTTTTGGGAGTGGTTCCGGAAAATGGCGAATCGGCCACGTATCGAAATTTGAAGCTGACTGCCCGGGCGGTAGACGACCGGCGGGTGCGCGAACTCATGGTGCAACGGCTAAAATGACCTCAAATTTACTGGCACTGTTGATTCTCGTCCCCTGCCTGTTCGTGTCGTTCCTTTTGTCCGGCATGGAGGCGGGTGTCTTTGCGCTCAACCGCCTGAGAGTCCGTCGGCTGGCGCGGGCGGGGCGGCCATCGGCAATCTTTCTCAGCCGGTTTTTAGAAAACCCGGAAAAGTTTCTCTGGACCATTTTGGTGGGGAACACCCTCGCCAATTTTTTGATCCTCGGGTTCGCGCTGGCCAAACTGCATGAATGGTTTCAGCCCGAGGATGCATTAATCCTGGTCCTTTTCACCGTCCTCGTATTTCTCTTTTACAGTTTGTTTGATTTGCTGCCAAAAATGCTGTTCCGGGCGCAGCCCAATGCCCTGTGCCTGGGCACGGCGAACATTTTCCGAATTCTCTTTTTCGCCCTGATTCCCCTGGTTCTGGTGGTTGAAGGGATTTCGACGATCATTTTGCGTTGGACCGGCGGCCGGGCGTTTACCGGGCAACTGTTTGGCAATCGCGAGGAAATGCGCGCGTTCATGCAGGAATCGGGGCAGTCCTTTACCAGTGACGAACGGGTCATGATTAATCGCGTGCTCGACCTGCAAAATTTCACGGTTCGCCAAATCGCGGCGCCCCTTGACCGGATGGCATCGGTCGGCAAGGATACTTCCCTGGGCGAGGCGTTGGCCCTGGCACGGGAAAAGAAATTCTCGCGCCTTCCCGTTTGGGAGCAGCGCGACGGCAAGCGGCGCATCTCGGGCCTCCTGTCACTCGGCCCGCTCCTGTATCGTGATGGCCTGGATTCCGCCCGGCCGGTCTCCACCTACATGGCGCCGGCGCTGTTCCTGAACGAAAACACGCGGCTGGACATCGCGTTGCGGCTGATGCAACGCGCGGGGCATCGCCTCGCGATTGTCCTGGCGCGCAATGGAGTCGAAACCGGCGCCGTCACGCTCGAGGACATACTGAAAGTGCTTTTTGGCGAGGTGAAGCTGTGAACGCGGCCGTGCTCATAGCATTAAAAGTCCTGGCTGTGCTCGTGTTGGTGGCGCTGAACGGTTTTTTTGTGGCCGCTGAATTTGCGCTGGTACGTATTCGTGAAACACAACTCGACACGCTGGCAACCAGGAATCAGTTCAATGCCCGAACGGCCCGGCTGATCGTGCAAAACCTGAACGCCTACCTCAGTGCAACGCAACTGGGCATTACCATGGCCAGCCTCGGCCTCGGCTGGCTCGGACAAACGGTTTTTGCCAGGTTATTTTCCGCGCCGCTGGAAATGATGGGAGTCCAATCGCCCGCCCTCGTGAATTCCTTATCATTTTTTCTGGGCTTTGTTCTGCTCACGTTTCTCCATATTACCGCCGGCGAACTTGCGCCAAAATGGTTCACCATCCAAAAACCGCTCCCGGTCGCGCTTTGGTCGGCGGTGCCGTTGCGCTGTTTTTACGTGGCGCTCTATCCATTCAACCGTGTGTTAAATCTCGCCGCCCGGTTTTTGCTCAGGGAAATCGGCATCGAACCCGACATGCTGCCCGAACGCGGCCAATCAGAAGAAGAATTGCGCCTGATGCTCGCGACGGCTCGCGGCGGCGCGGCGCGCGGACGGACCATTGCCCTGAACGCGCTTGATTTGCGCAACCGCAGCGCCCGGGAAATCATGCGGCCCCGCCAGGAATTGGCCGTGATCGACACGACCGCCCCGCTCGCTGATTGCATCGCTTTGGTTGAAAAAACGCGGTACTCGCGCTTTCCAATTTGCGACGATGGCGACCTGGACAGAGTACGAGGCGTCATCCATGTCCAGGACGTTTACGCGCAACGCGACCGGGCAAAAACGGGGATGGACCTGGTCCTCTGGGCGCGCAAGCCGATCTACGTTCCGGAAACCGCGCGGCTGGAAAGGCTGCTGCAGCTGTTTCTCGAAAGAAAATTCCATTTCGCGATTGTGGTGGATGAATACGGAGGCACACTCGGCATTGCGACGCTTGAAAACCTCCTGGAAACCCTCGTAGGCCAAATTCAGGATGAATTCGACCAGGAAAAGACTGAGCTCCAGCAAATCGGCGAAAATTCGTGGGAAACCGCCGGGTCATTGCCATTGCCCGAATTGGAAAAAATAACCGGCCCGGTGGAACACGGCGAAGGCGTGGCAACGGCCAGCGGCTGGGTGACCGAGAAACTTGGCGGCTTCCCGAAAGCCGGTGACGCCGTCACGGTGGGCCATTTCGAGTTACGCGTCGAAGAAATGGACGGCGCGCGTGTGGGGCGATTGAAGATCACCAGGCGTGGGGAAACAACTCGCGAGGCCGATTTTAAAATTTAGTCGGGGCGATCAATCCGGCACCCACGATTTTCGTTTATCGCCTTGGGCTGATAAATGGAATCGTGTCGCGGCCATGGCGCCGATAAAATCGAAAGTCGTCGTCCAAAGTAAATAGCATTGGATCGGAAAACTCTTCTGTCATTACAACAAGGCAAGCATCCGCAAAATCCATGGGCCGGTCCGCGTATTTTTCCATCAACCGGAGGATTCGAATGATGTTCGCCTGCGCAGAAAACTCCAGGGTCAAAATACCATCGGCGACAAGTTGAATCACGCTATCAGGCTTAAATCCGCCGTATTCCAATCGCGCACACGCTTCTGACACGACCGCCTCGCACGTCGCCAAGGAATCATTTGCCGAAAAAACGCTTACGGCCCAATCGTGAAAAATATCGTCGTAGTCGATAAATGCAATAATGACGCCAGCGTCAACCACGTTTTTTCGCATAGATACTCAAGTATTCTTTTCCGCGCGACATCTTGCCACCACCGTGGAACATCAAATGCTTGGCGCGTTCGTGTGCGGAACGCTTGCGTCCGGCGATCAGGTTTTCCGCCGCCTGGCGCAATAGGTCGGAGATGTTTGGGTTCAATTCACGCAATTTTTCCTTTGTGCCAACAGGTGCCTTGAAAATGATTGTTTCCATGCGAGAATGATATTACGAATGTGTCAGATAGTCAAATACGGCTATTTTCTACCACATCGCGCCGCGAATGGCAAAAATTGCCGCCCCTATTCCAATCACTGCGCCCACAATCGCAGGCGCCCATAGTCCATGGGCGGCACAGCCGGCGATGCTCAGGACAATGCCCCCCAGCCAAAGGCAAAGCGAATGCAGTTCCGGACCGCTTCTGGATCGCGGCTTTTTGACGATGAGCGCGGGCGTGATGACAAGGAGAATCAAGACCGCAATCAGGCCCCAGGCAATAAAATTGGTGATGGGCGCTCCCTGCCAGGTCAACGGTAGTGTCGTGGGCTGCCAAAGCCAAAGATGCTTCACGCGGGCGAACGGTTCCAGTGCCAGGCCAAAGAGCAACACCAGCACGGCGGCTAATCCGATAACGCGATAGCCGTAGCTTTTATTTTTGCGCCAGGGACGCAACATCAGCCGCGCCATGCCGCGTGAATTGAGGATAATAACCACCCAAATCAAAGGCATGGACCATGGCAGCGTTTTGAAGATGAGCGGCCCGCTTCCGGAAGCATACACGAACGGTCCAAACGGCAGGCCTGTCCTCGCGCCCAGCGCCGATATCCCGCCACCGATAAGCGCAATGCCACACGCCACGAGCACGACATTTTGCAGGGGCAATCGCCGCCACAAAGCCGTCAGCGTGCCGGCTACTGCGAGTACGACCAGCGCCGCGTCAAGTTGCGGTGTGAATTTTACCGGTTGAAAGAAAGAAAACAGCGCCAGTGCAAACGCGATTGCCAGAAGGCAGGAAAACAGCCAAAGCAAAACTGCGGCGGTTTTATTTTGTAAAACGGCTGGCGCCGATTCTGAAGGGTTATCCATTCGTGATTGCCCCTGATTCCACGAAGTTAAAGTTCCAGCGTTTGGCACGGAACATCCTGCGCGGCATATTGGAGTTGGACATGCGTGGCGCCGATTTTGCCCAGGCGTTCGCTCATGACGCGCATGGCCAGTTCGGGCCGGTTGCACTCGCGGCTCAAGTGGGCCAGATAAAGATGTTTCAGACCGTCCGACATGACCTGCGCGGCGGCTTCTGCGGCGGCTTCGTTCGACAGGTGTCCATGGCGTCCCAGGATTCGTTGCTTCAAACTCCATGAACGGCGGGATTCGTGAAGCAGTTTGACATCATGATTGGATTCCAGCACGAGAACATTTGCCGCGCGAACGCGTTCGGCCACGAGCTTGGTCATATGGCCGAGGTCGGTAACGAACCCGAAATTGCCCCCGCAAGTGCGCAACAAAAAGCCCACTGGGTCCTGGGCATCGTGGGGAATGGGAAAAGTTTCAACCAGCAAATCGTTCAATTCGAACCGGTCGCCGGTTTGAAACAATCGCCAGGGGAGCCTGGCCACAAAATCAGCGGCGGTTTTTTCAATGCCGTCGAAGAGTGGATCGCGCCGGGCGTTCCAGCGCTCCTTGAGGGACCAGGTAATGGCATCCTGCGTCTCGCGGTTGCAATAAATGGGAATTCTTAGTTTTTCCGCCAGACCGTATAGTCCGGAGACATGATCTGCGTGTTCGTGAGTAATGAGGATCGCGGAAAGATTTTCGGGCGCGCGGCCAATGGACGCAAGGCGCTGGCGGATTTGGCGCGGAGTAAAGCCGGCATCAATGAGCACGCGGGAATTCTCAGTTTCCACGTAGGCGCAATTGCCTGAAGACCCGCTGCCCAGAATGGTAAATCGGACGGACACAGCCGCACGGTAACGCGCCAAATCATCCCGTGCAATTGTTTTTAAACGAAGCGCGACGATTTTGGTAATACGCCTTTTGCCGTTGCAGGCAGATCGCCGGTGGCGCTGCCACTGCCGCACACGGCGTTTCCCGCATCGATCAAACCTTCGCAAACTCCCGGGACTGCTGCCTGGAATTCGCTTGCGAACCATCCGTGTGGCCGTTTCCCTCGATTTTTGCCGCGAGCAATTTTTTATACGACGCCAGGGCGAGCAACGGCCAGGCATTCCGGTACATGTCATACTTCAAGTAGAACACTTTCGGAAAACCCGTGCCGGTCGTTTCGTTTTCGCTCCAGGACCCGTCAGGATTTTGGGTCCGGATCAGGTATTCAACGCCTCGCTTGAGCTGGGGATTATTCGGGTTATCAAAGGCGCACAAGCCCATGACCGCCCAGGCTGTTTGAGACGCGGTGCTGGGGCCGCGTCCCTTGAAGACCGGATCGTCATAGGTATTGCAGCGTTCGCCCCATCCGCCGTCGTTGTGTTGGACGCTTTCCAACCATTCTTTGGCCCGGACAATCCATGGCTGGCTCATGTCCATGTTCAGCGCGCGCAGACCACGCAAGACCTGCCATGTGCCGTAGATGTAGTTGACGCCCCAACGCCCATACCACGAACCGTCCGGTTCCTGATGATCGCGGATAAATTTAAGCGCCTTTTCGATCTGGAAATTATCAGTGTTCCAATTTTCGTAACCCAACAATTCGAGGATGCGTGCGGTAATATCGGCGCATTCCGGATCGATCATGGCATTGTGGTCGGCGAACGGAACCTTTTCGAGAATGTTTTTGGTGCAATCCTTATCGAACGACGCCCAGCCACCGTCCTTGCACTGGAATGTCATCATCCATTTCAGCCCGCGTTGGAAACATTCGTCCCGGCGCGTCGGGTTGTCCGTAGGAATTTTTCGCAGCGCCAGCAAAACCATCGCGGTGTCGTCCACGTCCGGGTTCCATTTATTGTTGTACTCAAAGACCCAGCCGCTGGGCTCGACGTTGGCCGGATTTTTGTATTTCCAATCGCCGCGCACGCGGATTTCCCGGTCCATGAGCCATTCGGAGCACCGTTTAAGCGCTGGATGATCTTCGGGAATCCCGGATTCGTGGAGGCAAATGGCAACAATTGCTGTGTCCCAGACGGGCGAAAAGCACGGCTCGATCCGCACATCGTTCGGGGTCTCATGCTGGAGCTTCTTGAGCTCAAGGCGTGCCCGCTTGACTTCGGGATGATCGTCACTGTAACCCAGGGCTTTGAGCGCGATCAACGCGTTGAGCATGGCTGGAAAAATGGCGGCCAGGCCGTCGGTGCCTTCAAAACGTTCAAGCATCCAGCTTTCGGCCTTCTTGAGCGCCAATTTGCGGAACGGATGGATTTTATGTTCGGAGAACCATTCGGCGAATTTGTGCAGACGATCCAGCCAAAGGAAAAAGTTGCGCCACGATATTTTCTCGGGATCAGGCGCCAGGGCCAGCTCACGTTCATGGATGCCCGAGGGATACAATTCGTCCAAATCCACCGCGGCCGGGCGCGTGGGCTTGAAATGGTTGATGATGGCCAGCGGCACCAGCATCGCGCGCGACCAATTGCTCATCTCCCAAAAATTCACGTGGAACCATTTGCCGATCAGAATGACTTCGCACGGAATCGTGGGAACATATTCCCAGGAATAAAGTCCAAGCAACGCCAGATACAATTTGGAAAATGTATTCATGCGCGGCACGCCGCCCAGGTTCACCGCTGCCTGGCGCGCGCGCAACATCCGGGGATCGGTCACGGACACGCCGGCCAGTTTCAATGCCAGGTACGCCTTGATCGTCGCGTTGATTTCGGACGGACCGCCATAGTAAATGTTCCAGCCGCCATCTCGCAGCTGCATGGAAAAGATATGATTGACCGCTTTGCGCTGCCATTCCTTGTCCACGCTGCCGTCCCAATGGTGAAAGGCCACCATGTCTGACACCAGAGTCGAGTCCACCATCAACTCGCCCACCCAATAACCTTCCGGTTTTTGCATGCCGAGCAGATTTTTTTGGGACCGCAAGATGGTGGTGTTCAGGTCCTCCGCAAATCCGCCCAACCGGATGGTGGATGGAAATTGCGCCGGCGGAACCCTGGATGCTCCTTCAGTCAACACGTAGCTATTCTGCGTTTCCGCCTCCATTGTGTAAAGTTCTTTGATTATAGTCCGCCTCACTCAAATCTGGCCTCGGAGGGCCGAAATGTCAAATGACTGGGCCGCACGATAGCGGAACGTCATCTGCCCGGCTCATTTATTCCTGGTCCTTGAAACCGTGATTGTCCCAGCACGGATCCAATCCAAGGTCTTTGAGCATTTGCAAATCCTTGTCAACGGGCTGGTTCAGCGTGGTGAGATAGTTGCCCACCATGAGCGCGCTGGCGCCCGCCATAAATATCATGCTCTGGGCATCGCGTAAATTGACCGTGCGTCCGCCGGCGATCATGATTTCCTGCCGCGGCAAAATAAAACGGAAGCAGGCAATGGTTTTCAGAATCTCCAGCACCGGCAACCGTGGATTGTTTTCGAACGGCGTTCCGGGAATAGGGTTCAGGATGTTCACCGGCACGACGTTTGCCCCGATGGCTTTCAATTCAAATGCCAACTCGCAGCGATCTTCCCGCGTCTCGCCCATGCCGATAATTCCGCCGGAACAGATTTTGACCCCGGCATTCTTAAGGTAACCGATGGTTTCGAGACGATCTTCAAACGTATGCGTGGTGCAATGTTGCGAAAAAAAGCGGCGCGAGCTTTCCAGATTGTGCCCGTAACACTCAAGGCCCGCTTCTTTCAAACGGTCAGCCACTCGTTGCGATTTGATGATGCCCAGCGACGCGTCCGGGCGCGTTTTGCCGTCCGCCTTCAATTCGCGAATGCGGTCGCACACTTCGTCAAGCATCGGGCCTTCATTCAACCCTTTCCACGCCGCGACGAGACCTACTGCCGTGACGCCGTTTTTGTTGGCTTCATCGGCCGCTTCAAGCAGCGGTTCCGGATCCACGAAGCCGTATTTGGGCGAGCCGGTCTGGTAAAAGGAGGATTGGGCGCAAAATTTGCAATTTTCCGAACACGCGCCTGCCTTGGCATTGACGATTGAGCACAAATGGATTTTATTGCCCTTGAAGTGTTCCCGGATGCGATTGGCCTGGGACAGTAAATCGAAAATGTCCGCGGAATCTTCGAGATCAAACAAAAACATCGCCTCTTCGCGCGAAATGGCGCCGCCCGCCAAAACACGTCCGCCCAGGTCGGAAATTCTCTGGCGATTCGTTGCGTCAACCCATTGCGCTGTCATGGTTGACACAATACCATTACGACGCCCGTGCGCAAGTCGAATGGTGTATCACCCCCCCCTCGTTCCTTCTTCGAAGACGGCGTTCCATCGGCGAATAATTCTCCCTCTCCTTGAGCGAGAGGGCCGGGGCGAGGGAGAATCGTTCGGACGAAAATGGCATTCGGTTCAGGAAACCCCGGTGCTTCCCACGCCAACTTCTTACCTCAGCACCTTCCCCAAAATCAATCCCCTCGGAATCGGCCCGAACGACCGGCTATCGCAACTGTTGCCGCGATTGTCGCCCATGACAAAAAATTGGTCCCGCGCCAGGCAAAAGAATTCGTCCTCGCTGTCTGCGTAGGCAAAGGTATGCATCTTTTGAGGCAGGTAAGGCTCTTTGAACAGGTTTCCATTCACGTAAACTTTGCCGTGAGTGATAAAAATGGATTGCGTAGGCACGGCGATAATCCGCTTGACGTCAAACCCGTGGCCGGACGGGTCCTTGAGGGCAATAATATCTCCCGGTTTCGGCTTTCGAATTTCATAGGCGAGCCTGTCCAGCCAATAAAAATTGCCGTTGATCAAGGTGGGATACATGCTGGGGCCCTGCACCTGGACGGATTCAAAAATGAAATGCGTGATAAACAGAAAACTTAACCCGCTCAACCCCACGAGGCAGATGATGCTCCCGCATTCGGCAAAGAAGCGCGCCCACGAAAGGCGCAGGCTGTAAATGCTCCACCAGCGCCGCAACCGGGAGGGGGTGCCAGCCACGCGGCCGGCCAGGGCGACTGCCTTGGAACGACGCACTCCTCGCGCCATCCATTTCACGCGCGCCGATAGGGGGGCTAAAATGGATTTCCGTTTGGCCATGGAGGATTACTGATGTGACGCGACGTTCGACGGAATCGTCGCATTGAGATACGCGACCAGCGACGCGATCTGCATATCGGTGAGCGGTCCGCCATCCGGCTGGCAAAATGCCGGCATAAAAGTGCCCGGCTTGCCGTGCTCGATCCAGACGCGCCAGAAGTCGTCGCTGGTGGGTACTTTGAGAGTGTGCAGGTCGGGCACCATCGAGGCGCGATGCTCCGCTTCGTGACAAACGCCGCAATCGGCGTCGTAAAGGGCTTTGCCGTATCTGGCTTCCCCGTTCTTCTCATGGCAGGTGGCGCAGTCATTTTTGAAAACAGCCTGGCGGTCCACTTTGGCAATGGCCATCTGGCGAATCCGGTCGGCATCCGTTAAAACCGGAATTTGAGGCGGAAGAATGGTGATCTGGACGATCAAATCGCGCGAACCTTTGTCCGTGCCGATATGAACCGTTTTGACGATGGTGCCGAATTTGCCGGCGAGGTTCACGGTCACACCGATCTCACCATTTGAGCCGGACGGGATGCTCCACGGCAACGGCGGCAGTTGCGCCGTGGTGCAACCGCACGAGGGATGAACATCCGCGATGACTATCGTGCCGGCCGAAACGTTTGTAAATGAAAACACAAAATGCGCCTGCTGGCTGTTGGCCGGCACATTCGTCGCTTTCGTGGTCGCGTCCCATGCCATCGTTTTTAAATCAAGGTGATCGTTTTCGTGCGACAGGTCCGGCACATAGACCGGTTTGGTGGCAACGACATTGTCAGCGTTCGCATATTTAACACCCAAAATTCCCAGAGCAGCGAAAAACACGCAAAATATAAGGCGCAGTTTCATGCTGCCATGCTATAAGGTTCCCGCCGTTTTGACGAGAGCAATTCAATAAGTCGCTCGGCATGAGCAGGATTGATGCCGCAAAAGCCCGAATCCAGCGGAAGTTTATGAAGGGGAACCGCCATCAAAGACTATTTCACGAATTGAACATTCAACCGCTACAATGCTCAGACGTATCAAATTATCGGACGACTCTTCTCCCTCTCCAAGCCCGTCCTCGGTAGCACCGCGCATTCCGTTGCGCCAGGCGAAGGCGGAGGTGAGGGAGGGCTTTTCAAACGGGGCTATTCTCCCCTTACTTGGACAGTTCAATGCGCAACCTGGCCGCCACCTCTTTGAGCGCCTCCGGCAACACCGTCGTGTCCGCAATGACGGGCATGAAATTCGTATCGCCTTTCCAGCGCGGGACGACGTGAATATGCAAATGCTCCTGGATGCCCGCGCCCGCGACTTTGCCCAAATTGATTCCCACGTTGAAACCGTCAGGCTTCATCACCGCGGTCAGCGCCGCGATACAGCGTCTTGCTAATTTCCAAACATCTGCCAACTCTTCATCCGTCAAGCCGGTCAAATCGGGAACTTCCTTGTACGGCACCACCATCAAATGACCGCCCACATAGGGATAAGCGTTGAGCAGGGCAAAGCAGGTACGATCCCGCGCGATGACGTAGTTTGTCTCATCGTCGGACGATTGGGCGATGCGCGTGAACAGTCCTTCCTTGAGTTCCGGTTTGGGCGCAAGAATGTATTGAATCCGCCACGGCGCATGCATCGTATCCATAAGCCGAGTGTAAAAGCCGCTGTGACAGGAAACAAATTGAAATTTGGCGGCACTATTCGCCCAATGACCATTAGTCTCAAAACCTGCGCGCTGATCCGCGCCTCCCAAACCGCTGCCGCTCGACACAGACGACAATGCCTCGTATCTGACATTCTTGGAGCACATGAATTCGGACAGTTCAACTATTAATTGCTTCTGGCCGTGCAGGACCGCGCCGCCGCAATCAAAAATTCGCCCATCTAAACTAGCCTGCCGCGAAATTTTCAGTTGAGCCTCCGTGCCAACGGCGGGTTCCAAAAAGTTCTAAAAAGTGTTAAAAGGTGGCAAATAAACCCTTTGAACATGCCCTTGTGGCCTGAGAAAATCATAGCACAGTGCCATGAGTTAAAATGCAAGTTTCATCCTGTATATTTCGTAAATCCGACTCGGCCGGTCCCACTCCCTTGCCTGCCTTCGCGCAAGGCTACGGCAAGGCAGGCCGTCGCGGCTCTGTTCATGCACCCTGCCGTTTCAAGCGTTCGCGCCCGTTGGCAAGTGGCGCTGCCACTTTCTATACTTCCCCCCCCAATATTTCACCATTTCGATCTGTCTCCGCTCAAAATTGAAGGGACAGTTACAATTTGTCGCAAAAGCTTTAAAAACAATGCGTTACGCAAGACTCGCGCGATTCGACTGTCCCAAACGTTCCCGATTGATGGGGGGACAATTAACCACGCCATTCTCCTGACAAAAACAAAAAAATGTCCGCCAGATATGCCGGGCCAAACGCGCACGGCAAGGGGGGACTCATTCTCATCCTCATCGTTATCCTCATCCTCAGTGTTTGCCGGTGGGCCTTGGGCGTTCAGTGTGCCACTTCCGCGACGCACTGCGCGAAATCTTGAACCTCCACCTCATCTTTCCTAAACTGTTTCCATGCAGGAATTTTCCACGCTGGATGGGGCCATCCTCATCGACAAGCCATCGGGACCGACGTCGCATGATGTCGTGGATGCCATTCGTCGCAAGTTTGGCATTAAAAAGGTCGGGCATTGCGGAACACTTGATCCGGCTGCAACCGGCCTTTTGATCATTGTGCTGGGCCGCGGAACCAAGCTTTCTGAAAAATTGATGGGAGACGACAAAGTCTATGAAGGTACAATTCGTTTTGGCGTCTCGACCCATTCGTATGACGCCGATGGCGACGTGCTTGAGACCAAACCGGTCCCGCCGCTGACGCTGGAGCAATTGAACGGGTCGGCCCACGAATTCATCGGCGATCAAATGCAAACCCCGCCCATGGTTTCAGCGATTAAAAAGGACGGCGTTCCGCTTTATAAGCTCGCTCGAAAAGGTATCGAAGTGGAACGGGAGCCGCGCCTGGTTCATATCTACAATTTTCGGTTCACGAACTATTCCGAGCCAAATGGCGAATTTCGGCTGGCCTGCACCAAGGGCACCTACGTGCGGAGCATCGCGCATGACCTTGGACAAAAAATCGGCTGTGGCGCGCATTTGTCGGCCCTGCGCCGGAGCGCCTCGGGCAAATTTGATGTGGCCGAGGCCACGACATTGGACGCCGTATTAAAGATGACCACTTCTGAACTGGAAAAGAAAGTAGTACCATTCTTGAAACTCTCGATATGAAAATTCCAGATTTTCAGAAATGGAGCGCGCGGAAAGCGCAATGCCATTGTAGCCGAGGGCAACGCCCTCGCACCGATCTAACAAATAGCCCGCGCCCTGTCAGGGCATGCCAAAATTGGGCCGAAATACCGGGCTTTTTTACTACGCGGAGTTCTCCCTTTTCGTGAACATTATCAACGCCCCATCCGAATTAAACGTCGCCGGCAAACGCGTCTGCCTGGCGATTGGTTTTTTTGATGGTGTCCATCTTGGCCATCAGCAAATCATCCGCCAAACCATTGCCGACGCGCGCCAGCACGACGGGATTCCACTGGTCCTGACGTTTGACAAGCATCCTAACGCGATCGTCGCGCCTGAAAAAACGCCGCCGCTCATCTATTCACTGCCGCAAAAGCTGCGGACCATCGAGTCCATGGGAATCGAGCACGTTTTGCTGATCCGGTTCGACAAACAATTCAGCCAGCAAAGGGGCGAGGATTTCATTCGGTCTCTGGCCCGCGATTTTGGAAGAATCCACAGTATCTGCGTGGGCGCGGATTTTGCCTTCGGCCACAAGCGCAGCGGTAACGTTGCGTTGCTGAAAAAACTCGGCGGCGAGTTGCATTTCCAGGTCCATGGACTCAGCGCGGTCTCGCTCGATGGCCAGGCCGTGAGCAGCACGCGCATTCGCGAGGCCATTCGCGCAGGAAACCTGGACGATGCCAGCCAAATGCTCGCGCGGCCTTACGCCATTTGCGGAAATATCGTAGCCGGAGATAAGCTGGGCAGGACCCTGGGGTTTCCGACCGCAAACCTGAACGTGGCCGGACTGGTTTTGCCTCCAAACGGTGTTTATTCGGCCATTACGCGGCACGACGGACGGTTGTATCGCGTAGCGTTAAATATTGGCACCCGCCCCACGGTGGCGGCCGGCCGGCAATTGCGCGTCGAGGCGCATCTGACGGACTTTGACGGCGATCTTTATGGCCGGGAACTCGAAATCGAAATTGGCGAGAAACTGCGCGATGAAAAAAAATTCGCATCGCCACAGCAGTTAAAAGAGCAAATCACAAAGGACATTACTGTGATCAGGGGGCAGGCTTGAGCCCGGATCTTAAATTGACCGCAAGAACCCCAGGGAAACCGCCATGTCATACTTGACGCAACACGCAATACGCAACACGGGAAAAGGGGGGCCAATGCATTTTCAGCTTTTCTACTTTGAACAGGCGGTTAATTTAGTTGTCCATTTTTTACAATTTAAATAATGAACACTGGCATTTCCGCAATTAACGAAGCAGTCAAGGAAGCGGGCGCGTTCACGCATCCGCTGTTTAACGAACTTGGAAAAGTGATCGTCGGGCAAAGTTATTTGACCGAGCGGTTGGTCGTCGGGTTGCTGGCCAACGGCCACGTCCTCCTGGAAGGCGTGCCGGGCCTGGCCAAAACCCTGGCCGTAAAATCGATGGCCGCGTGCATCAACGTAAAATTTTCGCGCCTCCAGTTTACGCCGGACATGCTGCCCGCCGACGTCATCGGCACTCAGATTTACAATCCGCAATCAGGCGGATTCACCACGCGCAAAGGGCCCATTTTTGCGAACCTGATTTTGGCTGACGAAATCAATCGCGCGCCCGCCAAAGTGCAGAGCGCGCTGCTCGAATCCATGCAGGAAAAGCAGGTCACCATCGGCGAACAAACGTTTCGGCTGGAGGAGCCGTTCCTGGTGCTGGCCACCCAGAATCCCATCGAACAGGAAGGAACCTATCCGCTGCCGGAAGCGCAGGTGGACCGCTTCATGTTGAAATTGAAGATTGGTTACCCGGCCCGCGAAGAAGAGCGAAAAATCCTCGATCTGATGGCCAAAACCAGCGGCACACCCGTGACCGGGGCGGTCGTGGACCGCAAAGACATTCTCAAAGCGCGCGAAGTGATCAATGACATTTACGTGGACGACAAAGTAAAGGATTACATCGTGGACCTGGTCTGCGCGACGCGTGAACCGGCCAAATACCGGATCGCTGTAGATGAATTTATCCAACTGGGCGCTTCTCCGCGCGCGACGATTGCGCTCACGCTTGCGGCCAAGGCATTCGCCTTTCTCAAGGGCCGCGGCTATGTCACGCCCCAGGACGTTAAAAGCATTGGCATGGACGTGCTGCGCCATCGCGTGGCCATTACCTACGAAGCGGAAGCCGAGGAAAAGACGAGCGAAACGATCATCCAGAAAATTTTTGATGAACTGCCCGTGCCGTGAGCCGGCCGGCTGTATTGGGAAAAATCCGCGTGGAATGACAAACTGATATTCGAATTATGAAAGTCCCCGGTTTGCGAAGCTCATCCGAAAAAGTTGGCGGCATCGTCTTTTTTGGACGAATGCTCGACAAAATCCGGTTGCATGCCCAGGGCACATTGCCCGCCGACTACAATCTCGGCCGCGGATTCGACGGCCGATGTTCCCGTTTCCTCAAAGTTGAATATGAGGCCGTGACCGAACGCATATTACAGGGCGGAACCGACGAAGAAATATTGGAATGGTGCTTTCAAAACGGCCGCTGTCCGAGTGAAGAGGAGATCCTCGTTTGGAACGCCTTTCTGAGCAAACGCGGCTGGCGCGATGAAGTCAGCGAAGAACTAAAAAAGGAAAAAGAGAAGCGCGGTTTCGGACACCGGGACGACATCCAGACCTTTTTCGATTTCCACAAAGCTGACGAGGCGTAAGATTGACATGATTCCGCGCGAAATCCTTAAAAAAATCCATCAAGTCGAAATCGGTATAGACCGATTCATAAACGATTTGGCACTCTTATTTCAACCTTTGGCGCAATTCCAAAGGATTTCGCGCGCCATGCCATACCGCAATCACACGGTTAACTTCAAGAGTAAATCGAATGCCAAGTCCCTCGCTTTGGCTTTCGTACCAGGCTACAGCTTCCCGAAATTCAAACGCGGCTTCGGTGTCATGAATGACCCGAAAGCTCATTTTTTATATTTAGCCAGCGTTTCGTCACGTAATCGTTCCCATGGAATTCCGCGCCCGGGATTTTTTAAGGCGTCTTCCGCCCGCCGGTCCAGTTCTGCAATTTGCTCGGAGGTCAAATCCGGCTCCACTCCCTCATTGATCAAATCGTCGTTGAGCTTTTGCGCAAGCTCAAGCCGTTCGGAAAGAGGAAGAGCTTTGGCAGCGTTGAACAATTCGGTCGCGCTCATACTGGCTAATTTAACGCCTTCAAGACGTTTTACAAGTCCGCTTCATTTCACGCGCTATCCATGATTCCCCGCGAAATCCTCAAAAAAATCCGCCAAATCGAGATTCGCACAAACCGGCTCGTAAGCGAATCGCTCGCCGGCGCGTATCATTCGGTCTTCAAAGGCCAGGGCATGAACTTCGACGAAGTGCGCGAATATCAGCCGGGCGACGACGTGCGCGCGATTGATTGGAACGTCACGGCGCGGATGAACCATCCGTTCATCAAAAAATTTGTGGAGGAACGCGAGCTGACGCTCATGCTTGTGGTGGATGTGAGCGGTTCGGGCCTGTTTGGTTCGCGTGGGCAGTCCAAACGGGAACTGGCGGCTGAAATTGCGTCTGTGCTGGCGTTTTCGGCCATTCGAAACAATGACAAAGTCGGCCTGCTGCTCTTTACGGATGAAGTTGAAAAGTTCATTCCGCCGCGCAAAGGTCGCGGCCACGTGTTGCGGGTCATCCGCGAAGTCCTGTTTTTTGAGCCGAAACGGCGTCAAACGAATTTGGTCCAGGCGCTGGAATTTATGGGCCGCGTTCTGCCGCATCGTTCGATCGCCGTAATTATCTCGGATTTTCAGACGCCCGAAAGCTCGGGCGCGCTGTCGTTGCCCATTCAAACCGCGTTGCGCATGGCCAACCGCCGGCATGATGTCGTGACGGTGCAAATCACCGACCGCTATGAAATGGAACTGCCGGCCCTGGGCCGACTGACATTTGAAGACGCCGAGACCGGCGAAATCATGGAGGTCAATACCGCCGACTCCGGCAGCCGCAACGCCTTTGCCGTCCGCCGCAAAAAACAATTGGCGGACCTCGCCCGGCAATTCCGTTCCTCAGGAATCGATGCGATCCAGTTGCGGACAAATGAACCCTATAGCGCGGCGCTGGGAAACTTTTTTGAAACGAGAGAACGACGGAGATTGAGAGGGTGAACAAGACCAACGCTATCCCGGACATCAGAGATATCAAGCCGCCCATCGATATTCCGAGCGGCCTGGAATGGCTTTGGTACACGCTCGCAGCGCTGGCCCTCGTGGCCGCTTTATTCGTCGCATGGAACATTTGGAAAAAATCGCGATTGCGGCGCGCCGTTGAACCCCTGATTCCGGCCCATATTCGCGCAAAACTGGACTTGCGAAGGGCCCTGGAAATCATTGGCCAGCCCAAGGAGTTCTGCATCCTGGTATCGGACACGGTGCGGCGCTATCTTGAGGAACGGTTCGCCTTTCGCGCGCCCGATCGCACCACGGAAGAATTCCTGCGCGAACTCAGCGCAACGGATTTGCTCACCGCGGACCAAAAGGAAAGCCTCGGCAGGTTTCTGGGGAACTGCGACTTGGTTAAATTCGCCAAATATGAGCCGGGCGAAAACGAATTGCGGGAATTGCACGCGTCCGCCGTCCGGCTCGTGGAGGAAACCGAGCCGAAGGAAAATTCAAACGGCGAACCGCCCGTCATCGTCCAATCATCAGCGACCCGCACATCATAAATGGTCTTCGCGCACAAATATGTTCTGTTGCTCCTGGCGTTATTGCCTGTGTTGGCCTGGCTCAAAGGCAAACGCGGCGCGCCGCCGGCGTTTCTGTATTCCTCCCTGAATTTGGTAGAGGGGCTGACCGGCATGCGCCGCTCGCGATCTGGACAATTTCTGGCGGCACTGCGATGGCTCGCTTTGGCTGCATTAATCATCGCGCTGGCACAGCCGCTCTGGACCAAAAGCACCACCCAGGTCAAAGCCAGCGGTATTGATATCGTCGTCACTCTCGACTTGTCCGGCAGTATGAGGACGCAGGATTACAGCTCGTACGGCGAGGCTGCCAGCCGTTTCGACGTGGCCAAGGCTGTTCTCAAGAAATTTGTCGCAGCACGCCCCAATGACCGCATCGGCCTGGTCGTTTTCGCCGTACAGTCGTTTATCGCGTCGCCAATGACCCTGGACCACGATTACCTGTTGGACAACATTGAGCGCCTTGATATCGGCACAATTAATTCAGACGCCACCGCCATCGGCGACGGTATTACTACTGCGTTGAACCGGCTGCGCGACGTCAAAGCCAAAAGCAAAATCATCATTTTGATGACGGACGGCGCGAACAATTCTGGAAAGATCGATCCCCTCACGGCTGCCGAGGCCGCCCAGGCGCTCGGGATAAAGATTTACACCATCGGCCTGGGCAACCGGGAAATCGTTGAACAAAGGCACATGCCCGCCGCCGGCTTTCTGCCGGACGAGGACACGCTCAAAAAAATCGCGCAGATGACCGGCGGCCAGTTCTATCGCGGAGACAATAGCGAAAAACTCGCGAACATTTACGACGAAATTGATAAGATGGAAAAAACGGAATCCGTCGTGAGCAAATACACGGAGTTTACGGAGCTGTTCCCCTGGTTTCTATGCGGCGGCGCCGGACTGTTGCTGCTGGAGATCACCCTGGCCCAAACTGTGTTGAGGAGACTGCCATGAAATCTGTTATTTAATCATGCACTGGGAACATCCAAATTTGCTTTGGCTGCTGTTGGTCGTGCCACCGGCGCTGGCGCTATTTTTCTGGTGGCGTGAGCGGTCGCGGCGACGCATCGTAGCCCAGTTTATTGAAGCGCGTCTGCTCTCAGCCCTGACGGTGGGCATTTCGCCGCGCCACAGGAAAATCCGTTATTCTCTTCTGGTCCTGGCCGCGGCCTTTTTGATCGTCGCCCTGGCGCGCCCGCAATATGGATTCGATTTGCATGAAGTCGAAGAAAGCGGATTGGACATCGTCGTGGCCGTGGATACCTCTAAATCCATGCTGGCCCAGGACACCGTCCCGAACCGGCTCGAACGCGCCAAACTCGCCGCGCTCGAATTAATGCAGGACGCCCAGTCCGACCGCCTCGGACTGGAAGCCTTCGCCGGCCAGGCATTTTTGGAATGCCCGCTTACCGTTGACAACACGGCCTTCGAGCAAAGCGTCCAGGGATTGGACGTCAATTCTGTTTCGCAAGGAGGCACTGGTATTGCCAACGCCATTGATAACGCGCTCACAGCCTTTAAGGAAAACGGCCATTTCAAAACCCTTATTCTGCTCACCGACGGAGAGGATAACGTCAACGATACCGCCGCGCTCGAATCCGCAAAAAAAGCCGCTAAAGCCGGCCTGAAAATTTTCACTGTCGGAATCGGCACCACCGAAGGCGCGTTGATCCGGGTTGCCGGTCCGGACGGAAATTCCGATTACATTCGCGACGCAAGTGGCAATGTCGTCAAAACCCATTTGAACGAAACTTTGCTCCGGCAAATTGCCGGTGCGACCGGCGGATTTTACCTGCCTCTTCGCGGCGCTGATACGATGGATGTGCTATATGATCGCGGCCTTGCGCCATTGCCCAGGTCCTTGGGGGTCGGGAGAAAAATCCGCCATTACCATGAGCAATATCAATGGCCGTTGTCAGTCGCAATTTTGTTGTTGATCGCCGAAATTTTCCTTCTGGAGCGAAAAAGGTCGAATGGCCAGCCAGTCGGCGGCCAACCGCCTTCCTATGCCTTTAGCCGGGCGGAAGAGCCGGTCGCAGCGGCCAAAGCCGGGGCAGTCCCGCCGGTCATCGCCGTCGCGCTGCTCGCAGGGCTGCTGCTTTTGCCGGTGGCTGCGTCAGCATCGCCGGGAAGCGCCTTGCGCGCCTATAATTCCGGCAACTATACCAATGCGCTTCAAGAGTATTCCAACCTGGCGGACATTCAAACAAACGATTTCCGGCTGGTCTTTAACGAGGGAGACGCGGCGTACCGGACCACCAACTACGACTTGGCGCAGATTCTGTTCAACCAGGTCACCCTGTCGCCCGACATCAACCTCCAGCAAAAGGCCTATTACAATCTCGGTAATACGCAATTCCAGGCGGCAAAACAAGCCACAGACCTGGACGGCCTTCAATCAGGATTTGAAACGGCCGAAAAGAGTTACGCCCGGGCAGTGGATTTGAACACTAATGACGCCGACGCCGTATTTAACTGGAAGTTCACCAAAGACGCCATTGAGCGAATCAAGGAATTCCGTGAAATGTTGCGGCGCGCCAAAAAGGAGGCCGATTTGGACGTGCAACAGGCGGAATTTCATAAGGCGCTCCAAATCATGGCGCCGCTCCAAAGCAGCCTGCAAAAGACGCCCGCTGCAAAACAGTTTGAGGACTTCACAAAAAAATTACAGCAAATTGATGAAATTGAGACTCCTCATACTCACTAGCCTTGGGTTGCTGGCCGCGCTGGCAGTCCGAGCCCAAATCAATGAAAACGCCTCTGATTTTTTCAATGGCGGCGCGCAATTTTACATCTCAAACAATATCCCGGATGCCCTGAAACGCACCGAAACCGGCCTGAAAATTTATCCGGATGACGTAAAATTGAAAGAACTGGAAAAACTGTTAAAGCAGCAGCAACAACAGCAGCAGCAGCAGAATCAGCAAAAAAACCAACAAAATAAGCAGCCAAATCAAAGCCAAAATCAGCAGTCTAAACCGCAAAACCAGCAGAATCAGGCAAAACAACAAAAACAGCAGGAACAGCCGGCCAAGGCCCATGCCATGACGCCCGAAGAGGCGAAACGACTGCTGGATGCTCAAAAAGAGAACGAACAGCTACTCCAGTTCAAACCTCAAAATCAGCCCCAAAACGCCAATTCCCCCGTTAAAGATTGGTGAATCAGATGAGCTTATCAGCATAAATGGCTGAAATTTAGGTATTTATAGCGTAAATTTTGATGCGGAATCTTCTTGTGTTCCGCCAAAAACCGCTCTATTATTAAGTGGCGTCGGTCTTCTGGCATTCGCACTCTCTTGAAGTTCGCGGAACACCGCAAAACTGGCGCAGGCGTTGGAGTTTATAGACGATTTCTCTGAACTAAAACGGCTTTGAGCGGTCTTATTTTTATGTTGAACCGAAAAAACATGGCACCCCATGGCCGGCAACGCGGCAATGGGCGACAAAGCGCGGGAGCAAAAAAAGCAGCCCGGCGGCGCTTTATTATTTCAAATAAAGCTCGACGTGAAGAGCCTAAAACTCCCGAATCCAATGGCAAGCCTAATCTTGCTTCGGGACAAAACGGGCACACAGCTCCAGTCGCTCCCCTGGGTCAACCGTCTGTTGAATTAAACGAGACGATCAAAACTCTTTTGCATCTGGCCCAGGAACACGGCTACGTCACCTACGACGATATCAATGACGTTCTGCCGGACAATCTCAGCCCGGACGATCTGGACGCGCTGATGTCCAAGCTGCGCAGCCTGGATGTCGAAATCGTGATGGACAGCGCCGAAGCCGAGCGCGCCAAACAGCCTGAGCCTGCCCAGGCCGAAGAAGACGACGAAGCCCGCCTGGAAATCCTGGACGACCCGGTTCGCATGTACATGAACCAAATGGGCAAGGTTCCTCTGCTCACTCGCGAACAGGAAGTTGAGATTTGCAAAAAAATCGAGGAAGCAGAAGTCTCAATGAAGACGATCGTTTACGGCCTCGGGTTTACCGCCAAGGAACATATCGCCATCGCCGAGAAACTGCTGTCTGAGCCGCCCAAAGAGCGTTTCGATCGCGTGATTGTGGATAAAAAAGTCGCCAATCGCGAAGGGCATCTGCGCGAACTGCGCAAGCTCATCAAAAAAGTCCACGCCCTGGACGAAAAGGTTGACGAGAAGTATTTCGCCTGGCAAAAAGCCCAGCAAAAGGGCCGCAAAGAAAAGCTCGCGCGTGAACTGAAAAAGGCCGGCGCCAAGCTTCAGGAAATGTTTCCCAAGTTTTATTACAAACAAAAAGTCGTTGAGGAAATGATCGTCGTGGCTGGAAACGTCCACGAGAAATTTCAGGCGAGCCTCCGTCATCTTCAGGAATTGGAGACGCAACGAACCAATGGCGAACGCCGCACCTTCATGGATGCCGAGCGCGCCAAGTTGCAAACGCTCGAACAATTCGTGCGCATGTCGCGTGAGGAGTTTTTCCAGGCGTTTTCCGACCTCAAAGCCGCCGCTGAACGCGGTCTCAAGGCCAAGACACACATGGCCGAGGCCAACTTGCGCCTCGTGGTATCAGTCGCCAAAAAATACACGAACCGCGGCCAGTCGTTCCTGGATTTGATTCAGGAAGGCAATATCGGTTTGATGAAGGGCGTCGAAAAATTTGAGTATCGCCGAGGCTACAAGTTCTCCACGTACGCCATTTGGTGGATTCGCCAGGCCATTACGCGCTCCATCGCGGACCAGGCGCGGACCATCCGCATCCCGGTGCACATGATTGAAATCATGAACAAGCTCTGGCGCGCGCAGAAGCAACTCACCCAGGAAATGGGCCGAGAACCCACACCGGAGGAATTGGCGGACGAAATGCACATGCCCGTCGCCCGTATCCATGCGCTCCTCAAAATGGCGCAGCAGCCGGTTTCATTGCACGCGCCCGTCGGTGACGACGGCGACGTGAGCGTGGGCGATTTCATCGAAGACAAGTCGGCGGAAAATCCCTCCGACGTGACCAGCTACAGCTTGCTCCGTGAAAAGCTGAGCGACGTGCTCACCACCTTGACCGAGCGCGAACGCAAGATCCTTGAAATGCGTTTCGGCCTGTTGGATGGCTACGAGCGCACTCTCGAGGAAATCGGCAAAATGTACAACGTCACCCGCGAGCGCATTCGCCAGATCGAAGCAAAAGCGTTGCGCAAACTGCGTCACCCAACCCGGGTACGCCATTTGCAAGGCTTCCTCGATACGCCCGAACCCGAGATGGCCACGACGGCGTAAGAATCAAACCATCTTCAAGAGATGCCATTATTATGAAAATAATAATGGCATTTCTATTGATAAGCGTATTGTTCTGCGGCTGCGATCGTCGTCAGGCGGAATCAAAGTCAAAACTCGTCCGCTAATTCGCCATTTTTGTGCTCAGGATTCGGGATTAGCTTTTGGTTCCGGCAATCGACGACCCAGTCCAAGTCCTCCAAAGGAATCTGGCCAACTATATTCGGCAGAGAATCCGGAACTTCCACTACGTCAAACCGGCCAGTTCTGCCCTGGATTTCCAGAGCGACTGGTGAAAAGACGATTCGAACTTCAGATCGGTTCGACATCGTCCGCGACTTGACCTCGCCTACGGGATGAAGTCCAAGCTCTTTGATAACTGAGCTTTTTAAATAAAATTTTACCGCACCCGTATCGACCAGGGCATCGGTTTCAACGCATCGGAGTTTCTCTTTGCGCACCCCGGCCCTGACGAGTTCTGAATCAAACCAAATCTCGACCCTGATTCGCGCTGTGACTTTTCCCATATTGCTGTTCATTGCCGTAAGGTTAATCCGATTTGATGTTCTGGCAATGTTTGCCCGCTCACCTTGGAGATTCAAGACATTTACCTTGAAAAAACTCCGATTTTCCAATAGCTTGATACCGGTTTTGGAAGGGTGGAGAATCGCCCAGCCCTTTCTGAAATTTGTGTTTGTGTTTGGTGTCCAGCCTTTAGGCTGATCCAGGGCATGCTAAAGCGTGGACGCCACGCAGATTTTAGAAAGGGCTGGGAGGAAAGTCCGAACACTAGAGGGCGCGATGCCGCGTAACCCCGTCTTTGGCGGGGATACACGCGGGAGGGAGATAACACTCTCGACGGACAGTGCCACAGAAAACAGACAGCCGCTGGCGCGAACTGGCGGTGATGGTGAAAAGGTGCGGTAAGAGCGCACCGCGCGAAGCGTAAGCAACGCGGCACGGAAAACCCCATCGGGTGCAAGGCCAAATAGGAAACCCCGGAGCTGCCCGCTCCATGTTCCGCGAAAGCGAAACGGGTTTCGGGTATCGGCTGCGCAGACAAATGATTCTCACCGTTCAAAAAGCGGTACAAAATTCGGCTTATACCCCTTCCAAAACCGTCTTTCCATTTACGATTGGAGATTTAGACTGAAGTCATTCTCACTTGCCGGGCCGTAGGCTCTTAGCGAAGGCCGCTTGTCATCGTCATCCTCAACGTCAATTCTTCGGAAACGACTTCCAGAAACTTCTTACCGGTGGCGCAATCCTTGGTGGCGCAACTGGCGGCGCTGGCTGCCCGCTTTTCCGGCCGATGACCCCTGCCGGGCTCAGGTTGTCGGCCCGGTCCATCGCACGAACTGAAATCACTTGCGGCGAAAATGAGAATGATTGTGTAGTTTGCGGTCCCGGCAAAATAATGGTCTTCCAAACAAAATCGGGTCCGCAATATTGAACCAGCCACTTAGCTGGCGCTGGGCTGCCTCGTAATGCCCATTGAACCGTCAAATCATTCCCGGCTTCTTTCACACCCAAATCCGGGCGGCCCAGCTCGGCCGTTTCCAGCCACGGCGATGCCGGCACGAGCGCCGGTTCGGTATACTGGCTTTCAACCGCGCCGGCGAGCGAGGGGTTTGTAATGAAGCTTCGCATTTCAAAGAAGATTTCGCCGCTAGCGCCCCTTTGCAAGCGCGTAGCCTGGATTTGCCTCGCAATTTCCGTCACCGGGAACTTTGTCCCCGCCACATAAGCGGCCAATCCGGGCCAAAGGTTGCGGTTCTTCACATTTTGCGCCTCCCACCAGCCCAACAAAACCTGAAAACCCTGCGCGGGGGCATTGATGGGCCAATAAAGCTGCGGTGAGAAATAGTCCACCCATCCGTTTGCCAGCCAGAGACGCGAATCTGCGTATAGCTCGGCGTAGGAATTGAAGCCCCGCACCTGCGGCGGATAACCCGGCTGCCAGATGCCGAATGGACTGACGCCAAATTTGACCCACGG
This sequence comes from Verrucomicrobiia bacterium, assembly GCA_036269115.1. Lineage (GTDB taxonomy): Bacteria > Verrucomicrobiota > Verrucomicrobiia > Limisphaerales > UBA11358 > UBA11358. The sequence continues at coordinate 35,320 of DATAST010000156.1, read as the reverse complement.
TTTTGCGGACTTGATGTTTTTATAAATCCCTTCAATGAATTCATTGATGTTCTGGCGCCGCCAGTTTTCCCGGCTTAAGCCGCTTCCTTTGCCAAAAGCTCTCCAGATGGCATCGTCCGGAAAAGGAATTTGAGTTCTGCCCGCAGAATCGACCGGATACGGATAAAAATAGTCGTCAAACTGCACGCCATCGACGTCATAACGCCGGACCACGTCCATAATGACCCGATTTACGTAATCGCGGACGGCCGGATCGCCCGGGTCGAGCCAAAGACTGTCCCCGTATTTACGCACCCACGCAGGGTGAGTGCGGCCGACAAAATTAGGAGCCGGCGGTGACAGCACCGAACCGCGCGCGCGAAACGGATTGAACCATGCGTGCAATTCCAGTCCCCGCCTGTGCGCCTCTTCAACCGCAAATGCCAGGGGATCATAAAATGGCTGGGGTGCGCGCCCCTGGACACCGGTCAAATACTCCGACCACGGCTCAATGGACGAGGCATACAGGGCATCGCAATCCGGACGCACCTGAAAAACAACCGCATTGAGTTTCAATCGCGCTGCGGCATCCAGCAGAGAAATCAATTCCGCCTTTTCCTGCGCCACGCTCAACCCCGGCGCGGACGGCCAGTCCTTGTTACCCACGGTAGCGATCCATGCCCCGCGAAACTCGCGTGGCGGCGCGGGCGGTTGACCAGCGACCGGCTGATATGTATCGGCCGCCACAACGAGCGCCGCGGACAGCAATAAAAAGAGAGCAGACAAAACCGATTGCATTTGAACTAAAAGTTAAAAATTAAAAATTAAAAATGGAACTAAATTCGCTACGGCAACGCGTTTTGGCTCATTTTTCGTTTCTAATTCTTGATTCTTCCTCTAAACTGCGCGCCGACAGATGAAAGTTTTTTCCGCCGTAACGATTGTATTGCTCATCGGCCTCTGCGTGCCTGTGCGCGCGGAACTGGAGGATGGCATTAGCGCCATCGTCAACGATAAGGTCATTACCATCAATGAAGTCAGGGATTCGGCCGCCCAGGCTGTGGATGTTTTGCAGCGCGAATATGCCGATCAACCGGAGGTATTCGATCAGAAACTCAATGCCACGCTCAACGACAGCCTTGAAACCCTGGTCGAAAACCAGTTGATCCTTCATGAGTTTCAGACCAAGTACAACCCACTGCCGGACAGTCTCGTGAACGAATGGGTCGAAGACCGAATCAAAGAGCAGTTCGGCGATCGCATGACTTGCATACGAACCCTCCAGGCGCAGGGGATGACGTTTGAAAAATTCCGGCAACAAGTCCGCGACCACAACGTCATTGAGCAATTGCGCATCCAAAAATTCTCCGAAGATAAAATCATCATTTCCCCCTATAAAATCGAGACCTATTACAATACGCACCAGGATGAATTCAAAGTCGGCGACCAGGTCCAACTGACAATGATAGTGATCAACAAGATTGCCCCCGACGACACCGCCGCGCGGGAAAAGGCCAACGAAATTCTTGCTGACTTGAAGAAGGGCTCTTCATTTCAGCAATTGGCTTCGCTCTATTCCCAGGACCCGCAGCAAAAGGGCAGCGAATGGATTGAAACCTCAGTGCTTCGCAAAGAGCTCGCCGACGCCGCAAGCGCGCTTCAACCGGGTCAAACCAGCGGGGTAATTGAAACCTCAGATGAGTGTTATATTCTTCAGGTCGAGGACCGGAGCGCTGCTCATGTGAAGCCGCTCAACGACGTCCGCGGCAGCATTGAGACGACTTTGCGCGGACAGGCGCAAAAGGATGAAGAACGGCACTGGATTGATTCGCTCAAGAAAAAAGCGTTCATTCGTTATTTTGCAGGGCCAAGCGCCGGTTGACTCGGACGCAAAGACGTTGAAATGTTAAAACGTTGAAACGGTTCGCCCCGCAACCGGTTCAGTTGCACGTCCCGCGCAAGTCTATGATGCGTATAGGAATTACACTTGGAGATGTAACGGGCGTTGGCCCGGAAGTGGCCCTCAAAGCCGTCGCAGCTGAATCCCAAATTGACGATACGCAATATGTTTTCATCGGCGACGAAACGCTTATTCGCCGGCTAAATCAAAAGCTGCCGTCTCCGTTGCCGCTGGCGGCATTGCCAACTCTCAATCAACCTGGCCAGCCGCAATCCACCGGGCGGTTTTTCATCACCAACCCGTTAAAAAACAAGCTGCCGGCCAAACTGCCGCCGGGTTCTACCGTTGCCGCCAAAGCAGCCATGGCCGCGTTGCACGAAGGAGCCGGGCGCTGCTTGCGTGGCGAACTGGACGCCCTCGTCACGGCGCCAGTCAACAAGGAAGCTATCATCCGCGCCGGATTTAAAGATTTTGTCGGGCAAACCGAATTTCTGTCGGAACTGGCAGGCGCAAAGCGGACGGCCATGATGTTGCTTGGGCACGATGACCAGGACCGCTGGCTCCGCGTGGCCCTGGCTACAATTCATATTGCCATTAAAGCGGTGCCGAAGAAGTTGACGGCCGAAAAGGTTTCGCTGGCGATTGAACTGGCAGCGAAGGCGTGTCGTGACTTGCGGTTGCCCCGGGCGCGTGTTGCCGTTGCCGGATTGAATCCGCATGCGGGTGAAGGCGGAGAATTTGGCGACGAAGAAATTAAAATGATTTCGCCAGTCGTCTCAGCCATGAGGAAAAAAGGGTTCGACGTGGTTGGTCCGCTCAGCGGGGACACGGTATTCTATTATGCGTTGCGCGGAGATTTTGACGCCGTCGTGGCGATGTACCACGACCAGGGGCTCGCACCGTTGAAGGCTGTTGCGTTCGACACCGGCGTAAACTGGACGCTGGGGCTGCCATTCATTCGCACATCTCCCGATCACGGGACGGCCTATGACATCGCCGGCCAGTGGATCGCGAATCCGTCCAGCATGGAAGCTGCTATACGGTTAGCGAAGAAACTGGCATCGAATTGACGGAAAACATCTATGAGCGTGGAAGATGAAAAACTTGAGCAGTTGAAAGATTATCTATGGGCTTGCCCCTGTAACTTTTGCATCGTCTATCAAGTCAATCAGATTGGCGTCGTCAAGCACGGCAAAAAAAGTGAACCCATAATCGAATTAAAGTGGTGCGGGGCCTTTTCCATGGACAAAAGAACTCTCGGGGAAAATGACGAACTGGGAGCGCTTTACAAGGAAGCCGCGATGCATTGCTATGCGGAAAACCGAAATTTGATTCTGAACGAAAACCTGCCCAGCCCGGACTCCAAAACTCAACGCTGGCATGGCCTCAGTATTCGTATTTGCAGAAGCGATCCGACGCCCGCCAATTCTTTGGGACAACGCTGGTGGCATCTCATTGTGGGCTCGGGGGCCACTCGCAAAGCGGGTTATGTTGTCGTTGCCAGGGTAGCTGCGAAAAAAGAGAAGGACCTCCAGGACCACATCGCCGGGATTCATAAAATCATGGGCGATGGAGCCGGCGAATTGGATTAATGGGTTCGTGAATAATTGAATTGTTGGGTGAGCCCGCATCGGCAGGCACCCATTGATTCACAAATCCAACAATCTGGCCGGACGTAACCTTACTTCCCTTTTCCAAAAAACGCCTTATCCAGCGAAAACTTTCCCGGACCGGCAAAAAATAGTGTGACGAATCCCGCCAGGTAAATGAATGCGAGTTCGCCGGAATGCTCGACCATGCCGACGGCCCGATGGTGGACTAAAAAGAAGGCCACACCCATATCAATGGCCAGCATCAACGCTCCCAGGCGCGTCAGTAGTCCCAAAGCCACCAACCAAGCACCGAGCACTTCGGCGATGATCACGAGCACCAAACCTGGTTTAACACCGATTCCAATGGGATTCGGAAATCCGGAGGCGTAATCGTTGAAATGTTGTATTTTGTCCAGACCGTGAATGAAAAACATTGCCAGCCCCAGCCATAACCGCAGCACAAGCAGCGCAAAACTGGTAAGAGCGGGATCGTTTCCTGGAGCTAATATTTTTTTAATCATATTGGTTTGTGGTTGAGGTTTTGGGACGGGACAACTATCAATTTCGCCAGGATAAACCGGCGAAACCCAAGCAACTCCTTTGTGCTCATGCGCTCTAGGATGCCACGCCGCCGTAAAATGTAAACCCTCGAAAATAGAACGGTAAACCGCCTGTCACCTTTCCACCTCACCGGGTACTATCCATTGAGTGAACAATCTGACCGACCAGGAGCTATTGCGCGAGTTTGTGGCCCGCAAATCAGACGCGGCATTTACCGCACTCGTGGACCGGCACGTGGATCTCGTCTATTCGGCGGCTTTGCGAATGGTTTGCGATACGCATCTGGCCCAGGACGTCACACAAGGTGTTTTCATCGCCCTGGCCAAAAGCGCGCACGAGCTTTCCAATCGCCCCGTTTTGTCCGCCTGGCTCCATCGCACCGCTCAGAATATCGCCGCAAACACCATTCGTTCGGAAGTCCGGCGGCACACACGTGAACAGGAATCCGCTGTTATGAATGATCTACTCGGAACCGAACCGGACTCAACGTGGGAAATGATATCGCCGCACCTGGATGCCGCCCTCAGCGAACTGGGCGAACCCGACCGTGACGTGCTTATGCTTCGTTATTTCGAACGTAAATCGACCCGGGAAATGGCAGCCATCTTTGGCTCAAGCGAAGACGCCGCGAAAAAACGCGTCAGTCGCGCCATGGAACGCCTGCGGGAATTATTCTCAAAACGTCGCCTGGCCGTCGGCGCCGTCGGACTGGCCGCTATGATTTCTGCCAATGCCGTGCAATCCGCGCCCGGCGGCCTGGCCGCGACTGTTTCCAGCGCGGTTTTGGCCGGAACCACTATTCAAGCTTCAACTTTCATTACTGCAACTAAAACCATTGCTATGACTACAATTCAGAAAAGCATTATCATCGCGGCGCTTGCAAGCGTCGCTGGAACCGGAATTTACGCGGCGCGCCAAAATGCGCAGCTTCGCGGCCAAATTGAAAATCTCCAGCAGCAACAAGCCCCGCTCACGGCCCAAATCCAGGAGCTTCAGCAGGAACGGGATGAGGCCACCAATCAACTGGCTGGCCTGCTCGCCGAAAAAACGCAGTTGGAATCCAACTCAGACCAAACCGAACTTTTGCGATTGCGCGCGAAACTAACGCAATTGGAAAATCAGGAGAACGATCCCACCACAGTCGCCGCAAAGGCCTTGATGGATAAGGTAAACAGGCTCAAACAGCGACTGGCCGATATGCCTGACGCAAAAATTCCTGAAATGCAATTCCTGACTGATGCAGATTGGCTCAAAGCGGCAAATCGCAACCTTGATACCGACACGGATTATCGGAAGGCGCTGGCATCGCTACGGGACATGGGCGAGAGCAAATTCGCGTCTATGTTGCACGACGCACTCGGCAAGTATATGCGGGCAAGCGACTAGCATTTCCCGACAGATCTCTCGCAGTTGCAACCGTATTTCGCCTCACCGGTGGATCAGGACATTCTTGACCGGTGGGAAATAACCTCGCCATCCACGGTCCCGAATGTCGGGGTCGGCTCCGAAGGAATCATAACGGAAAAGGCGGCGGTGGACGAAATTTATGATGAGCGCAATGTCATTGGCGCGCAGGGTTTCGGAAGTGTGGACTTCTTAACCACAGAAGTTGAACCCTATTTAGGTCAAGTCTACAAGGCATACTATGCCGCAAACAAATCGCAGCCTGCTGAAATCTCCGACGTCCTGCCCTACGCCACAACTCTCGAACAAAAGGCAGCCGTTCAGAAGATGATGCTGCAACAATCGAAATAGATTTGGTTCATCTTTTTGCAGCCCGTTAAAAAACTCTGGACACCGCCGCTGAGAGGATTTTTGGCTTTGCGCACGGAGCGACGAGTGAGCATATCCTTTATGGATCTTCGACTGGGGAGCAACGAAGTCGCCGCCCGGTTTTTGAGCAAACGGGTATCCATAGTTTTTTAACGGGCTGCTCGGCAACCACAATAGTTTTCAGCCTTCATTGGCAGCCCGCGGGGATAACCGCGGGCAATTTGATATTTAAAAATCAATTGCCCCTCTGCAATTCCGATATACATTTGCTGACCTGTTATTCAATGACTAAAGATCATCAAGCAATTCCGTCGATCCCTCCAGGCGTCACGATGAATACCCTGGAAAACGGCCTGGTCGTCATCGTGCGCGAAGACCATAGCGCGCCCGTCGTTTCAGCCCAGGCATGGTGCATGAGCGGCAGCATCCATGAAGGACGCTGGCTAGGCGCGGGCCTATCGCATGTGCTCGAGCACATGCTTTTTAAAGGCACCGCGACGCGCCCCGGCAGCCGCATTGACCAGGAAGTCCAGGAAGCCGGCGGATACATGAACGCCTATACCAGCTTTGATCGCACGGTATATCACATTGACGTGCCCAATACCGGCGCACGCACCGCCATCGATATCCTCTGCGACATCATGCAAAACGCCGCGCTGCCGCCGGATGAATTGGCCAAGGAAATGGACGTCATCCGCCGCGAAATGGACATGGGCCAGGACGATCCCGGCCGGCGCGCCAGCCGACGCCTCTTTGAGGTCGCCTACACCCGCAGTCCCTACCGTTTTACCATCATTGGCTACCCGGACATTTTCAACGAACTCAAGCCCGACGACATCCGCGGTTATTACCGTGAAAAATATTCGCCAAATAACTGCTTCTTTGTCGTGGCGGGCGATATCAAGACGGATGAAGTCATCGCCCAGGTCAAGGAAGCCTACGCAAAGACCCGTTCGCGGCCGCTTCCGCCTGACGTTCTTCCCGCTGAACCGAGGCAGACCGGCGCGCGCGAAATCATCGAGGAGGCGCCAATTGAACTGGGCCATTTCCATTTCGCGTGGCATATCCCGGAACTGCGGCATCCGGATGTTCCGGTCATGGATGTGCTGTCAGTCCTGCTGGGCGCCGGACGCAGTTCCCGCCTGTTCCAGCAGGTCCGTGAACGCCAGGGCCTGGCGCACCATGTGGACGCCTGGACCTATAGCCCGGGGCTCCCGGGCGTCTTCGGCATGAGCGCGATCGTGGATGCCGAAAAATTCGCTTCGGCCCGTGATGCCATGCTTGCGGAAATTGAAAAGGCAAAAACTCACGTTGTTACGGCTGATGAACTTCAAAAGGCCGTTAAACAATTCGTTTCGGCCACCCTGGCTGCCCGCAAAACTATGGAAGGCCAGGCTCAGAACCTGGGCGGCAACTGGATCGCGGCCAATGATTTGAATTATTCGGAACGCTATCTCGCCGCCGTCAAACGGATAACGCTCGCCGACATCCAGCGCGTGACACGCCAATACCTTACGGAAGAGAACCGCACTCTTTACGCTCTCTTGCCCGCCGGCGCAGCTCCCAAGGCAGCGCGGGAACTGACCATCAGCCACGAATCTCCCATCCAAAAATTTGAACTGCCAAATGGATTGAAATTGCTTTTGAAAAAAGATTCCCGCCTGCCGTTTGTCGAATTCCGCGCCGTGCTGCAAGGCGGGGTTCTGGCAGAATCGCCGGCCAATAACGGTATTACCCGCCTCTACTCAAACATGCTGCTCAAAGGCACGGGCAGACGGTCCGCGGAGAAACTCGCCACCGAAATCGAATCCCTTGGCGGGCACATGGATAGTTACGGCGGCAACCAGAGTTTTGGCTTGAATGCTGAAGTTTTGAGCGCAGATTTTGCCATCGGCCTGGACCTCGTATCCGATGTTCTGCTCAATCCGAGTTTTCCGGCGAATGAACTGGAGCGCGAACGCGAGATCCAATTCGCCAGCATCGCCGCCCGGAAAGACGACCTTCTCAAGAGTGCCGGCGTGGCAATGCGCCGCGCCTTGTTTGGTGACAGCGGTTTTGGCCTGGACCCGCTTGGCACTGAAGAAACTGTCCAGCGCCTTTCCGCCGCCGACTTGCGAGCGCTTCACCAAAAGCTGGCCGTGCCAAATAATTGCGTCCTGGCCATTTACGGTGACATTGATATCGCCACCGCCAGGGCTGCGGTCGAAAAGGTATTCGGCACCTGGAAACGCGGCGAGGGCGTCAAACTGGCCGCGTCCGGTGCGAAGGCGCCGGCGTCAAATCGAGTTAGCGAAACCCGCGACAAAAAACAAGCGGTCCTGGTAATCGGCTTTCCCGGAACGACGATCCACGATGACGACCATTACGCTCTCGAACTAATCCACGAAGCGTGCAGCGACCTCGGTTCGCGGCTGTTTATGCGGATCCGCGAGCAGCTTGGCCTGGCCTATTACTGCGGTTCGCAAAATTTCGCGGGCGTCGTGCCCGGTTACTTCGCCTTTTATACCGGCACCGAACCTTCCAAGGCCGAACTGGTGGAAACCGAATTGTTGAAGGAAGCCGAGTTATTGCGAACCGAAGGGCTCACCGACGCCGAATTAAAGCGGGCAAAGGCAAAAGTCATCGGCCAGAAAAAAATCCATCGCCAGGACATCGGCAACCTCGCATCCATTACCTCGCTTGACGAGCTTTACGGACTGGGCTTTCAGCATTCGGAGCTCGACGACGCCAAATTTGAAGCCGTCACCCTGGACCAGATCAAAGCCGCGGCGCAAAAATATCTTAAGCCGGATGGGTTTGTCGTATCGGTTGTGAAGCCGTGAAGGCGCCTTATACAGTTCGAATGGCTACGGAAGCTGATCTCGCGGCCATCAATGATATTTATAACCATTACGTCCAACACTCGACGTGCACCTACCAGGAACAACCGGAAACGATGGACGACCGGCGGCGATGGTTTCACCATCACAGGGAAAAGCATCCGGTGACAGTGGCATTGGACGATGGCAACGTAGTCGGCTGGGGTTCCCTTTCGCCCTATCACCCAAGGTCGGCGTACCGATACACGGTCGAGAACTCAATCTACGTCCATCACGAGCACCTTCACCGTGGAATTGGCTCGATTCTATTGGAAGATTTGATTGGACGCTGCCGCCATTTGGGACACCGGGTTATCATTGCCGGCATTGATGGGGAGCAGAAAACCAGTGTCGCGATACACGCGAAATTTCATTTTGAGAAAGTCGGCCATCTCAACCGGATCGGTTTTAAATTCGGCCGTTGGCTGGACGTCATTTACATGGAACTGGAATTGAAGGATTGAAAGGCCCTAATTCTTCCAATCCTTTCCATGGAGGAATTAGCGAAAATATGAATACAATATATCGATGATTTGAACAAAAGCGGTGATGGTCTGCATTTTTGCGACAAATCTCGCTTTAAAACTTGTCATTTAAAAGCAATATTTGACAGTTTAACAGAAAAATGTTAAACTTTGATCATGTTACACAGAATAGCTTTAGAGAATTTCTTTTCTATCGCAGACAGGCAGGAGTTGGACTTTAAAGTACCCGCAAATGCCCCTGATCTCATCTGTTTTCGCGACTCAAAGTCAACCGTCGGCCTGCGTCTGCCATTGGTTGTCGGGATTTATGGGGCGAATGCCTCTGGCAAATCCACTCTTTTGCGTGCCATAACCTCAACGGCCGCCTTTGTGCAAAGCAGCTTCTTTCTGCAACCTGATAAGCCGATTCCTTTTTTAAATCCATTTGCACGTAGCGACTGGATGAAACGTCCCACAAAAATTGTTATTGATGCCGATGGCCAGTTTCATGGAGCGGCAGCGGTGTTCCGCTACGAGTTGCATGTCGAGAATAATTCAAAAAAATTCGCCGGCGAAGTGAGTTATGAATCTATGTCCTACGCCCCACGAGGCAAGTTCCGTAGAATTTTTGAACGCGAGTGGCAAACCTTCCACTTCGGACGCGAATTTGGCATAACCGATAGCGATCCACGAATTCCAAGCATCCGTCCCAATGCCAGCGTGATCAGCACCTTGGCTCAACTTAATCATAAACTATCGAGTGATTTCATTTCGTCCCTCAGACTACTTCAAACAAATATTGCCGGGTTGGACAAGAACAATGGACAACTGTCAAATGCCCTCTCCTTTTATGCTCAACACTCGGATTATCTTCAACGGTTAAATCGGGAGTTGAGCCGCCTGGACCTGGGACTCGAAGAAATGCAGATTCTTCCAGCCAGCCAGGGACCAGTCGCGATGTTCAAACATTTTGGTTTGGATAGCAGCATCGTGCTTGGTCAGGAATCCGCGGGAACCAGAAAATTCATTGAAATATTTCCGCTGCTCCAATTTATTTTAGATAATGGCGGACTGGCAGTTATTGACGAATTTGATAACGATATCCATCCGCAATTAATTCCGGAAATACTCAGGTGGTTTTATGATAAGCAGCGCAATCCAAACGGAGCGCAGCTTCTTTTTACCGCCCATAATCCTGCAATTCTCGATGAATTGCAAAAAGAGCAGGTGTTTTTCTCTGATAAACCAAGTGGCAAATCTACACATATTTATGGCGCACGCGAAATTAAAGGTCTGCGCCGTGAGCCAAGCATGATGAAAAAATACCTCGCGGGCGAACTTGGAGCCGTGCCGCATATTGGTTAATTATGTTGCCGCTTAGAACCCGTTTTTTTGTGGCCGTTGAGGGAGAGAGCGAACAATCCTTTGTAAGATGGGTACAAACCCTTTCAGATGCAAACCTTCACATCCACCTGGACAGTTTTCTCCTCGGCGGCGGCGGTTACAAAACGATGCTTGAAAATGCTGCGCGTGAGCATAAACGACGAAGTAAAAAGTCGGGAAGGTATAAGAATCGTTTTCTGATTGTGGACAGTGACCGAGCTGACCAAGGCGATTGCTCGATCACTCAATTGAAACGCGACGCACACGAGGCAGGGTTCACCGCGTTTGTACAACGTCCGAACCACGAGGGCCTGTTGCTTAGGATGTTGCCGGGCATGGAACGAGAGAACCTGGATCGTGCCTCGGTGGAACGCAGATTAAAGAGCCAGTGGGAGACTTATAAAAAGCCCGCAAACGCATATATACTTGCTCGACAATTTTCTCTCAACGATCTTCTTCGAGCCGCGAACTTTGACGCTGACCTTCAAGCCTTTTTGGAAGCGATCGGACTCAGAAGCCGGAGCTAAAGTGTCACTTCAACTTCCGTCCTCGATTGGTTTGACGGCAAGCGAATGACTATTCGATTCAGCACCGGATCCGATTCCCAACCAACCTCCATAGATTTGAATGCCGTTCGATTCGTCTTAGCCAACCGCCCACCATTAGCGCTTACTGAAGTGACAGACTTCGCCCCATAGATCACTAAATAATCCGATTCAAAATGGCTTAATGTAACCGAAAACCCATTTATTCCTGGTTGCAATTTAACCACCGCGCCAGGCGTCTGCTGCGCTGGTTCCGGCGAGATGGGTGCCGCATCGAATTCAAACGCGGCTTGCTCATCCTTGTCCGGTGGGGTGACAATCAATGCTTTAACTCTCCCGCCGCTCATGCTCTGGCCGAATTGCAGATCGTGATTGAGCCATGCCGGAACGATGGAGCCCGATTTTAAATAAACCGGAATTTTGTCCAAAGGAACGTTCGTCGTATAACTCTCAGGGCCTCGAATTGTCTGCCCGTTCCACAAGTCGGTCCATGTGCCCGGCGGAAAGGCGATCGTTTTGTTGTTGTCCTCCGTGATTACCGGGGCCACCAGCAAATCCCGTCCGAACATATACTCACCATTATTGCTGGCAGCCGAAAGGTCGTCAGGATAAGCCATGGCAATGGATTGCATGATTGGAATACCGGTTTCGTGCGCATCGGCTGCGGCGTTGTAAACATAGTTGAGCAGGTTTTCGCGCACCCACGTGCAATATTTATAATTGGCCACGGCGGCGTCACCATAGTTCCACGGCTCGCGCGGTGTGCGCCCGTGGCAGCGCATAAGCGGACTGAAACAACCGAATTGCGTCCAGCGCATATACACCGCCGGCTCCGGCCAGCCCACAAAACCTCCAAGGTCGCTGCCCCACGTGGAAAATCCACAGGCGCACAGGTTTAACGCTCCGTTGACGACTGACTGCAGCCCCGTGAAATTCGCCGGATGGTCGCCGGCAAATTGCGCCACCCAACGCTGGTCTCCAGGCGCCGCAGGTCTTCCGAACAAAATAAAATCGTTCCCGCGCTTTTCACGGAACACTTCATTGCACGTGCGATGATAATCGTAGGCGTAAAAATTGTGCATCTCAGCACCGCTTCGGCCGTCGTAAAAAGTCGCTTCTTCGGGCACGCGATCGCCGAAATCCACCATGCTTCCCGCCACGCCCACGTCCAGTCTATATTTCCACCAGCGCCGGAACAGTTCCAAAGCATTCGGATTGCTGTAATCTACATATCCGAGTTTGAGCGAAGCCTTGGTGTTTCCGGCATTTAAGAGCGGCAGTTGGTTTGTCTGAATATCAGGCAATAGCCTGGCCTGGTCAGACTCCGATATGACCGGATAAAACCATGACAATACTTTGATGTTACGCGCGGCCATAAACTGGTTGAGCGCCGGTGACTCACAGCTGGAACCTTCGGCATAAATCGCCGAATGCGGAATATCCAGGCCGGCAAATAGTTTCGTCACGCGCTCTTCCTCCGCCACCGCATTATGAGACGTCGCGTTCCAGCCACGCCCGGTCCGGCCCATCCACGGTTCAAACGCCCATTTCGGCGGTAAGATCGGCTCACCTGTTAGAGCAGTATAGGACGCGATGGCGCGTTCAGGCGAGCCGGTCCAAAAATAATAATCAAAAATGGGCCCCTGTTGCGTCAGCCGGTACCGCCCGGGGTCGGTCTTTCCAATATCCGCGCGCAAACGATACGTCGAGTTATCGAAGACGGTATAGCCTCTGGAACTGTGAAACAGCGCAATGGGCTTATAGGTTTGGTTTCTTAACCCAATCGTATTTCCGGACCAATCGTCCATGCCCCAGAGTGTCAGGACATTTCCATTTTCATTAAAATGGTTATAGCGTTCTCCAAAACCAAAAATGACTTCGCTTGAACCAAGGCTGTTTTTAAAATCAACCGCCGAAACATTGCCGTCGGAACCGAACCGAAAAGCGAGATCGTTGGGGCCGATTTGCGTCACCAAATTGCCGTCACTGCCATAAAATGAAATAGAAAATGGCTCCCGGCCAATGACGATTCTGCCGTTCGAATCGGAAATGGAGATCGAACCAGAAGATGGATCGACATTTGACGGCAAGAGTTCTTCCGGTTTGAAATAGCCTTCATTATCGCCGTAGATCCGTACGCCACCGGCTTTTGGCAATGAAAGGTGCAGATTGACCGAATGGCCGCCGGCAAAGCCATGCAAATTGAGCACATTCCCGTTGGTCTGGGCGCTGTCCACGCCCGAGAGTGGCGCCCATTTTCCTATATCGCCTGGCGAGCCGTCCGCAAACCAGTCGCGAGACACACGATCTAATCGGTCAAGGTAGCTATCCAGTAATTGCCAGGCCGCGGCGGTGTCCTGCCTTTCTAAAGCTGCGTTCAGTCTCGACCGCACTTCATAGGGAGACAGGTCGTGTGTCACAATCGAGCCCCGTTCCAGCCGAAAGTTGAACCCTTCCAACGTCAGCAAATCCGTCCACCGTTGCGTCAGCCAAAGCCGCCTTGCGAAGTTCGTGGCGCTTGTGGGTTCACTGAGGGATTGCTCCATCTGCCAAATCGCCTGGACGGTTTCCTTATCGGGATACGTGAGCAAAGCCGGCCTTTGCCAACGAAGTGTCCCGGATGGCAAACGACATAAACTCGATTGCTGGTCTTTGACCGGATTATATCCGGAAAAGTGCATTTCAATGAATAGATCCATCGGGGGCCGTTCCGGAAAATCAAACGCCGCCGGGCTTGCTACCTCGCCATCGCGCCATCGTGTCCGTACCGGCAGCAATCCGAAACAATCACGCGGCTTTCCGCCTAACGTTTTCCATGGGATGCGGAAACTAGCGGTCCACCCATTGCTCCCTTTGATTACTGTCGCCGCGAAAGAGTCGATCTTCTGCTCACGGCCATGGCCTCCTCGTTCGCATCCAAATTTTAATCCTGCCAACGTTATACTAAATTGGTAAAAACCCCGTTGACCCATGTCCGGACGAAGGAACAGGTCCACTTTGTCAGGAAACGAAGAATCCTGGTCCCATGGTATATCCAATTGTGAATACCAATTGTCGTTTCGATTGGTCGCCGGAAACGATAAATCAGGTTCGGCGCAGGAAAACACCGCGATAAGCCCGTCGGCGTCGCAAGCCACGCGGAATTTGGTGTCGGCTCGCGCCGTGCCCACGCCTCCGACGCGATAAAACTGATCCAGTGAAACCGTATTGTCGCTGTTCGTCAAAATCTCATCCGTGGATGGCGGGTATGAAAATGCTGGCAGTAGTGTCATCGCGTTAACACCCCAAACTGGTGATTCCGCTTTCACATAGCCGACGAGCCCGATTGATAAAAGACCACAAATCAGATTTCTTATAAATTCTGAACCGTTCATTCGGAAGAATCTCCGTTGATAATTTCCCAACATAAATCAATCGCCGGTAATCTGAAACGCCTTAACGGCGGGTGGTGCTGCCACTCGCAAATCGTAAATCACAAAAGTCCCTCAAACAATTTGCCGGCGAATTCCGGGACGCCGGCGGTAAAAATTCTTTTTGCGTCAAAACATTCCGCGAGCAATCCCGCGTTGGATTTCGCCGAAGCATCCGGCTTTCCAAAAGGAAACAGGACAACGCGCGCGCGCGCCCGGAAGTTTGCCGGCAAGGCATCAAGTGTGAGCAAGGCATGGTTTACCACACCCAAACGGTTTGGCGCGACGATGATGGGTATGGCATCCAGTTGCAAAATCAAGTCACGCGAATTGAACTTGTCACCCAGCGGACTCAACAAGCCGCCCGCCCCTTCCATTAGCAAAACCTCGAACCGTTTTTGCATCGCGCGGGCATGCGCAACAACCTGGGGCAGTTTCAATTTTTTCCCTTCGCGCCGGGCTGCCAGCGAAGGCGCTATGGCTGCCTTAAAATGCCATGGGTTGATCTCGTCCAGCGATAACACACCGTTGATCGCTCCGTAAATCTTGCGCGCATCGCCCCGGCCGCCGGAGCAAATCGGTTTCAACGCGGCGGCGTTGACATCCTGCGCGCGCAAATGCCGCGCCAGCAAAACGGTCAAAACCGTTTTGCCCGCGCCCGTGTCCGTGCCGGTAACGAACAAAATGCGTCTCATCTGGGTGCCATAGCACTTCCTATGAAACCTGAAAGCCCAAACAACAGCAAGCGTTTGGAGACACAGGGCCGAATAAATGCACCGTATTTGGCTTTTCCAGGATACGTGTTTCGCTTAATTTCCGCCTGATGTTCAAGCCAGCGGATTTGTTTGATCTTGCGCAAACGGCGCACGCCGCAATCTTTGACGGTTGCGAGTTTGCCTGGGATGCCCTCAAGAAGATAGAAGGCTACATCGCCACGAACCTGAAACCTGAACTTCGCAACAAATGCGAAGGCGTTGCTTTCATTGGCGATAAAGTTTTCATCGGCGAGGGAACTGTGGTCGAGGACGGTGTCATGATCAAAGGGCCGGCAATTATCGGGCGCAACTGCCACATTCGCCACAATGCCTATTTGCGTGAAAACGTGATCCTCGGCGACGGCTGCGTCGTAGGCAATTCGACGGAGATCAAAAATTCGCTCCTGTTCAACAACGCCGAGGCGCCGCACTTCAACTACGTCGGCGATTCAATACTCGGCCACAAGGCGCATTTGGGAGCCGGCGTCAAAATCTCAAACATTAAACTTTTCCAGGGCAATATCATCGTAACCGCGGACGGCAAGCGAATCGACACCGGTCTGCGCAAATTCGGCGCATTGCTGGGTGACGGGGCCGAAATCGGCTGTAACGCCGTATTGAACCCGGGTAGCATCGTGGGGCGCGGGGCCGTGATTTATCCAAATGTGTTTTGGCGCGGGGTTTTGCCGGCCGAAAATATTGCGAAGAACAAGGCCGAAGTGGAAGTGGAACTAAAGAAATAGAATCGTTGAAATGGACGATAGTCGATAATGCGCTTGGCAACTTCGCCGTGTTGTGTTACAGTCTTTGTATGACAGAGACGCTTACTATTCGGTTGCCAAAAGCGCTGGCGCGAGATTTTCGAACCAAGACACGCGCCGCGGGAACTAACCCAACGGCGGTTTTGCGCGAAGCGGCCGTAGAATATGTACGAAATGATCCCACGGCACGAAACGCCATCGTGGAACATATCCGCGCACGGGCTGGCACCTGGGACGGTGATATCTCAGGAGAAGAATTATTGAGGAGAACGAGACCGTGATCCTCGTGGACACCTCGGTCATTGTGGCGTGGTTGGACAAAAATCATCCGCATCACAGTGCCTGCCTGAAGGCCATTGAATATTACGCCGCCCATGGACCGCTCGCCGTCAGTGCCGTGACTTTTGGGGAGTTGGCGGCAGGCGGAAGAACGCGCGAAGCCGTCGAGGAAGATTTGCGACATTTTGAAGAGGTTCCTCTCGATTCGGACGCAACGTGGCGAGCCGGGCTCGCGTTTCGACAATATCGACGCAAGGAAGCCGACGATCCGGTGCTGCCTGATTTCTTTATTCGCGCCCAATCAGCGATTATGAATCTTCCGCATCTCACGAATGACCGGCGCAGGGTCAAGTGCTTTCCCGACGTGGATTTTAGATTCGTAGATTAATTCTTTCCAAAGTTTCCTCGACCGCCTCGTCCGATTTCAATTCGATCTTTTTGCACTGGGCATGGCGGCGAAACCAGGTGAGTTGCCGTTTGGCGAATTGGCGCGTGCGGATCTTTATTAGGTCAATCGTTTCAGCCAGGCCGCGTTCGCCACGCAGATGTTCCACGACCTGGCGATAGCCGATGGCCTGCATGGCGGTCCGATTTTCGGTGAGGCCGCGTTTGAGCAATTCGCGGGTTTCGTCCATCAGGCCGCGCTGGAACATGAGGTCCACGCGCGAATCAATGCGGTGACGCAAATCACTGGACGAGCGCATAAACAATACCAGCGGCCTGCCTGTTCCAGGTTTCGGGTTGCGGGCCCATTCTGCCTGAGACGCGGACAAGGGTTTGCCGGTTGTTCGAATGACTTCAATGGCACGAATGACGCGGCGGGGATTATTTTTGTCAATTTTGTCAAAAGCCTCCGGATCACGCTCGCGCAATTCCTCCAGCAGTTGCCCAAGCGGCGCAATTTCCAATTCGGCACGCAATTTCGCATCCGGAGGCGGCGCATCCCCGATTCCTTCCAAATATGCCTTGAAATAAAATCCCGTGCCTCCACAAAAGATTGGGGTTTTATTTCGCGAACAGATTTCCGCAACAGCCTGATTCGCAAGTTGAACAAACTTCGCAGCATCGAATGCGTCCGACAAATCACAGACATCAATCAAATGATGCCGAACGCTCGTTTGTGTCGCGGCCTCCGGCTTGGCCGTCCCGATATCCAGGCCCCGATAGACCTGCATAGAATCCACCGAAATGATTTCGCCATTCACATTCGCGGCCAGGGCGAGGGCGATTTCAGATTTGCCAACGGCGGTCGGGCCGGCCAGGAAGATGGGGTTGGTCATTGCGGTGCTCACTTTTTCATGAGCCGTGGGCATTGGGACAACGAACCGCCATAATCGTCCGTCGTCTTAACAATCAGCCGACAATTTCCCCTCTCCATACACGGGAGAGGGCCGGGGTGAGGGAGAGTCTTTCGGCGGTAGATATGAGCGAAAGGAGGCTCGCCATGAAACTGGGAGTGATTGATAGTCACCGGGTCATTTACGTCTGGTGCGGCGCGGTGCGGCGCGAGAGAATCGCGGCCAAAAAGAGGCCGATGATAAACATTGGCACACTGATCCATTGCGCGGGAGTCAATCCGAAATGATAGTGCAATCCCGAGTAATCGCCCCGAAAATATTCGACGGTCGAACGCAGAATGGCGTAGCAAATCAGATACGTCGCAAAGATTTGGCCGTCGAATTTTTTTCGCCTGAAGAGCCAGGCCAGAAAGGCATAGAGCCCAAGATTCAGCACTCCGTCATAGATTTGCGTCGGGTGCAGCGGCACATTTAATGGCGTGCCGGATAGATCGTGGGCCAGTGGATTGGTAAATGTGATGGCCCAGGGCAAATCCGTCGAGCGCCCGTAGCAACAGCCGTTGAGCAGGCAGCCCATGCGGCCAAAGAAACTCCCGAGCGCGATGCTGGGCGCCAGAACGTCGGCGGTTTTCCAAATGGGCATTTTCTTCCAGTGCACATACGCAAAGCCGCCGGCGACGCCGCCGATTAGCCCGCCGTAATACACCAGCCCACCGTGCCAGACCGCAAATATCTCTGTAATCGGTTGCCCGGCAAATTCCTCCTGCCAATAGGTTGTCACGTAAACAGTGCGCGCGCCAATGATGGACCCAACCATCAACCACAGGACGACGTCGGCAATGCGTTCCGCCGGAATCTTTTCGCGCCGTGCGCGGAGGGTAGCCGTCCAAAGGCCGGCCAAAAAGGCCAGCGCGATCATGATGCCATACCAATGAATGGTCACCGGACCAAAATGAAATGCGATAGGATCCACAAAAATATTTTACCTGAAATCAGCCGATTGGAAACTCGGAAAACCGCCACCTGAAAAATCAATCGTGGTTTGTAGTGACAACCACTCGAATGGTCGACGGAACTGCTGGTGGCGCGGGAGGCGTAATGGTCGGCGGCATGGGCGGCATGATCGCCGGCGGTGGCAACGGAGGCCATTGTGGCACGTGGGCCACAAGGTCCCGCCAGGCCTGCCGTTCGGACTGGGTCATTTTCGACCAGCGTTGGGCATTTTTGAGAAATTCGGCCCGTTCCGCCCCGCTCATGCTGGCGAATTCACCGAATGCCCGAATACACTGGACCCGCTGCCGCATCGGCAATTTGGCAAATGCCTGCAACGTTGATTCCATCTGCTTTCGCTCGACGTCCGTCAATTGTCCGAGCGCCTTCTGTTTCTCCATTGGCGAGAGATTGTAAAAGTTGTCGAACTCACCAATCATCGCCTGCCGTTCAGTTTCCGAATAAGCGTTCCAGCGCGACTGCTCGGCGGCGCTGGGTGCCGAGGCATCGGAATTATCATTTGTGGTGTTCAACCCGGCGAAATAGCCAGCGATATGTTGGTTGTCCAGGAATTCCTGCTGTAGCGTCGGAGGCAATATTTCCCATTCCATAACCCGGGATTGCACCAGGTCGCGCATGTCGGCCGGAATCTGGGCCAATTGAGCGGACCGTTGGTCGGCGGGCGCCTGCAAAATGGGCATTAGATACCAGCGCAATTCGGTCGCGCGCAAGCGCAGTTCGCGCTCGTCCGGATCCAGCGCGGCATATTCGCTCACTTTGGCGAGGATCCGTTCACGAACTTTGGGCGGTTTTTGAGCCAGGGCGCCTTGAAGCTGCGGCGGCGACATCGCCAGCAGTTTGCGAAAATAATAGACCGGCGAGGGCGCGACGGGCACCGGCGGGATCATGGCCGCAGGGACCGACACCTTAGGGACGGCCAATTTCGTGACGTTTTGCGCGGAGACCGAAGAAATGAAAAGCACCGCTACCGGAACCAGAACCAGCCACCGCCGCCCTTGACGGAAATGATTCATTTCATGTCTGAAGCGAGTGCCAATAGGTCCTCATCCGGCCGTGCGGATTGGCCCATGCGCTGGATGGCGTCGAAATTTTTCAGCGCTTCCACGCCTGGCATTGGCTGGGAAGCGACGACGTAAACGTCCTGGCCGATTCTTTGGCTTTGCACGGTTAGTTCGTGCTGATGAAACGCAACGGCGACGATGCCTGCCGCCGCTGCTGTCACGGTGATGCGGGGAAAAAAAACCCGCCAATTCCATCCCATGAGACCCCTGCGGAACCGGCGCATCTCCTCGGCCTCAATAGCCTGCAACACGCGCTCCGTGAAATTAGACGCCACCGGCGCGTCCGGCAGCCTGGAAAGCAACTCCCGCAATTGTCTTTGCTCGCTCTGAAACCGCTCGTTGTTCATCAAGGAATTAATAACCGGCAAATCCTTAAAGTTGCGTGATTTTTTTAAAAACGTTTCCCGAAAAACCGGGCCGATTCCGCCTCGCCTCCAGTGAATTTCAAGGGTATTTTTCAGGGAAAATGACCAATCGCCAACGTTTTCTCGATGCCTGCCGCTGCCGCCAGGTTGACCGTCCGCCGGTCTGGTTAATGCGCCAGGCGGGCCGGGCTTTGCCGGAATATCGTCAACTCAAGATAAAACACGACTTCCTGGAACTGGTCCGCACTCCCGACCTGGCCGCCGAGGTAACCCTCCAACCCATCCGCCGATTTGGCTTCGATGCGGCTATTTTGTTCAGCGACATCCTCGTCACGGCCGAGGGGCTCGGTCAGGGCTACCGTTTCCGTGAAACGGGCGGCATCCAGATGGAATTCGCTTTACGCGATGCCAGTGATATTGCAGCCCTTAACGTCGGGCGTATCGAAGAAAAACTGGACTATATTCCGCGCGCACTTGCGCTTTTAAAGAAGACATTGGCCGGTGAGACCGCGCTCATCGGGTTTGCCGGGTCGCCCTGGACCCTTGCCAATTTCATGCTCGAAGGCGGAAGCGCCGAGGAATTTGTCCGCGCAAAAAATCTTCTCTCGGCCGAACCCAAACTCTTTTCGCAATTGATGGAAACATTGACCGCTGCCGTGACCAAACTGCTGCAAATGCAAATCGCCGCCGGTGCTGACGCCGTTCAAATATTCGACAGCCTGGGAGGGGTGCTGGCGCCTGAGGACTTCCGGCAGGCTTCTGCCAAATGGATGACACAAATTATAACCGCGTTGGGCAACACAGTCCCGGTCATTGTGTTTTCAAAGGACTGCCACAATTGGGACACGCTCACGGCAACAGGCGCGAATGTTTTGGGAATCGATTCGACAAGCCGGCTCGCCGACGTGCGAAAAGCGTTGCCGCCATCGTTGGGCATTCAGGGCAACCTGGAACCTTCACTTCTGACCACAACTCCCGATCGAGTCGCGGCCGAAACGCAACGTATTCTTGATGAGATGCGCGGGCGTCCGGGGCACATTTTCAATCTGGGCCACGGCGTGCCGCCAGATGCGAAACTGGAGAATATCGAGGCCCTGGTGAAAACGGTAAAAGGTTTTGTGATGACGGAATCTAAACTCTAAATTCCAAGCATCAAGCTCAGAAGCTACGGCGCTGCAAGGCGTGAGAAGATGGCCCAGAAAAAGCTCCAAAACCCAAACTCCAAGCACCAGGGAAGATCCAACATCCAACATCCGACACCCAATAAATCGCGCGGCAATTCGTAGCGCGTTGGCAGCTCTGGAGCTTTGAATCTTGAAGTTTCTCTGGAGCTTGGCCCTTGGCACTTGGTGCTTTTCATCCGTTGCTTTTCACGGCTGGCATTTGCGCGGTGATCAAGTACCATTGTCCGTCTCTATGGAATTGTTTAACAAGATTTTGAAGACCGCCGTCGGTGGCGGCGCATCCGATATTCATTTGAAAGTTGGAGGACCGGTCATTTTCCGCATCAACCGTGAATTAATTGCGGTTGACGCTCCGTTTCCCACGAATGAATGGATGCAAAAAGTGGTGGAATCCATTACGCCGCCACATTTGAAAAAACGCCTGGATGAAGAGCGGGAAGTTGACTTCTCGTACTTTGCGCCGGAGATCGGGCGGTTTCGTACGAACCTGTTCCAGCAACGCAGTCAATGGGCCCTGGCCATGCGCCACGTAAAGAGCAGTGTGCCGAGCTTCGAAGATTTGGGCCTTCCTCAGCAGATCAAAAAAATAGCCGAGTCGCCTCGCGGCATTGTCCTGGTGGCCGGTTCGACGGGTTCAGGCAAATCCACGACCCTGGCCGCGATGGTCGAACACATCAACGGCAATTTCAAAAAGCACCTCATCACGCTCGAAGACCCGGTGGAATTTGCCTTTGAGGACAATCAATCGGTCATCGAGCAGCGTGAAATTGGCCTGGACTCGGTGTCATTTCATCATGCCCTCAAAAACGTTTTGCGACAGGACCCGGACATTATCATGGTGGGCGAGATGCGCGACGACATCAGCTTTACCGCGGCCATGAGCGCGGCGGACACTGGGCACCTCGTGCTGTCCACGCTTCACACGACCACTGCAGCGCTTTCGGTCACGCGCATCCTGGACTTTTTCAAAGCGGAGGAACGCGAACAGGTGCGACGCCAGCTTGCTGGCACGTTGCGTGGCGTCGTTTGCCAGCGCATGGTAGGCACCGTGGAAGGCAAAATGACGCCGGCCCTGGAGATTTTGATTAACTCACCCCTCGTGAGAAAACTGCTCGAAGAAAACCGACTCGATAAATTGTCCGCCGCCATTGAAACCGGAGGCGACGATGGCATGATCTCGTTCAATCAATCGCTGTTTAACCTGGTGAAAGCCGGCCGCGTCACAGAAAAAGAAGCCCTGGCCAAGGCATCCAATCCTCAAGCG
Source organism: Verrucomicrobiia bacterium (assembly GCA_036269115.1). GTDB lineage: Bacteria > Verrucomicrobiota > Verrucomicrobiia > Limisphaerales > UBA11358 > UBA11358. The sequence goes on along the minus strand of DATAST010000156.1, from coordinate 12,877 downwards.
CTGGAGATGAATTTCAAAGGCATCTTCCTAGATGAAGGGCGGAGGATAGTCAGCTAAGCATTATCGTTAGCATAACGCCGCAAGTCATTTATAATTAAGCGTTTACAAAATGTAACAGCGTGTAACAAATTGTGTAACACCGTAACTCGTTAAGGCTCAACGATGTAACAATGTAACACGATTTTCAACTTCAATCCACTTCACAGCTCAGACGGGGCGGCGACGGCTCGTCGCCAGTTCCACTGCCATCGACTGACCATCAGCAAATGGGGCGTCAGGCTATTTCATTCAGTGCTACCTCTGATACCACAACAATAACGTTAATGTAACTTTTTGTAGTTTTTTATGTTGCTGAAATGAGAGTTCTTAACATATACTGCTTATCCCCAACCATTTATACGAGATTCACCGGTTCTATCGCTATTTGGGCGCGGATGTTTATGCGCTTTGGACTTCCTTGAAGTTTTGGTCATTTCAACGAGGCATTAACAGCGATTTCAAAGAGGCCCAAAAGCGCGTTTGGCCGCCATGGTCGAGGCAAAGCCTCCTCGCAATCGCCCGGGCGAAGTGAAATCACGGCAGAAAGAGCAATTGCCGGTATGCCTCGCACCAGAAAAAGCAATAGTCGCGCGCAGAGGGGGCATCTCCTGTTCCAAGAAGGTTGTGTAAAAACTCGTTTTCGGACATTCGAGTTCGTCTCAGTGGTTCCGATGCAATGTATTTGTATGTATGCTCTGAAAGTCCGCAACATCCGCTACAACGTTGAACATCAACGACTTAATCCGCAACAAATCCGCAACAAATCCGCAACAGGGTCGCAACACATTGGAAGTTCGCAGGACATTTTCAGAAGAATATAGCCGAAAAATAGCCATTTTTGGGTTTTGGCTTCGGTTTTCGCTTTCGCCATAGCTTTGGCTACTGCGGACACGATGGTGGACAGAGCGACGGGCCCGCACATTTTTTGCCCCTAAGGAATGCAGCAAGGAAACGAACGCGGAAGGTGCGATTTTGTTGGGGTTTTTAGGGTTTTTATGCTGATGGGAGGAAACGAGGGCGGGACAGGGAGCAGGTCGAAGATGGGAGATGTAAGATCGGAGAAACATCGAACGCCGAACGTCGAATGCTTTCAGGCCGTCGCAGTGACGCAAAGGGCTGAAATGTTAGAGTCTCCTGACGTCTCCTACGGGTTTGGGGGTTGGTCGAACAGGGTGAATGGACAATGGATAGAGGGCGACTGCCTTCACCCTCCGCTTCGCCAAGAAGGCTTACTCCTGCGACAGGCCTATGGAGGGACAGGACGGTGGTCCCGCACATTTTTATATAGGTACGCAAACAAGTAAACGGCGACCGGGATTCCGCAGGAAAGGCCCGTGTTTATTGGTGTTTTATAGCATTCGGGGGATGTAAACCTCGAAACCGGCGTTGAGGCGTTGAAATGTTAAGACGTTGAAACGGATTGAGGGGTCGCGCGAAGTCCGCGAAGTTGGCGAAGGGTAGCGCGACGTATTCCAAGATTCATCCTCACGCAACGGGCACAAAGGGCGTAACGGAAATCGTTTTCCAAAAACCTTTGCGGCCCTGACGGGAAACTGGGATGAGAAATTCCTTCGACAGAATATTTAACCGCGAAACACGCGAAGCCGATGGGAGATGGGAGATGGATTTAATGCCATGAACGCCGTGATTGCCATAAATGATCATGAGTGCCATTTCAGTCAGTCAGAGGCTTGGTGGCACCACCTGGCGAACCGTCGTCTTCTACGCGAAATTTAGTAAAAATCGTTTTGCTATGTTTTTGGGGGCTAAAGTTCGCTAAACGAAACGCTAAAGTTGAAATTTAGGGGTCCAAAATGGCCTGCTTTTGTTGGGAACCTGGCGGATGCGGGCTAAATTTGCGGGTTGGGATTTTTGGGGGAAAAGCTAAATTTCGGTGTAAGCCGAAGTTTAGGGGGGAATTAAAGTTAGATAGGTCTTGGCGGCGGCAATCTCAAAAACTGTTATCGTCGAAAAGCCCCAAAAATAAAAGATTTAGATGTCCCGTTTTAGCGTCTCAATATCCCGGTTCAATTCCGGGCGGGAGCCAATGGTGGATCCAGTCAGAGCGCGCTGACGTTCAAACGCGGAAGAGAAAAGCGATCGGTCTTGGACAGGGCCGGCCCGGAGTCCGATTCGATACGACTGCGCTCAGAGCGCCGCTAAGGTGCGCTGAGCTCGCGGGGCGGGGAGAGGCGGGGGTCTGAACCGGTGCGCATTAGATAAAATGAGCCTGCCGATTCGAGGAATTCTTCATTTACCGGGGCGAGTTGTTTTACCGCATCGATCATTTCCTTGGACTGCCGGGACAGCAAATGTAGTGGCAACTGGACTTCAAAGACTTCGTTGAACATTAGAAAGGCTTCCAGGAAATACTGTTCGTTCCAAAACCATTTATAATTCACCATCCAGCCCTTAGGGTAATCATACGGCGACTTGATGTCGTGCAAATGGAGCATGGTTCCCGGCCGCAGTCTCGGGTAGATTTGGGTAAACTCGAAAGCCACATCGCTTGCAAATTTGTAAACATGGCTGGAGTCGACAAATAGAAGATCGCATCCTTCAAGCAAGGGCTCGAAATCGACCGCCTGAAGTTCCTGCCGAACGAGTTGGAAACTCACGTTGGCCGGTTGGTAATCCTCCGTGAGGCGCGCGTAAGGATCAATCGATATGAACTGCACAGGCCCCATTTCCTGCGCATTCCTTTCCAAAGCTGAGAATATGACCCGAGTGGAAAATCCCTGGCCGATTTCGATGATTTTTTTGGGCTTTCGTTCTCGAACCATCAGGTAGAGCATGAGGGCGTCCAGTCCGCGGAAATAGACGTTCTGCTCGTGAAATCCATACTTTTCACGAGGCCCAAAATATTCCCGGCCATACTCTTTCAGCAGCTTCAAGGCATGGGCCTCGGACTCTTTCATGCGCCAATTGATACCCGGAAGCTCGCGCATTTGGTCAGAATATTTTCGGGCGATTTCACGTGTGTTCGGCACCGGCTCGTAAAAATGGTCGCCCGTCAAATGAAGTCCAATCCGCTGAAACAAATCGAACAACCACCGCCTTGTGATGAACCTCTGGAGAGCGTTCTTTTCATTGAGCGCTTTGTAAATGCGTTCTCTGAGCTGCTCGTTCATTATGCGGACGGATCGTATCAACTAGCTCAACCGTCAACAAGGTGATTCTACCACCGTAATGGCGCGTGAGACGGTCGCCCCGTTGCTGGTCATTTGTATTGTGCCTGCGGCAAAAAAGGGCGAGAAAAATTAGTTTAGGCCGCAATCTTCGGCAACCGATTCACGCAACCTTGGTCCAGCCGAGTGCTTTGGCATTGTCAATTATCGCGCTTTCGTTTGGAATGAAAATTCGGTTCGGGCTGGTGGGTCCCGCTTGAAATACCGAGTATTGAGGAAGCTCCACTGGCACGTTGTTGATGTTCACTTCCACCTGAATAATGGGGCGAAATCGGGTGATTGTGTTTCGTGCGCCGGCAAGGACTTCCGCCTCGACTCCTTCCACATCGATTTTAAAGTAGTCCAAACGGGACAAGCCTTCCCAATCAACCAACTCGTCCACCGTGACAACCAGGGTAGAAAAAGACGCAGCTTCCTCATCCCGTTTGGCGATGCTGAATGATGCCGGACGATGAAAATTCATCCAAAGCATGGTAGCCTGGGTGCGTTCACCTGCACAAAAACCCCTTAAACGTACATTGGTAAGCCCATTCGCACGAACATTGTGATACAACGTCGCCAGCATGTCCGGGAAAGGCTCCAACGCGATAACGGTGCCACCATTGGCACTTAGATACTTAGCGGCTTTGAGGGTGAAGATTCCTGTGTTAGCGCCGACGTCCAAAAAAGTCCCGCCTGGAACCAGAAATTTCTCCAGATGCTCAAGCTCGGGTTCGAGAGCATCGCGGTAAATGTAGATTCCTCGACCGCCATATCCCGGGCGATTTCGGCCATAAACGAAGGCGCCATTGGACAATCTGGTTTTTAAAAGCCAGTTTCTTGGGGTCAAAGCCACACGGACCTTTCTGAGCCATTGCTGCATAGTCGGCGTTATCAAGAGCGGTTCTATCAATATTTGGGAGAAAAAGCAACCGCCGTTATAGGGGGAAATCTCAGCGGTGAGTGGCAATCGCCGTATCGCAATTAACACGGAGACAGGAGAGGTACTCGCCCACGGCTGGTTTTTACCTCGCCTCGGCCTGTTTTTTCCTTATTTTGTGCGGGCGTTCAGCGATGAAGATTCTCCTTTCAACATATTCCTGTTTCCCCACCCAGACGTCCGAGCCGGGCAACGCGTGGCGCGCCATCCATGAGGCGCTTCGCGACCACGAGGTCTGGGCGGTCATTGCCGACGCGCACCGTTACCACGAACTGACCGAACCGTGGCTGGCTAAAAATCCGCTGCCAAATTTTCATCCGGTCTGGATCAAATTGAATCCCGCATTGCAGCCGTTGGGGCGATTGCCCGCGGCCAATGCCGTCTACTATCACCTGTGGCAGGAGCATCTTCGAAGCGTGGCGCGCGCACTCCATCAGCGTGTCAAATTTGATCTTGTCCACCATGTGACGTATGGCCGGTACTGGTCGCCAAGCGGATTGCGCGAGTTGGATTTGCCGTTTATTTGGGGGCCGGTTGGCGCGGCGGAAACGCCCCCCCGTTCATTTGTGCGCGAGCTGCCTTTGCGCTACCGGCTGGTGGAAGCAGCGCGTGACCGCGCACGGTCCTTCTGCGAGCGCACTCGCGCGGTCCGGGACACCGCGCGCGCGGCCACCATTGCCATTGGCGTCACTCGGGAGACCTGTGAAGCGCTGCAGAGAATGGGCGCACGGCGCGTGGAACGCATGCCGCAAATGGCGTTGACCAGCACCGATCTAGCGCAATTTGCCGCGTTGCCGCCCCCGCCACCGGGTCCGCTGAGAGCGATCTGTGTGGGACGGCATGTCTATTGGAAGGGATTTTACCTGGCTATCCGGGCATTTGCCCAATTTGCAAAAAACAGCCCCGAATCCGAATTGTGGATTGTGAACGACGGGCCCTTCCGCCAGGAGCTGGAGAAAACAGCGGCGCAGACCGGCGTGGACTCACGTGTGAAATTTCTGGGCACCCTGCCAAAATACTCCGACGTGCTGGAAAAATTGGGGCAATCGCACGTTCTGCTGCACCCGGCACTGCATGAGGGATTTGGCAACGTCTGTCTGGAAGCTATGGCTGCCGGGCGTCCGGTAGGTTGCCTCGACATCGGCGGGCCAGCCTCGCAAATCACTCCCGAAACCGGCTTCGCCGCGCCGGCGACAAATCCACATGAAGCCGTGGCCGCGCTGGCGGGCTTCCTGGAAAAAATCGATCGTGACCGGACTTTGCTCGCCGCGATGTCCGCGGCAGCGCGGGCGCATGCACAAAGCCACTTCACCATGCAAAAGATCAACGAACGTATGCGCACATTTTACGGCGAGGCTGTGGAGCGGTATCGGGCCGCTTAGTTTAGCTTAACGAGGTACCAATCAAGCGGCCCCGTTCCCGCGCGGAGGTTCAATGGGATTGTTTTGATGACCACCGCGTTCATTTTTGTTTTCCAATCGTTAAAATCCGGGAATCGGTTTCCGAATAAAGTGCTACGAGCCAGGACATATTGAACACCCTGAGCCTTCAGCCACGCCGCCGTGTCATCCGGCTTCAAGCACACGATTTTCCTGGAACCATAGGGCTGCCACAAGGCGGTTTCGGGATCGTCGTAGGTGATCAATCCCAGGACCGTTACGTCCGGCGGTAAAATGGCCAGAGCAGGGGCAAAGGCGTGATTGCGGTCCCGATAGACCGTATAAACTTCCTCAATGCGCGCCCGCAGCTTTGAATTGGACTTACCGGCTTGAAGGTTTGACAAAAGGGCGCCGACCGGAAAGAGCGGACGGGCCGGGGAAATAATTAATAGTCCGGCTGGGATAGCAAAAACGAAAAATGCCGCGGCTCGCCACCATCTTTTCCGTACGATCTGCTCATGGCAGGGCGATTTTAGGAGAAGCGGCAGTAAAAGAAGGTAATAAGGGGCAATGATTCGAGCCATTGAGCCTACCTCCGATTGGCTCACAAGGGCAAAGGTCGCAACCCACGGAGCAAGGACGACGGCCAGCTGGTAAAGTCCGTCGAAAGAACAAAACTTGCATTGAAGGGACGGTCTACGGCGCGACGTTGCCGCCACGACGGTGCTGGCAACGAGCAACAGCGTTGCGCCAAAACCGAACCCCGCGCCTTCCTCGGCCTGCATTTGGTCGCCATGAAATTCAGCAGGGCCGGAATCGGTAAAGCTTTCCTGCCATTTGTTAGCCAAATGCGGCGGAATGACCCGCCGCACAAAGCTGTCCCACCGTTCGGCTTGCGGAAATATAGGTGGCTCAAAATTGACAAAGGTGATATAAGCTGTATCTACGCCAAGCCGAATTAGCACGCTGCCGTGGGTCTTGTCGCCTTCCAAAGAACGCCCGGACCAATCATGACAGAAATATTGATTGGCGGCGGACGCTGGCAGAAAAGAGGCAAAGAACGCAAGAACACAAACCAGTGCCGTGGCAACCGGCCTTTGAAGCAAAATCTTTAACGCGGGGAGAATCGCAACCGCCCACGGCAGCAACAACGGCAAGTTGCTTAACTTCACGCCCGTCATCAGGGCGGCGCTCAGGATGGAACAGAAAAAGTCAACACCCTGCCCGGTCTCGCGCGCGCGAAGCGCGAAGAAGATCGCCGCCAGGGCGAACGGCGCGCCAAAGGCGTCGTTGCCAATACTGGCAGATTGAAGCAAAAAGCAATAGCCGGTGGGAGCAATCCACATCCAATGCCAGGCGGCGCGCCGGCGCACCCCCAATCGGGTCAAAACGCCGAAAGTGAGGCCCGGCAAAAACAGGAATGGGATGAAATTAATGAGAAAGAGAAGCCGGTCAGTTTTCAAAATGGCCATCAGCGGCGCGGAAACCCATTCGATGCCGCACGCGCGATTATTGAGCCTCGGATAATCCGTGTGAATCCATTGCCAGTGCCCTGCCGCCAGCCACTGCAACACGCGCGGAAGGCGATAAGATAGCCCATCATAATTCGTCGGAGCATAAATGGCCCCGCCCAGAAAGGCCATAACGGACAAAATGAGGAACGCGAGGGGAAATGGCCGTTTGAAACGTTGAAGCGATTTCCGGAACCAGGAGCATTGCGAGGGTTCAGGTTTGTCAAAATGCCGCCAGACCAAAAATGCAACAACGCCAATGAGGAATACCACAATATATCCCGCGGCGTTGAGCTGTCCCACAGCGGACAAGACCCACCCCGCCAAATTGAGGCCGGCGCAAAGCCAGATCCATACAATCAACGACCGCAAGGCGAAGGACGAATTCCGGCTCTTTCGCCGAGAGTCTGCACTTTCCCCGGGTTTCCTGGGATCGTCATCATTGGTCATTGTCCGTTTGATTGTATCCGAAAAAATCGAAATGTGAACTGGGAGTTGAGTCAAATGATACTGAGCCGGTACGCGACGTGGTTTGAATCCGGATATGGTTCCCGGCCGTGCCACCCGTTTCAAGCGATGAAGCCCATCTCGCGATCAGGGGCGCATTGAACCTTGAACAAAGCCGATAAAACCCGCTATGCTCGGCTCATGAAATCTGGATTATCACCCGGAAAAATCCTTTTGTTCGCGGGTGCCGTCATCGCCTCGATGTTTTTATCGTATCTGATTGACGATAATCTGGAAATTGGATGGCCGCCGAATGTAGTGCGGAATTGGCAGGAATTTGGATTTTTTAAGCTTCACGGTCAGATGGTGTACAATCCCGGCGGCTTTCAAGCGATGGAACATCCCCAAATATACGGGGGCATGAACCCGGCTTGCCTTTATCCTGTGTTATTTGCAGCAAGGATTTTTGGCTGGACCGGGCTTGACACGGTGGTGTTTCACATCTTGTTGGCTGTGATAGTTTTTTGGTCCGCGTGGCGGCTATTGGGCCGGGACAATTTTGCAATAATGATGGCAGCGGCAACTATTTTGACTCCTGGCTATATGCGCTGGCCAAAACAATTTGATCCAAATGCGCTTTCAGTACTGCCGATCCTTCCTTATGCGGTCGCAGCATTGGCGATTTTAAAGAAGCCTCGCATGACGCCAGTCCATCTGATGGCGCTCGTTGCCGTCACGCTGGCATTCATGTCTTTAAATTGGACGACGGCGTGGGTATGTGGTCCGTGCGTGTTTTTCCTCTTAGCAATGTCCGGACTGAACCGACGTGGCCTTATTACACTAATTGCCGCAATGGTTGTCGCTGTCCCACTGGTGGTTCTGTTATCGTTTTCGGCGAAATATGGCCATCACGCCCAAGGTGCGATTGGAATTGCTCCAGGCAAACCTTCAAGCGGGATATTGGGTGTTATAGCCGGCTACACATGGGGAAGCGGCGGTTACGGCGAAGGACAGTCAACAGGACGCCTTTTCTTGCGGCTGGCCTTTACCAATATTGTCGGGCTCTTTCCTATTTGGCTCATCTTCATTTATGCGCTTGCACGGCAGATTCACGCCGGAGTGCGCCTATCGTGGCTCGTGTTTGCGCCCCTGGCGCTGACGGTGGCGAATCTTGTCATTATGCGAAATTATTTTTGTCATCATCCTTGGATGGCGGGGCCGGTACTGGTCATTGGCGTGATTTTCTCACTGGCGATATTGCGGACTTCGTCGGCTGAGAACGCAACGGATGCCTTGGGAAAAATACCCTATAGCGTGGTCCATCCGGTGGCGCTGCTCTGTGTCATTTATGGTTTTGCTGTACTGGCTTTTTTACGGGCCAACGAAACGGAGCAATTGGCATTAGTAAAACTGGTGCGTGAACACACAGCCCGCTCCGATACGATCGTCATCCTTAAGGGCGATTCGAGTACCGCCGGGCTGGCGGAGCGGCTCGACGACCCGCTGGATCGCCATCTGGTCGTCGTGGATAATCTCAATGATCTGGCGAATCAAGACCATTGTATCATTCTGTCGTCGGTGGCATTCGATAATTCCCCACGCCTAATTGCAAAGAGCGAAGCGAGCTCAGATTCCTGGCTGACTCAAGTGGCCGATTGGTTCAATCGTTCCATTTCACATCGCCAACCCGGTGACAGGATGGAATTGCGTGACTCTTATTATCTTTATGCGGCAGGGCGTTAATTTGTTTTCTCGACCCTCGAATCGCTGTGTGATAAATGCCTTTAAATGATCTCAAGCGACCCTAAATTGGATAGGCGCGAATTGGTGTCCATCGTTATCCCCATGCTGAACGAACGGGAAGGACTCCGGGCTCTCTTTGATCGTCTTGAACAGGCGCTGGCAAATAGTGGGGCCGATGTAGAAATGGTCGTGGTGGATGACGGCAGCACCGACGGCACTCGCGATGTCGCGAAGGAAGAATTGAAACGATTTGGCTGTTGGCAATTGATTGTGCTAAGCCGGAACTTTGGCCAGCAACCGGCGTATCGCGCCGGCGTGGACAACGCGCGGGGTGATGCCGTGATTTTTCTGGATGCGGACCTGCAGGATCCGCCTGAATTGATTCCGCAGTTTCTCGAAAAATGGCGCGCCGGCTACAAGGTCGTAACCGGATGTCGCACGAGCCGTGAAGAACGCGGGTTGCGCAGGCTTTTGTTCGACGGATTTCACCGGGTCTTCCACAACATGACGGGCCGTGTTATGCCGATGAACAGCGGTATGTTCTCTCTCATTGACCGCGTGGTCATAAAGCAGCTTGTCGCGGCGCGTGAAACCAACCTGTATCTCCCCGCTCTCAAATCCTGGTATGGATTTGCACAAACGACGGTCGAATACGCTCGAAAAAACCGGGCTGCCGGCGAACCAAAACAATCGCTTCGAAAGCTATTTGCCCAGGCACTTGACGCCTTATTCAGCTTCTCAGATTTGCCTCTGCAATGGATTGCAGCTATAGGTGCCGTTATTTGCGTTGCCAGTTTTGCCTATGCGGGAATCCTCGTTATTGAAAAAATCCTGCAGATGTTCGGCTTTTTTTCACAATTGCGCGTTTTGGGATTTACGACGCTGGCCGTTGCGATTTTTGGGCTGAGCGGAGTCCAGCTTCTCTCCCTCGGCATCATCGGTCAATATTTGGCAAGAGTTTACCGGGAAAGTAAAGGCCGCCCCATATATGTCGTCGAACGCATCATAAGCTCGGATAAATCTGGAGAAATATTGGACCCGGCGGAACTGAAACAATTGGAATCGGCAGGGCAAAACCTCCCGCTCTAATCAGTATAAAATCCCTGCTTTTTCACACCCCGGGATTGTTTTACATCCGGTTCCACCACACGGAAGTCGGCTTTGCGACGTCAAATCGCACCCGTTTGCCGGGACTTTGCCGGGTGTAGATTTCGTAGCTCATCGGCTGTAGCTTAAAATGGCCGGCGGCCAGGCGTCGCGCGCGGTGGTGCGCGATGAGCAGCGGTCTCATGAGCCGTACCCAGCCGGGCGCCATGGCGATCGTTTCTTCCTTTTCGCGGATGGCATTGGGCCTCAGGTTCATGTTCTCACCGGTGTCGGTAAAGGTGGCTACGATGGAATCGCAGACGGCCATGGGGATGTTCTGTTGCATCAGCGCGCGGGTCCAATGAAAATCGCCCAAGTCGCGCCAGCGCGTGTCGAAGAAGATGCCGCGCTCGTGGATGACGCTGCGCCGGATGAAAACCGAGCTGGTCAGGACCCTGAACCGGAACCAAATATGCCAGGGATGCGGCACCATCAAGTGCCGGTGGCACATATAATTGCCCAGGCCATCCACGATGAGGCTGTGCGCGAGGGCGACCTCCACCCGGGGATTCGCCTCAAAGAACTCATGAACGGTTTTGAGGGCGCCGGGCAAATATTGCTCATCACAATTTAAATACGCCAGGATGTCCCCGGTGGCCCGGCGATAACCGCGGTTGACGGCGTCATACATGCCCGCGTCTTTTTCGATGAATGCTTTCACCCGATTGTCCCCGGAAAGCCAATCGCGGGTAGCGTCATCCGAGCAGGAATCCTGGACGATGTGCTCGGCTTCGACGCCCTGCTGGTCGGCCACGGAGGCAATGCACAACTTGAGCCAATCGGAATTGCGAAAGCTGGGCGTGACGATGGAAAACTTCATTTCTGAGTACGATGGCAAATAAAATGCGATACCAGTTTATTTGTCACGGCACTATTCATTCAAGGGCTTTTTGGACCTGATTTCAATGCGAATCCGATCCAACAGCAGCACCACAATTTCCACGACCAAAAAACGCATGAAAACATCCCACAACCAAATGCCCGGCCGGGACAGGTTTACCAGGGGATTATCCACGTTTTGAATAAAAGCCCAAACCAGCGCCGACAGCGTGGCGGCGATGGTACCCCATCGCCGGTTAACGACCAGCGTCAGGATGGCCGCGGGAAGGATATAAAAGGGCATCAGCGATACCGCGGCGCTGGAATAGTAATCGGCCGCGGCCACTAATCCCAAAATGATGAGGCTGGCCAGAACCGTCTCCTTGTGGCCGGCCAAGTCTTCCCGCAGTGAACGCCGTTGATCGGACGCAATGCTCCCATCTTTAAACCATGCTTTGGCCTGCCGATAGGTCCGCAGCCAGGGCAAAGGTAAAAACTCAAAGGCAAGGCGAATGGACCGGTCCATTCCACATAATAGCGATCCAAGGAACCGGTGGTAAATCAGTTCAAAAGCTCCAGGCTCCGGCCCGGTTGGGACGGTGTGCTGAGAATGCAGCAAATCACGACGCAGGCGATTCCAGCGGTTATGGAAACGCTGCAACTTTTGATCGACCCGCTTGCCGGCCTGATGTTCCGCCTGGCGCCTTTCGATTTTTCCGCGCCGCAGATATTCGAAGTGAGGCGCGCTAAAAACCGCGGACAGGTCGGCGCCGGCCAGTTCCTTCATTTTATTGTCGAACTCAATTTCCAAAAAACTGCACAGATCCCGGCACGATTCCTCGGTCCGGTCGATCAAATCCGAATAGGTGACATGATGGACGCGGTTTCCCAGGCGAATAAGGTCGGCGGCTCCATAAATCATTTCCTCCTGATAATAGACCAGGCGGCTCAGCATGCCCGGCCGGCCAAAGTACCGGGAATGGCGCCCCGAATCCAGAACGCTGCTATAAATTTCCACCGGGTCACGCCAAATGAGGACGAACGACGCGCCCGGATGGTTCCGGGCCAGGTGGCAAAGCTGGTCGCAGTAAAACGGAGATTTCTCACCAATGATATGGGCATTTTTGGTCTCGGCGAATGCGCGATACAGATCATGCGGCGTCTGGACCTTTTCAAGACCGCTAACGGTGCCTTTGGAAACCAAATGATGGCGCGAGAGCGTGTTGGTATAAAATTCAAGGCGCTCGCGCCAGTCATGGCGAAATCGCAAGTCCGAAAAAGGCCGGGGGAAATTCCAGACGTCGCACTCATACATCAGCGCGACCTGCGGATGTTGGTTCAGGAGCGCATAGAGCAAAGACGTGCCGGAACGAAAAATGCCAACGACAAATAATGTCGTCGTCGTTTTCGAAGTTGTTGGAGGCGCCAGCGTTGCTACGGTTCCTTCAGGCACAAGCATAATCATCCCGGATTCTCTTGCAATTTGCAAAGAGATTTCTCTTTAAGATGTCGCGGAGACCGGAAAAGTTACATCCGAATCACGCATTAGAGCGGTTTAAAAAATACTGTAGCCATTCGGGAAGAAAAAGAAGGGGAAGCGGTCTTTTTGGGTTTTGGCGTCGTTTCAGCTTCAGTCACAGGGTTTTCAAACATGCTCCTTCGCTGAAGCCTCGCCAAAACACCAAA
>DATAST010000155.1:0-1683 GCA_036269115.1 Verrucomicrobiia bacterium | reverse complement strand
AACCAATCTGATCTCGCTTGCGAATTTTACGCTGCCCTTTCCTGCAAGCCCCTTTTCCCGGGTGACTACTGCGAACGGGCAAGCCTTCGGTGGTGAGACGGTCATTTCCCCGAACGCGACTCCCTTCGTATTCGTCTCGCAGATCAATGCGTCCAACACCGGGATTCAGGTGGTTTTTATCAACACCAATCTGCCGGGTATTTCCACCGATGTTCGTTTTGAAGGTGGATTTGGCGACCTCTCGACTCCGGTCATCCAATGGACTTCATTGGCAACCAACCGCAACGGTGTGCCCACGGCCACCAATCTGCTTTACGTCACCGATCAGTTTGGGTCTTTTCCGACCAATACGCTGATGACCAATAGTTATACCTTGAGTGGTGTGCCGGTGCTTTCGCCTTATAATTATTCTTTCTTCCGGTCGTTTGCGGGGTTCACCAACCTCCCCGGCAGCAATCAAAGCTTTGATACGCAAACGCTTTTTGCCAACATAGGCAGGGTTACCAACGCTTATGCGGCGCTGGGAATCAATGTCGCGGATGTTTCCTTCGCGCCCGACAGCACGACGGGACCCGCATCGCTGACTAATTTCCCCGGCCGGATTTCGATCGTGGCCAGCAATTCGCTCAACTTGAGCCGGACAAAAATCACTGGCCCGAATTACATCAGCATCGCGGCGTCAAACAATTTTGTCGGCAGTTCCAATGCCACAATCATCGTGCCGAACATGGATATTGATGTCGGCAGCACGACCGGTTTGTTGCAGATCACCAATCTCGTGGCTCCGAGCGTTCCCCGCATCAACGGGCCGATTGACCTGTGGAGCGGACGTTGGACCAATACCTTCATGGTCGGAACCAATGGGCCCTTCACGAATACGTTCCACATTTTGATCGTGGACAGCGGCCTGGCTCCGACGGCGCCGGTGAGCGTGCTGAATTTCACTGCCCGCAGCACCAACCAGGCTACCGGCGAACCAGGCAATGTGGTCATCAGCGATGTGCTTAATATCACCAACAGCTTTTTGATCGAAGCGGAAAATCTGACCGTCACGACCAATGACGCCAGCGCTCTCAACCCAACCGGCGAAATCAACTTCTTCAACCAGACAGCGGACTTTTCCGTTAGTCTGCCTATCCTGCAAAACCTAACCAACTTTGGCGTGATTGATATTCCGGTAAACGCCAATTTCACTCGCGCGACTCCATATACCAGCTTCGTAAATCACGGGCTCATTGGCGGCGAAGGAATGAGCATATTTTCGGACTATGTTGAAAATACCAGCCTGGGCGTTGGCATTTTTCAGGTTGGCTCGGTTTTCTTAACCAACGATTCATTTGGCGCATTGCTGGATGGAGAAGATGGCACGATCACCGTGCAGGCCGGAACGGCGCGACTGACCAATGACTCATTTCTATCTTTGGGTGATCAAACGCTTACGGCCAACAATCTGACGGTTATCGGCCATGTTTTTGACACCAGCGGAGCGCTTACTCTTAGTGTTAGCAATAGCGCGGTGGACGGCGGAGCGGCTTCCAGCAATTTCTGGACGGCGGCCAACGGGATTAACCTGCTGGTCAAACCCATGTCAGGCGATTTCCTGGGTACGACAATAACGCTTACTTCACCCGCCGAATCGGAAGTGGATGACACCTGGGCAGGCTTGGATTTGGGGGCAACGTC
>DATAST010000154.1:0-7545 GCA_036269115.1 Verrucomicrobiia bacterium | reverse complement strand
CCTTTTGACACTTTTTGGAACCCCGCGTCGCTAACTGCTATGCGGGGCAGGCCCTCGGCTTTTTTCCCGCAGATTTCGCAGATCAACGATCAAGGCCGCCGCCGCCAAGGCTTCTACCGCCGCTCAAAGGGGGCTACGCGGCGGCTTATGCTGAAAAAACGACCCATGCTATGGGTGACCCCTCCACTACCAAACACTTTTCCGCACCTTCTGTATTCGGTCCCAAATTTCGTCTGGCATGTCATGTTGCCACACTCCACCTAGCAAATCGTTAAATTTAGAATTACTCTTCGCCTCACTTTCGACTCGGTCAATAAAATCTGAGCCATGCCAACTCAGAAGTGTCTCCAGTGGCCCCGCCGCCAACAAACTTTTTTGTTCGTCCGTTAGATTGCGCCGGGAAATCTCAAGTATGGCAAGCCAAGCGATTTCGGGTTCCTCTGTACATGCATCAAATAGGGTATATTCCCCCCAAACCACGCAGAAACGAGGTCATTGACAGCTTGATTTTGCATACTTATGGCGCAGCAGCTTTTGCCACTGCTAACGTGAAGGGGTCGGTCCCGCATAATCGTGTTTTAGTTATTTCTTTTTCCGCAACAGGTTCGCCAGTGAACCCGCCGTGCCCATCTTCAACTCTTTGGCGATCCAGTCAAGGGTCATTGTCGTCTCCGTCCTCATACGCAGGGCCATACGGACCTTGCTCGCATCTCCCTTGCGCCGCGGCGCCAAATCCCTGGCTGCCCACCCCCTCCCGTTTTAGTTCCTCCGCCAGCAGTCGCCGGGCCCATGTCTCGTCCGCTTCCCGCCGCTCCTCCCCACCATGGTGAACACCAGTCAATTCGTGCATCGCTGCCGCAACTCTTCCCGAAATTGCGAGCCACCCAAACACCACCCACGCTGGCGGGCCTTAAGTTGTTTCGGATCGTCTTTGGCGATAGATCGCTCCGGGATATTCCATACGAAGCTTCCTGGCCATGCCTATGTATTTGCAGAATCGTTTCCACTCTTCAACTTAAATATGCGTTTATGCGGGACCGACCCCTTACACGCTTACCGTGATTCGAAAATTGTTACACCCGAGCTGGGTCTCCACATAAAATACTGAGAAGCAGCCCATTCCGAAATTCGAGAACGATACGCGGTTTCTCGAATCGAAATGTGCGGTATTTAAAGCTACCTTGAGTTTCATCGGAAACCGAGGGGCTGGCTATCCCGTTATCTCTAAATATGTCAAGCACTTTCATTTCAGGTATTCCAATGATTCGCCTCCCCCAAATCGTCGTTGAGGTGTGCCTCGTGAGGAAATGGAGCACGCGCTTTTCCATCGTGGCAAATGGCCAATCTTCCGATCGGAAGGTGATGTCCAACTTTAGGTCTCTATAATGCCAAAATACGATTGCCTCGTCGAGGCTCTCGATTTCGTCCGGTCGTCCAAGATGACGGCGCACCTGTTCGCTTTTATCTCCAAATTTTACAAAGCCAACGCCTGTTTTCGGGTCTATTTTAAGTGGAATTTTTTCCATGCAATCATGGCTCAAATGGTTCTGGGCTTAGAGCAGTAATCCGGTTGCTCCCAAGCGGGCATAAGCATTAGCGGTATCGAAGATGTGAAGGGGTCGGTCCCGCATAATCGTGTTTTAGTTATTTCTTTTTCCGCAACAGGTTCGCCAGTGAACCCGCCGTGCCCATCTTCAACTCTTTGGCGATCCAGTCAAGGGTCATTGTCGCCTCCGTCCTCAGCCGCCGGGCCATGCGGACCTTGACCGCGTCTCCCTTGCGCCGTAGCGCCAAATCCCTTGGCCGATTACCCCTCCCGTTTAGTTCCTCCGCCAGCAGTCGCCGGGCCCATGTCTCGTCCGTTTCCCGCCGCTCCTCCCCACCATGGTGAACACCAGTCAATTCGTGCATCGCTGCCAGCAACTCTTCCCGAAATTGCGAGCCCCCCAAACACCACCCACGCTGGAGCGCCTTAAGTTGTTTCGGATCGTCTTTGGAGATAGATCGCTCCGGCATATTCCATACGAAGCTTCCTGGCCATGCTCATGTATTTGCAGAATCGTTTCCACACGTAAACTTGAATATGCGATTATGCGGGACCCCTATTATTCTAGGACCCTTTCAAAGTCGCAGGAGGAACGATAAAACACAGGTGAAGTTGAATTCCGTTCTCTGAAAGTTTTTCGGTCAGTTTTGGGCTTAAAGTTAATACAGCATACGAGTTATCCGGACGCAAGGCTAGTTCTATAGCCACATCCGCGCCTAAGCCATGGAGTTCTCGGAAAAGAGGTTTTTGATTATCTATTTGGCGAATACATTTGAAAACAACCTCGTCTAAAGGTTTTTGTTCCGACGAGGCCTCGTCCTCGACATGCAGGCGCCATTTCAAGTAAGACAGGCTCGCTTTACGATTCAATTTGCCGCCAGATTTATTGTAACGCTCTTCACCTTTCTTTATCTGTTCAAAAGGAAGTCCAATGAGTAAATGTGAATACTTACTGATGTCGTTGCTATTATCGGAGATTATAAAATGAGCTATGTAGTCAAAGTTATACATTTGCGGTCCTAGTGGCAGTACGATTCGTATGGCTCCAGGCTTTCTGCGGCTCCATCCGGATTCGGAAGGGAAGGGGTCGGTCCCACATAATCGCATATTTCTTTTTCCGTAACAGGTTCGCCAGTGAACCCGCCGTGCCCATCTTCAACTCTTTGGCGATCCAGTCAAGGATACTCTGAAAATTGCAGTGGCACAAAGGTTCAGTTCTCTCGCTCCTACCGGAGCTTAAACATCATTTGGCCCTGGTAACCCATAATTAGCATTATGGGCTACTTTCGCACGCTGCTCCGCAGCTAATCCCGGATTTACTCCTGCCTTCTCCATCTTCCATCTTCCATCTTGCACCGTTCACGGGCCGTACTGCAACAAGGCGCGCCAGAATTGTTGGCTGGGGTCGTCAGGAACCGCGTTCGCAATGCCGACCGCTCCCTCACGGTCACGGCTCAGTTCAAGAGCGCGTCTCCGCATCCTGCTTCATTCTTCGACTGTTCTTTTGCCCATTACGATGGAAATTTTTCTGATCAGCTTATTTTTCCGAATTGATTCCAGCGGCGAAGGCAAACCGATACGCCAGTTGGGCCATGTGTCCTGTGTGCCGGGCATATTCGGACGCTCCTGGACGGCGAGCGCATCGTCCATGGCGGCAACCTTCAGTATCGAAGGCGCCTTGGAAAGCAGACTGTACGTTTTTACGATGGCCTCGTTGACGTCCGCGGTTGCAGGCAGGCGAATCGCACCCTGCAATCGTTTTAAGATCTTGCGGACGCCGTTTTCATTGGGTTGCAACCCCAGCTTTTTTTGAGCCGCCAGGTCAGAGCCGTTCCATAAGCCGGCGACGGTAAACAGATCGTGGGTAGTGACCGATGCGAGCGCCTGGCGGGGAAATTTGCTGATCGGACCCGATTCGAACCAAACCAATCGATACGAAAGTACTCGCCGTCGCTTTAAGACTGTCCGTATTTTGGGATCCACCGTTCCCAGGTCTTCGCCGACGACCACCCCTTTCGCGCGATGGCTTTCTATCGCCAGGACCGCGAGAAATTCGTCGGCCGGATAATGAACGTATGTCCCTTCTGAAGGCGAAGCATTTCGCGGTATCCAAAATAACCGGAATAATCCCATCACATGGTCAATGCGCAATCCTCCGCCAAATCGCATTTGTGCCTGGATGGTCTCCCGGAAAGGGATGTATCCACACTCTCGAAGCCGCTGTGGGATGAATGGGGGCAATCCCCAATTTTGGCCCTGGGTATTGAAAGCGTCGGGCGGCGCCCCGATGCTCATATCCAGCGCCAGCATGTCCTGCCAGCACCACGCATCCGCGCCGTTTGGATCAATGCCGATAGGCATGTCCTGCATCACCGGCAATGCTTTTGCCGCGCGCGCCAATTGTTTGTTCAAAAGCCATTGCAGCCATTGATGGAAGCGGATGCGCTCTGGATGTCGGCGGACAAACGCGGCAACGTCCGGCGAATCAGCGCGCGTGAAGGGCCCGGGCCATGCGCGCCAGCCGGTCTTGAAATGTTCCGCCAGGACGCAGAATGAGGCGAACTCCGTGAGAGGCTGTCCCTGCTGTTGGCAAAAATCTTCAAAATCACGGTGTGTATCGAAACGCTTCCAGATTTTTTGAAGCGCATTCATCTTGAGCTGAAAAACGCAATCCCGGTCAATCAAACGCTGCTCGTTGAGCTTCTGGCCCGCGGCGGCAAGCTTAGTGAGAGATGCCTGGTTGGCGCCGAGGATCTCCTCAATGCGCAAATATAGCGGATTCAAAAAACGCCGGCTTCCCGGATAGTAAGGACTTGGTTGTTGTGGAAGTATCGGAGTGGTTGCGCCCAATGGATTTGAAAGAATGAAGTCACAACGTAATTCCCGGGACGCCCATCGCGCAAAATCTCTGAGATCTCCAAAATCGCCCATCCCCCAACTGTTTTTTGATCTCAACGCATATACTTGGATTGCCCAACCCCAGGCGCGGAGAGATCCCGGGAGGTAACATTCGTGCGGGCTGACAATGAGGTGAGTTTGATTTCCGGTTCGCTCTTCTGTGAACTCGTGATATCCGATGGGCAAATCCTGTGGCAATGCTTTAGCACAAACCTGGGTAGCACCATCTTCCAGTTTCAAAAGCACGGGACTGGTTAATTCGAATTTCTGGCCGGCTCTGAGGACCCGTAGTCCGGCTTTTTTTTCGCCGGCAGCATGCCGATCCAGGGCCGACCGTATGGCTTGCAGTGTCTTTTCTGGAATTTCGTGCCAGGCGCCCTGCCCGTCTTTATAGCATTGGGAGATTCCGTTCCGATCTATTGTTATCTTTGGCATTTTTATCTGCGGCCGTTTGAGCAATCAGCCCTCTGAAACGCTGCCGGATATCATGGCGGGAATCATTAGCGGTTCGTATGCCAGAGGAATTTTCGCCATGCAAATCCCGAGGCAAAGCGCTTTTCTTCACGCCAACCGGGATGAATTTAAAGCAGCCAACCATTTCCGCCAGCTGCACTTATTTATTTCTTCACAGCACCTGTTTGCGTAATTGCAAAATGACTGTCCCGTCATGCAATTCTCATTTTCCCGTCGCACCGAATGCGCGGAAACCTCTTACAAATAGCGCGTCGGTTAAGGCACAGGAACTGCAACCCTCAAGAGAACAACTGAAAAAAAATATGAATACCTATAAAAATCCAAACTGGTGGACGAAAGACAACGATTCTGCATGGGAAAGAGTCAAAGAAGCATTTAAGCGCGATTGGGACCAGACCAAACACGATTTTGGCGGCAAACAACCTGATACTGCGCAAAATGTTAATAACACGGTTAAGCAGGCGTCAGGAACTGAGCCGCTCCCGCCCCGGGGAACTCCCGCCTACGAAAAAGTTGAACCTGCGTATCGTTTCGGCTACGGGGCCAGGACGTTCTATCGTCAAAAACATCCTAAATGGGATGCCAACCTTGAAGCTCAATTGCAGCGCGATTGGCAGACATACAGCCCGGAAGGAAAATGGGAGGAAGACGTCGTATACATTCGCCGGGGCTGGGAATATGAGGATGCTGAAGATGACCGCCTGGAACAACGAAAGGCCGCATAGTTACTAAAATCCGATATAACATGGGATGTTGGCCGGCCCCCTGGGCCGGCTTTTTCCTTTAGAGCGTTTTAAAAAATACTGTGGCCATTCGGGAAGAAAAAGAAGGGCAACGGTCTTTTTGGGTTTTGGCGTCGTTTCAGCTCAGTCACAGGGTTTTTCAAACATGCTCCTTCGCTGAAGCCTCGCCAAAACACCAAAAATCCTCGCTTCGAACGGCCACATTATTTTTTAAAACGCTCTAATATGATCAGAAATTTCATTTTCGACATTGACGGCACCTTGCTGGATTCAAACGATTTCCATGCCCGCGCATGGCAGGAGGCTTTCGCGGCGTACGGCAAAAGCATTTCTCTCAAAAAACTTCGACTATGCATGGGCAAAGGCGCGGATCACCTACTGCCGTCGTTCCTGGCGAAAAATGAAATCAAAGAAATCGGCAAGGAGCTGGATAAACTGTCCGGGCAAATCTTCAAGCGCAAGTATTTGGCCAAAGTCCGGCCCTTCCCCAAAGTACGGCAACTTTTCAAAAAAATCCGCCACAGCGGCGCGCGCATCGCGCTGGCTTCTTCCGGAAGCGCCAGTGAAGTTAAAAAATATGAAAAAATTGCCTGCGTTCAGGACCTGGTTGAACATTCCACGTCGGCGGATGACGCTGATAAATCCAAACCTTCCCCGGATATTTTTCGCGCCGCCTTGAAACTTTTAGGTCATCCAAAGCACGATTCGGTTTTGGTCGTGGGTGATAGTCCGTTCGATGCCGCGGCGGCGAAGAAGGCTAAAATAAAAACGATCGGTGTTTTATGCGGCGGATTTTCGAAAAAAATGCTTAAGGCGCATGGCTGCCGCGCCGTTTATGAGGACCCGGCGGATCTATTACGGAATCTTGAAGCAATTTTGAAGAAAGAGCATTCTTCCAAATAGAATTTAAGTTTCAGACGGAGACTCGACCATTACTTTCCAGGAAATGCCGAAGCGATCGACCGCAATTCCATATCGCGCTGCGAAGAATGTTTTCACCATAGGAACGCAAACCTTTCCGCCGTCACAGAGAGCCTTGAAAAATCGCTCCGCTTTCTCCGCAGTTTCAACCCGAAGCGCAAATGAGAAGTTTGCAAATGCGGTTTCGGCCGGCGGCTTCTCGCAACCGCAGTCAGAGGCCATGATCACCGTTGAACCGATGCGAAAGGTCGCATGAAATATTTTGTCCTCGAATCCCGGCCTTATTACGGAAGGATCCGGTGAGTCGCGAAATCGCAGCATAAAGAGACGCTCGGCTTCAATCGTTTGGCAATAAAACGCGACCGCCTCTTCCGTGCGCCCGTAGAAATTTAAAGTGGTTTGAACGTTCATGGATTGTATTTATTTGTCCGATCCGTTTCCGCCGCTTAATAGTCGCCAAAATACGAAAACTTGATTCGCACAACCCCTTTCTCTGATTCGCTTGCCGGAGACACCCATCCGCCTTCCGCCAGATGGTAGTTGTTGAGTTGGCTCGAATAGGCGTCTAAATCAACGGGCGATCCATTCGTCGTTTCGACGTCAACAAATCCATCGACAGTATCTGCCCCCCCTTCGGTTAATATTGCTTGTTTCACGCGCGACGATTTCGGCAAGGGGAAACGAAAGTCACAGCAGGTCATCCTGCAATAAACGGCGTTGCCGTTTTCAATCAGAACGATTGGCAGCTTTTCGTTTTTCCTGAAGAGCGCGCGAATTTCGCCGTTCATTTGATACGAATCGCCGAAAACAACATCTATGAGCGCTAGCAGCCTGTTGAAGAAATCGCATTTTCAAAGGAACCGATTTTTCGGTGATTCCAGAAAATTTCACCAGACTCACGCCGGGTGCACCGGCAAACTAACGTGAGCCGATGAACTACGGCTGCTATGAGGATTAAAATGG
>DATAST010000153.1:0-30007 GCA_036269115.1 Verrucomicrobiia bacterium | reverse complement strand
CGTTAAAAAAGTCAAAATTATATCTTGACATAGATTTTACATTAGTTATGAATATCGCATGGCGATAGGCAAACGCAAACCCACTCAGGACGAACTGTTCGTTCCCACCCTCAAGCTGGCCACCGGTCCTGGTCATCCGTTTTACTGCAAGCTTAACGAAGTTCTGGCCCAGGCCGGCTTTGATGGATTTGTGGAAGGGATCTGCGCGCCCTTTTACAAGGAGGGCGGACGGCCCAGTATTCCGCCGGGAGTGTATTTCCGCATGTTGTTCATCGGTTACTTTGAGGGCTTGGACAGCCAGCGCGGCATCGCCTGGCGTTGCGCCGACTCGCTGGCATTGCGGGCCTTTCTGGGCATCGGCCTGACTGAGGCGACGCCGAGCCATGCTTCCATGACCATCATCCGAAAACGATTGGAAGAAGAGATTTTCGACAAGGTCTTTGTCTTTGTCCTGACTCTGTTGGAAGAGAAAGGGCTGTTGCGGGGCAAGGCGGTCGGGATTGATGCGACGACGCTGGAAGCCAATGCGGCGATGAAAAGCATCGTGCGCAGGGATAATGGGAAGGACTGGAAAGAGTACTTGCAGGATTTGGCCAAGTCTGAGGGGCTCGAAAACCCAACGGAGGAAGACCTGCGACGCCTGGATCGTAACCGGCCCGACAAGAAGGTTCCCAATCAGGAGTGGAAAAGTCCGATTGATCCGGACAGCCGGATTGCGAAAATGAAGGATGGCCGGACGCATTTGGCCTACAAGGCCGAACACGCGGTGGCCCTGGAGAGTGAGGCGATTGTAGCGACGACGGTCACCTTTGCGGACAAATCCGATCCGCAGAGCGGACCCAACACGTTGAGTTTGGCGGAGGCGAACCTGGTGTTGGCCGGCAGCCAGATGAAAATTGCAGAAGGCGTGGCGGACAAAGGCTACCACGACAATGGATTGCTGGCGGATTTCGAAACGCGCGGCCTCCGCACTTACATTCCTGAGAAGCGGCTCAAGCATCGGCGCTGGACCAACAAACCCGAAAGATTTCAAAAAGCCTTTCGCGCCAACCGGCGGCGGGTGCGAGGGAAGAAAGGTCGGCAATTGAACCGTTGGCGCAGCGAACGATGCGAACGATCCTTTGCACACGTGTGTGAAACCGGCGGAGGCAGGCGAATGTGGGTTCGAGGCCAGACCAATGCGAGTAAAGTGCATACGCTCAAGTGTGCGGCGCATAACTTGGGGCTGCTGCTGCGCAAAGTTTGGGGGTTGAGCAAACCGCGCAATGCTCAAAAGGCGATCATCGCTTTGTTTTTTACGATTTTGGCGCCTTTGCTCCTGACAGCGATCATGATAGAACGCAACAAAGGTTCTCTGTTCGATTGGCTCTTGGGTGGAGGAGGACTGCTCCTGGTAACGGCAGTAGCTCGCCACTCCATGCGGTTCATCCTCGGCTTTTGGAAAAAAGGCCATTTTTTAACGGGCTGCTATGCCAAATCCAATGCCGGTCGTCATGGATTTTTCACGCTTTTTGACGGCATCCCCGAATACGCTCTTATCGTCCTGGTTGATCTTTTTATGCGCTATCAGATGATCGAGTAATTCATCTATGGCGTCCCATCGGTTCTCGGCCCGCAGATCAACAACAATCGGGTTCGGGCCAAAGAATTCGTTAAAATCCATACCTTCGTCGGTTCAAACGGATAGAGGCGTGTCGATAGCTTGTCCCCAGGAGATGATGCAGCATATGGGGACGAGCCGTCCCCACCCCGACATTCGGCACCGGAGGGTGGGAGGGCGTCCTTTCCGGGTTCGTGATATCGGAAGGACCGCAGGAGGACGGCTCCAAGAATGGCGATGATGGCGATAATGACGAGCAATTCCATAAGCGTGAACGCGGCCGTGCTCCCCACCCATGATGATGCACGGTCGCGCCCACGCGATTTTGCCTGTATTTCTCGCCTCATTCGTTTCCATGTGTATTAACAATTTTTCCGGAGAAAGGTTACGGTCATTGTGAAAGTTTTTTTAAACAGTGCAGTGCCCCAAATCACGCAGCGATGCCCAATCTTTGGGCCGGCCTTCAGCCCGGCGACCGATTATGACATGGTCGAGCACGTCAATCTTCAGCAACTTGCCGGCGCGAATCAAATCACGCGTCGCTTTGATGTCAGCCTCGCTCGGCGATGGATCACCACTGGGATGATTATGGACCAGGATGATCGCGGACGCACCGGCTTCGATGGCTTTTTTGAATACCGCGCCCGGATCCACAAGAATGGTATCGCGCGTGCCGTTGGATACGTCCGCAAGTCCGATTAATCTGTTACGCGTGTTGAGCAACAGCACCTGGAGAGTCTCAGATTCTTTGATCGCGTTTCGGTCGCGGAGTAATTGCACCACAGTGGCTGCGTTGTCCAGCACGGGCGATTCCGATTGCATTTCAACGGCCATTTTGCGCGCCAGCGCAAATGCGGCA
This sequence comes from Verrucomicrobiia bacterium, assembly GCA_036269115.1. GTDB lineage: Bacteria > Verrucomicrobiota > Verrucomicrobiia > Limisphaerales > UBA11358 > UBA11358. Next base: position 27,548 of record DATAST010000153.1, on the reverse strand, counting down.
GCAAGGGTCACTGCCTTGTCCCGCCCAATGCCTTTAATCTTTTGCAAATCGGCCAAGGACGCCCGCGCCAGCGCCTGCACCGTTTGATATTTGCTGATCAATTGTTTACCGACATCGACGGCGTTGGTGCCTTTAATTCCCGTTCGCAACAATATCGCGACCAATTCAGCGGGACTCAGCGCATCCGGGCCCTGCGCAACAAGCCGCTCACGCGGACGTTCACTGGCCGGCTGGTCTTTTATTCTTATTCCTTCTGACATGGCGAAAAACGTGGTGCGTTGTCCGTTTTGCGTCAAGTACGAATCTCGAGGCCGCGTCGCGCCGGGCCGCGTTTAACCATCCGACACCAGAGAAATTTGAGCCGATTCATGATTTATTTCGAATCAGTGCCATCTATCTCCGCAAACTGCATCCTCCTCGTGAAAAACGCGGTCCGCCACGCTCCATAAATAACCCCTGTCGTCAGCCAACAAAGCCCAACGAAAATCGCCCACTTGCCCAGGCCGAACCATAGATACGCGCAAATGCTAAAACCCAGAACCGGTGAGATGAAATCCCCAATTGATTTCCAAATCGATACGCGATCGCCGCGAACAAAATAATGCACAAAGGCGGCCAGGTTCACCGCCATGAATGCAAGGAGCGCGCCGAAATTCAAAAGTGTACAACCAAAACCGTAAGCATCCACATGCCTGAATTCCTGAACCGCCTTGAGTGTCAACGCGGCGATCAGCATCACGATCCCGATGAGGATGATGTTATTCGACGGAATTTGCGTGCGCGGATTGACCGCGCCAAAAAACTTCGACGGAATCGCGTTATCACGTCCCATGCTATAGAGGAGCCGCCCCGCGCCCAGATGGGCGCCTGCGCCCGAACCAATGCTCGCTACCAGCAGCGCTACATTTACCGCATAAAAAAGCCACGACCCGGCTGCCTTGGCGGCCACATATGAAAACGCATTATCCTGATCCGGAAAGTTTGTGTCCGGCCAAATCAACTGCGCTAAATAAACCTGAACAGAGGCCAATATGCCGGTAATCACGCAAACCAGGACCGTGGCCAGCAGGATATTGCGACGCGGATTATGCGTTTCTTCGGACAACGTGGAGACGCCATCAAAACCGATGTAAGTCAGCACCGCCAGCCCGGCGCCGCTACGCACGGCGGAAAACGAAAATGTTTGCGGATCATAAAATGGCCGTGTGTAGGCCCCCAAATTGCCCGGCGGGTTCAGCCAAAGATAGTGAACAGCCGCGCCAAGAAATAAAATGATGACCGCTCCCAAACCCATCGTGATGATTCGATTGGTCCGAGAACTCGCCTCGATGCCGCGCAAATTCATGGCCGTAAATAGCACCGTAAACAGCGCGATGAAAATACAGCTTAAAACCGTCACTTCATTATGATTGGGAATCTTAGGAAACAGCGCCACAGCCGCCCCGGCAATCCAGATTACACAAATGATGGGGTTCATCACGTAATCGAAAATAATGCTCCATCCAACGAAATAACCGAGCGCCGGATGGATCTCGCGGCTCACATACGCATACGCCGAACCCGCGCTGGGGTACGCATTGGCCATGCGCCCGTAGCTGATAGCCGTAAAAAGCATCGCCACCATGCCGATGAGGATGGCCGTGACGACGTGACCGCTTCCAGCGACCGCCGCCGCGCCAAACAGCGGCATCGGGGCCGTTGGCTGAATGAGAATAATGCCGTAGAAAATCAGTCCCGACAGTCCGAGCGCGCGTTTCAGTCCGGGTTGGTGCGCGACAGGGACGGTGGTGAGATTCGTTGGCATTTGGTGGCTTTGCGGCGCTCGCTGTTTGATGGCGATTTTGGCGGCGGAGAGTGGCGTTTGTCAACCTCTCGCAATCCTCAGCTGCGGAGCAGCGTCCGAAAGTAGCTCACAAAAACGGCGGCGGTTCTTTCGCTCCTGCCGGAGCTTGGAAAATATTCCGAAAATCAGATCCCATAGCTGCCCGCTATGGGCTACTTTCGTGCGCTGCTCCGCAGCTAAAGACCACCCCTCTGCCTCCGTCGCGGTCGAAATGCGGGAGCCGATTCAACGACTTGCCGCGCCATAGTGAGACGACGACGGGTTCAACGCCGCGGTAAATTTATAGTTGCCGGCCTCAACTAAGCATTTGATACAGGAATCCGCATCGGAAACGGCCAAAACGCCTGGGTCATTGATCGCCGATGGCACTGGCCACAACTGTTTTCCTGATTCAGTCATGGTGAAATTTTCGACTGGGAGTTTGGGGATATAGATGGAGGCACGTGTATTTGCAGGAACGTGAACTAAAAGAGTGAATTTGTCATTGTCGCTTTTCGCCCACCGGGTTTTGATCAGCCCTTTTACTGTCGGAACCGCACCCTCGGCAAAGGCCAGGCCGTCTTTCACGGGCCTGACGTCAAATGTAGCAAAGCCGCCGCTGGTGGGCCGGATGCCACAGAAATATTTCAGAAAAATATACGCCGGATAGGCGCTCCAGGCATGGTTTACTTCACCGCGTCCAAAGGTAAAAGTTTCCCAATTGGCCTGGTTTTCATTCAGCATGAGCCGATAGCGAGACAGGTCATGGACAACGAAAGCGCCGGCGCCCGCATTCAACAGTCCGCTGTAAAATGCGTCGCCGCCGTAAGCGCCGATATTTGGTTCGCCTGCCTTCTCAATGATATCAACGATTTTAGCTTTAGCCGACGGCGGCTCGATGTCATAACGCAATGGCCAGGCCGACGCCAGTGGAAACATGTTGTTCGTGTCCGTTCGAGCGAGATAGTATTCACCGTTGAACAAATTGGCATTGATGCCCGCTTTGACCTCACCGGCCTGACGCGCATACTCGTCGCTTTGATTGGTCTGTCCCAACACTGAAAACACGCGCGAAGCGATGCGGAGGTCCTGGTAATATTCGCAGGCGGTAACGACATTGTAACCGCCATCGGCCATGTTGCCGCCGGCAAAATCGGATATCCGCCACATCTTAACGGGATTCAATAACCCAGTGGCGGGATTTTGGAAGGGTTTAAGCCATTCCAGAAATCGCGCCAGGCGCGGGGCCATTTCGCGCAACAGTGTCTCGTCGCCCGAAAACAGGTATTGCTGTGACAACAACATCGGCCAATACATGGCCCATTCGGGAATGCGGCGGGATCCGTCCCGGCCTTCAAAACCGTGTCCCGGGCTGACATTCGGAATGTATCCATTGGGAAATTGTTCTCCCGCAAAGTCGCGGACCAGTTTGTCAATGATCATCGTGTTACGGTCGTTATAGAGCAGCACGTTTCCAATATTCCAACTGTCGGCCAGCCACGGCAATTGTTCGCGCTGAGCGTCCACGGCGATAATGCCTTGCTGCACGTTTTGCCGGGCCGAACGCTCGCACATTTGATAAATCGAATTGAGCAAGCCGTTCGAACAATGAAACCGCCCCGCTACGTCGGCATCGGAATAAGCCCACATCGCGCGCACATCGGAAGCCCTCAATTTTCCCGCATAACCGGCGATCTTCATCACCTGGAATGAAGTGTAGCGTCCGAAGTCTGCATCCCAGGTTTGTGTGCCGCCGTGGCAAATGTATTCGTCCCAGCCGGCGGGCTTGCGTTCACCAGTCATTTCAAAATAGTCGACCCGCACTTTGTCGCCTGAATGATTTTGGCGCATGGTGATTTTAGGCCAGCCATCGATGCACCGCCCAAAATCCACCAGCCATGCGCCGTTCGTAAAAGTGATCCTGACGGGTTTGAGCGCGGCCTGCTCATGTTCCATTGGCGCCATTTGGGCGAACAAATGATAATTGGATCGGTCCACCACAGTGGCAGAGGCCCAATTGGAATCGTCAAAACCAACATTTTTCCAGCCGACAGGCTCCAGGCGCGAATCAAATTGGATCGCTGCGCGATTGCCCCTGCCACCTCCAAAATACGTCGCATTGGTTTCAATAAAGGCGGTGTGAGACAGGACCTTCCAGGAGGCGTCTGTTCCGATTGTTGAGGATGAGCCATCGGGATACGAAAAACGCGCTTCCAATAAAAAGGCGGGTTTGGCAACGATGTTGCCGGCCCAGGTGATCCCCATATGCCCAATGGCGGTGAAGACATTTGTGCCGGGCTTGAGAAGGCGGGTCACGTCGTAGCCATTGTATTGTCCGTAATGATAAGGGTCGCAGCGGGCGGGGCCGCGGCCCAGAAGCCGGCCGTTGCAATATAGAATGTAGTCGTTAAACGCCGTGACATAGACCTTGGCGAGAGTTGGCATATTCGTAATCACAAAGGTCTTTCGGAAATAGGCAAAGTGATTGACTTTGGTGGCGCCATCCCAAATGTATTGCGCTTTCCACTCCCCCCAGGCCGGTGTCAAAAAAGGCGGGCTGGCTGTAAGGGCTGGCTTTTCCGGTTTGATCCCAAATGCGGACCTTCCACCAGAACCGAGTGGCTGGAGGCAATGAGTCGCCCGTATATTCGACGGAGGCGGATTGGTCTGAAGTCACCTTGCCGCTGGTCCATACCGAGGTTGAAACGTCCTGAAATTTGGGGTCGGACGATATCATTATTTGGTAAGCAGTCTGACGCTCTCCACGCTCGATATCTTTGGACATCCAGGTGAAGCCCGTCGCGTCCCTGTCAATGGCCATTGGGTTGCTGACGCCGTTGACGAGCAAACCTGCAGGGGCAGACGGCCTGGCAAAAGCGCCAAAGGCAAGCGAAAGAATGATCAGGCAGTACCCGAGTTTAAAATTCATTATCACGAGTCGTTTTTCTGTCAATTTATGGGAACCTATCGGAAAATCAGGCAAAAACGGTTTTCCACGAAAATCTTCTGCTGTAATCCCAGAAATTTCACGCTAGAATCTCTCCACACAAATGACATACAGGTTTTTTAGCACGGCCATAGCCATACTGCTTGGCATGGCGGCAACAGGCAACATATGCAAAGCGGTCGACGACAGCGGCCCTCACATAAAGACCACCCTTGTGATGCCGGCGGCTCCAAATCTCGAGCCGTACCAGCCATTGCACGACGGCGGCTTTACCGGACCAGCCGTGCCGCTCTCGCCAGATCCTCTCGTGCGCTATCACTGGGAGAATCCAACCACAACTGACAATCTGCAGTATTATCTCTTGCAACCGGTCAACGCTTCCACACCTGAGCCCGGCGCATTCGACGGTTTGAAGTCCGCGTCAAGGCGTCACTGCAACATCACCGTTCGCGGGACAGGCAGCATCCAATTTGATTTCGGCGTGGAGAGCGCCGCATGGCTGGAATTTGACAGTCCGGATATGCCGGGCGGCGTTGAAATGGGCGTCAGCGAATTTACCGCGCCTGCGTGGGAAAAGTGCATTGCGGCGCCGACACACATTGGCGGCCACACTTATTGTCTTAAGCTCAAGGGAAAATTTGACTACAACGGCGTCCGATTCGGATGGATCTATGTCCGCTCGTTCGAGGGGCGCCCATGGCATATCACTAATGTGCGCCTGGTCTGCCAGATCAAGCCCACGAACTATAAAGGCAGCTTTTCGTGCAGCGATCCCATGTTGACGAAAATCTGGTACACCGGAGCGTACACGGTGAAGCTGAATCTCCTGCAGAAATTGATCGGGGCTATCCTAATGGACCGGGGAGACCGTGTTCCCTGGACCGGAGACGACCACGTGGCGCAGTCCGTGGCCCTGGCGGCTTTCGGCAATTGGGGCGACGTCGCGCAGGACATCGATGTGACGGCCACTAATTATCAGCGTATTCCGAGCTACGCACTCTACTGGGTATTGAGCCTGGTGGATTACTACAACTATACCGGCGATCGCGCGCTGCTGACGCATTATATTCCCAATGTCCAGGGCAAGTTATCGGATGCTGAAGGCTGGTTTCAGGATCCTAAACCGAGATTTTACGGATGGGACGACCGGCTGGGTAGCGGCTTCATGGATTCCGGCTGTGAAGAAGCATGCGAAGCCTATCGCATGCTGTTTGTCGAGACCTGCCGCCAGTTCGCGCAGACGATGGGGACCATTGGCCGGGATGATCTGCAAAAGCAATACACAGAGATGGCCGACCACTACGCGCAAATAATCCAGGACAAGCCCGGTTGGGTAGATAGCGCCACCATTTTTTCCGCAGCCGACGCCATCAACGCCGGAGTGCCCACGGCCGCGCAAACCGACACTCTGTATCGGCGCGTCTTTGCCAACCCCGTCGAGCGCATCTCGTTGTCTTCATTCAACGAGTATTTCATCCTCAATGCCATGGGGCGCATGGGCTGGACCGATCCGGGGTTGCAGACAACGCTGGAGGATTGGGGCGGGCAGATTAATTATGGAGCGACGACGTTTTTGGAATGCTACTGGCCCTCCTGGAACGCGATCATTCCACAAAATGGTCCGGTCCCTTCCAACCAGGCCGGTGTTACGAGTTTATGTCATCCCTGGAGCGCGGGTTGCACTACGTGGTTAACCAGATATGTGGCCGGCATCACGCCAACCGGGCCGGGATTCGCAACTGTGGATATTATTCCGCATTTGGGCCGGCTACTGACCCACGTCGCGGCAGATGCGCCCACGCCGCACGGTATCATCCACTGGAGCTTCGATGTCAGGAAGGGTCGCGCCGAACTGATGATTCCTGACGGCATCACGGCTCGCGTAGGCATACTCGCGCTGGAACGTACGATTGATACCATACGCATTAACGGACGGACGTCCTGGGACGGAAGCTTTCATGCTGTTCCGGCAATCGCCGGCGGAAACCAGCAAGCCGATGGAGTTTATTTCACAGGCGTCGAGCCTGGCCGTTACACTTTTGATATCCGATACAGCGGCCAAACCCCTGCCTATGAACCGCAGCCGCTGGTTTATCCCGACCCTGTGAAAACGCTCAGCCAGGATGACACAACTCGCGGAAACTGGGGTGGAGTTTATGGAAAGGATGGCTATCTGCTTTTCGATGCCGCCAAAACAAATCTCAAACAACTGCCCCCTTATGTTCAATCGGTGACCATCATGCCCAAAGCCACTGCCGTTACCCAATGGGCCCACGACGTCAACGACACCAGGGCATTGGCATCCAATGCTCGCAACGAGGAAACGCGGAATGCGGCAACCCTCTATAACCGCAACACGCTGCTGGTGGATATTCGCCTGAAGGAGCCGCACGCCTTTCGTTTGGCAGCCTATGCCGTTGACTATGACCGTCAAGACCGGGAGGAAGCCGTCGATATTTACAACCTGCCGGCTCTGACGCTCGCAGCGCCAACGCAGGCTATCCGCAAGTACCAGGACGGCAAATATGTCATTTTTGAGTGTCATGACTCTGTCCGGCTGCGATTTGACAATATTCGCGGCTCCAACGCAGGTGTCAGCGGAATCTTTTTCGATCCTTCAGCACAATGAGACGCGCTCGCCGGGTATCCTGCAGTCTTGACATTTGCCGCGATCGTAGCTACAACATGCCGCGGATGAAACATCGCATCGGCATTATCGGAGGCACCGGCCTTTACAATATCGAGGGTTTTACCGGCCAAAAATGGCTTAAGGTCAAAACGCCGTTTAGCGCTCCATCCGACGATTTTTTGACTGGCAAACTAGCCGGGCGCGACGTTGTCTTCCTGGCCCGGCACGGACGCGGACACCGGATATTGCCGTCCGAGTTGAATCATCGGGCGAACATCTGGGCCATGAAAAAGCTCGGCGTGCAATGGATCCTCAGCGTCAGCGCCGTCGGCTCGCTCCAGAAAAAATACAAGCCATGCGATATCGTGGTGATTGACCAATTTTTGGACCGCACCAAACAATCGCTCAACCATACGTTTTTCGGGCGCGGCATCGTGGCGCATGTTTCGTTCGCGAGCCCAGTTTGCGAGGAACTGCGCAAAATCCTTCTCAAGACCGCGCAAGATTGCGGCGCGACCGCCCATGACGGCGGCACGTACGTGAATATGGAAGGCCCGGCGTTCAGCACCCGCGCCGAATCGCTCACGAATCATCGCGCCGGCTACGACGTCATCGGCATGACCAATCTGGGCGAGGCCAAATGCGCCCGCGAAGCCGAGATCGCCTATGCCACACTCGCCATGGCAACCGATTACGATTGCTGGAAAGAGGAAGAGCACGTGACGTTGGAAATGATCCTGGCGAACCTGCATCGCAACGCGGACATGGGAAAGAAAGTTGTCGCCGCTGCGATTCCAAAAATCCCCGCCGAACCAAATTGGCCGTGTCATTCGGCGTTGAAACACGCTATCATGACCGATAAAAAGTTTTGGCCAAAGAAGACAGTGGCCCGATTGAAGCCGATCATCGGGAAGTACACCTAAGTCCAAGATTTACGCTGATTTCCATAGATGAAAATCCGTGAGATCATTCGCCGGATAGAAGACGACGGTTGGTTTCTGGTCCGCACTCGTGGCAGCCATCGGCAATACCATCATGCAACAAAGCCTTGAACAGTGACGGTTGCCGGACACCCGGGACAGGATTTGCATCCGAAAACATTGGGCAGTATCCTTAAACAGGCTGGATTGAAATGATTATGCGTTACGCTATTATTATCGAACACGGGCCAGAAAATTTTAGCGCCTATGCGCCGGATTTTCCGGGCTGCGTCGCAGCGGCTAACACCGAAGAGGAAACGCTCGCCTTGATGAAGGAAGCGTTAGAAATGCATATTGAAGACATGCGCGAGCGAGGTGAACCTATTCCGCAACCAAGTGAGGTCCGGGAAGTGGAAGTTGCAGCTTAGGCTTCATGCATCCGGCACTCGGCACGACTCACGTCTTTCGCTCAGACTGGCAGCCCCATGCATAGCGCGGGCCTTTCCCTGCAGATTGAACCATTATGAAAAACGCCAACATTTTTGTGGACGTTGATCTCACTTTGATCGACGCGAATGGCAAGTTACGACATGGAGCGACTGAAGCGCTAACTATGTTAAAGGACAGAGGTTCTCACCTCTTTCTGTGGTCCACAAATGGGGCGGATTATGCCAGAAAAATCGCAATTATAAACGGCTTGGAACCGCTATTCGAAGGCTTCTCCGCCAAACCCGATATCATCATTGACGACATGCCGGGAACCGCTTTAAATCCGTTCGTCTTTGATGTGAATGCCGAGTCCTCGTGGCAAACTCTGGCAAATAAGATTATAGACACGCATATTGATTAATACGACATCCATTATCGCGCCGACCCTCCTGCCAAGAGTTTGACGACGAGGATGAGGATGACGATGAGAATGATTTTAAAATGACCGAACCCGCTATCACACCCGAATTGATTGCCAAACACAATCTCACGCCGGAGGAACACCAGAAAATCCTGGATATCCTCGGCCGGCCGCCCTCTTACACCGAACTCGGTATTTTTTCGGTGATGTGGAGCGAACATTGCAGCTATAAAAACACGCGACCGCTCCTCAAGACCTTCCCGACGAAATCGCCGAAGATTCTCGTGGGCGCGGGTGAGGAAAATGCCGGCATTATTGATATTGGCGACGGTCTGGCCATCGCATTCAAGATTGAATCGCACAACCATCCCAGCGCGGTCGAACCGTTCCAGGGCGCGGCCACTGGCGTGGGCGGAATCGTTCGCGATATTTTTACGATGGGCGCGAGGCCGATTTGCGCGATTAATTCGTTAAGGTTTGGCCCCATTACCGGAGACGACGCAGCGAATGGGACGGGAAAAGAAGTACACGCTGCGAGCTTGCGCGAGTCAACTATGCCGGGGGCCGGAAACGCAGCGCTGCCGATGACGGATTCCGAAACTACCACTCGCAAATCGCAAATCGCAAATAACCGGCGCCTGTTCGCGGGCGTGGTCAGCGGCATCGCGCATTACGGAAATTGTTTTGGCATTCCGACCATTGCCGGCGAAGTGTATTTTGACAAATCGTACGAAGGCAATCCGCTGGTCAACGCGTTTTGCCTGGGCGTGCTGCGGCACAGCCAAATCGCCCGAGGCGCTGCGCGCGGCATCGGCAACCCGGTATTTTATGTCGGCCCGGCGACTGGCCGCGACGGACTGGCCGGGGCGGCCTTCGCCTCACAGGACCTCACGGAAGAATCGTCCGAGCAGCAACGCGGCGCGGTGCAAGTGGGCGATCCGTTCATGGAAAAGCTCGTGTGCGAAGCGTGCCTGGAATTATTGGCGACCGGCGCGGTCGCGGGCATCCAGGACATGGGGGCAGCGGGCCTCACGTGTTCCACGTGCGAAACTGCCGCGCGCGCCGGAACGGGAATTGAAATCGAACTCGACAAGGTCCCGCAGCGCGTTCCGAACATGAGCAGCTACGAAATCATGCTCAGCGAATCGCAGGAACGCATGCTCATCATCGTCCACAAAGGCCGCGAAGATGAAGTGAAACGGATTTTCGATAAATGGGACCTGCCATGGGCCGAAGTTGGTTTTGTTACCGACACCGGCCGCATGGTGGTCAAGCACCACGGAAAGGTCGTCGCCGATATCCCGGCAAAAAAAATTGCCGATGAATCCCCCGTGTATCAGCGCGAGTCACACGAGCCGGCGTATTTGCAGGAAGTCCGCTCGTTCCGATTGAACGGCATTCCCGACACACAAAATCCTGGCGATGATTTGAAAAAATTATTGTCGCAACCGACCATCGCCTCCAAAAACTGGGTTTACCGGCAATACGATCACATGGTCCGCGACGGTTCGGTGGTTTGTCCGGGAAGCGACGCGGCCGTTGTCCGCATCAAATCCGATTCGCTGCCGGATGCCGATTCCGGCTCAGCGGCGCCCGTGGCTGAAAAGCTGATTGCCATGACGGTGGATTGCAACGGCGCGTATGTTTACCTGGACCCATACGAAGGCGGAAAAACTGCGGTCACCGAAGCGTGCCGAAATCTCGCCTGCTCCGGCGCGGCGCCGCTGGGCGTGACGGACAATTTGAATTTTGGCAATCCGCTCAAGCCGGAATTGTTTTGGCAGTTGAAAGAATCCGTGCGCGGGCTGGCCGAAGCATGCCGCGCATTTAATGCGCCGGTGACCGGCGGCAATTGTTCGCTTTACAATCAAAGTCCGGCCGGGCCGATTGATCCCACCCCCACGGTCGCAGTCGTAGGCCTCATCGAGAAATCCGAATACGTCACGACACAATGGTTCAAGGACAAGGGCGATGCCATCATCCTGCTCGGCGAGCCGATGGACATGAATGACCCATTGCAGGGCCTCGGCGGCAGCGCGTATTTGCAGGCGGTTCATGGAAAGAAAACCGGCACCCCGCCGCGTTGCGATTTGGAAACGGCCAAAACTTTGCACACGACGCTTCTCGGGTTGATTCAAAGCGGCCTCGTCAAAAGCGCGCACGATTGCAGCGAAGGCGGTTTGGCTGTTTGCGTTGCGGAAAGCTGCATCAGCCGGCTGGTTGGACGGGAAACGCCGGGCTTGATTGGAGCGCAAATAGACCTGACTTCATTGGCGGGTCCGGATCGTCCGATTCGCCTCGACGCTCTGCTCTTTGGCGAAGCCCAATCACGGATTGTTGTGAGCTGCGCGCCATTGGACGCGGTGAAAGTAGTCGAGCGCGCAAAATTGATGGGCGTGCCTGCTGTGCAGATCGGAATTGTCGGCGGGGATCAACTAGGCGTTAGAGTTGCGGCGAGTGAATTCTCCGCACCGCTCGCGGAACTTCACGACGCCTGGTGGAATTCAATCGCACGAGCGATGGCGTAACGCCAGGCATGAAATGCTTTGAGCGCGCCGTGCCCGGGGACACGGCCTACAGTACTGCATCTGCCATTGCAGGCCGTGTGTCCTCACAGGGCGTGTCCGGAACATGTGCTGTGTAAAACACACCCCCCGTTTTGAACTCCGGGCACCGATGAAATGTCGATTTAAAAATAAAAGCGATAAGTTTATTTGAACGAAAACACCGATTTTCACTCAAAAATTCAACGCACCGGGATTAACGTTTGCTTTAGGACGTGCAATTGCATTAATCTCGGCGTTCATTCATGCGACAGTTTTTTACCATCGCCACCAATGCCTTCATGGAATTGATTCGGCAGCCAGTGTTTTTGCTGCTGATGACGGTGTCGGTCCTGTTTGAACTGTTTCTAGCAGTGCCTTATTACTTTGCGCTGGGCGACGAGCCCAAACTGGTGGAAAACTCCGTCCTGGCCGCCATGTTCCTTTCAGGTTTGTTTGGGGCGGTGTTGAGCGCGTCATCGTCGCTCTCGCGTGAAATTCGCACGGGCACAGCGCTGGCAGTGCTGTCTAAACCGGTTGGCCGCCTCCAATTCCTGCTGGCCAAATACGCCGGGCTGGCAGCGGCGCTGACTGTATTAACATATATGAATATGGTGGGCGTTTTGCTGGCCAGCCGCATGTCCTTTGACGCCTATGGCAAGACGGACGTGCCGGCCATCGAAATATTTGCGTGCGGCATCATCGCGGCCTATGCCCTCGGCGGCTTCACAAATTTTTTTCTGCGGCGTCCATTTGTCAGTGACGCAGTGTTGGGCATGTTGGTTTTTTGCACACTGGCGGCGTTCATCATTTTCCAGTACACAACGCAACAGGAAAGCCTGGGCACCCAGGGCCATGTGAACTGGGACCTTCTGCCGGCCGCTATTTTAATTCTGTTCGCGCTGTGGATTGTGGCGGCCATCGCCCTGGCGTGTTCGACGCGTTTCGATACCATTCCGACGCTGGCGATCTGCTCGGCAGTATTTTTGCTGGGCCTGATGTCTGATTATTTCTTTGGCCGGCGGGCCCAAAATGGCGAATGGTGGGCCTCGACGCTTTACAGCGTGATTCCAAACTGGCAAGTTTTCTGGTTTGCTGACGCAATTGATACAGGCAAGAACACCTTTCACTGGAATTACGTCGGCAAAGCGCTCGGTTACGCGGTGCTTTACGCGGGCGCGGCGCTCGCCACAGGCGCGGCACTGTTTGAAGAGCGTGAGTTGAGTTGAGTAAAGTCCAGTGAGTGCAGTGATAAGCATGGAACGTCAAATATTAAACATGGAACCGGACGCGCAATGGCGCGGGCGCGGGTCCTTCATTTCAAATTTTTAATCCTGTGGATCGTAACGTCCCCAAAAATGGTTTGGTCAATTTGGCAGTCGCGATAATTATTTTTATCGCGGCGTTCGCCGTCACATGTCTGGTTAATTCGCTCGCGGGCGAAGGCGCGTCCATCTTTATGGGCGTAGCCGTCCTGATCACGTTCGCCAGCTGGTTCCAAATGCGGCTCGAAGAAAACGAGCGCCTCGAAAAGCTCGAGGTGGACGAATTGGCGCGCACCCGGGGCGAATCCGCGTTGTTCGAAACCAAGGAGTCGGAAGTGTTCGCCGCGCGCCGTTCGCGCGAGCAATTCGAAAAATTCTTTGTCCCTAGTCTGGCGGTTTTATTGTTCATCATTGAGGCCGCCGCCGCATGGGCCTTGTGGCGCTGGATTGGCAAAACCACGACACCCATCGTGGACCTGCGCGCAACGGCGTCGCTTTGCCTCTTCGCCATGTTCGCCCTGCTGCTGTTTTTAATCGGACGGTTTTCCGTGACCATCGCGCGGCTGGAAAACAACCGACTCTTGCGGCCCTCGGCCAGCTTCATCCTCGCGGGCGCCTATATTTGCGGCTTCGCGGCCCTGGCCATCCTCCTTGTCAAACTCGGCTACGCGCAAGCCGACGTCTGGGTTGGGCGCGCCTTTTGCGTTGTCCTGGGGCTGATGGCCGCCGAAACGCTTCTCACCCTGCTGTTGGAAATCTATCGCCCACGCGTGCAGGGCAAAGTTTCCCGCCCTCTCTACGAAAACCGTGTCGTGGGCATCCTGGCGGAGCCTGAAAGCCTGCTGACCACCGCGGCGCAAACGCTGGATTACCAGTTTGGTTTCAAGGTTTCGGAAACGTGGTTTTTCAAGCTCATCAAAGAAAACCTGGCCATGCTTCTCTTGTTGCAACTGGCCGTGCTGCTCGTGTCCTCTTGCGTGGTGTTCGTGGACGCCGGCGAACAGGGCGTGCTGGAACATTTTGGTAATCCCGTCGCCGTGCTGGATGCCGGCGCTCACTTCAAATGGCCATGGCCGATTGATAACGTCTATCGCTATCGCACCCGGCAAATCCAGTCCATGTACGTGGGCTACCAGCCCGATGCCAGCCAGGAGGCGGTCATATTATGGACGGTACCGCATAATCAGGAACAGAACTTCCTGGTGGCCACTCGCGCCGCGGCGGCCGTCGAGAACGAATCGCCGGAAGCGGGCGATGTAATGGAACAGGCGCTGAAGGCTCCGCCCGTGAGCCTGATCACCGTCAGCATTCCCATCCAGTTTGAAATCACGAACGTCATGGACTGGGCGTATAAGAACAACGAGGCCACAAACCTGTTTGCGGACATCGCCACGCACAACGTGGTCCATTACCTCGTCAGCAAAGATATTGACGAACTCTTGTCGCGCGGCCGGTTCGAAGCAGTGCAGACGTTGCAAGACCGCATCCAAAGCGATGCCAATGCCCGTCAATTGGGTGTGAAGATTGTCTTCGTAGGATTGCAGGACATCCATCCGCCCACGCCCGTGGCGGCGGATTACGAAAAAGTCATTGGCGCACAACAAACCGAGCTGGCGGCCATCCTGTCGGCGCAGGCCGACGCGGTCGAAACCAACGCGCTCTCGCTCGCTGAGGCCTTTACCACCACGAATATCGCCTCGGCCAATCGGTTGCAATTGGAGAAATCCTGGTACGCGCGCGCCGCCCTGTTCACCAATCAAATTCCCGCGTTTGAAGCCGCGCCCTCGGTCTATAAACAACAGGCGTATTACTCCATGTTTGCCAACGCCACCAAAAACGACCGCAAATACATTTTATTGGTTACCAATACACAGGATGTCCTGATTTTTGATCTCGAAGACAAAATCCGGGCCGACCTGATGAACGTCAATCCTGAGTGATTCTGTCATGAAAAAAAGAAATATCATATCCATCCTCATCGGCGCAGTTATCGTCGTCATCGTCGTGATGCTGTTGTTCGCCTTCCAGGTACGCTACGCGGAGGTAGCCGTCGTCACGACGTTTGGCAAGCCGGTGCGCAACATTAGCGAACCGGGCCTGTATTTCAAATGGCCCTGGCCGATCCAGCGCGTCTTCAAATTCGACGGACGCATCCAAAACTTTGAGGACAAGTTCAGCGAAACCATCACGCGCGACAACAACGCCCTGATTCTCACCGTCTATACCGGATGGAAGATTTCCGACGCCTCCGAACTGTACATCAAGTTTGGCGGCTCCGTGCCCAACGCCCAAAACGCCCTGGAGGGCATGTTGCGCAATGCAAAAAACGCCGTCGTGAGCAGCAATTCGTTATCGGCTTTTGTGAATGCGGACCCGAAGCAACTCCGCTTCGATCAAATGGAAGAGCAAATCGAGGACGGCGTCCAGGCACAATTGAACACCAACAATTACGGCATCCAATTGGCGTTCTTGGGTTTCAAGAAAATTGAATTGCCGCAGAGCGTCACACAATCGGTGTTTGACCGCATGAAAGGCGAACGGCAAGTCATCATCAATAGCGAGAAATACGAAGGCGAAAAGGAGGCTACCATCATTAAGTCCACCGCCGACCGCATCGCCACGGAAACCGTCGCCAACGCCAAAGCCACCGCGACGCAAATCATGGGCGAGGGACAGGCGGAAGCTGCCAAAGTAATGCCGATCTTCGAAAAGAACCCGGCACTGGCTAATTATCTTCTTCGGCTGGACGCCCTGCAACAGGCGTTGAACCAGAAATCCACGCTCATTTTCGACGAACGGACCCCTCCATTTGATTTGTTCACGACCATCCCAATGAACGGGCCGTCACCGGCGCCGGAGGCACCGGCAAACAATTTTACGACCACCGAGGGAACCAACGGGCCGTCTGCTGCGCCCCGGCAATAAACTGATTTGCACATGAACGGCCACGAACATCACGATCACGACCACGACCACAAGCACGAGGCGGCCGAAACGCTGGACGCAGGCTCTCAGGCATTATCTGAGGCATTGGGCAGCAGTTTTACGATCGTCAAAATTGTCATGTGGCTCATGCTCTTCGCGTTTCTTTGTTCCGGATTTTTCCAGGTGGGTCCGCAGGAAAAAGCGGTGATCCTTCGATTTGGCAAACCGGTCGGGGAGGGAGAAAAAGCCCTGAAGGGCGCCGGCCTCCACTGGTCGCTCCCCTACCCGATTGACGAAATCGTCCGAATCCCAATAACACAAATTCAAACCGTGAAATCGGACAACGGCTGGTATTTTGTAACGCCCGAGGAAGAATTAAGCGGCGAAAGCCCCAGCTCCGGAATGAACCTCAATCCGGCCATTGACGGCTCTCTTCTGACTTCGGACACTAACATCATCCATGCGCGCGCGGCGCTGGCGTATCATATTGCCGATCCGCTCCGGTACGCCTTTGATTTTGCCAACGCTTCCAATGCCGTGCGCAGCGCCCTGGACAATGCCTTACTCGACACTGCGGCAAGATTCAGCGCGGATGATGCTTTGATCAATGCGCAGGCCCAATTCCTCGATGCGGTGCAGGAACGCGCAACGGCACTGGTCGAGGAAGAAAACCTGGGCATTGTCGTTGACTACTGCACCGTAGAGAGCAAGGCGCCCCGTCAGCTCGCGGACATTTTCAACCAGGTCACGATTGCGCGTGAACAGCGCGCTCAGGCCCTCAACGACGCCTATAGTTACGCGAATCAAGTCACCAACACCGCGATCGCCTCGGCGGCGAGCATCATCAACCAGGCCCAGTCCGCGAAATTTAACTATGTCACGAACCTGGTCGCCAGCGCCCGCAAATTTGAGGACATCCTGCCTTATTACAAACAGAATCCGTCCCTCTACGTGCAGCAAACGTTTGTGCAGATGGTCGGCTCGTCCCTGACCAACGTCGATAGCAAGTGGTACGTGCCGCAACGGGCCGATGGCAAACCGCGCGAACTTAGGTTAATGTTAAATCGTGAACCGCCGGGAACGAATGCCGCCGGTTTCTAAAAAACCAGTTTTGATATGCAAGTCACATCTCTTTTGAGCCGCCAGGACCAGGAACACGATCACGACCACGACCATAAGCACGGTCAGGACTGCGGCCATCATCACTCGCATTCCACAGTACACCTGTGGCAGGCCTGGCTTGGCATTGCCCTCGTCCTCAACGCCTATGTCGTGGACTGGCTGTTTCCCGAGGGCTCAACAGTTTCCAGTTTCAGCGCGTTTTTTGGCGCCATCATTTTGATTTATCCCATCGTTGTCACCGCCATTAAGGACCTGCGCGCGGCGCGATTGAGCATTAACGAATTGGTCGCCATCGCCGTACTTGCCGCATTCGCCTCGGGCGCCATTGGCACGGTCAATGGCCAGGAGAACACTGGCCTGCTCAGCGCAGGCGCTACCGTTGGCTATAAGACCGCCGGCCTTATCGCGTTTCTCATGCTCATGGGCGAAGTCATCGAAACCCGCACCGCCGAAGGCGCCCGGGAATCCATCGAATCTCTCATCGAACTCACCCCCACGCGCGCGCGCCGCATTTTGAAAGACGGTGGCGAAGAGGAAATTGCCACCAGCCAGCTCCAGGTGGGCGATATCATCCGCATCCGGCCTGGCGATAATGTGCCTGCCGACGGTATCATCCTGACCGGCCAGGGCTCTCTCAACCAGGCCACTATCACCGGCGAATCATTGCCAGCCGACAAAAAACCGGGAGAAGAAGTCTATGCCGGCACACAAAATCTTACCGGCGTATTGGAAGTAAAAGTCAACCGCGCAGGCGAGGACACGACCCTCGGACGAGTGCGCGAACTCATTTTGGCCGCGGAAAAGACGAAACTGCCCATCATGAAAATCGTGGACCAATACATGGGCTATTATACGCCACTGGTCCTGCTCATCGGCATCCTGGTCTGGGCATATACGCACGAATTGAATCGCGTGATTTCCGTCCTGTTGGTTTCCTGCCCCTGCGCCTTTATTTTGGCGACGCCCACCGCGATGGTCGCCGCCCTTTCCGCCGCTGCGCGCCTGGGGATCCTGATTAAAAATGTCGCCGACATCGAGCTGGCGGCAAAAATCAACGCTTTTGTTTTCGATAAAACCGGCACACTCACCACCGGCCAACTGGCCGTGAGCCGGCTGGCGCCGCTCGGCGAAACCAAGCCCGCCGAGTTGCTCCTGCTCGCCGCCTCGGCGGAAAAATACAGCAACCACCCTACCGCCAAAGCCCTTGCCCAACTCGCAGGAGAAGCGGGAGTGCCCCTGACCGAGCCTAAGGACTTCGCCGAAACGGCCGGGCGCGGCGTTACCGCCGAAATTTCAGGAGCCAAGGTCCTCGTGGGCCGCGCACAATGGCTCAAAGACAATGGCGTGAATTCGCAGTTCGAAAAATCGGTAGACTTGAACGAAGCCGAAGGCTGGAGTTTGATTTTTGTTTCCCGCAACGGCCAATGCGTCGGCTGGGTGGGTTTGCAGGACAAAACCCGCGCCGGCGCCAAAGAAGCCCTGGCTGAATTGAAACAGGCCGGAGTGCGCCGCATCGCCATGGTTTCCGGCGACCGCCAGCCCGTCGCCAACCGCGTAGCCGCCGAAATCGGATGCGAAGAGGCCAAGGGCGATTGCCTGCCGCAAAACAAGGTGGAATTTGTCCATGGCATCAAGTCCAAAGGCTACCGCGTAGCCGTTGTCGGCGATGGCGTGAACGACGCACCGGCGCTGGCCGCGGGCGATATCGGCATCGCGATGGGCGCGGCCGGCAGCGAAGTGGCCATCCACAGCGCGACGATCGCGCTGATGAACAACGACCTGCGCCGCCTGCCGTTTCTCGTGCAGCTTTCCCGCAGCACGCGCGCCGTCATCAACCAGAATTTCGCCTTCGGCGTTTTCTTCATCATACTGGGATTGACCGCTTCGGCATTTGGTGTGATCGGCCCCGTGACCGCAGCGCTGCTAAACGTGACCGGCCCGTTGATTGTCATTTTCAACAGCGCCCGTCTCGTACGCACTGGCGAAGAACTGGAGCATTTCCAGGGGGAAGCGCAATCGCCGGTCCGCAAGCCGGCAGCGCAAATGACGCCGGAAATGGCCTGAGTGCACAGGTTAGACCCGGCAAATCGGCCGATCGATGAATTGGAGCTGGGACGCAACGTTTTCTGCAATTCTGTCCGTTACTTTGTCGGACGGCTTGCTCGACCGGTAAAAATCCGGTAAATTAGATGGATGAGTGCCACTGAAATCATGCAACAGATAGAAGAGTTGCCCGACAACGAGCAACAGCAGCTTTTTGTTTTCTTGAGCAAAAAGATCATGCGTGGCCGGAGCCCGAACTCGAAAGAATGGCTCGGAAAGAAGCTTTCGTTTGAGGAAGCGTGCGACGTTGTTTTTCGGGAAAACAGAGAATTGTTAAGCGCCCTGGCCAAGTGAACGAGCCGCGCTTTTTGACACAGGATGAAGTTTTTTGCATTCACGTCCGAAGCCTGGCTGAAAATGGCGGAAGTGAGGGCACACGTGATCCAGGATTGATTGAATCTGCTTTAGCATCGGCAAAGAACACCTTTCATTATGCACATGGCGATTTGTTTGATATTGCCGCAAGTTACGCTTTCCATCTGGCAGAATCGCAGGCTTTCATTGATGGAAACAAACGAACGGCTGTTACGTCAGCCTTGGTTTTTCTCGCCATGAACGGCGTTTATGCTAAGCCTCCAACCTGGGAGCTTTATTCCGCAATGATTGATATCGCGGAAAAGAAAAAGACGAAAATCGACCTGGCGAATATTTTTCGCAACGCAAGCCAATAATGTTCCACTATTTTGCTACAAAAAGATTGGACAAAAACGGCCTTGCCGTTGTCTTAAAACAACAGGTAGATAAACTAAAGTGAAAGAAGAGCCATGCCCGTTGCCGATTTAAATCCAAAAACGGATTCTGCGAGCCAGAAGTCCGGCGAAATCGTCGTAGCCGTCCGCGGCCTGACGAAAGTTTTCAAGGACTTTTGGAACCGTCCCAAGGCGCGCGCCGTGGACAACGTGGATTTCGAGGTCCGGCGCGGGGAAGTCTTCGGGTTGCTCGGGCCCAACGGGTCGGGCAAGTCGACCACCGTCAAATTGCTATTGGGCCTGCTCAATCCAACCCGCGGCCACATCCAGGTGTTTGGCCATTCGCCTCATCACGTCCGCACCAAGGAACGCATCGGTTATTTGCCCGAAGAATCCTACCTGTACCGCTATTTAAACTCACGCGAAACGCTCGACTTTTTTGGCAACCTGTTTCAATTGAGCAAGGCCGAGCGCCAGAATCGCGCCGGACAATTGCTGGAAATGGTTGGCCTTGGCAAAACGCAGACCCGCGCCGTGGGCGAATTCTCCAAGGGCATGCAACGCCGCATCGGCCTGGCCCAGGCCCTCATCAACGACCCCGACCTCGTCATCCTGGACGAACCCACCGCCGGCCTGGACCCGATCGGTTGCCGCGAAGTGAAGGACCTTATCGTCGCCCTTGCCCGCCGAGGCAAAACCGTCATCCTCAGCAGCCATTTGCTTTCAGACGTCGAGGACGTTTGCGACCGCGTCGTAATCTATTACGGCGGAAAAATCCAGGCGGCCGGCACATTGAAGGAACTGCTTTCGGAACCGGACACGCTTCGCATCACTACGCCTGTCCTGCCCCGCCCCACGCTGGAACGCGTATTGGAAATCATCCGCAAGGACGCTTCCCAGGGCGAAGTGCGCGTGGATAATCCGACGCAGAATCTTGAAAGTTACTTTCTGGCCGTCGTCGAGAAGGCGCGGCAAGCGGCCCATGAAACCAGCGGCGCACAATCAGGAGCGCGCGTGGCCGCCTACCTGCGCGCGGGCGCCGACGAACGGCCAGTCGGCGAAAGAATGCTCGAGAAGCTCGCGCTTCCCGAGGCCGCGCGGCAACCGGCCCCGGCCAGCGCCCCGACGCCCGCGCCGGAACGCACAGTGGACGAGAAAAAATTGGAATCGCTCGCAAAAGCCGAGCCGGTTATCGCGCCCAAAAAAGAGCCGGAACAAAAGTCGGCGGACCTGTCCAAGGCCGAGGAAAAACTGTCGTCGCTGCTTGGTGGTAAAAAATAAGTGCAAAAGATTCTCGCCATCGCCTGGTTAACGTGGAAAGCCGTCCTGCGGTTTCGGTTATTTGCTGTCGTCGCGACGCTCCTGGTTCTGGCTGTGGTCGGTCTGCCGATGGTTGTGAAGGACGACGGCACGGCCCGCGGCTTTGCGCAAATCATCATCACGTATACGCTCAGCGCGGTGACGGTGCTTTTGGGTTTTTCGACGCTTTGGCTCTCGTGCGGCGCACTTGCCCGCGACATCGAGGAATGCCAGATACAGGTCGTGGCCACCAAACCGATCGCGCGCTGGCAAATTTGGCTTGGCAAATGGCTGGGCATCGCCTCTCTTAACGCCGTCCTTCTGATTTTGGCCGGCGCTTGCATTTATGGGCTGCTGGAATGGCGCGCTTCAAAATTGCCGCTGCTGCAGCGGACCCAGCTGCGACAGGAACTGCTCGTGGCCCGGGGGTCCGCCAGGGAAGCGGATAATTCCGCCCAAATAAACGCAGAAACCGAGCAGATCTTGCAGGACCGCGTGAAACAAAATCCCGGCATCGCCGCCGATCTGAACGAGGTACGCACCCAGATCCGCGAACAAGTCAAAGCGGACTTTCAGCTAGTCCCACCGGGCTATGTTCGCCAATGGAATATTACCAATGCAGATCTGATCGCGACCGGTGGATCCGGCGATAAAACCCTGCAGTTGCGCGTCAAATTTCAATCGTCCGATCACAACCCCAACGGACACTATGTTGGGATATGGGAAATCGGCAACCCGGACTCAACCAATTACTACGTCCTTCCGCCCATGAGCCTGGCGCCCGATACGTTTCACGAATTCGAAATCCCAAACGCGACCAGTGACAAAGGAGTGCTGTCCATCGTCTTCGTAAATCAGAACAATATCTCGCTCCTCTTTCCGCTTGAGGACGGCATGGAAGTCCTGTTCCCGCAGGGCAGTTTTACACCCAATTTTATTCGAGCCCTTGGGATAATCTTTTGCTGGCTGGTCCTGCTTTCAGCTATCGGCCTGATGGCCGCGAGCTTCCTTTCATTTCCAGTCGCGGCATTCTTTTCCATCACCATGCTCGCCGTGGCCCTTTCCAGCAGCACACTGGCAGACACGGTTGACCTGGGCACGGTCACCCAGGGCAGCACCCCGGCGACTCGCTCGATCACAGACACGATTTTTATCCCCTTCTACCAGGGACTGATCTATCTCCTGAACCTCGTGGAAAAGTTTTCGCCCATCGACGCCTTAAGTTCGGGGCGCAGCGTCCCCGGGAGCGAATTGGCCGCCGCCTTCTGTCAAATCGTCGTGTTGTTCGGCGGAACGTTCGCCCTAATCGGAATTGCTTTATTCAGCCGGCGTGAATTGGCCGCCGCGCAAAACCAATGAAATCGCGCGCAAGAAAAATCCTCATGCTGCTGCTGGCCGCGGCGCTGCTCTTTGGCTCGGGCCAGGTGGAAAAGAACCTGAACCGCGATCGCGACGCGCTGGGCATGACCATTTCATTGCCGCTTGACGATGCGCCCCCTGTCCTGGCCCTCACGACGCAGGCGCTCGGCGGCTTTCGCGGATTGATTTCCAACTTCCTCTGGATGCGAGCCAACGACCTGCAACTGAATGACCAGTATTTCGAAGCCGCTCAATTGGCCAATTGGATCACTGACCTGGAACCTCACTTCAGCCAGGTCTGGATCTACCAGGCCTGGAACATGGCTTACAACATTTCCGTCAAGTTCAAGGATTTCGACGACCGCTGGCGCTGGGTGCAAAACGGAATCGAACTGCTCCGCGATCGCGGACTGAAATACAACCCCGACGACCTGCTCATCTACCAGCAATTGGCCTGGTTTTATCAGCATAAAATGGGCGCCATCCTTGACGATGCCAATAATTATTACAAAACCGAATTCGCGAGGGAGATGACGCCGTTTTTCGGCCCGCACGGCACGAATTTCGATGCGTTGATCAATCCTCGCACCGCCGAGGAACGGACCAATGTCTATATTCTCGAGACGAAATATAAAATAGACCCCGTCTTCGCCAAACAAGTGAATACAGAATGGGGCCCGCTTGATTGGCGGTTGCCCGAATCCCACGCGATATATTGGGGCGCCCTTGGACTCGAAAAAGCCAGGGAACATCCAGACAAAGTAGTCCAGGCCAACGTTATGTCGGTGCGCCGCATCATTTATCAATCCATGATGCAGGCCTTTGAGCATGGCGAGATCATCGACAATCCGTTCGATAACTCCGTTGAACTCGGGCCAAACCTTGCCATCATTCCCAAAACAAACGAAGCGTACGAAAAAATGATGCAGGAAGACCCCGGTGATGCCCCCAACATCTCCATCGCTCATCGAAATTTTCTTCTGAACGCTACGTTTTACCTTTACGAAGCCAATCACGTGGCCCTGGCAAAACAATGGTACGACACAGTCCGCGAGTTATATCCGAACAAAACGATCCTGCAAAATGATGTTAACTCGTTCCCTAAGAATGTGTCTCTCGATGAATATTGCGTGTATCGCGTTCAGGGAGTCGCCACCGATACCTCCCAGCAGGACACCACTGCTGCAATTGAGGGGCTGCTGCAATGGTCTTATCAATACCTCGCCCTCGGAGATGACGACCGTTACGCGGGTTTGAGAATGTTGGCCGGAAAAATCTGGGAGACCTATATGAATAAGGCCAGGCCATTGAAGTCCGATGTTACGAGAACCGGCCTCCCGCCATTTAAGACTATGGATACCTTCGTCCTGAGCAGATTGCTGGATCCGGTAAATGGTCTGCCTCCTGAAGCGCGCGGCGTCATCCGCACTCATTTGCACCTGCCCGGCGACGTCAATACGCCCTACGGCGTGATGTCCACTAATACTGTCGTCGCTACTCCTTCTTCCACGAACGCTCCGGCAACTTCCGTCACTCCGTAGTCGGAACCATCAAGCCTGGGCTGTCAGTCGATCAGGCGGATCCCAACCCATTGGACATCAGCGGCCTTTTGGGCGACTTTTGCCTGGAGGTTTATGGCAACGATCGTGGAGCAATTGGCGGCTTTTGTTTGTCGTGTTTCTGCCAGCGATGTTTCGAATGGCGAGCGCGAACAAATGAAAATTCGGATCCTGGACTCGATTGGATGCGCCATCGGCGCCATAGGCGCTCCGCCTGTGGAAATGATCGGCCGGCACACGACGGAATTTGGAGAAAGCAACCGCTGCACACTCATCGGGGGAGGCCGCGCGGCGCCGGACCGGGCGGCACTTTACAATGGCGCTTTAGTCCGTTACCTGGATTTTAACGATAGTTTTCTCGCCCCTGGCGAAACCTGTCATCCAAGCGACAACCTGGCCGCCGTTCTGGCCGCGAGCGAAGATGCCGGACGTAGTGGCCTCGATTTTCTTACGGCGCTGGCGGTGGCGTATCAGGTGCAATGCCGGCTGAGCGAAGCCGCCCCCGTCCGCGCCAAAGGGTTTGATCATACCGCCCAGGGCTCATACGCGATTGCCGCCGGCGTATCCAAAGCGCTTGGACTCCCCAATAGACAGACCGCCCACGCGCTGGCCATAGCAGGAACGGCGCTCAACGCTCTCCGCGTGACGCGCACAGGCTCGCTATCGCATTGGAAAGGCCTGGCTTATCCCTTTATGTCATCGTGCGCCACGCAGGCTGCATACCTGGCTCGACAGGGAATCACCGGACCGCCGGAAGTGTTTGAAGGCAACAAAGGGTTCATGGATGCCATCAGTGGAAAGTTTACGATTGATTGGGAGCGCGAAACGTTGGGACTGGTTACGCGCACCATCGTCAAAAAATTCAATGCCGAAATCCATTCGCAATCGGCCATTGAAGGCGTCCTGGAATTAAAATCGGAACGGTCCTTCGGGCCAAATGATGTCAGGGATATTGAAATCGAAATTTTTGATGTGGCTTATCACATCATCGGCGGGGGCGATGAAGGCGACAAGAGTGCCCCAAAATCCAAAGAGCAAGCAGACCACAGCCTGCCCTGGCTTCTGGCCGTTGCGATTTCGGACGGCCAGGTAATGCCGGAACAATTCGCGCCCGAACGGATTGGCCGGCCCGATGTTCAATCTCTCCTGCGCAGAATACGTGTTCGACCATCGGACGAACTTAGCCGCCGGTTCCCGCGTGAAATGCCATGCCGCATTACCGTGAATCTGAATGATGGAACGAAGCTTTTTCGCGAAAAACGGGACTACGAAGGGTTTCACACGAGGCCCATAACATGGGACTCCGTTATGGCAAAATTTCGACGTTTGACTGAGCGACTGGCCCCGGCTCAACGCGACCACATCGTCAACGCCATCGCAAACCTTGAGACGATTCAGGTCAGTGAATTGACTATAGCGTTACATCAGGCGCGGTCGAATGCGGCGGCGGCGCTGGCGGCCTGATTGACTTTGGCAAAAATGGTTTTAGCGTAAAACGTATGAGTGCAATTACTTCATTATCGGCACGGCAGCTTCGACGCGCCGCGGAAATAAAAGAGGAGATACAATCGCTGGAATACCGGTTGAACCGGCTCACGGACTCACCGGATGCCGCTGGCATCCACATTGTCCCGAAACGGCGCGAACGGCTCAGAGCCAGGGTCAAAGCGGGCATGATTGCGACTGTCGGGCAGCGATGGACGAGGGCCGCCGAACGCTCGCTGGTAGCGCCGGCGCGAAGGCTCAAACATCAATTGGGCAGCGCCGCAAGGGCAAAAATCGCCGCCGCCGCGAGGGCACGATTGGAGCGGGCAAGGAATATTGAGGTTACTTGAACTCGGCCAGCAAGGCTGAGACCGTGCGCCACAGGCGCATGAACGCCGGCGCTGCCGCGAGGGCTCTGCCCAATACGCCTCCGGCCATCGAGCTCCGCCCCAGGCCGAGCGCACCGATGACCCCGGCCAGAGGGACCAGCGCCCATCCCCATTTCCCAAAACGGCCCACGAATTTTAGCTTCCTTGCAAAAGCACCAGCCTCCCACAAGTTGTTCACCTCAGCCCGGAGCCTGAGCCGATTTAAATCGCTCTCCAGCGTAAGGGCCTTTTTGCGCGCCCGTAGCGCCATCATTTGCTTTCCAAACATGCGCGATCCTTTTTCAATTGCTCAAGCGTGCCGGGAAGCAAAGGCCAATTCTTCAAACGCAAATGCAATCGCCAGCACATGAACAAAGTGCTGACCAGGCCGATCCCACCAAGCACGAACAATCCAGGTATACCAAACTGGTTCCAAATCAGGGCTATGACGCCCGCCACCACCAGCGCCAGCGTGAAAAAAGCAAGCGCCACGATGGAAATGATCAGCAGGAGCGCTTCGAAAACACGCAGACGGTCTTCGTGCAATTCCACAACCAGCAATTCCAGCCGGTTTTGCAAAATCGCCAATATCGTCGCACCGATCCGTCGCAGGGTGTCCGACAAACCGGGCGGGACTGCATCTTTATCATCCATATCAGCGGCGTCCAACCAGCAGTCCAATCAGGATTCCCACGCCAAAGGCAATGCCCATCGTTTCGTAGGGATGTTCGCGAATGGCCTCGTCCGCGGCCTTCGCCGTTTCCACAGTTTGGTCCTGCAGATTTTCGCAAGTGGACCTGGCCGATTCCACGGCTTTGGAGAGTCGTTCACGGACTTCTTTGATTTTTTCGCCCGCCTCACCCGCAGTGGCTCTGAGTAATTCCTCCGCGTCACGCGCCAGGCTCTTGATATCCGCGGCTAATCGTTCATTCGCTTCGGTTGTCGTCATATCGTCCTTCCTTTCGCCGAGAATTTGCTCCGCAACTGATACATTAGCAAGGAGTTTTTCTGTTGGGCTGAACCTGCGAAAGACTTCGTTTAGTCAAAAAGGGTGTGCGGGGTTTTTGGGATTTAACGGGGGTATATGAAAGGCTAAATGAGTTTGTTCGATGCCTAAACGAGCCTCGGTTTGTTGGAGAAAAGGAGCACTTCATATAAACGAAAGGATTGAATTTTTTTGGGCAAAAATGTGGGCAGTAAACGATTTGTTTAGAGGGGGGTTAAACGAGTGCCATGAGTGAACATGAATGACATGAGTGCCAGAAGTCCCATTATAGGCTCGTTTCCATTTTTGTGCCTATAGCGGGGAAACCGGAAACGAGACTGAAACGCAGGTCGAAATTATGCGTTTTTGTTGGGAATTTTAGGGTTTTTGACCATTGGCAATTGGAAATGAAGAGCTCGCTTTTTTTTCGTGGTGGAAACGGCGGATTGTACTGCGGCCGCGAAAGTGGGCGAAGTTATGTGCCCCGTAGATAGGCGGTTCCCTGCGCTGAAACTATGGAAAATGGTATATGTAGTCTGAAAAGCCGCAACATCCGCTACAGCGTTGGGAATCAATGGCTTAAAGTGCAACAAATGGTTCTTCGCTGTTTTGAGTGGAATGAGTGTGTAGTCTTGGGGCATGACGCCTGAGAAACTATTTCATGAACTATTGGGACTG
>DATAST010000152.1:0-60341 GCA_036269115.1 Verrucomicrobiia bacterium | reverse complement strand
GGGGTACATGAAAGGCTAAATGAGTTTGTTCGAGGCCTAAACGAGCGCCGGTTTGTTGGAGAATACGAACATTTCATATTAACGAACGGCTTGGATTTTTTTGGGCAAAAATGGGCCGGTAAACGATTTTGTTTAGAGGGGGGTTAAACGAGTGACATGAGTGAACATGAATGACATGAGTGCCAGAAGTCCCATTATAGGCTCGTTTCCATTTTTGTGCCTATAGCGGGGAAACGGGAAACGAGACTGAAAAGCAGGTCGAAATTATGCGTTTTTGTTGGGAATTTTAGGGATTTTGGCCATTGGCAATTGGAAACGAAGAGCCCGCTTTTTTTTCGTGGTGGAAACGGCGGTTGCATCGCGGCCACGAAGGTGGGCGGAGTTTGTGACCCACATATAGGCGGTTCCTGAGCTGGAACTATGGGAAAATGGTATATGTAGTGTGAAAAGCCGCAACATCCGCTACAACGTTGCATATCAGTGACTTAAACCGCAACATTTCCGCAACAAATCCGCAACAGGGTTGCAACAACACGCGGAAAGGTTTGGCGCGAAGGCCGAAGGCCGGAATCCATCCGTCGCCGCCGAAGCAATGGCGCGCAAGGCTGTAAGTGCTTTTGGAGTTAGAGTCTCCTGACCCGCCTTCGCTCCAAAGCTACGGCGCGGCAGGCGTCGTCTCCTACGCATAAATCGTGTTTTTGTCAGGAGAATGAGGAGGGAATTGTCCCCCCATCAAGCGGGAACGTTTGGGACAGTCGAATCGTGTGGGTCTTGCACAACATATTGTTTTTGAAGCTCTTGCTACACGTTGTAACTGTCCCTTGCATTTTGCGCGGAGACAGTTCGAAAGGGTGGAAAATCGGAGAGAGAAAATAATAGAAAGTGACTTTTCAATATAACCGCAACGCACAGATCACAAAGGCTTTTTATTTTTGCAGAATTTTTTCGCACGCCAAGGACGCAAAGGCCGCCAAGGACCGAATCCATCCGACGTCGATGAAAGCTATAACCGACAGGCAGCCCGCAGCCCGCCTCAGTTCTTTCACACACAACGCCGGTAATAGTATGGTGCTTCACAGTGGCATTCTTCCCATGCGCCCAGATCATCCTCCTTCGCACGAGGCTACCTGAGGACAGGGCCTCCCTTTGATCAGAGATGACTCCGCGTTTATTTTTACTCATGTTTACAGTTTCTCACACCGTTGACGGTGTTCAACGGATTTATTTGCCACCTTTTGACACTTTTTAGAACTCCGCGTTGGGCTCACAAAGGAACATTTCCACCGGAGCCGGGTGAGGGCACCCGGCCTACAGGGATGTGCGGATTTTACAAACTGAAATGAAATTGCCTGAGGTCCCTGTTTGCTGATGTCAGTCGATGGCAGTGGAATTGGCGACGAGAGGTCGCCTCCCTGTCCGGGTTGTGAATGTGTATTGAAGTTGAAAATCGTGTTACATTGTTACATCGTTGAGTCGCAAAGGATTACGGTGTTACACAATTTGTTACAGGCTGTTACATTTTGCAAGCCGTTGATGGTGAATGGCTTGCGGTGTTACATTAACGTTATCGGGGGCTCGCTATAGGCGCCAGTGCCAAAACCGCTCCGGGCTGAATGCCCCAGGGCTGGCCATTTTGAAGAATGCATTCCCGCCCGCGGGCCATCCTTGCCAACAGAAACACTGTCACAATTCCAGGAGCTCTTTACGCGTTCGATTCGCTTCCGGATCCCGGATCATGCCGCTGAGCCCATTTAAAACCACGGATCAACACAGTCTGCAAACCCGATTCAGAACACTCATAAAATGATTAAACCTATTGCAAAATCGAATTAAATTCGTCACTACTCGTCATGACTTTTCAATATTTTTTAGTCCTTGTACTGACAGTTTGACTGACACTGAATTTCATTTTCAAAGGGCTGGCAGGGCATGAATCAATAATGAGCGAAACCCTCATTCAAAGGTTGACCGTGCTTCTGTTGCTATGACCGGCAGCAGAAAAAAGAGAGAAAACGACATGGTTTCTTTGCTGCAAAACGATTCAAACAATGTATATAGGTTGGGCGTGAAAATATCTCTGCCAAATGCCGTGCCGAAGCAACGCATCAAAGATGGGGTTACGGTTGTTGGTCATTATAGAGACAATCTTTATGAGTTCCACATGCATTACCATCCGCCTGGTGATTGGCGGTGTAAGTGCCATATAAAGAAGCGCGTGAAATTTCCTTCGCGAGGGAGGTCTCATTTCGCCCCTGACGATTTCGTTGCGTATTACAGGAAAGTCCCTCTCGAATTCGATGGATACAATATTGCCCACCGTTGGTGGATTGCTAATCAGGAGCAAATTATTCAGACGATTGATTTACCAGACTGGGAGCTGGTTAAGCCAACGCAGTCTCTCCTTGAGATCATAAAATCCGGAAATAGGGAATACGCACTTTATTCGGATACTTCGCAAATCTGGATTGATGTCTATGAACAGCATGATTGTAATCATTGGATTCGCTTGAATGAAGAAGAGCTTTTGGTGTTCAACGATGTAACTACAGCCAAGGAGGCAGTTCGTGCCTAAAGCGGCTCACGAGCAAACGCCGCCTGCGAGCGCCAGTGGTGGCAAGTTTCAGCGAGCTCTAGCCAGTTTTGGCGAGTTGTTTCAGCACTTACCGCTTGACTGGCAGTTTCACTGACAGTGGCCGTCCATCGCTTCAAGGAACCCTTTATTTATGCGGGTTCTATCAACTTGAACACAGATGGACACAGATTCACACGGATTAGAGCGTTTTAAAAAATAAGGCGAGGTCGAAGCAAGACGGACGTGTTGATCCGTGCCGGCACCAGCCATGTTTCCGTTTTGGTCGTAGCTGTAGCTGCCGCCGGCCAGCACATTGACCGTAACGCTGCTGGAACTTTGGCGACTGTATATGTCCGTCGCGGTTGCCGTGTCACGTCGGATCCAAAGTCGTATCCATAGTGGTCTTGATCGAATTTGCCGGTATATGTGGAATACCAATAGGTATTCGTGAGCTCCCCGGATCAATAGCCGCCGCCAAGGCTTCTACCGCCGACTCTAAGAGGACTACGCAGCGGCTTATACTGAAAAAACGACCGTTGCTATGGGTTGACCCCTTTACTGGGTTGACCCCTTTACTGGGTTGACCCCTTTAAGGATTGACCCCTTTAATTAACGCTGTTTCGCCGCCGCAGAAAAACCGTATGAAAGTGCAAAATGATGGCGACTCATTCATGCAGGTTGCCATCCTTCTGTTTTAAAACCTGATAAGACATTTATCTTGACGTTGCCCGCCGTTTCATTTTTCCTGCCTCTCATGGCCGCAAAATTTTAAACTAAAATTTACAGGCAAAGATGAGCTTCCTGAACAAATTATTCGGAACAACGCCCAAACGGCGAACGATGCTTGACGATGTTCAGGACGTGTCCAGCAGGCTCATTGTTAAAGGCTATCGGGGCATAGCGGCCCAATACGGCTGTGCGCCAACGGCAAAGACAACCGATGCAAAAATAATAGAGATTTACATGCTGGTTACAACGGCATTTCATCATGCCGCAAAGCAGCGAGGGGAACATATTCCGGCATCGGTTGGAAACCACATTGTTTTAAAGTTTTTTCAGGTTTACGAAATGATGCCACGGCATTTTGAAGGACACCTTCGATATGAAGTAGAAAAATATCTGAATGAAGGACTCCGGGACGATTACAGGCAGGAATTAGAATTATTTGACCCAGACGTTAATGAACCAGATGTTAAACGATTGCGAGAGCTTCATAAATTGACCCGTGACAAGTTGCAGGCAAGCGAACTACCCCAACAGACAAAAAGAACGGAGCAGAGG
Source organism: Verrucomicrobiia bacterium (assembly GCA_036269115.1). Classification (GTDB taxonomy): domain Bacteria; phylum Verrucomicrobiota; class Verrucomicrobiia; order Limisphaerales; family UBA11358; genus UBA11358. The sequence continues at coordinate 56,488 of DATAST010000152.1, read as the reverse complement.
AAACCTGCAACACCTTTTCCAAGCACAACCATTTGTACTAAATGCTCTCAGGGGTTGCGTTATATGCCGCGGGCCGAGCCATTCACGATACGTTGCCCGCAATGTAAAAATGAAATGGTGGTAAACGCACCCGTTAAAAAGCCGGTGTTAGATGATAGCACAGGGCGTTTGAGCCCAGAATTCCCGCAGGCCATAATTCATTTTGCCACTGAGGCAGCGTCAGCGTCGCTAAACACAGCCAGTCTAGGAGGAACTTTAACATTTGACAAAGCGATCCACTACGCTCTTATTAAAGAAACCATAAGTTATTATTCAAAAATCGCAATTTCCGCCGTTATGATAAAAAGAGGATGGTATGGTGAAGACAAATATTCACAAGCCGAGGCAGAAGTATTTAATGCGATACGCTGGAATTTGGCCCGCAGACAATACCGAGTTAATGACTTTTTTGACGACACAAGCAGGCGCATAACCGAGGCGTATTTTATAAAGAGCATCGACGGATTATCAATTACAGAGAAGCAGGTTTATGCGTTTGCTGAAACTACTAGCCGGGAACAAGTCTTAGCCGAGTTGCCCGACAATCAGCTAGACGTATTTTACTACACAATGCGAATTGCGAGGTTGCTGGAAGTCCATGATAAAGTTGACACTGTTGTGGCGTTTTATGTGTCTGGCACGTTGGTCAACCACGCTGTAGCATTCACAGATTTCATTCAAAGACTTGTCGACGAGCCATGCAATCAAAAATAACAGCAATAACATTATTTGCTTTAGCCATCGTTTTTATAATGGCAGGTTGCCAAACATCTCAACCTTTAAGTCAGGACGCTATTACCAACAAAACCAATTATGTCACGGTCACAAATTATATAAATGTGGTTGTCACCGAGACTAACAGCATAAGCGTCACGAACATTGTTTTGCAGCCGCCACCACCCGAAGATGTGAAAGACCACTATGGCCTCTCATTTCGGGACGCCCAAGATAAGGCGGTGCGACTTCAAATGGGAATGTCCCAAGACGCCGTTAAATCGTTGCTAGGGAATCCCGATGAAACGGGTTCGGGTGAGGGAGGCACACAAATGAATCCACCGCAACCGTGGGTTTATATTGAATGGAATTATCGCTGGAGGGTTTCCTATAACGGTGATCCCGTATCCATGTCTTCGCATCCTATAATCCCAAGCATTTCCGCAAGTGAAGGACTCAATGGAAATACTCCTCAAATATATGCCATAAAACAGCTACAGGTTACTTTCGCCCAGGGCAAAGAGGGCTCGTGGCTCGTTGCCAGTTGGCAATGGCAATGGCAGCCAAATTGACAAAGCGTTACGGTTTTGGCGGCAAACATAAAAAAGGAAATCAATGCTTAAACAATCCTTATTGGCATGTGTCGCGCTCGTAGTAGCTTTTTCACGTTATCTTCTGGATAAAATTGATCCGAAAATGCAAAAAGTTTTCCGGTTTATTGAAATACCTTGCTTCGTGTACCTAACCTATTACGGGATTTTGCTGCGCCGCTGGTTCTGGGGTTCCAAAGCGGCCTTGCGAACGCGGTTGTTCTCGTTCTAGCTGTCGGGTTTGTGGTCTCTGTTGAGGTGTCGAGATTCGCCGTTCGATCAGGTTCGACGATATTCGCGCGGTGAGCGTCCCGTCACCTCCTTGAAAACCCGATGGAATTGGGCGTAGCTGCCGAAACCTGACTCAAGAGCGGCATCCAGCATGGTGCACCGTTGCCCGGCGCCGTAAAGTTGCAAAAAATTTTCGATCCGTTGGCGGTTTCGAAAGTCCACCAAAGTGACGCCGGTCTGCCGCTTAAATAATCGGCTCAAACGGTGCGCGCTCAAGCCGGAACGGCGCGCGAGTTCATCCAAATTCAATCCCGAGTCTTCATTGCGAATCAACCGCGCAGCACGCTCCACGGCAGGATGAACGTCATGCACGGGCACATCCGCGGCCCGCTGAAAGTGCCGCCACGCCGCCAGCAGAGCATAGTTCAAACCCGCATTAAACAATCCCGCGTCACTTTGCGAAGCGACAATTTCTGCGAACAACTCTTCAAGCCGGGTTCTATCCCGTTGCGACAAACGGCGGCAGAATTCGCCCGCCGGATTGGATTGTCGTAGAATTGCCGCATTCGCATCAGTCGCGCTTTGTCGAACGGCTTGCGGCTTGAAAACGCCGATCCACATTTCAAAATCCAGCGTCTGTTCGATGAGCAAGTGCTCCTGGGCAGAAAAGAGCCACAATAAATCGCCGGGCCGAATATCATACTTGCGGTTTTCCAGGAGATAAAGTCCCCCACCCTGCGTCACGAGGTTGAATTCAAGCTCGGCGTGCCGGTGCATCGCATGAGTGCGGCCAAGATTACGGTAATGCCAGAGATTACCGTTCAAGTCTTTCGGCAAATCGAGCCGTTGGCGCATGGCGACAAAAAATGATAACAAGTCGGGGCAAAATGAGAAGCATTTCGTCGTTACCAGAAGTAACTTGCCCTCATGAATTCAATCGTCCCTAAAGACCAGCGCGAACTTTACAAAAACGAAGGCTACATGATTTTGCCGGGCGTCATTCCGCCCAACCTGCTGGAAATGCTGAGAGAGGAATGTTCCTATTACCTCGGTTACATGGACGGCCTGATGGATTCCAAGGGCGTGCAATCCGTTGGCATCACGCATCGTGGGAAACGCTATTTCATCAATAACCGATATCGGTTGAGCCAGCGTCTCTGGCAATTCATCTTCAGTGATGTGATGGCCCAGGTCGCCGAGGCAACAGTCGGGCCAGAGGCATACCTGTTTCACGAGCAATGGGTCGTCAAAGGGCCGGAGCAGGGAATGAAATTCTCATGGCACCAGGATAGCGGCTATGTGAAATGGTATGACCCGACCACGAACCACAAACCGTACGTCACCTGCTGGTGCACGCTCGACGCGGTGAACGAGGAGAACGGCACGGTTTATCTGCTGCCGCACTCGCGAGCCGGCACGCGCGGCAAAATCATTGACCATTTTAAGGAAGAAGGATCGAATGATTTGATTGGTTACACGGGCAGCGACCCCGGCGATCCGTTGATTGTCCCGGCCGGGAGTATCGTGGCGTTCGACAGTTTTGTCTTTCATCGGAGCGGACCCAACAAAACAAACCGGATGCGCCGCATTTACCTCCCACAATATAGCGGCGCGCCGATCAAACGTCCCGATGGCAAGCCATGGGCAATCGCCACGCCGTTCCTTAAGGATGGCAAAAACATTTACGCCCACACCAACGACACCGAAGCGAATTTCGGCCCGTTTCCTGACGAGAAGAAGGAAAAAATTTAACCCAAGAGAGCGCAGAGGAATGCTTCTGCGCTTTTTTGCTTTTATGATTGAAAAGGCTCGCCTGAAATTGGGCGAATCGTTATTTATCTGGTGCAATCCGTGAACGAAAACGAATCCAGATTTCAACCGATCGGCACTCGAATTGCCTGGCGTTTGAAGGAGCAGACCCTCTGGGTCGAGCCGTGGGGAAAAGATTCAATTCGGATTCGGGCAACGGTGCTCGCGGATATGCCGTTGCGCGATTGGAGTTTGCTGCCGCCCCAAAAAGCACCCGCAAAGATTTCGATCGAAAACAATTTGGCGCGCCTGACGAATGGGAAATTGACCGCGACGATTGACGCCAAATCCGGCCGCGTCCGTTGCTTTAAGACTGGCAGCAGTGAACCGCTCTGCGAGGAGATATTTGGGCGCACAAATTATCCGCCCTCGCGCACGTTCAAGTCCGCCGGCGGCGATCTATATCGCTGCGAAGCGAGCTTTACTGCCTTTGATGACGAGTCCATTTACGGCCTTGGCCAGCGGCGGCACGGCTTGCTAAACCAGAAGGGCTGCGTGCTTGAACTCACTCATCGAAATTCGCAGATCTCGATCCCCTTCCTTGTCTCCAGCCGCGGCTACGGTTTTCTCTGGCACAATCCCGGCATGGGCCGCGTTGAACTGGGCCGCACGCAGACCCGATGGGTCGCCGACAGCACGCGACTGGTCGATTACGTAGTCACGACTGGCGACAGCTACGCGGATATTTTAGAGCGATACGCGGACTTGACGGGCCATGCGCCGGTATTACCGGAATTCGCGACCGGTTTTTGGCAATGCAAGCTGCGGTACAAAACACAGGATGAATTACTCGCCGTTGCGCGCGAGCATAAACGACGAGGGCTACCCATGTCGGTCATCGTCATTGATTACTTTAATTGGACGAAGATGGGTGAATGGAAATTTGATCCAAATTCCTGGCCGGACCCGAAAGCGATGGTGGACGAATTGCAACGACTCGGAATCAAGGTCATGGTTTCAATTTGGCCTACGGTGAATCCCGACAGTGAAAACTTCTCCGAACTCGAGAGGAAAAATCTGCTGGTCCGCACGGAACGCGGCTTGAATAGTTTCATCAAATTCACCGACTCGAACACGAGCCACACGGTCATCTCGGGATTGCTCGACACGACAAATCCAGCCGCGCGGAAATTTTTGTGGGGCAAAGTGCGTGAAAATTATTTTCGGCACGGCATCAAAGTTTTCTGGCTCGATGCGATTGAACCGGAAATGATCACTTACGACCACGACAACGTGCGTTATCACGCCGGCAACGGCCTCGAGGCCGGCTGCATATATCCGATGATGCAACAACGGGCATTTTTTGACGGAATGAAATCAGCCGGCGAAAAGGAAATAGTTACGCTTGGCCGGGCGGGTTTTGCCGGGAGCCAGCGTTTTGGCGCGGCGATTTGGTCAGGTGACATTCATTCGACGTGGGAGGACCTGCAACAGCAGGTGCGCGCCGGGTTAAATATCGGCATGAGCGGCATTCCATGGTGGACGACGGACATTGGCGGATTTTTCGGCGGCGAAATTGACACGCCGTATTTTCAGGAACTCATCGCACGCTGGTTCCAGTACGGGGCGTTTTGCCCACTGTTCCGCCTGCACGGCTGGCGCAACAGCTCCCTGGCGCATCCGGAGACAAGCGATCCTACTCGCGGCGGCCCGAACGAAGTCTGGCGCTTTGGCGAGCGCGCCTACAAAATCATCCGCGAAATTCTTTTTCTCCGCGAACGTCTGCGCCCGTACATCATGGAACAGATGAAAATCGCTTCGAGTAAAGGCACGCCGCCAATGCGTCCGCTATTCTTCGATTTTGCCGCCGATAAAAATTGCGCAGGCGTTGACGACCAATTTTTGTTCGGTGCGGATTTGCTGGTTGCGCCAGTCCTTCATTCCGGGAAGACGAAACGGAAGGTTTATTTGCCCGCGGGCGCCAGTTGGACTGACGCGTGGAGCGGCAAGAAATTCAAGGGCGGACAAACAATTGTTGCCGCCGCGCCATTGGAAACAATTCCCTTGTATCTGAAAAACGGGCGCAAGCTGCCGATCCGAGGGTGAACAAGACTTCCTATACAGAACGATTCAGCTACGCCGCAAGCGATACCGGCGGGCAACTTATTTTCGCCGTCATTTCATTTTATCTGCTGAAATTTTACACGGACGTTTTTGGAATTTCCGCGGCAGCAGCCGGATCCATTTTATTAATTGCCCGCTGTGTTGACGCCATCGACGCGCCAGTTTGGGGAATCATTTTCGACAAGACGCGAAGCCGCTGGGGTAAAAGCCGTCCGTGGTTTTTGTGGCTTTGCGTCCCGTTCGCGACTTTCGGCGTGCTGACATTTCTCACGCCCAACATTAGTTATCACGCAAAAATTGTCTACGCCGGGGCGACGTACATCATTTGCAGCATCCTGTACACCGGCATCAACACGCCCGTCACTTCGATTTTGTCCGCGCTGACTCCCAACCCGAACGAGCGCGTCACGCTGACCTGCTTCCGCATGTTCGGCTCCAAACTCGGCGCGTTGCTGGTCAATCTCACTGCACTCAATCTCGTCCAATTTTTCGGCCACGGCAACGACCGCAAAGGTTTCATGATCGTCATGCCGATCTACGCGGCTGGATCAATTCTTTTGTTCCTGACGGCATTTTGGAACCTGGAAGAAATGCCGCAAATCGTCGCGGAAGAAAAGCAACCCCTGCCGATCGCCGACAGCTTCCGCGCGATCAAAGGCAATTGGCCGTGGCTCATCATTTTTGCCAGCAGCCTGTGTTTTTGGATCGCGTTCATTGCGCGCGTCAGCGTCGCGCCATATTTTTTTGAATACACACTTCACCGCAAAGATTTGATTTCCACGGCGTTCGCCCTGGACTCCATTTCTCTGGCCACGGCATTTGCCCTTCCCTTCTTTTGTAAATGGACGTCCAAACGAAACGTGTGGATGATCGGTTTGCTCGGCATGGCCATCGGCCAAATCATCGTTTGGTTTGGTATAAAGAACAATTTGTCGCTGCCCATCATCATGTTCGGCTGGGCATTTGGCTTTTTATTGAGCGGCATGGCGATGGCAATGCCATTTTCCGTTTTGTCCGACAGCGTGGATTACGGCGAATGGAAAACCGGCATTCGGGCGGCTGGATTTTTGACCGCCATCGGCGCGGCGTTTTGCCTAAAAGCCGGCAGCGGACTTGGCGGGGCCCTGCCCGCCTGGATCATGAATGCGTACGGTTATGTGCCAAATGTCGGGCAATCCGCGCGATCGCTGAAGGGAATTGAAATCGGATTAATCTGGCTGCCCGCATTTTTCTTCGCATTGGCTATCTTGCCGGTGTGGTTTTACAAAAAATTTGAACTGCTGGAACCGAAAATCCACGCGGAATTGGAGCAGCGGCGAAAAACATTAACCGCTTAGAGCGATTTAAAAAATACTGTAGCCATCGGGAGGAAAAAGGAGGGGAAGCGGTCTTTTTGGGTTTTGGCGTCGTTTCAGCTCAGTCACAGGGTTTTCAAACATGCTCCTTCGCTGAAGCCTCGCCAAAACACCAAAAATCCTCGCTCCGAATGGCCACATTATTTTTTAAAACGCTCTAATCCACCTTTAATTGGCAGTTAAAAGCTATTTTGGCCAATCGCCATTATTGAATGGTTTCAAAACCAATTTTTCCGGGTCAATCACAACATGTTTGATGCGTTTGCGTTCCCACGTATAAGTAATATGGACCAAACCGTCGCGCGTTTGAATTACGGCTGGATAAGAAAAACCGCTCGGCGCATCCGGTTCGTCTTCCAAAACCATCGCGGCCAGCCAGTTTGTTCCGTCTGAGGAAACAGCAACATTCAGCGGACTGCGGCCTTTATTGTGCGAACCGGCCCTCAGGTTGTGATTATAAACCAAAAGCTGCAGGCCATCACGCAGAGTCACAGCGTCAATCCCGGAATCAGGATTCGGCAAATCGGTTAAAGTCATCGCCCCCCACGTTTTGCCATCATCGCTGGAAATGCTTTTGAAAATCCTGTCTTTGCTCGTACGGCCAAGCGCTTCGAGCCGGCCGCCTTTCAAAAAGAGAATCGTCGGCTGAATTGCACCGATTTTTTCCGGATCATCCACGGGCGGCGTGGCACTCCACGTCATTCCGAAATCCCTCATGAATTCAAAATGCACCTTCCGTCCGCCGTTTTCCGTGCTGCTGCCGCAAAGAACTTCGCCATTTGCCAATTGCACCGGCTTGTCCTTGATGGGTCCGAGAATTCCCTCGGGCAACCGCTGCGGTTTCGACCACGTTTTGCCATCATCGGTTGAAAGCATCATCATTCCCCACCATTTCGAAGGGCTTGGGCCGACTTTGTAAAAGAGCATCAGCGGGCCATTCTTCGGCTCAAATAAAACGGGGTTCCACGTCGGAAAGCGGTTTTTCGCAAAACCGACGCCGTCGGCGACGGCGACCGGCGGCGACCAATCTCCATTTACATTCCGCGAGACGTAAATACACACGTCTGGATTGCGCTCGGCAGTTCCTCCAAACCACGCAGCGACCAGGCCGGATTTCGTTTCGGAGATTGTCGACGCATGGCATGACGGAAACGGTGCTTTGGTGAAAATGAATTCAGATTTCGCAACAGCGCCATGGTCGGATGCAATGCACGAAAAAGCAACCAATGTGATAAACAATGCCACAGTCAAAAGATTCGATTTCATTTTAGTTCACTGATGAAATGATACTTGCCGGCGCCCAGTTCAAATACGGCACGGCCATTTCCAAACCGAATCGGCTTCACGCCATCGGACTTGATGTTTTCTGAGCCAGTCGCAGGAACATAAGCCGTTGCCGTTGCGTTCGCAGGAATTTCAACCTGCCAGTCAAATTTCCCTTCGTCACTATGCCATTCGCTGGAAATTTTTCCATAAGGCGAAAGGTGCGAGGCTTTCACCCAGGTCAAATCACCCGTGGGCGTCGGACTCATGATGATATGTTTGAAGCCCGGCTGCGCGGGGTCGGATTTAATACCGGCAAGGTCTTCATAAAACCAAATCACGAGATCGCCAACCAGCATGACGTGATTGCCCGAATTCATTGTTGGATCGGCAGTGTCGCCATTCCACAATTCCCATATTGTGGTCGCGCCGTGCTCAATCATGTGGCCCCAACTCGGATAATCCTTTTGTGATGCAATTTCAAAGGCCAAATCCGGCCGCCCGTTCTCCGTCAGCACGCGCATGAGATATTGTCCGCCAATCAGGCCGGTACCGATGTGTCCATGCGAATCATTTTCTATTTTATCAACGAGGTGGTTGAAAACGCGTTCACGTATGCCGTCGGGAACGAGACCAAAGGCGAGCGGCAACACGCAGGACGTCTGCGTGCCATTACTATATTGGCCTTTGCCACGATCGAGGAACTTTTCATTAAACGCGGTTTTAATCTGCTCTGCCAGCAAATGAAATTGCCGCGAGTCGTCATCTTTGCCGAGCATCTTTGCTTCATCTTCCATCAGCTTGCAATCGTGGTAAAAATAGGCAGTGGCGATGAGCGCTTTATCGGTGACGCGATTGGGGTCTTCCGAATGAATGAGCAGGGGATTTTCAGGCGGAACACACCAATCACCGTAACTGTCGCGCGCGATAATGCCATTGGCCACCCATCGGCTCATATAATCCATCCATTTTTTGGCGCTGTCGTAATTGCGTGCAACAGTTTGCGCGTCGGCAAATTGTTCGCGCAGCATTTCCGGGACGATAATAAATGTACTCGGCCACGAGACATTATCGGAATAAAATGGCCAATACGTGGGCGCAATATCCGGCAAGCTGCCGCTGGTGCGCTGAGCATCGGCGATGTCCTGCATCCAATTGGAGTAAAGTTTTGAGTTATCGAAAAGAAACGTTTCGCCGCGTGATTCCTCAGAACGGTCGCCGAGCCAGCCCTGGCGTTCGTCGCGTTGCGGACAATCCGTCGGAACGCTGCGATAATTGCCTCGCACACCCCAAACGATAGCCCGATAGATTTTGTTGAACAGCGGGTTGGACGTTTCAAAACTTCCGGTCACCGGCAAATCGTCGTTAACCACACGACCCTCGATGGAATTCAAGCCCGGCCTGCCGGGAAACCCGGTTACTTCGACGTAACGAAACCCGTGCGTCACAAAACGAGGCTCCCAAACTTCCAAACCGTTGCCTTTCAGCGTGTAAATATCAGTGGCTCGCGCGCTACGCAAGTTGGCCAAATTAAGACTGCCGTCCGGCTTCAACGTTTCGGCATGGCGCAAAGTGACTTGCGTTCCCGCCGGGCCCGAGACTCTCAAACGACACCACCCAACGATATTTTGGCCCAGATCATAAATGAAATCGCCTGGCGAAAGTTCGTGAACGGATATCGGCTTAATCGTTTGCGTTACGCGAATCGGCTCCTGCATTTGTGCGGTGATGTTTTCACACGGAGCGGAAACAATTTGCGCGGGCTGCCACCTGGAGTCATCGAAATGGATTTTATCCCAGCCGGAAAACTCTTTGCGCGCGTCGTATTCCTCTCCGTCATAATCGTTGTTGGCAACAATCGGACCGTCCGCCGTCAATTTCCAGGAATTGTCGCTGACAATTTCAGAAATTGAACCATCAGAATATTCAATCCGCAAATTCAGCAGCAATTTCGGCCAGCCAAAACTTTCGGTGCCCGAATAAACGTGGCTGCGGTCTGCGAAGAAACGGCCATTGCCGAGAATCACCCCTATTGCGTTTTCGCCACGACGCAAATATCCGGTTACGTCGTAAGCGACATAAAACGCGCGCTTGTTGTATTGGGTGAATGCCGGCGACAAAACCGCGTCGCCCACCTTCGCGCCATTGAGATAAAGCTCGGACAGACCGAGTCCGGAAAAACAGACGGCAGCGCGGCGAATGGTTTTGGCGGCGGAAAAATCCTTCCGCAAATACCGCGCCGGCAGCCGGCGGGACTCGGAAACACGCACGTTGCCCCAAGGCTGTATTCCAACAGGGCCAAGCTTCTCCGCCGCAGTCCAATTGGAATCATCAAAACCGGTCTTATTCCAGCCGGACGTTTCCTGGTCCGAAACCTTCCACGAATCGTCCGTGGGAACCAACATCGGCGCGCCTCGATCAAATTCAATTGTCAGCAGTCCCACGATGCCGGCTGGTTTGCCAGCCGAGCCGAAATTGTAGCCAGTGAATGCGAAAACGTTAGTCGAGCCGGGATCAAGCCGGCCGGTGATGTCATCGTCCCTTACAGTATGATAATTATTTCGCGCACCGAGATCGAAGCCGTTCAGCCAGCCGCGGCATTCGTTATCACCGGTATAAACCCATTGGGCGCGAACGACTTTGCGTCCGGTGGGAATGATAATGACTTTGCGAAAATAATTCGTCGAAGATGCGCCGGACGGGGACCAAATCCAGCTCGTACCAGCCAAGTAATCCGTCACATTCGTTCCATTCAGGCCAATCCATTTTGCACCGTTCCAATCGGCGGGCGTTAAGATGCCCATAGTCCAAAAGGCTGGCCGGCTCCAGGCGGAAACTTTTCCCTCTTTGTCCCAGACACGGGCTTTCCAAAAACATTGCTCGTACGATCCAAGAGGTTTACCCGCGTAGACAACTTGAACCGATTGATCGGACAATATTTTGCCACTGTTCCACAAATCGCCATCGTTTCGCGCCAGATTTTTCTCCGAGGTCGCGACGAGAATCTCATAACCGGCCTGATTTTGATTGCATTCGCTGGAGTCGAGAATCCAACTCAGGCGAGGTTGTATCGGATCAATTCCGACGGGATCGGCTAAATCCTCGCACCGCAAATTTGAAACGCCAACCGCCTGGAGCGCGAATGGGAACACGAGAGCCAAAAGCCCGATCAATAGCTTTCTAATTTGCGACATATTGCCTGCGGAAATTCGGGCCTCAGCTTATGCCGCAGCCGCGCATTTGACGAGCGGCTAAGGTCAAAAAATTGCCAATTTTCTTGCAGAAAAGCACAGGATGAAACATGGGAACGCGGGCTTTCAAGCGCGCATCCATGAACCAAGGGACGAATATCTGTGTCCGGAAGATTCCCCCCAAATCGGGCGAGTATCTACATCCAGTAGGCTCTCCCTCACCCCTGCCCTCTCCCGCTGGGAGAGGGGGAATTGTCGTCCGATAGTTAGAGATGCTGAACGACACGGGACAGGGAATGATCCATCCGCGAATTAGTCAGAGCGGACGCATGTCCGCTGCTACGCTAATCAGGTTCACGGGTCCAAAGCGAATCGACCTTCGGGGAAATCTCACCAATTGTGGGCCGATTTTTTTCACGGCGAGTGTCAAGATTCGTTCATTGTCCCGATGTATGCGACATAATTGAAGGGGGGCTTCCCGCAAACTGGACCAGGGCGGCGGTGGCGGGCGGCAGGTCAAAAACAAATTTTCCATCAGCCGTCGATTTCAGGCGTGTCCATTTTCCTCTCCATGTTCCGTTATCGTGGATTTCCGCACCGCCGAGCGTGACATCCGTTTTGGCTGCGACATTGTTTTCCGGACAAGTCAGCAGCATGAATCGGGCGCGCGCCTTTTTAAGTCCTGGATTCATAACTATTTCGGCGCGCCGGCTGGAATCTCCATGTTCACGATTGATAAGGGTGAGGCACACCTCATTTTTGCCGGAAGTGGCAGCATAGGCTCGAAGATTCAAATCGCTGTCTTCAATACTCACAGGCAGCAGACTGCCATGCGCGGCCAGAGAAAACATTTTCAATGCGTAGCCGATGGGGTGAACATTGTAACCGCCGGGCACAGTCCAAAAAACAGCATACCGACACGGCTTATTGGTCTCGCTGGTGGCCACCTTGTCGCCGGTATGAAAATTTATGCCACTGGCCTGATGTTCAGCCCACCACCATTGGTAATCCAATGCCCATAATGCCGAGGCAAACGTATCACTTACGTCTTTTGCGCCGCCATCGTAGAAACTGTTTGCTTCCTCAAGGCGATAGGGCAGGCCGTTTGACAAAATAGCCGGCACAAATCTGGCCGCGAATTTGGCGTAGTGTTCGTCAATGGCTGGAGAGAGGATGTTGTCACGAGCCGCCGCGGCGTTGGTGGCTCGCCGGGCGTCCCCGCCCGGATAATCATGCTGCGCAACGAAAGCGAGCGGACCTCGATTGCCGAATTCATTCGCAAAGTCCGCCGCCCAGCGCTCATGACCGGGGGACGTACTTGGCCCGCAAAATTTGGCCTCCGGAGAATTCGCCGGCGCAGTGATCTGCGCCGCGTATCGCTTCCACTCGGCCAGATACGGCGGGTAGGTTTTGCTGAACACATTCGGCTCGTTGCCGATGGCAAAACCCGCCAACTCGTTGCGATAGTGACGGATGAGGTAATTCGCCATGCGTGTTGCGGCATCGAGATTGCCTTCATCGAGTCGCAACGTGTAAATCACTTTCACGCCGGCAACTTTCGCAAAGGCAAAAAGGCTGTCGGCGTCCGCCTCATTGGGAACCGGAATGGACGGACGGTCGGCTGTATTGCCTCCCACACGCAGGCTTTTTATGCCGAGTTGATCGAACAAAGCGATGAGGGCCGCGTTGCGCGGACTGAAAAAATGACTTCCGTTGGAGTTCGTCAGAACGTACTGCATCTCAAAGCTCAAGCCGCTAAAATTTGTGGCGATAGTCTGCCCGGGGTTTTGCGTTTCAACATCAACGGTGACTGTGGATTGAGCGCGCGCGAAGAGATCGGACATTAAAAACAATGCCATTGCGGCATAAATAGACCGAAGACCCCGAATGAAGCCGAGTAATGGCATGGTTTTAAACTTTGCCAGACAGCTTCCCGCAAGTCATTGAGATTTCTGAGCAAAAGCGTGCGAATCCCGCCTGGATTTATGCCGTGTGGGTAACATCGACGACAAAAGCGCACATATCTCTAAAACCCCGTTACATATGTCGTGAATTGCAAGGCGCAGAGCCCCCTGTAAACATCAGTCAACATTTCAAGATTCCCTTTACAAATGGGCCAATTTCTTTCGATTTGCTTGCTGGCAAAGTCGTTCCAAGCGGTGGCGACGTGACGATCACCGTGAACCGGCCCAATGGTCAAATTTCCGAACAAGATCCGCAAAAAATGGAGCATCAATCTCGAAATTCCAACTGGCGGCTTTATTGAGACGTCGGGTAAAGAATCTGCGATAACGTTTGCCGCTCCAGACAATAGTTACCAATCTAACGGCAACTTCGAAAACAACAAAGGCCCCGGCCTGAATTGACAAATCATTTTTCGTCGAAAGTAGGAGCGGCCAGGTGCAGTCGAGAAAAGGTTTGCAAAAATTCAGAAGTGGTTTAGAGATTGGAATTATGAAGCTTGTCAAAATTGGAGGAACCATTGGTTGCCTGACGCCGGTGCTCTTACTGGCCTTGTCCAGTTCGGCGCAGCCTTCGCCCGCTGGAGCGAACGAAAACGGGCCTTATCACGTCTCGCAGATTTTTCAAATCGGAGGCGAAGGCGGATGGGATTATTTGACAGTCGATCCGGAGCATCATCTTCTTTATGTGCCACGCTCGACGCACACGATGGTTATTGATGCCGCAACGGGCAAAACCGTCGCGGATATGCCCGGCCAGAAGCGCAACCACGGTGTGGCTTTGGTTCCCTCTGCCGGCCGCGGTTTTATTACCGACGGTTCGGACGGTTCTGTCACCGTATTTGACTTAAAGACGTATGCCGTCCTGGGCAAGGTCAAGACCGACGACGATTCCGACGGCGTTATTTATGATCCGGCCAGCGGAAAGGTGCTGGTGGTTTGCGGCGATCCGGGTCTGCTGATTCCCATATCGCCGGACATAGACCTGAAGACTGGCAAAATGGATGCGCCGGTGGACCTGGGCGGCAAACCTGAATTTCTGGCGGCTGATGGACAGGGCAAAGCTTACATAAACCTTGTTGATAAAAATGAGGTCGCAGTGGTGGATACCAGGACGATGAAAGTTGTTGATAAATGGTCGACGGCGCCCGGCGGTTCGCCGGTCGGCATGTCGATGGATACGGTTCGACGCCGCCTGTATATCGGTTGCCGAAGGCCGCAAAAACTCGTTGTGATGGATGCCGACAATGGCAAAGTCCTGGCCGATTTTCCGATTGGCGCGGGAGTCGATGCCACCAAGTTTGATGGAGAGGACTTTGCGAGTTGCGGTGACGGCACGGTCACGGTTGTTGGTGAGACGTCGCCGGGAAAATTTGAAGTGATCCAGACGGTCCAGACGTTGAAAGGCGCGCGTACGATGGGGGTTGATTCGACGACCCGCAATCTTTATCTCCCGACTGCAGATCTTGAGCCTTCGAAAGGGCAGGGCCGGCCTCGGCCAAAGCCCGGCACATTCAAGATTGTAGTGGTGAGCCCTTCGGGGAAGAATTGAGTAATCAAGTTGGCCAACGGGGCAGAACAAAGAGCATGAGAGCATGAGAACGTGGGAAGACGGATGGGTTGGTAGACGAGCTTAATTGTTCTCCAAAAAAGCGGCCATATCGGGTGCGAAAAACGAAGGCCCTAACCACACGTCGTCAGGTGGGGAAATATCGTTAGAGTTGGAGTAGATGATAATTCCACGATGCCCGACGATCGCCGATCCCCATTCTATCTCTGTCCTTCCAGGTGCCGGAACAGAAATTATTTCGTATGGTTCTAGTTTTTGAATTTGTGTCTGATTAGTGAATTCTGACCAAAGTTTCTGTTCGCTGCCGACCTCAGCGTTACGGTCTGAATTCCAAAGAGAATCGGCCGTGTTCTCTGCCACCCAAAGGGAATCGCGCGGCTTCATGTTTGTCTGTGCACAGCGAGAAATGGTCATCCATTCCTCGACTGTTAGAATATTTTTCGCGTAATTCCTGAAGCCCAATAGATAAACGCGCTGATGATTGATAAAGTATCCGACGAAAAGAATGAAGCTGACCAGGAACATTAGTGTTGCGGCAAGGATGTTGCGTTTGCTGAGTAACGAAGCAACCATGCAAAAAAGCAAAACAGCGGCACTTAAAAATAAAAGGAGAAATAGCACATCTTCGAGAGAAAACATCCATTTCGAGTTCGCGCGTCCTTCACGGTAGGACATGACTATGGCCGAAAAGAACGAAAGAACCGATAGCGAAAGAAAGATTAGTTGCAGAGCCCGGACTAATTGATTATGCCAGAGTACGTTGTGCTTTTCTGTAGAACTGGAATTTTCCATTTGCATTTGGGTCTCCAGCGATTCTTGGGCAGGACATGCATAATTTCAAGGGTATCTTTTCTTCGCTTTTGCTGGATTCGGTGTCATCCCGATATATCGCGATATATCGGGACATTCCAGGGCGAAAGCGCAATAGCAAATACTCACGGCATCGCACGGCCACCGTGACAACGCCACTTGCGATCTCGCGTCTTCGCTCGGAATCTATCAAGGTACCTAAAGGGACGCGGTTTTCTGTCGCTCCTGCCGGAGCTAAGAGATTCGATCGTCGTAACCCCATAGTTGGCACTATGGGCTACTTTCGTGCGCTGCTCCGCAGCTGCCGAAGAGAATTTTTACGGCATTTCCAGCAGGTAGAAGGTTTGGGATGCGTTGGCGAGGGTTGGGGGCGTGAAACTGAAATTGCCGCTGTTGTCGAAGGTGTTCGTGATTACCGGGATCCAGTCGGGCAACGGCGTGGTGAGATTGGTTGAGCTGAATAGGATGAAGTTGGCTTCGGGAATGCCGCCCGAGCCGGTGAAGGCAACGGTGTTTGCAGAGTTGGAAATGGACGTGAAGATTGGGTTGGCGGCGGCGGGAGCGGCGTTGTTTGGCGTCACGCAAATGCTAACGGTATTGGTCATGGCCGAACCGTCGTTGGCGCTAACGACGAATTGAAAACTGGCCAGGCCGATGAAGCCGATGTCCGGTGTGAAGTCCACAATGTAGCCGTTGCTCACGGTAACGGTGCCGTTGCTGGGAGTGTTGATGTTGTAAACGGGGCTCCAATTCGTAAAACCGCGGGCGTACTGGGACAAATCGACAAATACCGGAGAGTTCGTTGTGGTGACGGTGTGGGGCAGGGCGAGCCAGTTCAAATAATTTTCCAGTTTGGTATAGCCGCCAATGCCGGGGGTGAGGCTGTTAGTCATATTGGGGGCAAGGCCGATGGCTTCTTTGTAATAATCCGGGATGCCGTCGCCAGAGGTATTGGTGGGAGCCACGCCGGCCATGATGATGCCGTAGCCGTTGTTGCCCAGGCCGGTTTGGGTTTGGCTGGTCCATAATCCGCCACCCATGCCGGAGGCGCCGAGGGAAGACACATCATTGAAAACGAGTTGGTCCACTTGATCGGCAGGGAAAGCACCGGCCAAAGACATATCATAGTGATACGCTTCCGCGGTCGAGAACGTCGGCGTGCTGGTGGTAATGGATGACCAGGGCGAATTTAGAACCGTGTCACCACTGGGCGCGGAGATGCTGCCATCGAGTGTGTTATTTGCTGAACTATCGAGAATATTGCTCGATGCATAAACAGATTGATTGGAATTAAACTGGAAAAAGTCATCGCTGGGCGAGGTCGTGGCCGGGCCGGTGATAAAGTAATTGTCAACAATATCATGTGAAAAATGGCCGCTCGTATTAGCAACCGTGTAACCGCCCTGGAAATTATAGACGACGTTGTTGATAAAGACGTTGTTGATCTTGGCGAGAGGATTGCGGTCGTGACCGCTGGCCAGGATGTTGTAGATCCATGAGAAGGTATTGCCGAGCGCCTCGGTGTGAGCGTTGAACTGCTGGCCGATGGGGTCGGCAAGTATGCAATTCTGCATGGTGATTTGATTTCCCCCGGAGTTATTGCCGGTGGCGTCTATGTTGTTGTACGGAGCGAACTCGAGGGAGTCGTGGTCAAAAATCATATTCGTGGCGTCGCCCATGTTGATGGCGTCTTCGGTAGAGGAAGCAATGCTGCCGGGACGGATACGGAGGAAGCGGACGATGTCGTTGGTGCGCACGCTAAAGGAAACTTCATGGCCAATGATGGCGATGCCGCCGGGCGCGGTCTGGCCCGCAATGTAAAGATCACTGGAGCAGGCCACGGCGCTTTGGAGAGTGATGGTGCCGCCAACATCAAAGACGATGAAGCGGTTTGGCGCGCTGACGGCGTCGCGGAAAGACCCTGCTCCGCTGTCATTGGTGTTGACGACATGGTAAACCGAGCCGCCGATGCGCGCGCCGGAGGCAAATCTTCCAAAGCCCATCGCGCCGGGGAAGGCGAGGATACCCGTCTGTAGCGTTTGCACGGCCAAATTCACCTGGCCGGGCGTGTTGGTAAGCACGGTCGCGGTGGTGTTTGCCGGCACATTCAGTGTGAGGTTGCCGAGCATCAGCGTGCCGCTGTATGTGAAGAGGGTGTATGTAGTCGTAGTGAAACCAGCGCCGCTGGTGATGTTGAGGGTACCGTTTAATGCGAGGTTTCCATCTACAACTGTCAGATCGCTGGCTGTGCCGAGGGTGTAATTGAGGACCGCTCCGCTATTGGCGGTGAATCCATTTCCAATCGTCATTGTGCCGACGGGATTTCCGGGCGAGAACGTCCCGCCGCTGTTGATGATGACTGTGCCCGCGATTGTGCCGCTGCCACCGAGTTGGCCACCGCTGGACACAGTTACCTTTTCTGAGCCTGTGCCGCTGCCGGAGGTGTTATTTACGAGCAATGCGCCGTTATTGATGGTTGAGCCGCCGAGATAGCTGTTGGCGGCGGTGAGCGCAATGGTTCCGCTGCCAGCAAGAGCGAGCGAGCCGGTGCCGCTGATTGGGTTGTTGATCGTGAGATTGCGTGAACTGTTAAAGAGCAGCGTACCGTCATCGGTAACGGTGCCGCTGCCGAACCAACCGCCGGTAGTGAGTTGTAACGTGCCACTGCCATTGATCGTCGTGCCGCCTGAGTAAGAATTGCTGGCGGTGAGTGTGAGGATGCCGGAGCCTTCTGTTGTGAGGCTGCCCGTGCCAGTGACGGTGTTGGCCAAGGCGTTATTTCCAGGCAAATCCAAAATGAGCAGGTCGTTGTCCTGGACAACATTTGTGCCCACGGAACCGAATGTTGTGCCATTGCCCAATTGTAATGTGCCCCGGCTGATGATGGTTGGACCGGAATACGTATTCGCGGTGAGGAGGGTAAGCGTGCCTGTGTTGGTCTTGACGAGGGCCGTAGGGCCGCCGATTTGTCCCGCGCCAGAGAAGGTGTAATTCTGCACCGCATTGACCAACAGCGATGCCGGCTGGAGCGTGCCAGTCAAATCAACGGCGGGATTGCCGGAACCGGAATCATCAAACGTCACGAGGTCGCCGTCGCTATAAACAGCCAGAACGCCGTCGTTCAACCAGTTGGTTGTGGTGTAATCCCAGATGTTGAGGGTTCCGTCGCCGACCCACGTACGGGCGATGCCGCCGATGGCGGTGACGGTGAGCGTGACGACGCCGTCGCTAGTGGTAATCACCGAAGACATGCCGGGGGCGACGCCCGCGCCCGTGTACGCCGGTGTTGCGTTAAATGAGCCGGTGCTCCCTGCGTCGGTATAATTCATCAACGGATAAGCGCCGGGTTGCAATGGAATGCTGCCGGGGACATTTACGGTCACGGTATTGTTATTGAGCGTGACCGGACCCACGGTGAGCTGTGATCCTATGTCGAGTGACGCTACTGCGCCGGATTGCCAGAGAATATTTCCTGAAATAAAGCCGCTGCCGCCGAGGCCCGCGCCTGATTGTACCGTCACGGTGCCAATTCCGGTTGCCGAGCCGGAAGTATTTAACGCATTCAATGTCCCGCTGCTGACAATTGTGGCTCCGGTCCAGGTGTTTACGCCTTTCAAATTGAGAACGCCGTTCGCACTTAAACTTTCGACCGTCAACACACCGGGGCCGTTGTTGCCGATAGAATTGCCGAGGGTGACCGTGTTTCCGTTGACGTCGAGCGTGGCGTTCGCATTAAACGTAACTGCCTGGGATGAAATATCGGTGCTCACGCCGGAAGCCCATTGAATCGCGCCACCGTTAAAGTTGAGGCCGCCGGAGCCGAGGCTGGAAGCGCTGATTCGAAGAGTGCCGCTATCGAGCAGTGTGCCACCGGTCCAGGTATTGACGCCTGTCAACGCGACCGTGCCCGTGGCCAGGACAGATGTATTTGCCGTGCCACTGCCGGTGCCGAGAACTTGTGCGGCGATGTTTCCATTTTCGCTTGAGGCGGGGATGCCGACCGTCAGAGTTGTGCCGCTGACAACGCCGTCTACGGTCATCGTTGTGCCGCTGACTGCAGCGAGGCTTCCGCCGTTATTGCCGAGGGCGATGTTGCGTTTGTTCGAGCCGGAGTTATCGAGCGTGAATGTGGCATTTCCCAAAATCGTTCCGCCATTCATGTTAACGGTCGCGCCGGTGCCTGGGGCGCCCAGGCCAGAGTCTGCCGTTATTTCTGAAATACCGCCGTCCAGGTAGATCGGTCCGGTGAAAGTGTTCGCCGCGGCATAGAGCACGGTGCCCGCGCCGGCTTGCATCCAGGAGCCGCCGGAAGTTTTGCCATCGGACAACACCACGCTCAACACGAGAAATCCGGCGAGATTGTTTTGATAAATGGCCAGTGCGCCGCTGTTGTTTGAACTGCGCCACCCCGGTTCGAGCACACCGCTGGTGCCTTCGGCGATGGTGTCGTTGTTTGCGCCCACATTTGGAGTGACGAGCACCGCGCCGACGCTTTGGACGCCGGACAGAGTCGTTGTGATGGTGGCGTTGGCGTTGTAACGATAGCCACCCAGGCTCGTCGTGTTGGCCGAGGGACTGAAGCTGGCGGCGATGTCCTCAAAATGCGTCTGGGCGACCGCGTTATTGACGTCAAAGCCGCTGGTTTCAAGATAGTAACTGCCGTCGTTGCCGGTACCGAGGCCGCTGGTGGTGGAATTGATTTGCGAGAAGCCGGTGATGGTGAAAGGGCTGCTGCCTGTGACGGCTGCGAAGTCGTATAAACCCACGGTGCCATAACAATAAAAATCCGCGTTGCCGCTGGCAGTGCTTTGGAAAACCTGATTGGCCGTGCCGCTCGTCGTGGTGATGGTGGCAGTAGCGGGTTGAAGTCCGGTGGTGCTCCCGTTGCCGGCGGAACCGCTCTGGCCGGAAGCAGTCGTGGGTGCGCTGCTGTATGCGGGGCCGTTGATGACCACCACGCCGCCGGCGGAGGTGGTGAATACGCCGAGCGCGAGCGTGGGATTTGGACCGCTGGATGCTGGCGCGGCGGAAATGGTCGAAGCGCCGGCGTTCAATTTCGCCGAAGCAAACGTCTGGCTGCTGGCGGCTCCCGAGTTGCCAATGATTCGCAACGTGCCGCCGCCGAACACCAGGGCGGAACTGCTGCTGATGAGGTTGGCTGTCACGCCGAGATTGGCAAAGTTTTCCTGGAGCGTGCCGGCGTTTACGGTCGTCGTGCCGGTATAGGTATTTACGGACGAGCCATCCAGCAACACCGTTCCGCCACCGACAATGTTGATGCCGGCGGATGAGCCGGAAATGACGCCGTCGATCACCATAAGACCACCATTGGTAACGTTGAGCGAATGTGTGCCGCTGAAAATGACGGGCAGATTAATCGTCTCGGTGCTGGTCGCGAAATCCGCAATCATGGCGGTGGTCGTGACGGAATTGCCGTTGAGCGTGAACGCTGGCGCGCCGGGGTTGAACGTGATTCCTGCAAACGACGTGGCGGCGGCAATATCATTGTTGAGCGTGAGGCTGCCAAGGCCCGGAGAACCGAACGCGAGGGTATCGCCGGCAATGGGCGGGGCGTTGACGCCGGTCCAGTTGCCGGGGGTGGACCAATTGTTGTCGCCGGCGCCGCCGGTCCAGGTATCCGCACCGCTAGCGGCGAGGGTGGGGGAGGCGGCGAAAATTGCGCCGATTGCAAAGGCAGTAAAGACGGCGCGGGCGAGGTTTGTAGGTATCATTTCGAAAATTTTGCGGTTGCGCCGCCATCAGTGGATTCATCGGTGATCAGCCGCCCGCTTTTACCGAGTGAATTTAACTGGGCGATGAGTGTTTGATCCACCGGGTCACGTAGTCGGGAGCAGCCGGCGGTCATGACAACCTCTTTCCATGCTTCGGATGGAGAATCGATGGTAACGGGGATTGGCGGATGGAGAAAAGGTTGTGAGGCAAATGCGGCTGCGCCACCCGAATTACGGAATTCATCATCGGAGATCAGATGGCCATTGAGTTGGCCGCTGGCTTGGAGATCGACGTAATTGTCTTTTTGAAAAACATGGTCCGTGGATATGAATTCACCCACGAAGTGGTCACTGGAGGAAGGGCCTTTGATAAAATAATTGCCAATGACGTCCAACTGGTGATTCATTTGCGAATGCCCGCCCACGAGCCCATCTCTGCCCCAGTTATAGACGACGTTGTTGATATATTGAGTCGTACCCTTGGCTTTGGGATTGCGGCTTTCGTTATCAATCCAAAGATTGTGGCTGAAGGTGATATTGGTGACCGAATCCACCAGTGCGCCAAATCTTTGGGGATCGATTCCCTGTCCGAGGATGCAGTATTGGAACGTGATATCGTGACTGCCGTGGGTCAATCCCAGGCAATCCCAACGACCCCATTCGATGGAGACGTGGTCGAATATCATGTCACTGCCGTTCACGATATTGACGGAACATTTGCCGCGGTCTCCAGCGATTCCTTCGCGGATGCGGAGGTAACGGACGACGATATTGGAGGAACCGCTGAATGAAATGGAATGGCCGTAGAGCGTAATGCCATCGCCGAGCGCTGTTTGACCGAGAATGGACACGTCGCTGCTGACCGCGACATTGGATTTCAAATGGACGACACCGCCGACGGCAAAAGTAATCGTGCTATGCGAATGACTGACGGCGTTGCGAAACGTACCCGGACCGGAATCGTCAAGATTTGTGACGCAATAGGTTTCGCCTCCGTTGCCGCCGGAAGCGAGCGCACCGAAGCCCTCGGCGCCGGGGAAGGAGGGAGCCGAATTTTGTGCGGCGTGGCTTTCGAGGGCGAGGACGAAGGCGAGAAGCGAAAACATCGAACATCGAAGTGCATTCATGCGGACGGCTTTTTTGATGTTGGGTCGGACGGAGCGCGGCAGTGTCGGAGACCAACCGCAGCATGCTGTGTGTGGGAATCTCGGTGATTGGGTGCGGCCCTTTTGCCAGCGAAGCTGCTGCGGCTGGCTTGCAGCACAGCCGCGCTCCGGAGGCGGTTCATGGGGTCGCTCTCGGTTTTTTGCATGCATTGTGACCATGAACTCGCAGGCAAGCTGCCTGCGCCACTAGACGGTCGTTATTGTGTGAGGCGGAAAAACACCGTTGGATTTCCCGGGACGATGGTGATGTTCACACTGGTGACCGATGAACTGCCGGGGACGGTTACCCAGTTGGTGCTCAAGCCGACGCTCAAAGAATTGGTTTGCGCCTGCAAGGAATAGCCAAGGTAGGACTGAGGCCATGAGAGGCTCAACGTATTGCCGTTGAACCCGAAGGTGATGTGTGGCGGGTTCGGCGCAACGACCACCCCGCCGGTGGTCAGCGTAATCGTGCCGTTGTTACCCAGATTGTTTGCCCAGACGTAATTGGTTGTGCCTGTCGGGTCCGTAAGAGGCAAGTTTACCGTGCCAAAGCCGGAAACGGCCTGATTGAATAAGGTAAACGTCGTACCGTTGGCCAGGCCGCCGCCGATGTTGGTAACATTTAGCGTGGACGTATTTCCAATGGTGAAACTTTGCGCTGCGACCTTGCTGCAGAGCGCGCCGCTTAGATTCATATTGATTGCCCCTGACAATGACGCATTGCCGGTCACATTGAAGACGCCGGTGGGCAATCCAACGTTAAAGGTTGAAGTCTGGTCGGCCTGCAGGTTGCCATTGAGTGTGCCCACTCCATTAAGCGAATTGGTGGAAATTTCAAATACGCTGTTGGTGATTAATACCTCGCTCGATCCATCCGGCAGGGTAAAGCTCAGGTTGCTGATGAAACCCATTGCGGTGGCGTCCAGGACGACATTTGGGGCCGCCAGGGTGACGCTCGCCGAATTGGTTAAGGTGTCCGGTGCCACCAGCGCCAGCACGCCGTTGCTCAGAATGGTTGCCTCAGTGTAAGTAATGGTGGCTACGTAGCCGGTGACAGTTTCACTGAAGCCGGTATTTGGGTCTGTCACCTCGTTGGTCGAAACCGTGCTGCCGCCATCCAACGTCAAGGTGCCGGTGCCGACCTTGGTGAGAGCGGAGAATTCATTCGCAGAATTATTCGCGATTGTTCCGGAGTAGGTGCTGCTTAAGTTGTTCCAGCCGACGGACCAGGTGACCGTTCCAGGAGTGGCGGTTGGCCCAAAGACTAAGGTCTGGGGGACGCCCTCGAGCGCGCCGAGATTCATGATACCCGGGTTGCGGCAAACCAGACTGGCATTGGCGACGGCCAGGTCGAAGGTAGCGTTTGTGCTGCCAAAGCAGGAATTGCCGCCGCCGCTGTTGAACCGGAACTCAGCACCGTTCGGGGTGTCGAGCATGATGATTCCGGTGAATCCGTCCAGGATTCCGTTTGCCGTGAAGGGATTAAAGGTATTGCTGACGAGGACGACACCGCCGCCAATCCAGTTTCCGCCGCTGATGGGATTTCCGCCGCTGCCCGATGTGACGACGATCGTATTGGTGGTACCAGGAACAAAGTTAAGCGCATTGGGCACGGTAATGCCGGAGCTGGGGTTATAAATGAGCGAGCTATTGCTGAAGCTAATCGTTCCGGAACCGGCGCCATTGCCATTGTTTAGCTGCAGGGTGCTAGCCAGGATGGCCGTAGTATTCGTGTAAGAATTTCCATTATTGAGAATCAATGTTCCGCTTCCATTCACAGTCAGCACGCCATTGCCGACGATGCTGCCGTTGAGCGTGAGCGTTGAACCGTTTGTGACGTTGATGGTGCCGCCGCCATTGGTGAGAGTCAGGCCGCGATCGGTGCTTAAGGATGGCCCAGTGAAGGACAGGGTACCGCCATTAAAGATGAAATTAGCAGAGGCCGACGACGCTGCGCCGATGCTGCTGAGAGCCGTGCCGTTGGCAAGGAACGGAGCAACCAGGATACCACCGTCCAAAATCGTTGGCCCGGTATAGCTATTGTTGGTCGTCAACATTATCGAGGTACCGTTGCTGACTGTGAGGCCGGCGAGTCCGCCGATCGCGCCGTTGCCGGTGAACGTGTATGAATTATTAATGGTAACGGACCCGGGTTGGACGCTGCCCGGGATGTTTACCACATTGGTGCCGAGGTTGCTAAAGAGAACATTGTCACCCGGTACAAAAATATCCAACAAGCCGGTGCCATTATTGAGCCAGTTGGAACTGGTTTGAGTGTCCCAATTGTTATTGGCTACCGTGCCGTCCCACGTGATATTCGTGGCGGCGCGAATACTTTCCTGGGCAATATAGTAAATGGTTTGAGAAGAGACGCTATTGGATAGAACCCCAGAAGCGCCGCTGACCGTAAAATCTGAGACATCGCCGCTAAAAGTTCCACCGCTATAGGAAATGAGCGGATAAATGCCACCGACCTGGACACTGCCGCTGATGAAGATGGAGTTGGCGCCACTGACGGTGAATCCGCCTGGCAGGCTTAATAAATCATTGCCCGGGCCCGAGGGATTGCCGGAAAGTTGGAAATTGTTCACGGCTCCGCCGCTCTCGGTCAAGCCGCCGTTGATGGTCAGCGTGCCCGTTACGATATTACTGCCCGGGGAAATAATTCCCGTGGACGCTACATTGACCGCGCCGTTGACCAGGCCGAAACCGGCCAATGTTTGGTGGGCGTTTAGGGCGTATCCGACTGCTTGTGAAACATCATAGGTTGTGCCCTGGCCGACATAAATACCCGAGTTTATGAGCGCCCCGGACCCGCCCATTGCCAGCGTGCCGGCACTGATAACGGTGTTTCCGGTATAGGTATTGGTTGCATCGAGTGTCAAAGTGCCGCCGCCGGTCTCGTACAATGCGCCTGGTCCGGACAACGTATTGGAAAGCACGATGTTGTTGGGATTTCCATTCAGGTCGGCGGTCTTGAAGGTGAATGTGCCACCGGCGAGGATCATGGGCACATCGCTGATCCAGGGCGCCGTGGCCCCGAACATGCCGCCGTTATTGAGCGAGACATTCAATGTCATCGCACCATTTGAAACGATGCCCTGGCTGCCGACATAAATAACGGCGCTGTTGGTCAAACGCGCCATAGCGATCACGGTCGCGTTCGTGGCACCAAAATTGAACCCGCCAACAATATTCGTCCCGCCGAGAACGGAATACAGGGCGATGGCGTTTGCCACTGAACTATTTGGGTTGACGACGCCGGGGTCCGGCATCACAAAGAGGCCGCCAGTTTGCAACAGCCGGGATGCGCGGTTGCCGCTTCCCTGGTTGATAAATACAGTGCCGAAATTGGTTACGATGCCTCCGGCGATTAACGTGGTAAGAAAAGAATTTCCTGCTCCATTATTTCCGATATTCAGATTTGTGGTAATGACTATCCCGTTATAAATGATTAGTCCTTCGCTGCCGAGAGCGTTAAAGCCGCCACTGCCGGCGTTGCTCCTGCCAACAACCGTTGTTCCGAGATTGTTTGTGCCGCCATTGATGACCATCAGCGCGTTCTCGGTACCCCCGTTTTGATTGACCGCTGTGCTGAAAGCCGAAAATGCGCCACCACTATTGGTAAAGGTGGCGAGACCGCTGGCCTTCGAAGATGTGTTATAGGAAACGTCCAAAGCTCCATTAATCGTCAATGACGAACCGGCAGTCATTGTGACCGAGGCGTTCGTGCTCATCGTCACATTCCCGTTTACGGTAACGGCAGCGCCGTTGTTTATAAAAAGTTTGTCCGCGCCGTTCGTCGTTGCCAGGGCGATACCAGTGCAGTTAAAGCCGGCGGCGTTGATATTTAGGATGCCGTTTTCGGTCAAAGCTCCGAACGTGGTCGCGGTCATCGGAAGGTTATAGCTCACGTTGGTGCCGTTGCCGATGAGCGCATTGGTCCCCTCAGCCGGAACGCCGATATCCCAGTTCGCTACCGTATTCCATTCGCCGCCGCTGGCTGGCCCGGTCCAGGTGGCGTTTTGCGCGCGGACGGGAGTTAAATTCGCTGCCAGTACCAACCCGCAAAAAAGGGTAATCCTGGATATGTTGTTTTGGCGCATAAGTCTATGAGGTCGTGTAAGTTTTACCGAGTTCCGAAGTTTATATGACAATCCCACGCCGTCCTGGCGGCGCGGCGGAAAAAGACTTTATCGGCGGGCAAAGCCATAAATCCTCGGTGTGTGGCCGATTATCCCTGATCCTGTTTGACTTTCAATCGCCAGTTCTGGCGATGATGGCGGGCCTCTCTTCTTGCGCCCCGATATGGAGATTCAGGTTTCTTTTGATACTTTCCTGGATGTGTAGGGCAGGCGGACAGACATGCGAACAAGGTCGGGAAGGGACGGCGCGTGCATCTTGGCCATCATATGGGCGCGATGAAATTTAATCGTTTTTTCTGTCGTGCCAAGGTCCTGGGCGATTTGCTTGTTGAGCTTGCCGGTCACTACGCCGGACATGACCTCGCGCTCGCGCGGAGTCAGGGATTGATAGCTGCCGTGCAGTTCGGCAAGGCTGGCGCTTAATTCACGCGACTCGCGGTCCTTTTGGATCGCCTGCCGAATCGCATCCAACAGTTGCTCCGTTTCGAAAGGTTTGGTGAGGAAATCAGCCGCCCCTGCCTTCATCGCATCTACGGCCATGCGAGTATTGCCGTAGCCGGTGACGAAGATAATGGGAATCTCGATGCCCAATTCATTCAATTCCTTTTGCAGACCCAGGCCGCTCAAACCGGACAGCCTCACGTCAAGAACCATGCATGCCGGCGCGTCGGGCCTGTCGTGTTTTAGGTATTCTTCCGCCTTTGCGAAACTCTTCGCAATGAACCCGGCGTAACTGATGACCCGACACATAGAACGCCGCATTGCCGCGTCGTCGTCGATTACAAAGACAACGGCGTCGGGCTGTTTCATAGATACTTATTTTGCACGAAATCAGTCCGCCGTCAATTTTGGCGGAATCGAAATGCCGCCTTGCCAAACGGCCATCAGGCGGCAAAATATTCTCGGCGGCCAGCTTAGCTCAGTGGTAGAGCAACGGTTTTGTAAACCGTCGGTCGTCGGTTCGATCCCGACAGCTGGCTCCATCTAACATAAAAGCAATCTTGAAAGGTTTCATGAATGATGCAAGCAAAAATTTAGAGCGGAGAGAATACGAGCTTCTGAAGGATCGTCTCTACAGAGCGTCCAATGCATTGCAGTTGAGCCTTGAAAGCTGTCCCGAATTGGAAAATACCTATGTTCAGCTGCCTGACGGTCACAAGCTTTTCCCGGCCGAGATTTTTTCTTGGCTAAATGCTGTCCGTTCCTCTTCTTGGAAATACGGTCCGACTGAAGTCCAATTACGCCACATCAAAAATCTTGTAAAGCAACAACCAAAAGGATAATGCCTATCGTCCCGGCCAACGTTATGCTGGCTGGGCAATGACCCTTCAGACTTCCTTAACAACATGGGCTGCGTTGCGTGCTGACGTCGTTAAGCCACGAACGCGGAAATATCATCAAGAGTTGATCGACTGCATCGGCCGTAAATGGCCGGAAAAATTTCGTGAGGACGTCGACCAAATTTCAATCCAGGACTTGGGCGACTTCATCGGCCGGATCGCTTCACTTTCAGATTCGCGGTTCAATGGGATCGTCACCATGTTTCGCGCAACGGTCCCGGCCGCAAAAAAGATTCGACGCCGGCGGCTGCGACTCAAAGAGCGGCCGCTGGTGAACCAGGCTGAATTTTCCAAGCTCCTGCAGGAGCTCGACGGCCGTCCACGAAGCCACGCCGGCTTGATCGTTCGTTTCCTGGCTCACACGGGTTTGCGAATCAATGAGGCCAGGCAAGTGAGATGGGAGCATGTTCAAAAAGATTTTTTCCTTTTGCCCGGGAGCGTGACCAAGAACGACCACACGCGCGTGATCCCGTTCGTGAATGGCATCCGGAAGATCCTGGAGGCCCTGCGCCAGGTCGCCGGCGATCGGACCGCTGTGATTCCCCAGGCAGAGTGTAAACGCTCGCTCCGGACCGCCTGCAAGCTCGCAGGCCTGCACCGTCTAACGCACCATGATTTTCGTCATCTGTTCACGACCAGGTGCATTGAAAGTGGTGTGGATATTCCAACGGTCGCGCGTTGGCGTGGTGATAAGGACGGCGGGGCTATGCTCGTGAAAAATTATTTTCATCTGCTCGATGAGCACAGCCGGCGAATGGCTGAGCGCGTGAGGATCTAAGCGGGGATGGCGGCTCTTCTGAGTGCGCCGCCATCCCCCGCTGGCTGGACCGTCAAGAAGGAAGACCGGATGCCGGCACGTAGTCCTTATAGCTTTTGGCCAGGACTTTTTGCCGCAGTGCTTCCCAGTCGGCCGGCTGGGGATTCGGCGTGCTCAGGAGGGTTTGTATCTCTGCCGCAAAGGACGGTTCGAGGACGATAGCTTCCTGAAGCAGTTGGATGATCAAAGCGAGGATTGCTGGATTCATAGAATTTTCGATTGTGAGTTTGAAGTCGAAGAGGTTGAACAGTTGAGCAGGCTCATTGCAATTTCACTCCCAGGCTCGTGAGCAACGTTTCCAGGTCCGTGAGTTCCTGGCTTTGGTTTGCGATCGCCTGGTTGAGTGCGGCAACGGCCGTGGCGTTGGTTCCCCCGGTCGCTGCATAGGCCTCGCCGGCGTCGCACGTGATCGCCATCGAGCTTTGATACTTTTGGTAAGCAGCTTCGACTGTGAGCTCGATGTTTGTGCTGGGGTGATTGTTGGCAACGTAGACGCCCCAGAGGTTCATCGCGGCATCGACGGACACAATAGTCGTGCCGACGGCCGCGTAAGTGGCCTGCTGTGGCGTCGGCGCTGTTTTGCAGCCGGTGAAGAAGAGCGTGCCGCCGGCAATGAGTGCAAGCAGCAGCGGCACGCCCGCCCCTCGGTTGGTGGGTTGGCTGGCAGATTGGCTAACAGGTTTTGTAGATTCCCACTTCTGAAAGACGGACCATCCAAAACCGATCAAGGCCATCGCAGCACCGATCGCTGTGTTGGTGTCGGTCTGTGAAGCAAGACCGTGACTGATTAAGAGCGCGCCGCCGCTGGTGAATCCGTGGCGGATAAACGACTGAATAATTGGCCAGGTTAAAAGTCGGCTGATGAGGGACTGCATAGGTTACCTTTCTGATTTCTGATTTTTGTTTTGGGTTGAGGGGACTAAGCAAATTTGAGCTTCGTTTTCGGTTTCGCTTCAGGGCAGTCCTGGCAGGGAAGATCGTCGAGCTTTTGTTCCATGCGAGCCAACTTGATCTTGAGCCCGATCAGTTCAAGCAAAGCCCAGGCGCTCACGCCCAGCGTGATTGTCTGTAAAATGGCGGTCGCGTCCATGGCTACGCTGTTGGTTTATAACCGAAGAGAGACAGGACAGATCCAAGGGTTGTGCTTCCCGTGGTCGCAGTGGCGAGTTGTTGCTTGGCGTAAACGCCGGCGATGGCCAGGGCGATCAAAGTGCCGATGGCGACAGCCAGGGCGGTTCCGATAAACAATTTTGCGCTCATAAAATTTTCAAGATTTGGTTGCAGCAAAGCCCCAGATGTAACCAAGCGCAGCCAGGACTGGCAACGCCAGGAGTTCGTTGGCGATGGGAATGAAAAGCAGGACTAGCAGGATCCCCGTCATAAAAAGTTTTCCTGTTTTGCTCATATCCAGCTCAGGGGGTTCCAGGTGACGTCCTGGGATGCTTGTGTCGCCTGGTTGTTCTGGACCGTCTGCCAGGCCTGGTTGGCGGCCGCTGGGCCCTGGGAAGCGGCAATCTCGTTGTAGATGGTCCCGCCAGGCGCGTAGTCAGAATTGTTCATCGCGTTGAGCTGAGCTTCCGCGGCATTGCCGGCCGCGACATTGGCAACGGTCGACGTGACCGAAGACGCGGCGCTGCTCACTCCGTTCCACACGGCACGGGCAGCGTTGAAAGGCGCCATGAGGACGTCGCCGATCGCAGTCACGCCGGCATTGACGGCCTTGTACATTTCGTAAAGCACGAAGACGCCGGCGCCAATGCCCAGGGCGAGCAAAATATGTTTGGTCTGTGTCTTCATCAAAAGGCAACGTTTGTCCCCTCACTGATTCCTCCGGAAGCGAAGACACATTCGCCTGGTTGTAGGATGAACATTTGCGCGGGTGCAGATCCAAAGTGCGCGTTCCAACCTGTGATTGTGTTGGAAATATCGAATGCGCCAGAGGCGGCAAAGCCGATCAGCCTCAAATTTACAGGCAACGTGTTTGTCACTCCCTTTGCTCCGAAGATTATCCCATTGCCCGTGCCGGACTGTTGAGCCGTTGAGCCGATGCCATTCGTCGTTACGATGCCAGTGGAAAAAAGGGTGCCGGCAATGAAAGCGTTTGTTTGCGTCGTGCCGATGCGTATGACCTGGCCATCCGCCGCCTGACCAGAATTGCCGATCTCAATGGAGTTATTTCCATTGGTATTGTTCAGGCCAGCATTGTAGCCGACAAAGACGTCACCGCCGTTTGCCTGATTCGGACCGATGATATTAAACCCAGCGGAATAGCCGACGGCCGTCTCGCCCCAGGTTGCAGTATTGTTGTAAAGGGACCCTTGACCGACACCAACTTCATACTCATCGTTCGTCGCGTTGGCGGCAGCATAGTCTCCAATGCCGACGTTTCGGTTCCCAAAGATCTCGTTACCAAAAGCCTGTCGACCGATGCCGACGACGGACGTTCCGGTTTCGCGATTCTCTGCAAGAAGTCCAAACGCTTCACAATCTTGCGCATTGCCGGCCGTCTGCGCTCTGAATCCAACGACCGTGTCGTCAATACCGCCGTTCGCATCGTTCAGATTACCGGCTTCGTAGCCAAGCAACGTATTTGCGTTCATGCCGTTTATGTCCAAAACCTGCGATGCAGAACCATCGCCGTTGGCCATGTGACCGAGGGCACGCGGAGACTGCCAGAGGACTGATCCGCCGTACGGCAGAATGAGAGGCGTTGGAGTGTTTAGACCGCTTCCAGGTATGCCAACAAACCCCAGGCTTTTTATCGCCGATAACAAAAGCGGGAATGTCACTTGGAAAGCGGCATTGGTCCAATGTGTACCCCCGCCGCCAACGTAGCCGCCCAATGGATAATAGGTCAAATTCGCGCAAGCATTGGAATAACCAACGGCCGGGCTTCGCGCCAGATCAACGATCCCATCAAAATAATTCCGATAATTGTTTGTGGCCCAATTTTGGTAAGCGAACCGGAATGACTCGCCCGATGCCGTCGCAGTCGTGTCGGCGTAAAAGCTCGATGGAGGATCTACCAGGATCGTCTTCCAACCGTTCGTCCGGAGCACGTAAGCTATTGCCATTTGCGCATTCGTTATAGCCGGCAGATTTGCGGCGCCGTCGTTGAGCAGGTCATTCCACAGGATGGCGATCTTGTTCGGCCCAAAAGAGGCAGAACTTGCGAAGGTCTCAACATTGGTCAGCAGAGGCGGAGTTGTGACGCCAGGCAGCCCGACATTTTCAATTGACCAACCTGGAAAATATTGTCCCAGCATGTCGGCCCATCCATTGCCGAAGCTTGAATTTGCGCCAGCGATCATCGAGTCGCCGATGAGTAAAATCGTGTTCCTGGACGTGCCGGCCTTTTGTTTCAGATACGTATTGATCTGGTCGACAGTCGAAAAAGGAAGCGCGTTCGAGTAGACCAAAAATTCTGAGATATAACCTTTCATAGGCCAGCCGTTGCCGGCCGTAAGTTGGCCCAGCGAGAGCATGCCTGAAAATCCCATCGGTGTTACTGGCATGAAGGCCTGGCCGGAATAGCCGCCGGTAGGATAAAAGTTGTCCATCACGCCATCCCAAAAGTCGGCCAAATAATTCTTCGACCAGGTGACGCAATACACCCTCGTGTCATCGCCGTTGTGGTAGACCGCTGCCTCATGCAGAGAAGGTGTTTGGCCTCCAAAATGCGCCTGGAAGTTCGGTGGCCAATAGGTTTGATATGTGTCGCTTGGGTAATTGGCGGTAAAAATTCCGTCGATCGACCCAGAGACGGTCTGTGCGCAGAAAACGCACGATTGCGCCGCCGCCGGCGTCTGATTCGGTACGCGAAAGACAACGAAGATAGTTGCAGCGTTCGTGCAGTTCCAGCCGATCACTGAACTATTGGTCAGAGAATTTGCGCCGGTCCCGTCAAAATAAACGGCTGGACGGCCGTTGACTCCGTGGCTGCTATAGACAGCATTGCCGGCAAGATTATGTCCGTTCCGGCCGGTCCAGTTGTTGATCACCGCACCGTCCTTTGCGCTTATCCAATCGGCACTCCACCAGTCCAACGGCTGATTCGTCATCCAGGACACATCAAAATTATTGAGCAGCACGGCCGCGGCGATCCCGTTGAACGCGACTGAATTGTTGGCGTTACTGGCGTTGGGCACAACGTTCGCACTTACAGCGCCGAGAGCCCAATTGCTCACAGAGCCCATGGTCACGGCGCTCGTGTCATTGCCGGTGAATCCCAGCGCCGTTTGCGCCTGGCTGGAAGTCTGAGACTGCAACAGGCCTCGTGTGTACGGAGTCGTTTGTACGTTCGGACCGTCCGCCAGGACCTGGCCGGCCAGCATGACAATAAGCAGAGGGAGAAGTTTTTTCATAAGCGATAATTCTGTCTCTCTGGACATCAGACGTAAAGAACGCTCACGCCATCGCCGCTGTTATCGGCCGTGACATACCAGGATCCAAAGTCCCGCTTGCCGCCGGTGTCCGCTTCGAAGCTCCATACATCGCCAGGGTTCAGGGTAAGCGGTTGATGACTGACTGAGTTGCCGATGTATACCTTGCCGGCATTGGCTGCACGATCCAGGCTGCTCTGTGCGATAACGATTATTCGCCGCCAGTAGTTACCGGGCGCAGCAAAGCGGACAGCGCCGGAGCCGGCGTAGTTCACCTGTATCGCGCCCTCGGTTTCCGGAGCGCACGATGTGAGCGTGTTCGTCAAAGTGGCTGTAGCCGTCACCGTGCTGGTGAGCGACGCAGCCGGCGAATGGATCGGCGTCACTGAGGCATAGAATGTGACCGTGACGGCCGTCCCGCCAGCATTTGAAAAAAGCAGGATGGAAAACTCTGGCGAGTTCTCGTTGCCAAAACCGTCACCTGGCTGCGAAAAGTCGTAAATCGAGCCGGTCCTGTTCACCTGCACCAGGAATTCGCCGGTTGTGCTCTTGGTCAGAAAATATTTTCCCCTGACGTTGTAATTTTTTATTCCGTTGCCGTTTGTGGCGGCCGGGATCGTAATGGTGATCGGTGTCATTTGCGGTGGCCTCCAAAAAAG
The DNA here is from genome assembly GCA_036269115.1 of Verrucomicrobiia bacterium. Lineage (GTDB taxonomy): Bacteria > Verrucomicrobiota > Verrucomicrobiia > Limisphaerales > UBA11358 > UBA11358. The sequence continues at coordinate 22,668 of DATAST010000152.1, read as the reverse complement.
AAGAACGCGGCGATCACTACGGCCGTGCCGGCGCCAATGATCCCCAGGAGCGTCCAGTTCACATTATCAAAAATGCCGGAGGACGTGGACGGCGCTGAGCTCGTGATCGGGATAACGGTTGAGCCAAGTGAATTGCCGCCGGCGAGTGACACGGGAATGGATCCACCTGAAGACAAATTGGTGATCACCTGGCCAATGGCAGACTCCAGGCTGGGGTCCCCGATGTTCACCGTAGATCCGCCACTGGCCCTGACTGAGCCGCCGACTGTTGAGACTTGAGCGCCTGAAAGGTCGATGCTGCCGCTCTCCTGGTATTTGCTGGCGGCGCCCAGGGCAATGGATCCACTGGTTGCCGCGGATCCGCCTCCGGAGAGGATGGGCGATGAGCTCCCGGACGTGGTAAGGGTGTTTGGATTCGCCTGGGAGCTCGCAGAGCCGCCGTAACAGCGCGTGGCGAGCAAATGCGGCCGTAGCCGGCAATGCTCGTGGAAGCGATCGCAAACGTCGAAACTGTCTATGTGTTTATGAGGGGACATTTTCGAGTGTCTTTATCATTCGGACGCCGGCAACCTTGAACCCGGCACGTTGGCCCTGGACCAGGTGGCCGCGGCGCTGGGATTCAAAACAGATCCCGCGGCATTTGTTCTGCCTCGCGATAAGCTCAGCGCCGATCATCCACAGCCAATCGTCATTCTCGCCAGGCTGGCCGACAAACAACGAAGCATTGACGTGGAGATAGTTTTGATCGCTGACATGCCATGCGTAGCGGTAGACCGGTTTGCCGGCGTTGTGCGACGTCGTTATTTTGTAGTGGCCTCTGGCCAGGCCCTCGCTGAGCCAGCCTGGATCGCCCGGATCTCCTTCGGACATGATTTGATTGAGCCGGTGTTCAGTTGAGGCCAGCTCCTCCGGAGCCAAGCCATCGACGAACTCGATACAATCGTTGGAGGTCATGAGTTTCATTTGCGACGGCCGAAGATGAGGATCGCGACCAGGCCGACAAAGCCCAGGATGCCGAACAAGACGTACATCACGGTATTGTTGCCGCCGCCTGCGTTGACGGTTACAGGGCCCGAGGTGGCAGGCCCGGCCGTATTGCTATTGCCGTAGCTGCCGCTGCCGCCGCCACCGACGCCCAAAAGTCCAAGAATCGCGCCTACAATTAACGTTGGGTTGCTCTGACAATTAACCAGGTCAGCACTACTGCGCCGGCAATGCCGGCGATCCACAGCAGCGTCGTGGAAACTGACTGGATTTGCTGCGTCTGATTTCCGCCAGTCAAAATGGTCTGGGCGGTGTCCATGCTTTAGTTGGTTGCGAGGGCAGGATTTGAACCTGCGACCTTCAGGTTGTAAACCTGACGAGCTTCCGGGCTGCTCCACCCCGCGGAATTTATGACGTTATTTTTTGCCGAGGAAAAAAATGACCGCGAGCAAACCGATCCCGCCAAGCACTGCGTACATGATCCAGCTCGTTGAGCTGGCCGACGCCGCGGCGGTTGTGGCCGGCGATGCCGCCGGTGTGCCATTGACCAGGCCGTTGATGCCACTGGCCAGTGGCAAGAGAGACGTGCCCGTCTGGGCGATGCTCCCCACGTCCGATTGCAAACTGCTAAAAAGGTCACCCATAAGTTTTTAGAGAAAGGGGCCGACCGAAGCCGGCCCCGGTTCATATTGAGAACAGGCCGGCTCAGAGCAGCAGACCGTTGCGGTAAACGTGCGCGATGAAAATGATCGACTTGTTCGATGCCGATGCGGCAGTGAGCGTGAGATCCAATTCCAGCGTGTTGTAGTTCGCGCTGGACAGGGCAGAGCCCGGATCGTCGTCGAAGTCAAAGGCCATGGCGAACAAATCGGCCGCAACGTAGTCGTTGCCGGCCGTTCCGGCGCCGTAGCTGGAATTCCAGCCCCAGCCGACATTCATTTGATCGTTCGACGCCTTCGTGCTTTTGCGTTTGATGGCATTGTCAGTTAGGACCGTGAAGGATCCGACGTCATCACCGGATTGACAGAACAGGTCCAGCTCCTGGAGGGTCCCGCCGCTCCAGGGCCAGTCACGAATGACGAGCGCCGTGGACGAATAATCCTCGGGGAACTGATACCAGTGAGTGATCGGCATGATCGGCGAGCCAACGGGCGGCGCTACGATGCCGGCACGTTGCAGAAGGTCGGTTCCGATAACTCCGGGGCCGCGCGCGCCGGCGACTCCGACGACCGGGCCAGCCGCATTGTCCACCATCATTTCCGCCCGAATGACCGGGCTGCTCAATCCTGCGGTCGTGCCAGGGACGCCGCCGCCGGCCGGGACCTGCACCTGGAATTGAATCTTGGCGCTGTAGTTCGCAGCAAAATTGCCGACAGCCGCGTTATTCCACTGAGTCGGCCAGCCGAATGCCTGCTTGGCCTGGTAATTGTCGCGCGTGGGTTCAGCAAGCCAAACGTCCAGGACCCAGGTCGACGTCCGCGTAGTGAGACTGTTAGCGGTACTATCGTTGACAGTCGTCAAAAGATCATTGGCCGTTTTGGTGTACAACGTCGCGGCCAGGCCAGCGTTCCATTTTTTCTGGATCGCGTTGAGATAGCTCGCGATGTGCGTGCGCTTCGGGTCCCCGTTCACCAGGGCGGTAATCGTTCCGATCGCCTGGTCAAGCGTCGGTTCAGTCGCGGCGGATTGTGTGTTGGCAACTGTCGCGATCAACCGGATCGCGTGATAACGCCAGCCAATGTCCAGGTCCAGGGTGGCCAGTTGACCCGACACAACATTTTTGACCGGAGGTGCGTCACGAAAAATTTTAAGCATAACGAATTTTGAGTTGAGGTTCTGAGGTTCTGAGTTGCAACGATCCGGCTACACCTTGGGCAGGAAGGTAGCGAGCGAGGCCGGGACCATCGGCTGGATTGCGACTTTGTAGATCGTAAGCGCCAGGAGAGCGATGCCGGCAATGATGAGGTATCCTTTGACTTCTTTGTGCATAGGGTTCGAGGCCGAAACGGCCGGTTGAGATGTCCGCTTTTCTGAGTGGCAACCTTCAGCGCGCCCTTCCCGTCCACGGGAACGCTTGCGCGGTTCAGATCGCCGAAGCGATGAGAGGCACTTTCGCACAGAAAATTTTCCTCGCGAGTCTCGTCTTGTCTCATTGGCAATTTTTGGCAACGCAACTGCGGTATCCCGGCCGTAATCAGAAGCTATGAAAATTCTCTACTCAGAAGAAACTTCGGGCGGCGGCGGATCCGGATCGGGTGAGCCGATTGGCTCAGACGCTAACAACCCTCCGACCCCGCCGCCTGGCAATCCGCCGGCGGATCCGCCCGCGGCAAAAATTGTTATCGAAGGGACGAAGTCAGAACGCGAGCTTGCGCTTGAGCAGCAGCTCGAAGCCGAAAAATCCGGCCGTAAGAAAGACCAGATCAGGCTGTCAGAGCTCGAAAACGAAAAGCACAGTCTCAAGCAGGTCCCTACCCAGGATAAAAAACCCAAAGGCCCGCGGGGCTCTGCCTTCAAAGTGTTAGGCTGGGAGGATTAATTTCTGTGGCCCTTCCGGAAAAAAACAACGGACCCGCTCCTGGAGCTGTGGCGACAGGAAACGGCCAGGGAAAAGCGCCGGCTCCAGCCGTACCTACTGGCGGCGGCAGCGACAAGCCTGGTTTCTCAGTTGGTGGAATTTTTCGCCGACGAAAGGACGGACTGCAAAAAGACTCCGGAGCTGCCAAGGTTGTCGACACTGAAGCCGAGCGGATCCGAAAGGCCGTCTATCGAGCATCCAAAAAACAAGCTGAGTCTGTCCCGGCATTGCCTCCGCCTCTGGCGAAACCCGGCCAACCCGCTCCGCCGGCCGGTGGCCAGGTTCCTACGGTTCCTGGCAGTGCGCCTGTTAATGGTCTGGCTGCGGTTCCTGCTGAACCTGGTGAAGCTGTTGCGCCGTTTGTCCTTTGGACGGGTCCGGACCTGACGCCAATCACAGATACGGCCGTGCCGTTGATGGAAGAGGTCCTGCACACGGCCAAGCTGAATAAACTTCGTGCGGCAAAAGTCAATCCGGACACCATTAAGCAGATCGAAAAGGATTTTGACTGGCCGGAAAAAAGCAAATCGACGCTCTCTAAAACCGGCGCTGCCCTGGGAGCGAAGTATCTCAACAAGGTCGGCGTCAGTGCCGTCTACAAGGATGAAGTCAATTTTGGAATGGCCCTGTTGCTGATCCTGAAAATGGAGGCCTCGACCAATGCCAAGCTCGACAAACTTATCGCCGCGGCCGAAAAAGCAGCAGGCCCCGCAAATTCAGCGCCTGCTGGTCCGGGACATCAAACCCCGGCGGCCGCGGCGGTCCCGATCCCAGCGCCGGCAGCGCCGGCTAACGCCCCGGCCGTGGTCATGGCTGGCGGCGGATTGTTTCCAACGGACGTGCCGCCGGATGCGGCTAAACCAACAACCAAACGATAGAACAAAAATATGCACTACAAAAATGGAAGAGAAGCTCACAACGGCGATCCTGTGATCGGCCGTCCCTTCGGAGTCACCTGGATCGGAATGATCATTGATATTCAGCCGGCTGCGCAAAGTTGCAACGCAACGTTGCTTCGGCCTGCTGGCCTCGTTCAAGGTTGCATCACGGTCGGTGATTTTTATCACGCGGACGATGCCATTGAAGCGCTCACGCCAAAAGCGGAAGTGATCCCGATAAAAAATGTCGCGGCGCCTGCGCCGGAAGCTGCACCGGAGCCGACACCTGCACCGGAGCCGGAGCCAACTAAAGACGAGCCAATGCCGGCGGCGCACGCACCGGAACCCAAAGTGCCATCGGAAGCGATCTATGGTCGACGCCCAGCCAATTGATCGCGAGCTGCAAAAGGTTTTCCAGTCGAAACCCTGGCGCCAGGTCTTTCGCGCACAGCTTGCGGCCCAGATCGCCCCGGCCTTGTCAGCCCCGGCCGGGGTGATCAATGCTCAGCACAGAGCCAAGGAAGCGGTCGCGGTCGCTGACGCGATCCTCCAGGAGGTGGGATTAGCATGATGACGCAAGACGACCAAACTTCCGGTAATAAAGTATTGATGCCGGATCCACCGTACCGGCCATTGCACATTGTCACTCTTAGCCGTGAGGGCAACATCTATGAAGATGGAGTCCACATGAAAATCGCTATGAGCCGGCGAAGGCTACGCCTCGGTTGCACTGAGGTCGACGTCGAGGCTGCGAAAAAAATTCTGGAGATCCACGCGCAACGTTTTGGATCCGGTCCCGAACCGGAATTTGTCCCGATTCAATGAACCTGATTGAGTCCATCTGGGACAGAATCTGGGATGCAGTTCTTTGCCGGGCCCTGCTTTTGGTGTTGATCGTCCTGGGACTGGTGATCCTTGCCATTGATTTTTTTTTCGAGTCGTTTTTTCCCGGCGTCTATGACCGGCTTTTTTCCTCGCCGGCTGGCGAGGCCATAGAATTTTATCGGACGTTCCGGAGGGACCACCCGGCCGTCTGTTGGTTCCTTCAGTGGCCGCTCCTTTCCGTGGGAATGTGATATGCAAATTGAAATGCTTACCTCTGTCGGCCCGATCACTGATTCGCAGTATCACCCGTCGAAAGCAAGAGCAAGGGAGGAATTGAAATGGCTGTTCGCCGAACGGAAAAAAGGCGTGCTGAGCTCGAATCAAATCCTTTTTTCAATTTACATCAACATGACCCATATCTGGCCGGGCTGGACCCATAGCCTCTTTCGGAAGAAATTTTTCAAGGTTCCAAAATGATCGATCCAGTTCACACAACGATCGTTGGCATGTCCGGGTCCGGAAAGACCTGGTTCTCTCGAAAGTACATGATCAACATCGAGCCGGCCTGCCGTTTTTTGTTCGATGAATCTTCCCGCTTTTCAAAATGGCTGCCTATCCGGCCGTGCTTCACCTGGGCAGAGTGTGACGCCGCCCTGGCTACGCGGTGGGTGCTTTTTAACCCGGCCCGGATGTATCCGGACAATTACGCCAAAGCGTTCGATGAGTTTTGCCAGTACGTTTACGCAGCCGCGGACGGCGGCCCTGGCGCGAAGATCCTGGCTGTGCAAGAGCTGTGGCAATGGACCGATACCAGGACAATTCCCCGCGGCCTTCAAATTTGCTGCCAGGCCGGCCGGGAACGTGGAGTTCAACTGTTGTTGGATACGCATTCCCCTCAAAAGATCAATTCCGCGATCATTGAGCAAACGACGGAACTGGTTTGCTTCCGTCTTCAGTCCCCGAAAGCCTGGGATTGTATCCGGGACCTGGACGTAGACGTGGACGCTGTGAAAAATCTTCCCTTGGGACAATTCATCGCGTTGAACCGGCTGTCCGGAGTAACATTGAGCGGCCGGATGTTTTAGTACGCGAGGATTTCGGTCCATCCGTGTGCCGCGATGACCTTCCGAATTAAAAACCCCCGGCGTTCCGGAGAAACGACGCCCTTCTGGTTTTTCAACTCACGCCGCGGCACGGCGTAGATGAGGTCGCACTTGCAGAGCGTTGGCCAATCCAGGCCATCGGCCTGATCTAAAATTATTTCTGTTTCCTCAGCTGGCCGGCCGGCGCGCTGGGATGAGCACATGAGCACCTCAACAGGGTCCCGGCGATCGGCGCGGGAAGGATGGGAGATAATCACGCAAGGGTGTGGCTCAGGCCATCCCGGTGGCTGCGCGTAAAAAATCTCGAAGGGTTTCAAAATTTGGGACGCGGAAGTTTCTTGAAGGAGTGCTCAGCCATCGCTAAGGCCTTTTTGTCCCATTCCGGATCTTCGGGCAATTCCTTGATGTCCGGATCCAATACAACAAAGAGGCTTTTCCGGGGTCGCTGCCGTCGAACGATGAATGTGTCTTCATCAATCTGCTGGACCGTGACGGCCGCGCCCTTTGGAACAGCTTGGGGAAGGACTACGCGGCGGTGATCGTCTACCTGCCTGGCTTCAAGGTGTGTGGGTGTGTGTGCGGCCATAGGGGAAATATCCCCCTAACAAGGGACAAAATCAAGGGACATTTCTGAAACTGACTTTTACCGATCTTTCCCTGGGACACTTCAACGGGACATTCCTGGGACAAAGTGACGGGACGGATCCACGGGACATTTTCCCTGGCTAAGGCTGATTTGAGCACGAAATTGGACATAAGACGGGACAATTAACGGGACATGGGACCAGGGACCCGGCCGGCCGCTTCGTCCCGCTCTAATTCATCCAGGCGCCAGATGGGACCGCAGAAGCGAACGGGCCTGGTAAAGTCTCCCCTGGCCAGGCGGCGGTATAATGTGGCCCTGGAGATGCCGTAACGCCGCAGGACGTCTTTAACGTGCAACCGCGGCGTGTTTGACAGGGCTCGCCGGAGGATTTCGACCTGCGCGGCGAGCGAGCGCAGAGTGACCTTCTGAGTCATTACAATTTTTTGTTCGCATATCCCGTGCCGCCATAGCGCCGGCTGCCAGGCCGTCCGGCAGCGCGGCCAGGTCGCGCTTGAAGCCGTGCCGGAAAGCATAGGCCTCGACGTCGCTCATTCGGTCCAGGCCCATGATCCTCATCATTGCAGGTAGGAGCAGGCACAGTGCTTCGCCGGCATCCCGGCCGCGGCACTGTGCCGCCTGGTGATCCAAAAACCGTATGGCGTCTTCTGTGGTCATCGTTGAACAGGATAGGGACAGCCTTCTAGTTTGGTCTGCTCGAACCAGTAGCGGACCACTTGCTCAAAATGGAGCCAGCCAACGGACCGAATCTGTTTGATAACATATGACCGACTGACAGCCTTTTGTCGGACTCTTGAAAGACGGTCCACCGCCCAGGCAATTCCATTGAGCCGCCGCGGTCGTACTTTCGTCGATCGGCGCGCGCCGGATCGTGGACGCCGATTTTCATTGTTCCACTTTCGCAAATGGTTCGTCTCTCTCATTGGGCCTCCAGAATTGTTTTGAGAACGAGGCCGTGAGCTTTGCCCAGGGCAAAAGCCTCCTCAGGCGATAACTGTTCGATGTCGCTCCGGATGATTCGCCGAAGTTTTTCCGGACTTTCAAAGATCAGCATTGTCGCGCAGTAGAGACAGACGGTGACGTCTCCTTTTTCCGGCGGTCCGTTCCCCAATACATTGTCATGGCGCGTGAGAGGACGACTGCACTTTGGACAATTCATATGCCCTCCCGTTCTGCCAAGGCTGTGCTGTGCTCCTGGATTCGTTTAAGGGCCTTGTCGATGTCATGGCCGGTGAGTTTCCACCAGTCATGCGGCAGCGCCGCGATGACGTGGAATTTGAACTCGCACTCAAGGGCCAGGGCCTTTTGATCGTCGCCCAGGTAATCGGCGAGCAGGGCCAGCGCAAGTTGCGATGGACCGGCGCCGCCGTATCCGCGTCGACCGTCGCCAACTCCCCAGTCAAATCCGTGGACGCTGTGACAGCGCAGATCTTGCCGCTCTGGCAATAGCCGGGGCTGGTGTCCTTCTGGCTGGTCATGGACGGTGACAATTGCGTTCCCCATCTCGCGCCGGCCTTGATAGACGCGCGTCCGGTCTTGGACCGGAGGGACCTTGTGCGTGTGTGCAAATAAAAAAGTGCGTTTTGGTTTCATCGCTCGTATTCGCACTGGCTTGTTGGAATTTCCGAGACCATCCCGGCCGCTTCCCAAATCATGCGGCGGTGTGACCAGTCAAGCTCACAGGCAATGGCGTGATAAGCCAGGCGCCGCGTGTGTGGCTGCATTTCCTGGACGATAGCACGATATGCCGCAAAAAGGGCCGGGGGTGCTGTTGACCACGAAATCAAGTTCGACAGATTGACGCTCGTTACAAGCGCGTACACGTCGTGACTTGTTAGAGGGGCTATGCATTGCTTTCCAAGATTTGCCTGGAGCCATTTGAGTATATCCCTTTGCGTTTTCATTTTCATTTTCCCTCCTTTAACGGTCCAACGAAGTTGAGTTTGTGACCGCCGCAACGGCTACAGTGCGCCGGCTGGCCGTTCTCGCCCTCGATGCGATCGCAAAAACGGTCGCAGTCCTGGCAATGCCAGGAGCCGTTGGCCAGGACGTCGCTGATCTGGCGATGGAGCTTTTGCCGAATTTCTTCGGCCTTGGCTTCCATGTCCAGGACGCCTGGCGGCATCGGCGGCCGAGGACGTGGAACGGGGGTTACGATTCGACGGTTGCGCAACAGTAACTGTGCTTGGTATGTTTTGGTTGTAGCGTTCATTGTTAGTCATGACCGGGGCGGGATTGCCCCGGTCAAATTCATTAGGTTCGAGCCGCGACTTTGGTCGCGGCTTCTTGTTTTCGCAGGCGAGAGTCTGCCTTTGCTTTTTCCCAGGCTTTTTTCTGAGCCTCAAAACTCATCGTGGGTTTTCGTTCTGCCCTGACCGGCTTTGGCGACGTGGCAGGTTTATCTTCAACCGGACCGCCAAGTAATCGATCTTGCACGATCGTGAGCCGGCGTTTCCATTCGGTCTTTGCCTCTGTGGATTTGGCGAGTGCCAGCTTTTTGACGTAAGTCGTTTCCAGTCGCCGTAGCTCGCTTCGATACGCACCTTCGAGGCTCTTTAACCAGTCCTGGAATTGCTTTTCGGTCGGGAGGGCCTCTTCCCCAACTCTAGAAATACTATTTACTACGGACTTAGACTTCTTATGTTCGCAACCTGTTTCGGCTGGCAATGGCAATGGGTTTCGGCTCTCAGTAGCAACCTGTTTCGGCTCTGAGTCGCAACCTGTTTCGGCTCCCAATGGCAATGGGTTGCGACTCCCAGCCGCAATGGGTTGCGGCTCTGAGTGGAAATGGGTTGCGGCGGGCGCTGGCAATGGGTTGCGGTCAGGAGCCGCAATTGTTGGCAAAAAAGAAGATTTTTCCGCAGTTTGGAAACCAGTTTCACTATGCAACCTGTTTCCACGGGCTCCCGTGCCTGGGATAATCGTTTGACCTGGCTCGCGAGCGCCTAAGCCGATCCGGTCCGGAGCCTGGCGTCGTTTCCCATTCCCCCACATACCTTCGCCGGTCGTCCTGCCCTCGGTCTTGCCAGGCGGATCCAACTCGGTCACGTGGTAGGTATCCATCGGCCAAGCATTGGGCATGTACTTGTGACCCATCCAGACGACGCCCTTGGCCACGAGCTGCTGTTTCCAATTCCAGATGGTCCGGAGAGACACGCCGAACTTGTCGGCAAGTTTCTGCTGCGAGATTGTCACGGCGCCGTAGTGGTCCCTGACACCATCACGCGTCGAAAGATCGAGGATCCGGACGAACATCAGCCGGGCGCCAAGATCAATGTCATTATCCTCGATGACGCGATCGCGCGCGTTGATCGGTGCGAAGTCCTGGTCCCGGTCTTGCCCTAAATATTCTCTGGCGACGTCGTTCATATATCGAGTACGAGTTGAGCTTTCAAACGGGCGATTTTTTCGATCGGCAATCGGACGGTGCGATGACCGTAACGGATTGGCTCTATCCGGTGACGCTTCAGAAGATTTCGGACGTTTCGACTGCAACAGCCTAAAAGCTTGGCTGCTTGGTCATAGGTGATCTCATTTTTTGGTTTTTTCATTCATGAACTCCTTTCGGCTGGTTTCAAGTTTGCTGGACCTCGCCGGCGGGCCGAGGCCTGGTTGACCAGGTTGAGCTGCAGCTCCGCCGCCGGCGAGCTGAAGGAAGGGGCCGAAATGGCCGTAAAGATTAGAGAAAACTCAGGCTGGAACGGTTTTGTAAACCGTCGGTCGTCGGTTCAATCCCGACAGCTGGCTCCATTTTTGTACGTTGAAACGTTGAAATGTTAAAGCGTTGAAGGGGAGGACCATGTTCGCTGCTGCGTAAAAGTGCTTTAACCGTGGGCCAGAATTTCGCTCCAATTGCGTGCCGCTATGACTTTCCGGAGCAGGGCCGACCGCCGGGCCGTGGACACAACGCCGCGGCGCTGCTTAATATCGCTAAAGCCCATCAAACCTGGGAAGTTTTCTGAGCGAATGCCTCGCCACCTTTTCGGCCAGTGCGTCCAGTTCCGGATCGTCCGGAATGTGCTTGATGTCGGGATCTAGGACAACGAACAGGTTTTGTCGCGCCCGCTGCCGTCGAACGATGAATGTGTCTTCATCAATCTGTTGGACGGTCACGGCCGAGCCGGCGGGGACACTATCGGGAAGGACCACGCGGCGGTGATCGTCTACCTGCCTGGCTTCAGGGTGTTCGTCTGTGTATACGGCCATAAAGGAAAGATCCCCTAACATAGGACAAAATCAATGGACATTAACCGCCATTCCGGAGGGACCCGGAGCGGCCAGATGTTTAATAGCTGATGCGGCGCAGTCCTTCCACACGGTCAAAAGCGGCGTCCCGGCTGATGATCGGTTCCCGAAAGTAGCGTGCGAATCCGGCGATCCAGTTATCGTTTTCCCCCAGACGCCGGCCCATAGCGATTTGCTCGCGGTCGATGTTGGCAGCCTCGTCAGCGATCCCTTGATGCAGGCGATACATTGTCCATCTGGCGAGCCAGGCCCAGCCATCCGCATTCGTTTCGAACAAAATCAGTACCTCGCCGGCGCTGATGATGGTGGTTCGAAGCCGCTCGCGTCGATGGGCGGTGAAAAAAGTTAAGGCAGGCCCAGTCATGTTGCGCCGCTGCTCGTTCACCATGTCCGAAAGAAACGTGGTATCGGCAATCATGAGCGATTAGAGCGGCGGCCACGGCCTTTGGCAAGGACTTCGAACATTTCCTCCCTAACTTTTGGAACCGGGTCCCGCTCGATCATCTCCAACATTTCGCCACAGGTGTCGGCAGGCCTGACATGCAGCGCCTGCTCGATTAAAAAAAGGGCATGTTTCTCCCTGGATCGACGGTTGCGATCGGCATCCTTGGAGAGCTTAGCGACTAGATCGTCGGGAACATCGCGAATGAGAATATCCATATCAAAATGATAGCAGCGAACGGGACATTTTCAAGGGACATTTGCGGGACAGTTCATTAGGGTTAGGGCTTCGTAAAGGTGTTCCTAAACAATTCCCGACCGTAGGCTAGTTTGACAAAGGCCTTTCCGCCGAAGGTGCCGGCAGCGGGGAATATTGAAACCCCGCAGGCATGGTCGCCGGCGGGGCATCTTCCAGGGCGCTGCCCCAGGCGGGATTTGGGTGCGAGCCCATCACCACCTTCAATGTTCCTCCGGCGACGAGTTGTTGCCAGGTGAACCATGGTTTCAAAAGTGGTTTGCCGTCGAGCGTAGCGGATTGGATATAGATGTTTTGCGGACTGTTGTGCCGGGCAATGATGGTAAAGCTGCGATTGTGATATTTTTCGCCGGTCAAATGAATGACGGCCTTGCTGACCAACGGACTGCCGATGACAAAAACGCCGCTCCCCGGATTGACCGGATAAAACCCCAGCGCGCTAAAGACGTACCAGGCGGCCATCTGCCCGCAATCCACATTGCCCGGCTCGCCGGCAGGCGTGTCATTATACAACCGTGTCATCGCCTGGCGCACCCAGTATTGCGTTTTGTATGGCGCGCCGGCGTAATCGTAGAGATAGCCGATATGGCCGGATTGCTCGTTCCCGCCAATATATTGTCCAATCCTGCCGGAGAGATCGGGAATGCGGGTGTGAATGATCGAGTTGGTCGTAAATAGCTGGTCCAGCTTTTGGATGAATCGCTCGTTGCCGCCGAACAGCCTGATCAGGCCCGGCACATCGTGTTGAATGTAGAAAGCATATTGCCAGGCGTCCGCTTCGCTGTATTGGTCATTGACCATGCCAAGCGGGTCGAATGGTTCGCGCCATTGGCCATTATCCAGGCGCGCCCGGAAAAAGCCCGTCGAGCGGTCAAACAAATTGCAGTAGTTGGCCGAGCGCCGATAAAATAGGCTCGCATCTTCGTTGTGGCCTAACGCCTGAGCCATTCGGCCGATACACCAGTCGTCCACAGTATATTCGAGCGATATTGAAGTGAGCGGCCCATAACCGCGTTCTCGATAAGCATCGAGCCCTCGTCGATCCTGCATCGCCGTCGTGTGCATGTCGTGGAATGCGGTCTCGGCGGCGAAACCGTGAAAGCCATTCAGGTAAGCCGCTGCAATCATATCCGCCGAATGGTAGCCGGGCATGCACCAGGTCTCGTTGCCCCATAACGGCCAGACTGGCAGCGTCTGCCTGCCCAATTGCTGATATTCGGCAAGCATTGATTGCACCATGTCATCGATGCGCTCGGAGTGCAGCAACATCAACAGCGGCCACTCCGTGCGATAAATGTCCCAGATCGAAAAGGTCGAGTAATTTTGGAAACCCGTGCCGGTGTGGTTTTGACTATCGTAACCCCGATAAGCCCCGTCTACGTCATCGAAAAGGTTCGGCGCGATAGCCGTCAGATAGAGATTGGCGTAGAAGGTGGCGCGGATGTGCGGGTCAAAGGTCTTGACGTCGATCGCGCCGAGTTCGCGTTGCCATTGCCGTGCCGTTGCGGCGCGGATGGCGTCAAAATCCCAGTTCGGAATTTCCGTCTCCAGATTTTTTTGCGCGCCGGCAACGCTCGTGCCGGAGATTCCAACTTTGACGAGGATCGCTTCCTTCGCGGTAGTTTTATAATTGAACCACGCTTTAACATCTTGCCCGTCAGCCTTGGCTGTGTTCGGAGGTAAAAATTTGCCGTCCTGCTGGATGCCACAGGATTCGAATGGCCTGGAAAATTCCATTACGAAATAGACCGTCCGTTTCCCGCCCCAGCCCTGCGAGGTTCGCGATCCGCTCACAGTATGGTTGTTTTCGACTTCGAGTGTCGCCTCGATGGGTGTGTTCCCAATGCCATGCACCAGATCGAGGATGAAATGCGACTCGTCCGAAGTCGGAAATGTGTAACGATGGAAACCGCAGCGGGCCGTCGCGGTCAATTCTGCCGTCACGCGCGGCGTTTCCAGAAATACACGGTAATAACCGGGAGTTGCATTTTCAGTCGCGTGCGAAAAGCGGGAGGCATAACCGTCGCCCGGGACGCCGGGATTCAATTGGACTTCTCCGGTGGCTGGCATTAGCAGAATATCGCCGAGGCAGCTTGCGCCCGTGCCGCTCAGGTGCGTGTGACTGAAGCCGAGGATCACGCTGTCCGAGTAGTGATAGCCCGAGCAGCCATCCCAGGTATTTGTTCGCGTGTCCGGGCTGAGTTGAACCAGACCAAAGGGCGTGGTTGCGCCGGGGAACGTGTGACCGTGTTCGCCAGTGCCGACCAACGGCAGGGATTCATTTATGGGCGAAGGGGCGGCGGATAACGAAACGGCGCAAAAGAGGGCGACCGCCGAGGCTATGCGGAACAGGGGAATAGTCAGACCACTCCCGTCTCGACCCAACAAACTGCGTAGCGGATCAAGGCGTTGTCGGTCTTGAGCTTTAATTTCTTCCGGATCTCAGCGGAATGGCTGGAAATTTCTTTCGTTTTCAGGCCCAGTTTCTCGGCGATCTCGTCGTTATTTTGGCCGCGACCAAGCAGTTCCAGGACATTGAGTTCGAGGTCGGATAATTGGTCCAGCAGGTTTTCTTCCGATTTGGCCGGCTTGGATGGCGATTTCATCTGGCTGGCCATCACTTCCTCGCTCACGTAGATGTGGCCATCAAGAACGTCTCGGATGGCGTGGATGATTTCCTCCGGGCTTTCTTCCTTCATGATGTACCCGTCGCCACCGGCCCGCAGGACGCGGTCGGCGTAGAGGGCTTCGTCATACATGGAAACCACCAGCAGTTTGACGGGCAGTTTCAATGACCGAATTTTTTTGATGAGGTCAAGACCGCTCTTACCGGGCAATTCAAGGTCCACCAGGACGATGTTTGGACGAAAGCGTTGAATGTTTTTGAGGCCCAGCTCGTAATCACCCGCTTCACCGCAGACCTCCAGGTCTTTCTCGGTGCTCACCATGCGAACGAGCCCCTCGCGAAAAACCGGGTGGTCTTCCACGATAAATACGCGGCTGGCAGCTGGTGAAGATTTTAATCTGGAACTCATGCCTTGCAATTAATCTTCACGGCAAAAAGTAACGTTGCCTGTGAAAAAGTCAACTCTGGGTTACAATGGCTTAAACGGTAACAGTGTACGGAATCTGGACAGTGATGGCGGTGCCTTTTTTAGGCGCGGAAACGATCTCGCATGTTCCGCCCAGGGACAAGGCCCGCTCGCGCATATTCGTCAAACCGAGTCCGTGTCCTTTTTCCCTGGTCCCGCTGTGTGTCTTTTTAACATCAAATCCGCGCCCGTCGTCCTGGATTTTTAAACGAATGGAGCCGTTCTGAATGCCTACTCGCAATGAAATGTTTTCAGCATGCGCATATTTTTCAATGTTATTGATGGCCTCCTGGACGATGCGAAATAGGGTCAGTTCAACTCCGGGCGGAAGCCGGTGGTTGGCGGGCAGGGTAATGGCGCAATGGACCTTCAAATTTGACCGGGACTGGAATTCCTTGCAGAGGTTGTTGCATGCTTCCGCGAAACCGAGGTTGTTCAAATCCGCCGGGTGCAGGTTGTGCGCGATGCGGCGGTTTTCTTCCAGGGCGTCGGTCAGGAGTTTATCGCATCGCCCCAAAATCTCACGGGTGGCCGCCTGGACGGGCATCAGGCTTTCCCGCGCGCTCCGAATTCGCATTTTCACGGAAGCGATAATTTGGTTTACGCCGTCGTGCAATTCCCGCGCGACGCGTGAGCGTTCCACTTCCTGCGCCTTGATGATGCGTTGCGGCAACGACCGCAATTCCTCCTCGGCCCGTTTGCGTTGCGTGATGTCACGAATGTAAACCGTGAACGTCGGCTCGCCTTTTAATTTAATGCGGGTGACGGTGAACTCAGCGTAAAATCGGCTTTTGTCCGCCCGGAGGACGGGCATTTCGATGCGACTGCCCACGGCCGGGCCTTTCTCGCCGGAAAAATGATTTGTCAGTCCGTCCTGAAACCATGGACGCAATGACGGTGGGATGATTTCCAGGATGTTTTCCCCAATCAGGCCGGCGCGGGCGCGGGTAAAAATGTTTTCTGCCGCCGCGTTCAGTTCAATAATGCTGCCGGTATGATCAATCGTAAAAATGGCGTCCAGGGCCACGCGCATGATCGCGCTCTTGCGGGCCTCATTTTCGCGCAACGCGTCCCAGACCTGTTTTCTCTCCGTGACGTCCTCCGCCACGCCCACCAGGCGATATACTTTTCCGGTTTCATCCTGGATCGGAAAAGCCCGGTCCTGGATCCAGCGCGTCGAGCCGTCGGGCCGGATAATGCGGTAGATCTCGTCGTATTTCCCTGCGATTTGTTTGGTCAACGCGGCGTCTGTGATGCGCGCGCGGTCTTCGGGGTGGATCGCGTCAATCCAATCCTGCGGCGAGTCATACAGCGTCTTTACCGTGCGGCCCCAAACCTCCTCATAGGCGGAACTGACATAAATCATTTGGGTTTTGGCGACATCCGTCATCCAGAACACTTCACGAATATTGTCCGCCAATTGCCGAAAGCGTTCTTCACTGTCGCGGAGGATTCGTTCGGCTTGCTTGCGTTTAGTCACGTCGCGGGCCACGCAAACCAGGCCGGCGGTCTGGCCTTCTTTGTCCGATGTTACGGTCGCGCTCAATTCCACGTCGACCGGTTCGCCATTCTTTTTAAGCATCGTGTATTCGACGTTACGAATGATCCGGTTTTTCAGGATGGACGTGTCGGCATTGATTCGTTCGCTCGCCGGAATGAGATCTAAAACGCTTTTGTTGAGCAATTCGGCCGGGTTGTCGTAGCCAAGCATTGCCACCGCCTGGGAATTGACGCTGATCAGGCGGCCGTTTGGGGAAATCAAACAAATGGCGTCAGGCAGGATGTCAATGAGCCGGCGATAATGTTCTTCGCTCGCGCGCAATGCGGCGGTGGTGTCCCGGAGACGCAATAGGGTCTGGACGCGGGCCAGCAATTCCTGCACGCCAAACGGCTTGACCAGGTATTCATCCGCGCCGACTTCCAAACCATCGATCTTGTGTTCCGCTTCGACGGCCTCCCCGGAGCACAGGGCGACAAACACGTCGGTCAGCAGGGGATCATTTTTGATCTGCCTGCAAATCTCCACTCCGCTCACGTCCGGCAATCGCACGTCCAGCAGGACCAGGTCGGGCAAATGTTTTTTGGTCATCTCAAGGCCCTCGTGGCCACCGATTGCTTCCCGCACTTCATAGCCCTTGGTGCGCAAAGTCGCGGCAAACAGCGCGCGAATGCGCTCGTCATCGTCCACGATCAGGATGGAATTAGTCCGATTTAGCACTGTTATTTATCCTAGGAGGTACCCACGAAAATTCAAAATCAAAAATGAACCGTTGCCCCTCCCTCAAGTCCCCCGAATTGCTTCATGCAAGGTGCAAAAATCCGTCGTTGAGGATCGGGCTTTTTGCCCATGAGAAAGTCTAACCATGGCGAAACGGCAATAAATCAAGCTAACGATGTGGCACATGATGCGCTAACCACCTCGGAGCAAAATGCCATGAGCGCCCTGGAACAATTTGTGAATGCCATCCTGTACGAAGGCTGCATTTTGTATCCGTATCGCGCATCTTCTCAAAAGAATCGGGAACGTTTCACGCTCGGCCGGGTTTATCCTCAAATTTTCTCCGAAAAGGAAAACGGAGCCGAGCCGTGCGCCATGCAGACAGAATGTCTGCTGCGAACGCGCGGTGAGTTTCCTCAGTTGAGAATTAGCCTTGGATTTTTGCAGCCGACAAAGCGGCAAATTGGCGCGTTTGAAAAGGTCATTGAAAAAATACCTGAAAGCGGGGGCGTCCGGATTCAAAGCGTTCCTCAACTCGAAGTAGGTGGAAAAACTTTTCAGGCCTGGATGGAGGCGGTTGAGCGGAAGGTCCATATGACCGTAAGCGATTTCCATCTGCCGGGCCGAATTTCCTTTGCGTTCCCGGTAAACGAGAGCCGGCAAGCAGTTCAAAATGAAAATGGCGGAATCGCCGGAATGATCTTCCGCCGCCATGAAGTGTTGGAAGGCAGGATCGAAACCAGGATCGTCCGCCTTCAGGACGATCTATTCAAGGTTTGTATCCGCTTGGTCAATTTGTCGTCCATTGAACCCGACGAACTGGGAAGTCCTGAAAAGGTTTTACTGAGGACGTTTGCCTCGGCTCATTTCATACTGGAAGCTGAACTGGGAGAATTCGTTTCGTTATTGGAGGCGCCGCTTGAATTGCGGGGCTTCGCTGAGGATTGTAAGAATATCGGCTGCTGGCCGGTTTTGGCAGGAGATAGAGCGACCGGCGACCGGAAAACGGTTTTGGCTTCGCCGATCATTTTCTACGATTATCCCAAAATTGCGCCCGAATGTGCCGGCGAGTTCTTCGAAGGCGCCGAAATTGACGAAATGCTCACGCGCCGCGTTCTCGCGATGTCCGCTGCGGAGCAGCGGCAAATGTTGGCCGAAAAGGTTTCGCGCGCTTCGGACTAAGTTGAACCCTTAATAACGGAAATGACAGAGGCGGCGGCATGAAGGTTTTGATTGCCGGCATTAAATAGTTTTTTTGGCACTGATTGAATCCGCTCATCGGGAATTGAAAGGTTCGTGTAACGCCACTAACGCGTTGAAAGCCATTAGGTTGTGAGAATGTAACGGGCCTGCGAGAAAACGTAACGGGGTGTGTAACGCCTTAAGCCTTTCGACTTCAACTATGTAACGTCTGTAACGCACTGCTATCCAAATCGGCTGTTTTGGACAGCAGTGAGTGTAAACCCTTTTAAAACTTCACACATGCTTTCATTCCACAGTCCGAGGTGGGCAAACGAAATTCTTTCGCGTATTGGTCGCCATTGGTACGAAGGGCACGGCTAACAGAGCCACGACCGTGAGGGAGTGGTTTTCTCTACCGCACATGTGAAAGCGCAACCATTCCGGCTCCCTCACGGTCGCGGCTCTGTTATTTGCGATCTCCATCCTGTCAAAGGCCGCCGTTTCCTCCCAGCCTGGCCAAAACCTTCAAATTCCCCCATAAATCCGCGCTTTTCGCTTCCCATTCCTGCCCGTTTCCCCGTTTCTTTTCCTATACCCGGAAAAAACGAAACGCGCTTTTCCGGTCTCACAGGCGCGACCGATTCAACGTTTCAACATTTTAACGTTTCAACGACCAACGTATCCAAAGTTTGGATTTTTCAATTTTGTTAAGTTCCGGCATTTTATTGGTCTAACATCACAGCATGTCTCGTCCGCGTTTCATTGGGTTGTTGCTTGCGCTTCTTGCGCTGGTGGTTTATCAGCCGGCGGCAAGACATGGGTTTATTCTTTATGACGACGGCGATTATGTGACGGAAAATCCGATGGTCCGGGATGGGCTGACACTCGCAGGGATCAAATGGGCGTTCACGACGTTTCATTCGGCAAATTGGCACCCGCTCACCTGGATTTCGCATATGGTGGATTCCGAGTTATTCGGGCTCAATCCGGCTGGGCCCCATTTCGTCAACGTTTTCCTTCACGCGGCGAATACGGTGCTGGTGTTTGCTTTGTGGCTGCTATTGTGGCGTCGACGACTTCGACAGGGAGAAATGAATCAGGGCCTCGTGCCTCGGCCGGACGGAGATCGCCCTCACCCCGGCCCTCTCCCCCAGGAGAGGGAGAATAGCCGTCCGATGGTTGGTTACGAGACGCACCGCATCGATTCGAAACAGCCTTCGGAAAATCGTGATGATGCGATTTGGGCGGCTGCGTTTATTGCGGCGTTGTTTGCGGTGCATCCGCTGCACGTGGAATCGGTGGCGTGGGTGGCTGAGCGGAAGGATGTGTTGAGCACGTTTTTTGGATTGGTGGCGTTGGTGTGCTATGTCCTCAGTCTAAAGTCCACAGTCCACAGTCCACAGTCTGAAATCAGTCCAGAGTCCATCGGCCATGGTCCATGGTCGCGACCGGTGTTCTACGCGTTGGCATTATTTTTCTTCGCCTTGGGCTTGATGTCCAAGCCTATGCTCGTGACGTGGCCGTTTGTGATGTTGTTGCTCGATTACTGGCCGCTTCAACGATTCAACCGTTCAACGCTTCAACGTCTTTTTACCGAAAAGATCCCGTTTTTCGCGCTGACGGCCGCATCGTGCGTCGTAACATATATCGCCCAAAACCAGGGCGCGGTCAGATCGCTGGCGGCGGTGCCGCTGGCGTATCGACTTGAAAGCGTTCCGGTCGCCCTGGCGACATATTTATTTAAAAGCTTTTGGCCGGCGAGATTGGCGGTCATTTATCCGATGCCGCATGCGATTCCGGCGGCCGCATTCATTGGTTGTTCTTTGCTATTGATTGCCATCACCGCGGGCGCCTGGATAGTGCGGAAACAACATCCTTTTTTGCTTGTTGGCTGGTTTTGGTTCTTGGGGACACTGGTGCCGGTGATTGGATTGGTCAAGGTCGGCGATGCGGCGATGGCGGACCGATACATGTACATCCCGTCTATTGGCATCTTTATGATCGTAGCGGTCGGGGCCACTGGAATTTGGAAACGTTTCCCGATGCCGAAAGGCTTTTTGTCAGTGCCGGCCGTGATCATTCTTGTCGTGCTTACGATGGCAACGGAAAGGCAATTGCAATTCTGGCGCAATGACGATGCGCTCTTCGGTCATGCCGTAAGCGTGACCAGCGACAATGTGGACGCGATCGTCAATTACGGCGTGGCCCTGGAAAATGAAGGCAAGCCACAGGAGGCGATCGTCCAATATCGCCAGGCGGAACAACTCGCGCCATCCTCAGCCATTGCCTCGGCCAACCTGGCCGATCTTCTCTATTACACCGGCGAGACCAATTCCGCACTCGAGCAGTATCGGCAGGCGGTGAAATTACAACCCGCCTCGTCCACGCTGCACGATCGGCTGGGAACGGTATTGTCAGGCCTGGGCGATTTCGCGGAAGCAACGAACGAATTTTGGCGGGCCATCGACCTGGATAGAAACGACTCGGCGCCGCATTCGCACCTGGGAATGGCCCTGGCAAAGCACGATGATTTGCGGGACGCAACAAACGAATTTGTCCAGGCATTGCGTTTGAGTCCGGGTGATTCGTCACCGCTCGTGGGTTGGGCCCAGGCACTGTTACGCGAGGGGCGCGATGCCGAGGCGATGGAACAATTGAATCAGGCCCTGCAAATGGATCCGGACAATTTTCAAACGCTCGCATTTGCCGCCCGCGTCCTGGCAAGCGATAAACGTTCCGAAATCCGCAATGGCACCCACGCGCTTGACCTGGCGAAGCGCGCCCAGGAGCTGAGCGGAGGAGCGCAACCGCTTGTACTGGACGTTTTGGGAATGGCCTGCGCGGAAAATGGGCAGTTTGATGAAGCGCAGAAAGCGGTCGTCGATGCCATACGGTTGGCCAAAGCGGTAGGGATGAAGAAGGAGATAATTGAGGCGATGGAAAAACGAAAGGAGCTTTATACGGAACATCAGCCATGGAGGGAATCGTGGCAGTGAAGAGCGACGTTTTATCCGGCATTGTTTAAGCTACAGAAAATGCGATGAAACACCGGAGAAATGTCCGGGATGAAGTGGTGGTATGGTTGCGCGACGCGTACTCAATGGAGCGCGGACTGGAGAGCATGCTGACCCGCCAACCCCACTTTCATGATGGTCATCCGGAAGTGCAAAAAGCCAAAATGATGCATTTGGTGCGCACTCGACAGCACATTCACACTGTGGAATCGCTGCTCACTTCGCTTGGTTCCCGCACTCCCATCGTCGAAAGCGGCTTCGTTATGACTGAGGCCGTGAAAATCGTCGCGGAATCCCTGTCTCACGACGAATCCATCAAGGATTTATTGGCGTGCTATGCAATGGAACATTTTGAAGTGGCCTGCTACAAAACAGTGATGGCCGCCGCAAAAGCGGCCCATTTGCCCTACGTGGCCAAAGCCTGCCAGGAAATCATTTTAGACGAGGAAGAAATGGCCCAAACGATTGGCGCCATGATTCCGCGTGTCGTGGAAAGTTGTTTAGTCACCACACACGCATAAAGGGCAAACACTCGTAACGATTCGGCGAGATCTTAACCCTCAACCTTGCGCGAAAAGCGCCGGTTCAAGAAAAATATTGGCAGACTCGTCACAGCCCTGTTCAAATCGTCGACGCCTTAAAGGCTCGTGAAGGGACGGCTGTGCATCAACAAAAATGGCCGCCTGGACCGCTTTCGTCGCGGAATTAATGACGCGGTTTTTTAGAATCGTAAATATTTTGGTTTTGTCATCCTCACTGACCGATAGCCACGCGTAGCAAATTTTTGCCGTTCTGTGTCCGACCAGGTCAAACTCCTCGACATTTCCCTCCCACATCGTCTCCCGCTCCACCGTTTGCTCGTTAACGTAAATCGTCCTTTTGTGCTTCGCATTGCACCTGTGCCTAATCAGGATGGCGCCTTTTAGCGAGTTTAAATATTCAATGTCAGACATTTTAAAAGTAAAAGTATTTGACTGTGAACGCGCAAAAAGCGTGCCGTAGCCGTAATTGTTATTTTCCAAGGAATTTTTGCCATTTCCAGTATAATGTCGCCCTAACGGTCATGCATTTTGCGTGTTGGCAGCTTGCATTTTTCACGTTTCAAAAGCTAGCAGCCTGTTGAAGAAATCGCATTTTCAAAGGAACCGATTTTTCGGTGATTCCAGAAAATTTCACCAGACTCACGCCGGGTGCACCGGCAAACTAACGTGAGCCGATGAACTACGGCTGCTATGAGGATTAAAATGG
>DATAST010000151.1:0-2452 GCA_036269115.1 Verrucomicrobiia bacterium | reverse complement strand
GCGTTTCATATCGTATTTGTAGCCGCCTCGATCCTGCTGGCGTTCGGCTGCGGGGTCTTGCTGTTGCATGATTATGCCGCGAGCCATGACCGGCCGGAATTGGTGTTGGGCGTATTGTTCCTTATCGCGGGCGTCGGCTTGCTTTATTACGGGAAGACGGTCCTGCGAAAACTTAAACACATCAGTTACCTATGAAAAAATTTACCGCCGCCCTCTTCTCCCTGGTATTTTTTCTGGCGTCCCAACCGTCTGTTTGGGCGTGTTCCGCCTGTTTTGGAAAGTCTGACTCAGCCATGGCCCGCAGCTTGAACGCCAGCATCTTTACTTTAATGGGCGTGGTCGGCGTCGTGCTTTCCGGCGCAGCGTCATTTTTTGTTTTTTTGTCGAAGCGGGCCGCCGCTGTGGCCGCCGCTGAAAAATCCGGCGATTCTCCTTCGCAACCTGAAGTTTAACTCATGCAAGATTCACCCAAAAACGGCATCAACTGGAAGTTGTTTTTAATTTCCGGCGTGTTGCTCATTCCGCTGACGTATCTGACGGTCTATTGCATTTCGCCGTCTCACCTGCCGCAAAACGATGCCGGCCCGCACGGTGACCGAATTGACCAACTCATCATCTATGTCCATGTTCTCATGGGCGCGTTGTTCGTGGGCTGGGTCGGATATTTTCTTTACGTGTTGATGCGCTTCAACAAGGTGAAAAATCCCACGGCAGATTATGAAGGCGTCAAGAGCCATGCTTCCACCTGGATTGAGGGTGTTGTGGCCTTGGTGGAAGCGGTTCTCCTCATTGGCTTTGCCATTCCGATTTGGGCCAACGCCGTCGATACGTTTCCCAAACCAAGCGAAGCCACCGTCATCAAGGTCATTGCCCAGCAGTTCCAGTGGAACGGCTGGTATCCCGGACCGCACGGCGTCTTTGCCACCAACGACATTAAATTCTTTTCGTCCGACAACACCTTCGGTCTTGATAAGACGGACCCGCACTACAAGGAGAATTTTATCGTGGCCAAGGATTTGGTGGTGCCGGTGGACAAGCCGGTTTTAATCTACATCAGCTCTCTGGATGTGATTCATTGTTTCGCATGCAAACCGTTGCGTGTGACGCAGGACGCCATTCCCGGAATGGTCTTTCCCGCCCATTTTACTCCGAACAAGATTGCGACTTACCAAATCAATTGCGCGCAGCTTTGCGGCGTTTCCCATTACGGCATGAGGGGCACCATCAAGGTCGTCTCCCAGGCTGACTATGACAAATGGGTGGCCTCCAAATCGAGCGCCGGCGCCGGCGCAGGTGGCGGTTACGAATAAGGGCATCCAGGCGATTGTTTGGGGAATGCTCGCCGCGATCGTAGCGGCAATCGCCCTCGCTTTTTTTCTAACCCGCTCCAAATCCGCCCCATTGCCGGTTTTAGGCCAGATGGCGGATTTTACGTTGCAGGATCAGGATAATCACGCCGTGAGCCTGTCTGATCTCCATGGAAAAGTCTGGGTGGCCGATGTGATTTTCACGCGATGCGCCGGACAATGTCCGTTAATGTCGTCGCATCTCAAAGCCATTGCAGGCCGGATTTCAGCCAGCGCGCCGATCCGGTTTATCACGTTTACCACGGACCCGGCATTCGACACTCCACCGGTGATGAAGAAATATGCCCAACGCTATGAGGCGGATACGTCGCGATGGATATTCTTGACTGGCGGCAAGCCCGCCTTGCGCGCGGTCATTGTGGACGGTCTGAAGCTGACTTCGATGGACAAAGCCGCCGTCGAGCAGGAGAATCCGGCCGATTTGTTCGTGCATAGCGCCAAATTTGTGCTGATCGACGGCGCCGGGCAAATTCGCGGCTACTACGATGGCGAAACCGAAGCTTCCATCGCACAGGTGTCTGATGTGGCCGAACAATTGGCGCGAAATCCATGACCGTTCACGATCTTCCCAAAGTTAACGCCACGCTCAACGGGTTGAGCGCAGTCTTGTTGGCCTTTGGTTACTTTTTTATTCGCCGCAAAAATATTGCCGCGCACAAGGCCTGCATGATTTCGGCCTTCACCACCTCCGTGATTTTCCTCATCTGCTATCTGACCTATCACTATTTTGTGGGAGTGACGCGCTTTCGCGATCCCGCCTGGTTCCGGCCGATTTACTTGACCCTGCTTTTCACGCATACCGTGCTGGCCGTCGTAATTGTGCCTTTGATTCTGGTGACGTTGAATCGCGCCTTAAAAGCGCGTTTTGAATTGCACCGCCGCATCGCCCGTTGGACTTGGCCGCTCTGGATGTATGTTTCTGTGACCGGCGTGATTGTCTATTACATCCTCTACGTCAAATTTCCGCAGCATTCGCCCTGACGGTTTCGGTTTAGCCGGGGGCCAAAAGCGCCGATATTGGGGGATATTTATGAACACGGCAGGCGCTGGCCAAACGGCTGAATTGGAAGACGATCCGGCGCAGG
>DATAST010000150.1:0-145229 GCA_036269115.1 Verrucomicrobiia bacterium | reverse complement strand
GACGATGCCATGACTGCGTTGTTGGAGGCAAAGGATCTCGTGCGTCCTCATGCGGCGCAGCAAGTGGCCGTTCTGCAACACATACAAAGTCGCGCCGGAGAAATGGAACAGAGCATTACCGCCGCTGTCCTGGACCGCTGGCGCGCCGGCGCCGACAAGCTCCAGCCGAAGCGGCGCATTGCTCTGCTCTGTGGCCATCCCCGTTCCGGCACGACTCTTCTCGAACAGGTTCTCGACTCGCACAGCGACATTATTAGCGCCGAAGAAACAAAGCTGATGCACGACGATGCATATTTGCCTCTTATTCGCGATTTTCCGGAGGGAACCAGCGTCCTTCAGGCGCTCCAAACTGTTCCCATCAACGTCATCCGCCGGGCGCGCGCGAACTATTTTCGCTGCATGGATATGTTTCTACGCCAAAAAATTGGGGGGCGCCTTTTAGTGGACAAGAATCCGGGGATAAATTTATTGATTCCCATGGTAGTGCGCGTTTTTCCGGAAACGAAATTTCTCATATCATTGCGCGATCCGCGTGACGTCATTGTAAGCTGTTTCATGCAGCCACTTCCACCCACGCCAATCAGCTCAGCCTATCTCAGCATCGAGGGTACTGTGAAACAGTACGCGAATGTGATGGGATTCTGGCTGGATATGCTGCCGCGAATGGGAGATCAATGGATATATGTTCGCTATGAGGAAATGATTACGGACTTGCCTGCCGTGGCCAGATCAGCCCTGGACTTTCTGGGCCTGCCGTTTGAAGACAATGTCCTGAAATTTTATGAACACGCCCGAGCCAAACGCGTCAATTCACCGTCCCGCGATGACGTTAAGAAGCCGCTCTACAAGACAGCGGTTGGACGTTGGCGAAATTATGAAAGGTATCTTGAACCGTACCTTCCGGCGCTGGAACGGTTCGTAAAAGCGTTTAATTATGATTGAATCCCAACACGAAACGTGATGGTGGGGTGAGGCCGTATAATTTATAAGTCGCTGAAAAACAATATGTTGCGCGGGCAGCCTAAAGGCTGGACACCCTGCACGGTAGCAGAAAATGGCCGGATTGTACCTGTAATAGTCCAATTGAGCTATAGGCAGGAAGTCAATGCCGTGGTATTAAATAGTCAAACCCTATGGAAATGCCCGTAGGACCCATACAATAACTTAAACCAAAGAACCTCAGCCAGGAGCACTCGATATGAGAAGCCATTTCCTGCCCGCCTCAGCCGGGATCAAAATCAAAAGAAACCATTTAGTCACAGGTGCAGCCATCGCCTGCGCTACCGCGCTCATGCCGAGTATCGGCGCGGCCCAGGTCGCCTACGATAGCGCCGGCAATTCAACTTACGGTTCAGGTTGGTCGGCTGGCCAAAACGGCGGATACGGCTTTGGAGCGTGGAGCTTTGATGGGACCACTGATCCAGGCAACAATTCGGACCCGGGTGGGCAACAGGAGATTAGCAGCGGCGGCGCTATTGGACCGTCGTGGACCCTGCATAATCTGGCACCCGGCACCGGTCAAGGTTCGGGCATTAGCGATGTCGGGCGATCAATTTCCGAGGCGGGTGGCTTGCAGGTGGGCCAGACGTTCGAGACGGTCATACAGAACCCCTCAGTATCCGGTGGATACTACAGTTATACAGGCTGGGACATTCTGTTTACCGGCGGCTCCGCCAACAACGTCGCTGGCGACAACACCTCGGCAATTCGCACCCAGGTGTTTAACTACTACAATGCAGCGCAAAATTGGTCTGTGAACGATTCCACGTATTCAGCTCATTCTCACCCGACCTCAATTACAGGTCCGACTACGGCTGCGGCCGGCGTGAAAATTGACCTCACGCTGACTTCGGCAACGACCTATGAACTGACGATGGCTCCGCTGAACGGTGGGGCGTCATACACCCTGGATAGCACGTATTCGGGACCGATTGATTATATCAACTATCGGTTATACAATACCGCTTCCAGCGGGCCAAATGATACGGCGGACAACTTAAGCATCAGCTACATGGAGATCGAAGCCGCTCCCGAGCCGACAAGCCTGGCGCTGTTTGGGCTGGGATTTGCGGGGCTTCTGTTTTTGCGCCGCAAAAAGTAAAAGTTCAACATCTTCGTGCCGAACGCCCAACCGCCTGCAGGCTTTAGGCTTGCAGGCGGTTCACACTTTCAGTGATTGCGTGGCACGTCCGCCTGCGGATTTCGGGGTAAAGTGAGGGTGACCTCAATTGAGCGGCAGACTCGCCCGTTGTTCGAGCCATTGACCATCACGCCAGCCAATACCTGAGGCATCGGTGCTGAATTGAGGCCACGGAGCGCGGTCGGGCGGATTCTGATAGAGCACCGGCAGGATTGTGCAGGTGCGGCTCTTCCAGACGTGGATTTCCGAGTGTCCATCTGCGAAGGCGATGCCACATGCGCCGTCATGATACGAAGCCGGCAAATCGTTCCAGACACCACTCGTAATATCCGGATTAGTTTGTAACCAGCCGTCGTTGATGCTGTCCGCGTGTTCATCCAGAATGACAAAGAGTTCAGCCGGAGTCCGCAGATCCGAGCTTTTCATAAACTGACGATAGGTTGGATAAATATCGTTAGCGCCAGCGGGCACGTTTGCCTTGGGATTTGGACCGTACGCGCCGAAGAAGCAACTCATCGAGTAGGAGCGCGGACGAAAGCTCATGCCTTGTGCCAATTGTTGTGGGCTGACGTAGTGATCGCCCGGGCATTTATAAGTTTTGATATTACCGACATATCGAAAAAATGGCGCCTGCGTAATGCCGTCAATATTGGTGACCGGCATGCCCACATTGGGATCGGTCGGCCCCCAACTTAGAAAATCATTCACCCAGCTTCGATAGGTCTTATTTTGCTCTTCCAACGCGACCTGCGGACCCTGGTAATTGTTGACGAGTTGGTCGTTGTAATCGTCGTAATATTGGACCCAACCAATCATTAATTGCCGGGCGTTGTTCATGCAACCGGCCGATTCAGCCCTGATTTGCGCATGATGCAGCACGGGCATAAGAATCGCCGCCAAGATGGCGATAATGGCAATCACCACCAGGAGTTCGATTAGCGTAAAGCCTTCGGAGAGCCTAAAGCGTCGAAGGCTTAAAGCGTTCGAGCGGAGGAAACGGGCGCAACGATCACTATCGGAAATTCTAACGACCGGGTGGCCCTGCCGGGCGCGGCGCCGGGTCCGGCGACGGAACCACTCGCGAAGCGCAGTGCTCCTGCCGTCGTTAAAATTCTTTGCTCTTCGCATAAACGAGTTATTGCTGAAGTTGCAGCCGGAAATACTGCTGGCGCCCGATAACGGGATTGGTGACGAAGTTTTCACCGCTGACTACAGTGGGAGGAATCGTATTACTGGTCCAGTTCGCAGGCGGACCGAGACTGGTGGCGGATTCAAGATAATAGCCTGGAATATTCAACCATGACAGGATTGTATTGGTGCCAGCCATTTGGATATTCAACGGCAATCCTTCAATGGTCATGCTGCTAATTTCAAGATTATCGGCAAGATCGTTCGAGCCAGTAGACTGGTTAGCCCAGAGCCGGTAAGTGACATAGTTGATCGGGAGGTTCGCGCTTAGTGTTCCAGTATGCGTATAAGGAGCGGCCGAATTCCCTAATGGCGTCATGGTCAACGAATAGGTGTTGGTCGAAAGCAACGTCAAATCGAATTTCAAGCCCGCCGCGCCGGTATCGGCAGTACTTAAGGGGACAACAGTAGTGCCCGCGCTATCGACGGCCTTCCAGTGTGTGGAATAATAATTGAAAACGAGCATCCTGAGCGCAGACGTGTTATCGCCGGCTGGCAAATTGGTCGAACTGTTGGCGAACAGGATATCGAATCCCCGATAAAAAGCGTACGAAGTAGGATTTTGGATGACCGTCTCAAATGTTTGCCCCGGTTGCATCCCGTTGGTTTCACTAAAGGACCGGCCGGCGATGCTAATCCCGCCGCTGGAAGAAAGGTTGAAAAGAGTCCAGGATGTTCCTATGGCCGCTGCGCTGCTCATCGTCTGTTGGCTCCCGGCATCCGGGTTATTGGCGTCGTCGGTCGTCCCGTCAAAGCTCCAAGGGCCGAAACCATATCCGCCGTTTTGGCTCGCCGACCAACTGGGGACATAAATGGAATTGGTCGCGTAGTCGGCGGCGACAAAAGTTTGTGCTGTTGCGGATCCGCCTAACAGGGTTGTCGCGCCGGCCACGGCGCAAGCTGCGGTAATCTTCTGAGGGAGAAAATGGCTTCTCATGTCTAAATTATCCTAATGACTGAATGGCTTTACGCAGTCTCTCATGGAACGCATTTACTTTAACGGAACGGCAGAATTAGCGCTATTGCTCAATTGGACTATAAAATGGACCGCAAAAAGTCCTTGTTTTCAAAGGTTTTTTGTTCATTCAGGGATGTTACCGCTCTTTTTATCGTTCCGGTCCCGCTGCCGCCGGGTTCGAAGGTTTCAAATACCTTCTTACCGCTTCGGTCCGCCCGCGAACGTGGAGTTTTTCGTAAATGTGTCGAAGGTGGGCGCGGACGGTGTCGTAACTGATTTTGACGCGGTCGGCGATTTCTTTGTTGCTGAGGCCTTCCGCAAGCAGGGCCAGAATTTCGGATTCACGTTGAGTCAGGCCGTCCCCGGTCACGGGGGCGACGGGTTTCTTCTGGAACGCTTCCACCAGCAGCCGGGCAATTTCGCTGGTCATCGGTGCACCGCCGGAAAGCACTTCGCTAATGGCTTTCAACAACTCCTGCGGACTGGAACGTTTCAGGAGATAGCCACAGGCACCCGCCTGTAGCGCCTGAAAAATCAGTTCGTGATCGCGGTAGACGGTGACGATGATGACCTGTACGCCGGGGATTTTTTCCTTCAATTGCGCGGTGCAGGCGATGCCGGAATCGCCGGGCAGATGGATGTCCATGAGGACGACGTCTGGTTTGAGCCGCGGGATTTCCGCCAGGGCTTCTTCGGCAGTGGCGCAGGCGAAGACACATCGGAACTCCGGCGCGGCGTCAATCCACTGCCGAAAGCTGTTTCGCATGACGGTATTATCTTCAACGATGGCTACGGTATTCATGAGTGATTATTCGGAACTGGCAATGGCATTTGCAGGGAAACAGTCGTGCCTGCCCCGGGTGTGGATTCAAGTTCACAATGGCCGCGCAAATGCCCGAGGCGGTTGCGAAGGTTTATCAGCCCGTAGCCATTTGAATGTTCGGAAATATTGAAGCCGCTGCCGTTATCGGTGATAGAGATGACGAGCCGGTCTTCGTTGACGCGCACACGGAAATTGATCTCGTTGGCGTTGCCGTGGCGTATGGCATTATTAAGGGCCTCCTTTACGGCGAGAAAAAGATGGTGGCGAACTTCGCCCGAAACGACCAGGTCAGGAATCGAATTGGGAATTTGGACGCGGCACGCAATTTTTAGCCCGGCCAAAAACTCCTCGGCATAACTGGCCAGATAACGGGCGACTGAAGCCAGGGTGTCGCGATTCGGATCCACAGCCCAGACGATTTCGTCCAGGGCATTTACCAGCGTCCGGGATTTGCCTGCAATGGTTTCCATGCGTTCGGCGGCGTCTTCGGCGGGCCATTTTGAGCCGGGACCGGCAGTCGCGAGCATCGTGATTTCGGTGAGATTGCTGCCCAAATCGTCGTGCAAATCGCGCGCGATACGGGCGCGCTCCTGTGCCAGTGCCCGCTGATGTTCGGCCTGTTCACGTTCGCGCATCTCTTTTCGAAGTTGAGCGGTGCGTTGCTGGACTTTGTGATGAAGCAGCCGAATCCAGATGATCGCCAGGCAGAGCACACCCAGGAGAGCACTCACCAGGGCAAGGAGCCGTTGCAACGTCCAGAACGGCGGTCGCGCCAGTACCTGGATGTCTGCCGTGGAATTCAACAGCAATTCGAAATTGGCGACATCGATGCCGGCGGTCCGGTTTCCGCCATTGCCGGCGTAGACACCGGTCAGGGCCAGGGTGCTTCCAAGCGGAAGGTCAATCCTGGGTTGGTTCAGAGCGGCCATCGACGCCAGGTCGTCGCCGTTGATGCGGGCGACAAATCGCTGAAGGCCGGCTTGCATTTCCAGAGTTCGCCCGTTATCGCTTATATTCAACAACACGGCTTCGACGCGCACACGCACGGCATCATTCTCCGCGCGGAACAAATTGGTGGAGTTAAGCACACGGGCCGGGGGAGCGGGAGCAACGCCGATTTTCCGCGCGACCGCCTCCTGCAAAACAGGAGAAGGTCCGGTGAGGCCGGGAAAGCCGACTACTTCGACCACATCGTAATTTTCCAGGCTCGGGGGATTCTTCGAAGAATGGCCCGCATCAGTGGGTGGCGCCTTGAGAACGAAGCGAAAGCCATTACCCCGTTCCATGGCGAAATATTCCCCGTCGTGTTCGCGCACAATTTGACCGCGAACTTTGACCTGCCGGAGCGCGCTGGCCTGCGGGTCAAATTCAAGCAGGTCCGAAACGTGTTTCGTGGCGATGGCAAACGGATCCGCAGGCGCGGGTTGCATCACTTCAAGCGACGGGGCGTACATGCGGATTTCACTGACATTGACCTCGCGGTTCGTGTCCCACGCCGCGAACAGGCATCCTCGCAGCCGGACGAACGCGTCTTCGCGAGGTTTCAACGCAAGGTCATTTGTCGCGCCAGCGGCATCAAATATGCGGATGGTGATTTTGCCGCCGTGGGTGACCAGCGTGATGCCGTCCTCGCCGACTGAAGTAATAATTCCCTCGATCTCCACGAATTCGGTGTCGAGGCTGCCGTTGATCAACTGGTCCCAATAGGGACGCACCGGGGATGGCAAGCTGGCAGTTCCGAGCCGGTCGACCCGCTTGGCAACCACCCGCGGCGCGAATTGGCCCGGATCGGTAACACCCGTAACCCGGGCAAATTCTCCTACTTCCGGCGGCGAGCCGCTGGCCGTAGTCCAATGGTCAATATAAATGCCGGCAGTGTCGTCCTGAATGACCGCCGCGCCAAACTCGGGCAGCGCGCACGTGACCACGCCATGGATAAGGACGGGCAGGCGGTCCCCAGCCTGTTGGCGCGTCAGCCAATGCACTTGTTCAGCGTTCGTTAAGGCAGGTCCGGATGATGCGATGGTTAGCAATGCTGGTATATTTGTCGTTGCCCATTGATCAGCACGGGATTTAATCGCGATGGTCGCGACCGAAAATGCCAGGCAGAAAACGGCGAGAAAGCGAAAGCTCAGGTCACGGCGCGTCATACAATTCTGCGGGGCTTAGGTTAAATTGATCGTATCACAGGTATTTCGAATCCAAAAGCCAATTACGAATCTTCATGGTATCACCTCGAAGTTTGATTTCAGTCCATCCTGCGAATTGTCACTGACCATTACCCCGAATCTACCGGGCTCAACGACGAACCGCATCGCCTGGTTGTAAAATCCCAATTTTTGCGGTCCCAGCCTGAATTCCACGTGGCGGCTTTGGCCTGGTTGCATGCTAACGCGCTCAAAACCTTTCAATGCCTCCACGGGCCGCGTCACGCTGGCAACGAGATCGTGGATGTAGAGTTGCACCACTTCGTCGCCAGGGCGATCACCTGTGTTTTCGACATCCACGCCGATTGTAACAGTCCCGTCGCGTTGAATGCGCGCGGCGCTCAATTGCAGATTGGAAATCTTGAATTGGGCATAGCTCAGTCCATACCCGAACGAATAGAGCGACGTCCAGGGAATATCGCGATATCCGGAAAAGTCTTTGTTGGTGCCGGGAGGGCGGCCGGTATTTTTGTGGTTATAGTAAATGGGCGTCTGGCCGGCGGAGCGCGGAAAAGTCACCGGCAATTTGCCGCCGGGGTCCGCGTCGCCGAACAATGTATCGGCAATCGCGTTGCCGCCTTCGGTGCCGGCAAACCAGGTTTCCAGTACGGCGGGGGAATTTGTGGCTATCCAATCGATCGAAAGCGGACGTCCATTCATTAACACCACCGCGTATGGTTTTCCTAATGCGTGAATCGCCTGGACCAGGGCCAATTGCTGGCCCGGCAGGTCGAGGGAACTGCGCGATGTGGCCTCGCCGGACATGTCCGCGGATTCACCGACTGCAAGAATGGTGAAATCCGACTTGCTGGCGGCTTTGATTGCCTGCTTGAAACCGACGCGTGAATCGCCGGAAACATCGCATCCTTTGGCGTAGAGAATCTTCGCCTGTGGAACCTTTGCCCGAATGCCTGCCAGCAAGGTTACCGCATCGTTCGGGCGGCCATCCCCACTCCACGGGCCAATCATGCTTTGCGCGTCGTCGGCGAGCGGGCCGATCACTGCCATAGATTTCAGCCGGTTGCTCAGCGGCAGGGTAATATGGTCGTTTTTTAAAAGGACAAATGTGCGCGCGGCCAGTTCGCGCGCTGTGGCGCGATTTGCCGCGCTGAGCAGGGTCGCTTTTTCGACGGATTCGTCGGCGTAAGGATGGGCGAATAGGTCGAGTTTATATTTGGCAAACAAGACGCGCCCGGCCGCCCGGTCAATGGTGGCTTCCGGAACTTTGCGTTCCGCCACCAGCTGTTCACCGTATTGACTAAAAAGCCGGCTAACCATATCCACGTCTACGCCCGCACTCAGGGCGAGGGCGGCCGCGTCATGACCGTTGGCAGCCACGCCGTGACTAATCAACTCGTCGACCGCATTCCAATCGCTGATGACAATCCCTTTAAAATGCCATTCATGGCGCAACACTTCGGTTAACAAGAATGAATTGGCCGTGCAGGGAATGCCGTCCAGGTCTTCGAATGCGCTCATAACAGAGCCGGCGCCTGCGTCAACTGCCGATTTGAATGGCGGAAAATAAATTTCGCGCAAGGTGCGTTCGGAAACCTCAGAATTATTATAGTCCCGTCCGCCTTCCGCCGCTCCGTAGGCGACAAAATGTTTGGCGCAGGCCAGAACCTTGCCGGAGCAACCATAATTGGTTCCTTGAAAGCCCCGGACAGCTGCTGCGGCCATGGCCGCCCCGAGAAATGGGTCTTCGCCTGAACCTTCCACAATCCGGCCCCATCGCGGATCCCGGGCGATGTCCACCATGGGCGCAAAGGTCCAACGAATGCCTGCCGCCGAGGCTTCTGAAGCGGCAATACCGTCAGCCCGCTCGACGACACCGGAGTCCCAGCTGGCTGCTTCACCGAGCGGTACTGGAAAAATTGTGCGGTAACCGTGTATCACGTCGAAGGCAAACAGGATGGGAATCTTCAACTTTGATTGGGTCATCGCCACGCGCTGCAATTCCGTTGTGCGCGCGGCTCCGTGAACAAAGATGGCCGAGCCCAAAAGTCCTTTGCGCGCCAGTTCAACCTGCTCGGGCCGAACGCCGCCCGCCCAGGTCCCTTCAACTTGTTGAAGTTGGCCGAGTTTTTCGGCCAGTGTCATCCGCGCGAGCAATTGCCG
Source organism: Verrucomicrobiia bacterium (assembly GCA_036269115.1). Classification (GTDB taxonomy): domain Bacteria; phylum Verrucomicrobiota; class Verrucomicrobiia; order Limisphaerales; family UBA11358; genus UBA11358. The sequence goes on along the minus strand of DATAST010000150.1, from coordinate 135,792 downwards.
GACGTTATTTTCGATTTCCTGATCGGTCATCGTCGCTGGAACGGTTTGGGCGTTTGCCGATCCAAGCGCAGCGACGAGCGCAAATGCAAGAACGCGCGCAAACATCCAGTTCCAACGAAAGGCCTGAATAAATACACCCGGGAAGGAGTTACGTGACTCGCACATAGGTTGTGTACGGCTCGTCTTTAATGTCCGTAAATGGCAGAAGTGGAAGCGGTCCGCGGGCGGATTTTACCTGCCAGCTTCGATGGTCAATGCGTTTGGCGGCCAGAAGATCCGCACGGGACATAGACGGTTGTGTATCTGTGATTGGAAATAACACAAGCGGGCCGACAAGCAGTGCAACGGTGTTGGGATGCTGCGAATCAATCGGTTCAAGCCGGGTCCTCATTGGCAAATTCAATTCGATGCGATCTCCATCGTTCCATTCACGGGAAATTGCTGCAAAAGTTCCAGGCACGGCGTCTACGGAACCTCGGCCATTGATCGAAACGGAAGCTCCTTCGGCCCAAGCGGGAATCCGCAGATTCAATGTGAAATTTCTGGCCTTCGATATTGTCACGGTAAATTGTACGAGGCTATCAAACGGATAGAGGCCTTCCTGAGTCAACGCCACGTCGGCCCCATTCTGTCTCCATCGCACCGTCGATGGAATGTATAAGTTTACCCAAAGGCCATGCGGATCGTGGAAATAGCAGTTGATTCGGTAGTCGGCGGCGACTTGCGGCAATGTGCCTGAGCAACAGGCCCAATGCTGGTCGTCCCGGTACACTTTACGCCCCTGAAAATTGTAGTCGGAGTAATAGAAGGTGCGGCCATCGGACATCAGCGGTTTGGCCCCGAGCACGGTATTATACATGACTCGTTCCATGCTGTCGCCGTAACGTGAGTCCCGGGACACGCGCAGCAGGTAGCGCGTGAGTTTGAAGTGCGCATAAGAGCCGCACGGCGTTTCAAAACTCGCATGGGTGTTGCTGAGGCTGGCGTCCATGTCCGGACTGCCGGGAGCGCGGAGTTTTTCGTTCGGGCCCCATCCGCCGGTGACATAACTTTGCGCGGTTAGCATGTCAAAAGCGTTCTGAGCCGCGCGCAGGTATTTTTCGTCACCCAGCGTCAGATACGCTTGCATTGCAGAACTCAGGGAATTCACGTAACTGTACGCGTGTCTGCCGGTCAGAACGTTCCGTCCTTCGGCCAATGGCCCATAATAGGCATCATCAAGGTACTGTTTGCCAAGTTTGACGTAACGTCTGCCTGCACCGCGCTGATACGCCAGAAAGAGATTTTCTGAGATGGTGTAGGATTCATCCCAGGTCCAGGAAAATTTTTTGTGCGGACGCCAGGCGACTCCGTGCTCAATCGCGTGGCTCGGAAAATGGGGCAGGGCGGTATCGGTGGTATGGGCAAGGATCTTGAACGCGTCTCGATCGCCCGCGTATTGGTGTGAATCAATCAAGCCACAGACTATTTTGTCATAGCAATAGGTCGGAAACCGGTTCTTTTCATAATATTGGCCTGAAATCGTTTCCGCATATAAACGATTAAGACGCAGCAGCTTCTCGCGCGTTGCCGGGTCCCGTTTGATAGCGTACGAGCGCGCCAGCGCGGAAATCCATTGGCCAAAGGTGCAACCGGGGGCGAATCCCGGCGTGTCTTTGCCCCATGCGTAATCCGGGTCGTAATGATACCAGCCGCCGAGGTCATCGCCGGGCGCAGGCAAACCGCTCATCTGCCTCAATGGTTTGAGCAGGCTGTCGTCGCTCAATCCCATCAGGACACGATGCGTCTCTTCGAGTTGGTCATCATGCGGTCCGTTCTTAAATTCCACGTCGCCGTAACCGAATTGTGCCAGTGGTGGCATTGCCACGTCCGCGGGTGCGGGGCGTCCGGGCAGCGCCATTCCTGCCGCCGCCATTGAGATTGATTGCAGAAATTTTCTGCGCGAAACATTTAAGGAAGGAAGTTTCATGATGCTTGGATTGAGTTCAACGTTCGCGTTTAAGCACGCGGTAATCAAAAGGACCGAGGGTCAGGGCCGATGGGGCCGGTTCGCCTGAAAGTATATCCACAAAATCATCGCGCACGTTCACCGTCGCCTGCGAGTCCCCATGATTCAGCAGGAAATAAAATTCAGTAGAATTTTTTGTTCGGCAGGTCACTTCAATCTGTTCAGGCACGCCTTCCAGCAAAGGCTTCAGTCCCGCCTCATGCGCAAATCGTCTGATGAGTTGGCGCGACGCCGGGAGATTAAATAGCGACCCGTAGTAGATGGCTTTGCCGTTTCCAAACGGTTGCTCAGTTGCCGCGGGTGAATTTTTGAGGTAATCCCCGGCCCATCGGCCAATCACATGAGCTGTTCCTGGACGCAACTCTTCGGCGAAAACATCAACCGGCGCGGTGTTGCCATCATCGAACCGGATGGCGTTATCGGCGGCAGAAGGCGGCTGATAGGTTTGAAACGAGTTCAACTCGACTCCGAATAAATTGGTTAGCCCAATTGGAATCGTATCCATCGTAAAGGCGTTGTCGCGGTCTTTAATCGCGCTTTCAGCGGACATCACAAGGATGCCTCCTTGCGCGACGAATTGCCGCAGCCTTGCTGCCAGCGATTTGTCCATCAGTGCGAGTTGAGGAGCAAATACCAGCTTATACTTGCCCAGGTCGGCGGTCGGAGCAACGAAATCAACGTTGTACCGTTGTTCCGATGCTGCCTGGAAAAGCGCTTCATAAACTCCCGGCAGGTTTATTTCCCTGGTCAGGAATTGGTAGTCGAATACCCATCCATCCTCGAAATCCTTAATGACAGCAATTTGTGAATTCACGGCTGACCCAAAGACCTGGGCGCCAATTTTCTGCATTTCCATGCCTTCTTTTTTGAAATCGTTGAAGCGATCGCGGGGTACATTGTCGTGGTCGAGTACGCCGTACCAGTATTCCTCTGCGTCACGCAGCGCCGAACGCCAGCGGAAATGCAATAGTCCGTCAGCGCCGTGCGCCACTGCTTGCATGGCCCACAGGCGGGTTTCACCCGGCCGAGGCGTGCGCAACAAATAGGTCTGGCCGGCGGGCCCGGTTAGTTGTTCCATGATCATAAATCGCCCGCGCAAGCCACGCACCGTGGTCAACTTCGCCCCGGTCAAAAAACGCGGCGAATCATCGAACGTCGGATAATTGTCAAACGAGTAAATGTCAAGATTGCGGCTGAAGTCGTAATAATTGATGTGCTTGAACACGCCATTGTGCGTTAGAAAATCGTCGGGGCGATATTGGCGAAGGATGGCAACCTGCTCGTTCAGGAAGCTGCAGGCCGAATCTGAGATAAAGCGCCGATAGTCGAGCATCAGGGCCGGGTTGTGATAAGCCGGGGTGGGGAAGGGCAGGTCAATTTGGTCCCAATCGGAATAGATCTGGCTCCAAACCACAGTGCCCCAGCGCGCGTTTAGTTCATTGAGCGATCCATATTTTGAGCGCAGCCAGGCGCGAAACGCAGTACGGGCGCTGGCGCTGAAATCTTCCGGATCCTCGTTGTTCATCTCGTTGTCAATCTGCCAGCCGATAATGTTAGTATTGTTACGGTAATGCCGCGCGAGCGCCTCGACAATTTCCCGGCAATACTTGCGATACGCTGCGCTGTTGTAGGTGTATTGGCGGCGCGATTGGTCGTTCACGCGCTGGCCATTGTCGAGCACGTTGAGGATTTCAGGATGTTTATGGGTCAGCCATTTGGGTGGGGCGGCGGTGGGTGTGCCGAATATCGTCTTTATTCCGTGTCGACCGAACGTGGCGATTGCCCGATCGAACAAGCTGAAGTCATAGTGCCCCTCGCGCGGCTCCATCAGCGCCCAACCGAACTCACCCATGCGGACTGTGTTAACGCCGCACGTCTGCATTTGGCTGGCATCCGCATCCCAAAGGCTTTCAGGCCATTGTTCCGGATAATAGCAAACACCGAAGCGAAATGAATCGTAGCGATTGGTTGTCTCCGCGTTCGCCCCGCCCGATTTCAGGATCATAACGGCTGCCACTACTGAGGCCACACCCTTCAGGGAGAAAAAATATTTCCGAGACATGAACAGTCCCACTTTTACAACTTTCTTTCCCGTTGCCCTATAGCTCAATTGGACTATTCTTCGGTTTTTCATGACGTGGCATGATGCATCTCAAGTGTTGTATCGGCTCAGTATGGCGAAATTTGCTCTGCTTCAAATCTTATTTCTCGGTTGGTTTGCTTGCGGCGTCTCTGCGGGTGCGCGTGATGTGATTTCACTCGATTTTAACTGGAAGTTTCACCGAGGGAATATTGAAGGTGTTATTTCCGATACCAATGGAAACATGTTTCCCACGCCTGCCTTTTTGAGTCCGGCCTTCGATGATTCCTCATGGCAAACGATCAACGTTCCGCACGATTACATCGTGGAAGGCGCATTTGAAACAAATGCAGACGAAGCCCATGGTTATTTGCCGGTTGAACCAGCCTGGTATCGCAAGACGATGTTCATTCCCGCTGCCGGCCATGGCCGTCGCCTGTGGCTGGAATTCGACGGCGTGTATCGTGACAGTCAAATGTGGTTCAATGGTCATTTTCTGGGTCGTCACGCCAGCGGTTACACCAGTTTTTGCTATGACGTTTCTGATTTTGTGTCGCCAGGTACGAATAATCTGCTGGTCGTGCAGGTTGATCCCACCCAGTTCGAAGGCTGGTGGTATGAAGGCGGCGGAATCTACCGGCATGCGCGGCTCATTTCTGTGGCACCCATGTACGTAACGCCGTGGCGGGTGTATGTGGATCCTACAGTGAAAAATCCGGGTAATGGGAATCAGGCTGACGCGTCCGTTCACGTCGCCACTACAGTGGCAAATGACGCAAGCAACATGGTGCGCGCTACCCTGTTGAGCGAAATCATTGATAGCCATGGTACGGTCGTTGCGAGTGTCCGAAACGCTCACCGCGTCGCGGCAAGTGGCAGCCTTGAATTTAGCCAAACGCTCGCATTGTCCGGGGCGAACTTGTGGTCTTGCGACCGGCCTTATTTGTATGTCCTTCGCACGACTGTGCTGGTTGGTGGTGTGCCGGTTGACCAGGCGACCACGCCATTCGGCGTGCGCACCATTCATTTCGACCCGGACCGTGGGTTCTTTCTCAATGGCAAGCACGTGGAAATCAAAGGCACCTGCAACCACCAGGATTTTGCCGGGGTAGGCGTTGCACTGCCGGATCGTCTCTACATCTGGCGCGTGCAGAAGCTCAAGGAAATGGGCGCTAATGCGATGCGTTTCTCTCACAATGAAATGGCGCCGGAACTTCTCGATGCGTGTGATCGTCTGGGGATTTTAGTTATGGCTGAGAACCGTCACCTGGGCGATTCACCGGAGATCCTTGGCGAATTGGACAGCCTGGTGCGACAGGACCGCAATCATCCGTGTATGGTGCTCTGGTCTATTTGCAATGAGGAAAAGGAACAAGGCAGTGCCCTGGGCGCAAAGCAGGCGCGCGCCATGGTGAAGCTCATCCGCGGTCTCGATAGTAGCCGTCCTATCACCGCCGCCATGAATAATGAAATCGGCCACGGCTTGACGCCGGTCATTGATGTCCAGGGCTTCAATTATCACCCGGAAAATTACGACCCGGTGCATCGTCAGTTCCCTGGGAAGCCTCTCATTGCGACGGAAATTGGCGCGACTGTCGGCACGCGCGGTTGTTATGTCCGCGAACCATTTCATGTTCCAGGGGACACCGCCCTTTACGAGGGAAATTCCGGAGCGGCTCACGTGGCCGCCTTTGACGTCAACGCGCCGGATTGGGCGCAGACTGCCGAGGAGGCGTGGCAGGCGGTTGCCGAACGGCCCTGGATGGCCGGGGGATTTGTCTGGTCTGGTTTCGATTATCGCGGCGAGCCCACGCCGTTTGCCTGGCCCGGCGTTAGTTCACAGTATGCCATCCTGGACACGTGTGGATTTCCCAAGGATGTCTATTATTATTACAAATCCTGGTGGACCGATGAGCCGGTGCTACACATTTTCCCGCACTGGAATTGGGCTGGCAAGGAAGGCCAGGACATTAATGTCTGGTGTTACAGCAATTGCAGACAGGTGGAACTATTCCTGAATGGCCGCAGTCTCGGCAGAAAGGCCATGCGCCAATATTCTCATCTGGAATGGAACGTCACATACGAACCCGGAACGTTGAGCGCCAGGGGCTACGATGCCGACGGCCGGCTTACCGCTCAATCTGGTATCGGAACCACTGGCGCCCCCGCCGCGATTGCACTTGATCCCGATCGAAAAACTCTCTCTGCCGATGGCCGGGATATTTCCATGATCACTGTAAGAATCGTGGATGCCCAGGGCCGGACCGTTCCGGTGGCTAACAACTCGGTGAGATTTAAAGTCACCGGCGCAGGCCGTTTACTTGGACTGGGCAGTGGCGACCCGGCCTCTCATGAGTCGGACAAAGGCAATCAGCGTAGCGCCTTTAATGGCTTGTGCCTGGCCATTGTTCAATCTACGGGGGCGCCCGGCGAAATGACGATTGAGGCAAACTCCGCCGGTCTCAATTCCGCCACCGTTTTTATTGAAACGCGCGCAAAGTAAACGTTCCCTTCCATTGAACCATGTCGGCGCGGGCCTGTGTGAAGTAGGTGGAATCAAATTTAATCCTGTCGCCGACCCTAAACTCTTTTTTTCCGAATACCTCTGCCGGCAGTTCAATTGCCGCGATGTTGCGGGTGTTCATATAGTCTCCGGAATCGTTTGCAATGGTCGCGCTCGCCTCATCACATTGCGGCGGCCCCCCCGGGCCAAGGCGAACGTGAATCGGTTTGGTGCCGTTACCAATGGAAAGGACCCACTGCGCGCGATCCGCTTCGGGCGCAGTTTTGTTTCCTTGGTATACTGCCTCGCCAAAGTCCTGCGCGTATAGTCCCAGGTAAACTGCATTTGTGTTCCAGCATACATACAAGTCAGCCAAGGGAAATTTCGAAACTGGCTTCACGAACCCGCGTTCACGGTCCCAGTCCGCCAGCGCCCGTCGAACGGTGAAATGCGCCAGCGGTTCGCGAGGCGCAGGCGGCACTCCGAACGACGCGTCAGGACGAGTGCCGTGCTGCTCACTCTTGAGCGCCATTAGATCGATAGCCTTGGCGGTGGCCGTGAGTGATTCGTAAGGCTGGTCGTGGATGTCCACCAGTCCGAAATTGTAATTCTCGCCGTCAAAGCGCCCCAGCGTGGGTTCGTCATAGTATTGAAACCAGTCCGCGCCTACGACATAAGGCGTTCGGAGTAACGCTTCCAATGTGTTTTGGAAACCAGCGGCGCGCTCCGCTTGTGTGGCCACTACCGGGAACGAACTGCTGTCGTTCTTGTTGCCGGTGTCGTTTTGCTCGGCCGACATGTAAAATTCGCTCACGTAGATCGGTTTACCTGTAAGATCATGCAGCGTTTCCAGGTAGAAGCGTGGAAATGTGCCGTCATTCCAGGCAGCGTTTAGATTCATCGAAACCACATCCACATACGGTCCCGCGGCCCGTGCCACTTCCGGATAATAGAACGATTGGTACCGATCGCCCAAAATCAGACCTCGCGGGTCGTAAGTGCGAATGATCTGGCGAACGAGTGAGTAGTAACGTTCCGCCATTAGACCCAGAAAACGGCGGCAAACGCGGATACCATTGCCGCCCGGTCGCAGATAAAGCGCTCCATGCCGGTCCAATTCGTCGAAGGTCTTGACGTTTTCGGGCTCGAAGTCTTGTTCCAGGGTTGTCCAATCGTTGTGGTAAGTCTGGCGCAGCAATTTAACCAATCTTTGTCGCTGGCCGCTTTCCGGCGACTGTGCCAGGGTCATATTGAACAACGTTATATTCCACCAGCCCATTTCGTTGTCGCTGTAATAGCCCAGGACGCGCGGGTCGTGGCGGGGCGGCAGTATTTGACGTCGCGCTACCTGGTACATCTGCGCGATTACGTTCGTGTCCCACATGTCCAACCATGGCGCGCCGCAGGACATGCCCACGGCCAATACTGGAATGAAAGCAACCTGCGCATCATCACGTTGGCGCAGTGCCGCATAATCGCTCCAGCCCCCAACAGTCGTAAAACCCCACGATTTTAACCGATGCAGTGTGGCCGCAGCCCAGACATTTGAATTTTCATAATGTTGGAACGCGGCATAACCGGGATTCGTCGGGTCAAATCGCTCGCGAGAGAAACCCTGATTCACGCAGCAAACGCCCAACGAAAAGAAACGTTCGCCGTCCGGCCTCGCCAGCCAGAGGGTTCCACGGCGATGCTGAAGGGAAAATGGCGCGTTGGTGTCTACGGCCTTGTCAGTCAGCAAACTGAACAGTAACAGGAATGTGACGATGAATAGCGTTCGCATGGACAATACAGTAAACCCGTTCAGACTGCGCGAATCAATAGTCCTATCGAGTGATGGAAGGAAGGCTGTTGCAGCAACGATAAGTATCGCTGCAATATATTAGAAGGCTGATTGACATTGATTCCGCTCGTGTTATGGTCATCAAACCATGTGCTGTGTTTGTTTTAAAATACGGCTTCATGCGGAGGACAAATTAGCAGGCGGCCCGGCGCCAGGTCACGATGGAGAGTTGTGAGGATTGCTATATGAAAAATAGATTTTATATCGTCGTCATTATTGCGCTTGCCCTGGTTACATTCATTCTTGTCGTCAGAAAAGCCCGGGCGCAAAGTGCCGCTTCCCAGTCGATAGACTCAATGGGCGGCATGACGGCCAATGGGTTGGAGACACAAACCAATGGGTCGGAAGATAGCCCGATTCTTGTCACCGAAATTCCTCCCGGATACCGTGACTGGAAGTTTGTTTTCGTGGCCCACGAAGCTGGCAAGCTCAACGACATTCGCGCTATCCTGGGCAACGATCTGGCGATTGATGCGTATCGGAAGGGAACTCTTCCTTTTCCGGACGGCGCAATCATTGCCCGGCTTGCCTGGCTCTATGTTCCGTCCGAGGAAAACAACAAAATCTTCGGTCACCCGCAATCTTACATTCCCGGCGCGCAACCGGCCTGGTATCTCCAGTTTATGGTCAAGGACTCAAACAAATACGCGTCGACCGGCGGCTGGGGTTATGGGCAATTCGATAAGAACGGCATACCTGCGGCCGCATCAATGATGACCAGTTGCTATCCATGTCATCAAGCTATCAAATCCCGTGACTTTGTCTTTACTCGTTACGCGCCGTAATTCTGAAATCCGCAACCATCAAACCAAAGGAGATAGTTATGAATACGTCTGAAATGACTGAAGAAGTTGGCATACCGCAATTAAAAAAGGTGCTCTATACCGCAAACGTCCACACAACGGGCGGCCGCGAAGGCGGCTTATCGAAGAGCTCAGACGGACGGTTGGAAGTTAAAACGTCCCTGCCTGGCGCCCCGGGAAACGGCACAAATCCAGAGCAATTGTTCGCCGCGGGGTGGTCAAACTGTTTCATCAGCGCTATGAAAATTGTCGCGGGCAAAATGAAAGTAAAGTTTCCGTCTGACCATGCAATGAATACTGAAGTGGATCTGTGTATGGATGTGCAGGACACCTATTTCATTCGTGCGCGCCTGAATATAAGCTTACCCGGTGTGGAACGCGATGTGGCGCAATCCATTGTAGGTGCCGCTCATCATCTATGCACGTATTCTCGGGCGACTCGAGGCAATATCGACGTGCAGATAAACCTGGTGTGACTGCCGGGGGCGAATTATGAATCAGACAGCCAACTTTAATCGGCGATGGTTTCTGCGCAAGGCGGCTATGGCGGCTATGACGGCGGCCGTTACCAGGCTGGCTGCTGTGAACCTGATGGCCAACGGGTCATCCTATGGAAAAATGGCCGTTGGCGATACTGGTTCGCACACTTCTTTCGCCTCGCTGAAGCAGATTGACACGGACCTCTTGAACATTGGATACGCTGAAGACGGCTCGGCGAATGGGCCGGTTGTGATTTTGCTTCACGGCTGGCCCTATGACATTCATAGCTATTTGGACGTTGCGCCTATTCTGGCAGCTTTGGGCTACCGAGTGATTAGCGGCGGTGTTGGACATAATTTGCCACAGGAAGCGCCGCAAGTATTTGCAGATGCGGTGAGGGACGTTGACAGAGAATCGTGATGATGGACATTGCTGTGGGACTGCTAGTTTTCCTGCCTGGTATGGAGCAGCCGGCAGCGAATAAATCCGTCATCGTTGCGATTGTGAAAGCGATATTGGAGGCAAGTATTCGCCGATGGACTGCCGCTTCCACCATGCGCCGGTCGCGCGCCGCTCGGCGAAATTCGTAAACTGATAATTGTAAAATTCAGCACGAATATAGCGCGGCGGCTTTTCCGGAAATGGATTATGTCTCAGCAACGCCAATACTGGTGGCGAGCCTTGCAGCAGGCGGACGCAAAAGTTTTCAAACCATTGATTGTTCCGGTAATCACTTAACGCCGCGAACCACATTTGCCAATCGAGCCGCGGCTGGAATGGCGCGATAAATACGGGACGCCTGTTTACATCATCGGGCTTGTATTTAAATTCATAGTCGCTCCAATGAACGCTGTCGTTGCTGCCCTGCACGATGATTTCATTGCGTTCAGTCGTCATGACCGCAAAAAGACCATAGCCATTGAATGACCGAAACGGTTCCAACCATCCGGCAATGCTGGCAACAGGTTTCAGCACGCCGCCTTCGCCCACGCCGAAAATGGCTGCGACTTCGAGAAAGGATACCGAGATGAAAATGATCGCGAGTGGAATGGTGATGGCGAGTAGCCGATGGGGGCGCGTGGCGCGTGGTGCGTGGTGCGTCAAGTATCCGGGGGCGAGTTTTTTCAATACGAAATCGTCAAGTAGAAGGAGCCCGAGCACCTGGGTCCAAAGGGAGACGAAAGCCACGAGGTAGACCAGGCCCAGGGCCCGCAAAAATATCCAACAGGTTGCATAGTATTCCGGCCGCTCGACGTGCCGTCCCCAAGCCAGTCTGGTCAAAAACGAAAAACCGGTACGATGAGAGGCCACAAATTGGTAGGCCCGTTCTGTGACTGTGGCGAACACGCCTGAAGACTCATAAAACTTCAGCGGCCATTTCAGTTTCGGATTTTTAGCCAATGCCCGAAAGACCGCTTCGGCACCTGATAAAACCGTGCCGTCCCTCTCAACCAATTGGACCGATGTCTGAAAATATTCACGCGGGATTTCCGGATATTGTTCCGCGATCCGAGGGTCGCGGGAGGGCAGGTAATCAACGGCGTCGCCGGTTAATTGCCGCCAGCGGCGAATCCAAAGCCCGCAGAAATTGCAATCGCCGTCATAAACCATCAGAGGCTTTGCCGGAGGATTGGCGATCTGGATCCGGGTTTGCACGTTAAACGAAGTTCCAAATCTCAATATCCAGGCACCAGAGAATGTTCAAAATCCAATCTCGCAATATCGCATGTTGGACGGTTGAAGTTTCTCTGGGTGTTGGTGCATGGATTCTGGATGTTCATCAGTGATCAGCAAGATCATATTCCATATCAATATACGCCTGAGCGACTCCCTTAAGCAGCAGGTGAGGATGCTCCACGCGTCCTGGAGGACGAACCCCGGGTCCATTGTCGTCTCTTCCCAAATCGGCGTCCATCTGCCTGATCAAACCCTGCAATCGTGCGACCACCTCGGGATGTTCAGAGGCCAGATCAGTTCGCTCGCCGATATCGGCATCCAGATTATATAGACGCGGTTTTTGAAACGTTGCTGGCGTCATTGGGCCGCGCCCCCGGCCTGTTCCCTGAGGCGCGATCGCCAATTTCCATGACCCGGAACGCACTGCTTGCAGCCGCACTCCGTTGAAATAATAAAGAGCGTCGTGTGGCGAAGTTTTGGATTGCCCGGAGAGCAGCGGCCAAATGTCTTTGCCGTCAATCTTGTGGTCCGTTGGCGGTTGGCCGCCCGCCAGCTTGACGAACGTTGGCAGCACGTCCATCTCGGAGGCCACGGCGTCACACACCGTGCCGGCAGCGATTTTACCCGGCCACCTGGCAATGGTCGGTTCGCGCATGCCGCCTTCCCACGTCGTGGCTTTGCCGCCGCGCAACGGATCCGCCACCCCGGCGTCTTTACCCTGAATCAGCCAGGGCCCATTATCGCTGGTGAAGAGCACGAGTGTATTCGAATCCAAATTCAACTCCTTGAGCGTGTCCAGCACGCGGCCCACGCTCCAGTCAACTTCTTCAACCCAATCACCAAAAAGGCCATTGTCCGACTTGCCCTTGAATGCCGCACCTGGGTGAAGCGGAACGTGAACAGCCGTATGGGCGAAATAGAGAAAAAACGGATGACCGCGATTCTCGGTGATGAATTGGACTGCCGTATCCGTGTAACGGGCGGTGAGAGTGTCCTGATCAACGGGCGCCTCGACGATACTTTTGTCCTTTAATAAGGGCAGGGGCGGGTACGGTGAGATTTTACCCGCGGCATTGGTCTTATGTTCCATATCATTGGAATAAGGCAGGCCAAAGAAATGGTCAAAACCGTGTTGTGTAGGCAAAAACTTCGGTTGATCACCCACATGCCATTTCCCAATGGCCATGGTGGCATAACCTTGCGCTTTCAGTAGTTCGGCTACGGTGTGTTCCCTGGGACTCAGTCCTATTGGACAGGCAGGAAAAATAACGTCCGGGAGCGATACCCGTTTTGCGTAGCAGCCAGTGAGAATTTGCGCGCGCGACGGCGTGCAAACCGGCGCGCCGTAAAAGCTCGTCAATTTCATCCCTTCACTCGCCATGCGATCCAGGTTGGGCGTCCGGTTGAGTTTGGAGCCGAACGGCCCGATATCGGCATAGCCCATGTCGTCAATCAGAATGACGACAAAGTTGGGCTTGGCAGGCAATGCCGGCTGGGCGGGTGCAGATTGAAGGGATACGCCGCCAATGGTGGCAAGCACTGGAAGAAAACGGTGCAAGGTCATAATTGGAAATTCAAAATTAAAAAGGAAAAAGGAAAAAGGAAAAAATGCGAAAAACTAGGCCCTTACCGGCGTCAAAACTGCCGCTCCATGGATTTTTCCATTTCGCAATCGGTCGAGCACATCGTTGGCCTGTTCCAACGGAAAAACTTCAACTGTCGTGCGAACTGGAACGCGCGGCGCAATTTTAAAAAACTCCCTGCCATCCCGCCGAGTGAGGTTCGCCACGGAACAAATACTCCGCTCTCCCCAAAGTAAGTCGTACGAAAACGCAGGCACGTCGCTCATGTGAATACCGCCACAAACAACCACGCCGCCTTTATCCACAGCCGCGAGCGCAGCCGGCACCAGGGCCCCAACCGGAGCGAATATGATTGCCGCGTCCAACTTTTCAGGCGGCAGCGCCTCCGAACCGCCCGCCCAAACCGCGCCCAAAGATTTGGCAAATCGTTGCGCCTTCAAATCGCCGCCGCGCGTGAAGGCGAAAACACGCCGCCCCTGATGTTTTGCCACCTGCGCTATAATATGCGCTGCTGCGCCGAATCCATAAATGCCCAGGCGTTTCGCATTGCCCGTCTTTGCGAGTGAGCGAAACCCAATGAGGCCCGCGCAGAGCAGGGGAGCGGCGTTGGCATCCGGCTGTTTGCCCTTGATTGGAAAACAAAATCGTTCATCCGCGACCGTAAACTCTGCGTAACCGCCGTTGCGAGTGTATCCGGTAAAACCCGCGCGGTCGCAAAGATTTTCACGGCCCGCGCGGCAAAACTTGCACTTTCCGCACGTCCACCCAAGCCACGGCACCCCAACGCGGTCGCCGATTTTAAAGCGCCTGGCTTTTTTGCCCTGTTCAGCCACAAACCCGACGATTTCGTGTCCGGGAATTAGCGGCAATTTCGGTTTTGGCAGCTCGCCATCCACCACGTGCAGGTCCGTTCGGCAAACGCCGCAAGCCGAAACACGAATCAGGATTTCATTCGCCGCGGGCTTTGGTTCAGGGATTTCAACTGCGCGAAGCGGCTTTCCGGATTTGTCCAAAATCATCGCGCGCATGGCTTAATTGAAGCCCGAACCCCGCGCCGGTCAAATGAAATTCATTTACGCGCCGCCTCCGGAGGGAGTGTGACCGGGCGCACGTCCCCGGTTTTCTGCGGATGAATTTCAAACCATCCGTCCGAGTCCCAAACAAACTTGCCCTGCCCAAAAACAAATTCATTCGTTCCATCCTTGAGTTCCGGATCCACGGAAACCTTGCCCAAAAAGATTTCGAAGCGCATATATCGGTCTCCTCGCAGAGGAATGTGAGCACGGTTTAGGATCAGTGAATGGAGCTTCACATCCATGGTCAAAAAACCGTTGGAGGAAAGTTCGTGTTGCACCACGACGCCCGTGGCCTTGGCGTGCATATGATAATCTTTCCAACCTTGTATGCCCGCTGACTTGGCAACCGTTGCCACAACTTCTGCGGCACGGTCCGGCAGCGGGGATTTTGTCCAGGGATGGGTGCTCAGGTTCGCCTCAATCGCCGGGTCATGCGGCCCTCGAACGCGCGGCGGTTGTCTTCCCGAGACAATGAGTTCTTTATTGGTGTAGTGTGGTCCAATGCATCCGGCGCAGGTAATAATTGCCGCCAGTAATAACACCGGCAAATTTCTTTTCATGACTCCTCCTGCGATACTTTCGCTTCATTTTCAGGTGTATGCAAATCGGTTTTTGGGTCCCATGGGGGCGTTGGCGCAAGCCGCTGATTTGTTTTCTGGAATTTTTTGCGTTCCGCAATAAACTTTGCGTCCAATGAACAATCAATTCCGGACTGAATCCGATTCCATGGGCCAAATGCAGGTGCCGGCGGATGCATATTATGGCGCGTCCACGGCGCGCGCCGTGGAAAATTTTCCCATCAGTAGCTTGCGCTTCTCTCGCCAGTTTATCCGCGCCCTTGGCCTTATCAAAAAGCATGCGGCCGCCGGGAACACCGGGCTCGATTTGCTGCCCCAAAATATTTCCAGCGCCGTCCAACAGGCCGCGCAGGAGGTAGTCGAAGGAAAATGGGACTCGCATTTCGTAGTGGATATCTTCCAAACCGGCTCCGGCACTTCGACGAACATGAACGCGAACGAAGTCATCGCCAATCGCGCCTGCGAAATCGCCGGTGGCAAGCGCGGCGATAAATCGATTCACCCCAATGACCACGTCAATCGCGGCCAATCCTCAAATGACGTCATTCCAACGGCTATTCATCTGGCTGCGCTGGACGGTATCGTTCGTACCCTGGTCCCGGCGCTGGAAGAACTGCACTCTGAACTGGACCGCAAAGCCCGGGAATTTGACCTGGTACTGAAAATCGGCCGGACGCATTTGCAGGACGCGACGCCCATCCGGCTTGGGCAGGAGTTCAGCGGTTACGCCAGCCAGGTTGCACACGGCATCGCCCGGTTGAAATCGCTCGAAAAACATCTCGGCGAACTGCCCCTCGGCGGCACTGCGGTCGGCACCGGCATCAACACGCATTTAGAATTTTCCCGCCGGACCATCGCGGGTATCGCCGCCGAACTCAAGTTGAACCTGCGCGAAGCCTCCAATCATTTTGAAGCGCAGGGTTCCATTGATGCGCTCGTCGAAGCCAGCGGCGCTCTCAAGACCGTGGCCGTGAGCCTCATCAAAATCGCCAACGACGTCCGCTGGCTCGGTTCCGGTCCGCGTTGCGGCCTGGGCGAAATCAAATTGCCCGCCACCCAACCGGGGTCTTCCATCATGCCCGGCAAGGTCAATCCCGTGATGTGCGAAATGGTGATTCAAGTCGGAGCGCAGGTCATTGGAAACGACGCCGCAGTCACTTTTGCAGGCACTTTCGGCAATTTTGAGTTGAATACCATGCTGCCCGTCGCCGCGCATAATCTTCTGCAATCCATCGAATTGTTGGCCAGCGCCAGCCGGGTCTTTGCGCGGCGTTGCGTCGCCGGCCTGGAAGCCGACGCGCAAAAATGCGAGAGCAATATCGAGAAAAGCCTCGCCATGTGCACCTCGCTTGCTCCGGTCATTGGGTACGACAAGGCGGCAAAGATCGCCAAAGTCGCCTACGAAAGCGGCCGCACGGTGCGCGAAGTCGCCATCGAAACTTCGGGTCTGGATAAAAACAAGATCGCCGAACTGCTCGATGCCAAAAGCCAGACTGAGCCGGGCACAGGCGTCGGAATGGCGGCGGGAGGATAAGAGACAAGCTCAATGAATAGGCAAACATCGAATATCGAACATCGAACGCTCAACATCGAAAGCACGGTCCGCATTCGCGTATCTCGAAGTTCGATGTTTCTGCTTTTGGTTCATGGGCCCGGCGTGCGACCTTGGATTCGGCAAAACTATCCATGAACGAACCACGCCTTTCGGCCGAACGAAAAGCCCTCCAGCCCGGATCTCCCACGGCCGAAAGCCCTTCACGCGCTCGTTTCTATCCATGGGTCATTGCCCTGGCGGGCATCCTGGCGTTGCTTTTCGCACGGCAACCGCGCTGCCGGATGCTTTGCCGTTGCTGGCCGTAAAATACGTAATGAACTTCAACTCCCCGCCGCCGGACCCTGCACAGTTCGATTTGGTTTATTCGAACGTGGTCACTATTTATCGCAACAGTATTTCCAGGGCCGGGCCTTGACTGTGTTCAACTACGACGTCGCCACGCCAGCCGCAATTTTGCAGAATCTCCGTTCCAACTCGTTCAATCCGCGGCCAACGCTTTTATTGGAACACGAGCCTGAAAGCCCCGTTCCACCGCTTCGCTCTTCAGCCGCGTCAAACGCGCTCGCCCAATCCTCGGCCCGGGTTAGCTCCGAACAAACCGATGAAATGACTGTGGAAGGGAGAGTCGACCGTCTGCGAATATCGATCCGAATCCGGTAAAGCCAGCCGAGCATTCGACATTCAGTCTTGCACCTTGATCTTCCCTGGTGCTTGGAGTTTGGGTTTTGGAGCTTTTCTGCCCCATCTTCTCACGCCTTGCCGGGCCGTAAGACGGGTCCAAGGCATTGGATAGACGTTTCCGCTCAGTAACCCTGCCTAACCAGCCACCAAACTCCAACCATTAACGCCACGCATATGAGCGACATCGGCAGGGCAGAGACAAAAAAGACCACCAGGTTCATCGCAATGCCCGCGAACAATGGCACCATCGACTTTTGCTTCCAACCGTAAATGAAATAGCCGGTGCCGACAGTGCCCCAAAACATTCCGGCAAAAATAGCGCTTGTACTCCAATTGCCCATAGGCGAACTATAAAAAAGAAGTTGCGTTTTGACCAGACTGAACGATATTAAAGTGTTGTCAGGCAAAGCCAGTTTTTATGAGTAGATTTTTCCGACCTAACCTCGACCGCCCTGGCCGCATGGCCCGCGGAGTCGTCGGAGCTGTTTGCCTTATTGCAGGTGTCATTGTTGCAGGAGACGTGCTTTGGTGGGTTGGACTTATTCCTGTCGTTGTGGGCTTGTTCGCCATCTTCGAGGCCGTTTCCAACTGGTGCGTTATGCGTGCCTGCGGCATTAGAACGAAGTAACTGAAAATCATTGCCATCCATGGAATTTCCTTATTCCATTGAGGCATGAATGTGATCCCTTTCGATAAATCGGCTTCCAATCATTCTCGTCCTTGTCGTCATCCTCTTCCTCGAAAGGGAATTTTTCTGGCCTTTGCGGTTGCTTCAATCATCTCCCTCACTGCAACCGCATTAGCTGCCGATACCAACCGGTCTTCGACTGCATCAACCGACACAACGGCCGCTGATCTCAAAGCCACAACCGAAGCCGATCAGCAGCGAATGATGCGCCTTTTGGGGATTACCGCGCTTCGGCCCGGCCGCGATGGCAGCCATACAAATGCCCCAAATTACGCGAATTACGATGAATCCATCGCCAACCCGTATCCCGAACTGCCCGATCCGCTCGTGGCAAACTCCGGGCTGAAAATTACGACGCCCGAACTCTGGTGGAAATTGGCGCGACCTGAAATAGTCGAGGATTTCGACAGCCAGATCTATGGACGAACACCCATCAACACCCCGTCCGTCAATTGGGAAGTCACCGGCGTCGACCATACAAATGAATACGGTATTGCCGTCGTCACAAAACATCTCATCGGCCACGTTGACAATTCTCTGGACCCTCAAATCACCGTAAACATAGATTTGACCCTCACGACGCCCGCCGATTCCAAAGCTCCGGTCCCGGTCATCATGCAATTGGCTTTCCGGTTTCCGCCGGCGCTCATGGCCCGATTTCGCGCCATGTATCCGGAACGCGGGCCGGCCTGGCAAAAACTGGTCCTCGCCAAAGGCTGGGGCTATGCCATTTTAATTCCCACAAGCATCCAGGCCGACAACGGCGCGGGATTGACCCAGGGCATCATCGGATTATGCAACAAGGGAAAGCCTCGCAAACCGGATGATTGGGGCGCATTGCGAGCCTGGGCTTGGGGCGCCAGCCGGGCACTCGATTATTTTGAGACCGATCGCGACGTGGATGCAAAACGAGTTGGCATCGATGGCCATTCGCGTTACGGCAAGGCTTCGCTCGTGGCCATGGCTTATGATCCGCGCTTCGCCATCGGTTACATCAGCTCTTCCGGGGAAGGCGGCGCGAAATTATTCCGCCGCAATTTTGGCGAAGCCGTCGAGAACGTCGCCGCCTCAAGCGAATATCACTGGATGGCCGGCAATTTCCTGAAATATGCCGGGCCCCTCAACGCCGGCGATTTGCCCGTGGATGCCCACGAATTGATTGCTCTATGCGGGCCGCGGCCGGTCTTTATCAGCGGCGGAGCCACACGCGGCGATGGCTGGGCAGATGCCAAAGGCATGTTCATGGCTGCGGCGGCAGCCGGCCCGGTCTATAAGCTGCTGGGCAAGCGTGATCTGGGCACTACGAACTTTCCGCCCATCGGCACTTTGCTGTCGGGCGACATCGCTTTTCGCCAGCACACTAGCGGTCATACTGACGGACCCAATTGGCCATTTTTTCTCGATTTCGCAGAAAAGTATTTTGCGACATCCGCTTCTAATTGATTTACTTTGCGCAATGAATTTATTGCCCTTTGGAAAACTGCCTCCGGCGAAACCGCGACGGTTCGTTCCCGAAAATGCCGACCTGGGGAATTGGCCCGCCATCGCGCCTCTCTTTGAAAAATTGGAACAACGCGCGCCGGAGCTAAAAAGCCCGGAGGAATTGCAGTCATGGCTCCTGGACTGGAGCGAACTCAACGCGGCCCTGGATGAAGAGTATTCCCGCCGTTATATCGCCATGACCTGCCACACAGACAATTCGGACGCCGAAAAGGCCTACCTGCACTTCGTCGAAAATGTGGAACCGCAACTTAAGCCGCGGCAATTTGTCCTCGAGCAAAATTATACGGCGCATCCATTGCGCCGCCAATTGCCGCCGGAACGTTTCGGCGTTTTTGATCGCGACGTAAAAAATCACGTGGAACTTTTCCGGCCCGAAAATGTGTCTCTCGAAACCGAAGAGGCTAAATTGTCGCAGCAGTACCAAAAGCTGAGCGGCTCGCTCACGGTCAATTTCCGCGGCGAAGAAAAGACGCTTCCCCAAATGGGTCCTTATCAGGAGGAAACCGACCGCGCCCTGCGCCAGGAAACCTGGGAAATGGTCGTCAAACGCCGTTTGCAGGAAGCCGACAACTTCGACGATATTTTCGACCGGCAAATCGCCCTGCGCGTGCAGATCGCTAAGAACACGAGTTTTGCGAATTATCGCGATTACGTTTTCCGCCACATGGGGCGTTTTGATTACACACCTGAAGACTGCGAAAAGTTCCATGATGCGGTCGAAAAGGAAATTGTCCCCATCGCGCGCCAGCTGCAGACGCAACGCCGTGAACAATTGAAATTGGATTCGCTTCGTCCGTGGGACGTCGCTGTGGACCCGTTAAATCGGGCGCCGTTGAAACCGTTCGCGCAATCCGACGAAATGGTGTCGCGCACGCAAAAAATCTTTAACCGTCTCGACGGCCAACTCGCAGGCGGTTTTCAGCAAATGCAGGACCTCAAACTGCTGGATTTGGATAATCGCAAGGGCAAAGCGCCGGGCGGCTATCAATCCACTCTGTCCGAGGCGCGATTGCCTTTCATCTTCATGAACGCAGTCGGGTTGCAACGGGACGTCGAAACAATCCTGCACGAGGCAGGTCACGCATTCCATGCACTGGCCACCCGGGACGAAGACCTGTATCCCTACCGAAACGCGCCCATCGAGTTTTGCGAAGTGGCTTCCATGAGCATGGAATTGCTGGGCAACGAATTCATCGAGGAGTTCTATTCCAGCGACGATGCCCGGCGGGCTCGCCGCGTGCATCTCGAAGGAGTCGTTGGTGTGTTTCCCTGGATCGCAACCGTGGACGCGTTTCAACACTGGATTTACACCCATCCCACTCACTCTCGCGAAGAGCGCCGCAAAGCATGGCTCGGCTTGATGGACCGCTTCGGCGGCGACGTCGATTGGAGCGGCCTCGAAAATGCGCGCGCTAATTTGTGGCATAAACAACTCCACATTTTCATCCATCCGTTTTACTACATCGAATACGGCATCGCGCAGCTTGGCGCGTTGCAGGTCTGGGCCAATTCAAAGCGCGACAAGGCAAACGCCTTGAACGATTACAAAAAATCCCTCGCTCTCGGCGGTTCCCGTCCGCTCCCGGACCTCTTCACCGCCGCCGGCTGCCAATTCGAGTTCAGTGCCAAAACCATCCAACCCCTCGCCGGCGTGTTAAGGGAAGAACTCGCTAAACTATAATTCCTCGCTTTTGCGCAGCCTAATTGAGTGCCCTGTATGGGCACAGGATATTAGCCAGGGGTCGAGCCCGAGTCTTCGAGGGCGACCACCCCTGGTACGGCGGGAAAGGATTCTGCCGCTAACTGCGATTCCGCGCGACAGCGCGAATCTAATTTGCGGCCTTGTCATCGTGACCTGCTCATAATCTTCGGGCCAGGTTCACCTCTCAAACCGGCAACATCCGTCCCCTCCGTCCCCTCTGTCCCATTGGCTTTCAGCCAAATTCCCTGTCACAACTTCCCATTTTCTGCCACTCCTTATGCAGAATGAACTCAGATACCCGATCCGAAGACGCGCAGTTGGTGCAGTTAGGCGTCATGGGCGACCGCGACGCGTTCGGCCGGCTCGTGGCGCGTTATCAATCACCCGTCTGCGCGCTCGCCTATAGCGCCTGCGGCAACATTAGTCAGAGCGAAGACCTGGCGCAGGAAGCTTTCATTATCGCCTGGCGCAAACTGGGAGAGTTGAGAGAACCCGGGAAGTTCAACAAGTACTGGCTGTTCGGCATTGCGCGAAATCTAATCAACAGCACCGCTCGCAAACAAACGCGCAATCCTCTCTCCGGCGCAACGCCTCTGGACGACGAATTGACCGTGCCCGCGCCCGTCCCAAATCCCGACGGCCAGGCCATCAGTAAAGAAGAAGAACAAATTCTATGGCGCTCGCTCGAGCAAATTCCCGATTCCTACCGCGAACCTCTCGTTCTCTTTTACCGCGAGCATCAATCCATCGAACAAGTCGCCGCCACGCTCGAATTGTCCGAAGAAGCAACTCGCCAACGATTGTCGCGCGGAAGAAAACTGTTGCAGGAACAAGTGGTGGCATTCGTGGAGGGCGCTTTGGCTCGGACAAATCCCGGCCAGGCCTTTACAGTCGCAGTGCTGGCCGCGTTGCCGGTCACGTTGTCAAGTTCAGCAAAGGCCGCCACTGTTGCTGCCGTTGCGGCCAAAGGAGGCTCGGCGGCTACAGGAGTGACGTTTGCCTCCGCGCTCAGTTTCCTGGCCGGGCCGCTCATCGGATTGGTCGTGGGATTACTGGGCATGCGTTCTGGCCTGAAATCCACGCGTACGCCGCGGGAACGCGCAGTGGTGATTCGTCACAGTGTTGGTCTCATCGTTGCCATAGTGGCGCTGTTTATTATTTGCCCGCTTTTCACTTACCTGGGGGAGCCCCACTGGAAAACTCATCCGTTCCTCGTCCTCTTGGTTTGTCTGGGAATCATGCTGGCCTGGACGGTCTTCATTTTCGTTTACAGTTGGGGGTTCGGTAAAAGATTCGAGCGGTTGCGCGCTGAAGAACAGCAGCTTCATCCCGACCTGTTTGCCGGTGCCAGGAAACCCACCTGGATGACCGGCAAAGTCTATGAATACCGGAGCCGTGCCACGTTTCTTGGCCTGCCATTGTTCCACTATCGCATGGGAAGAGGGGTGTGCGAAAAAGTGCAGCCTGCGGTGGGGTGGGTCGCCGTCGGTCAGGTCGCATACGGAATTCTATATGCCAGTGGCGGCGTGGCTGTAGGCGCCATTAGCGTCGGCGGCATCAGTTTTGGTCTCCTGAGTTTCGGCGGAATTGGCGTAGGACTGCTGGCTTTTGGCGGGTTGGCAGTGGGGGGCGTCGCGCTGGGCGGTTCGGCCATCGGTATTGTTGCCTCGGGAGGCCTCGCTATCGGCTTGCATGCGGCTTTGGGCGGAGTCGCCGCCGCCCGTGACATGGCAGCCGGTGGCATGGCGATCGCCGCCCACGCCAATGACCACGCGGCTCACGCATTTTTCAGGAAATATAACTGGCTCGATACGACCTCAACTTATGGAACGATTCTCTTTTTCGCCAGTTGCATAGCGGTGCCGATGTTGCAAATTAGCTTCTGGATGTGGTGGGGACACAAAATCGCCAAACGCGTGGCATTGAACGAAAAAATGAACTGAACGAGTTTGATCTTATGATCGCAAAAATTTTATTACCCGTCCTGGCCATATTCCTCTTTTGTCAGGCCACTGTCACTTTCGCCGGTTCATGGACCAATCGCATCTCCGTAACCGTCCAGGGCCACGGCCCCGATGTCGTTCTCATTCCCGGCATGACGTGTTCCCCTGCCGTCTGGGATGGCACAGTGGCGCATCTTGAAGGTCATTACCGACTGCACCTCGTCCAGGTCAATGGTTTTGCCGGGGCGCCCGCTCAAGCCAATGGGCAGGGACCGGTCCTGCAACCCACGGTCGATGCCATTGCTGCCTACATCGAAGCGAACCACTTGAAATCGCCCAAGGTCATCGGCCATTCGTTCGGCGGAACGATGGGACTTCTACTGGCCATCCAACACCCGAAGGACGTAGGCGCTCTCATGATCGTAGACGCATTTCCATTCACCGGATTATTGCTTCGCGTCGACGATGCAGATGCCGCACGCAAGAAGGCTGAAAAGATGCGCAAAAAAACGATGGACCAATCGCAAGATTCCTACGCCCGGGACCAAAAGAAATTCATTCGCATTCTCGTCAAATCCCCCGCAGGGCGGGACCTGGCAACCGATTGGGCCGTCGACTCCGATAAATCCGTCGTCGCCCAGGCCACCTACGAAGACCTGACGACAGACATGCGCCCGCAATTGCAGAATCTCAAAATTCCGGTGACGATTCTCTACCCATGGGACCCCAAATCCGGCTACTCGCAAGTCATGACCGATTGGTTTTACCAGCAAAGCTACACCACGCTGCCCAACAAAAAATTCGTCCGCATCGACAATTCCTTCCACTTCATCATGTTCGACCGGCCGCAGGAATTTTTTAAGCAAGTCGATAAATTCCTGGCGTCTCCTTAAATCGGCCCGTAGCAGCGTCGCGTGAGCGCGCTCTAACTAATTCGCGGCTGAATCGTTGAATGGGCTCGTCACCTAATGCATCTAACCATCGGACGACTATTCCCCCTACCAGCGGGAGAGGGCCGGGGTGAGGGAGAGTCTTCCAGATGTGAATACTCGACCGGTTCATGGAAAGGGTGAGTGTTTTAAACGCAGACATTCCGCACCAAATCATCAACATCACACATGAAAGAATTTCAAGTTCCACTCGTCAGTGGCGTATTTGCTCCGGGCAAGTTCTGTAATGGCCGCCAGCGGAGGTGATTGAAGGGGCCTTTCCGCCTTCCAGACTTTTTTTATCGCATCCTTCACATTGGCAGGTGGCAGATCCAGGTTCATCAAAAAATCCGTGTGACTGCGGCAGCCGCGATAATCCGGCTGGCGTGACGGGAATGTTAAATATTTTTCGACGAGTTCAAGATCGAAATTCAAAAGAAACGTCCCGTGAAAAAGCAGAAAGGCTTTATGCCGCCGCTGCGAATTGCCGGAAAATTTTCGAAAAACCGTCGATGAACCGCGCGCGGCGGCCAGGTCCGTGTGCCCCTGGACCTTGATCGAAAGCGAGTCTCCGGCGATGGACTGAATCGCTTCAAGGTTTCGGTCCATAATGTATTTATTCGCGCCGGAAATCTCTGAAAGCGGGGAATTTTGTTCAATCGGTAAAATCAGGGCATAATTGAGACAGTCCGTCCCTTGCAAAACTGTCCCTCCGCCGGAACACCGCCGGAAAATCGGAACTTTGTCCGCCTCGCAACGCGTCATGTCCACTTCCGCCTGGATCTTATTGGCGTATCCGACCACAACAAACGTGTCTGGGGAATCCCAAAACCGCAGAATTCCGGCGCCCCCGTGTTGTTCACGCAGGTCCAGTAGTGCTTCATCACAGGCCAGGTTCTCCGCCGGGGAGGAGTAGCTTAAATCAATAAATTCCATGGTCTAAACTCCGGCGAAGCAGCAATTTGAAAGCCCTGAACGATTTCCTCGAAGGCCGTTTCCGTATGAACCCATGTACCGCTGCGATCTTTAGGCGTATCACACCGTCGGACGATAATTCTCCCTCTCCCAGCGGGAGAGGGCTGGGGTGAGGGAGAACTTTCCGTACGCGGAAAATCGCGTCCTGATTCGTCGAGAGGGCGGCCACACTTCCCTGCGTTAGCATTGTCGAACAGGGTCGCCAGACAGAGCAACATTTCACTAGCGTAGACCACCGCAGTTGAGTTATTATTGTTTCGCGTTTTCAGGCACATTGTGGAAAATTGAATAACTGAATCAAAGTGAACGTCGAGACAAAAGATATTTACAGTTCGCGTCCAGCCGTCCGATCCTATTCCAACGGCAACGGGGATAAAACGGAAGAATCGCTTGCGTCGGTGCTCGAACTGGCTCTGGAGAACCAGGGCCCCGAGCGCACGGCAAAATTGCTGGAAAAGCTGGCCAACCAGCTGCGCGTCACTCCGCGTCCATCCGCCGGTGTGACAACGCCTTACGTCAATACCATCCCTCCGGAAGAACAGCCAAAATATCCCGGGGACCGCGAAATCGAGCGGCGTATCAAGAGTCTCATGCGTTGGAACGCGATGGCGATGGTCGTAAAGGCCAATTCCACCACGAACGTAGGCGGCCATATTTCCACGTTCGCATCATCGGCCACACTTTACGAAGTCGGTCAGAACCATTTCTTCCGGGGCGCATCGGAAAATTTCCCCGGCGACCTCGTTTTCTTTCAGGGCCATGCGTCGCCGGGGCCGTATGCCCGCGCGTTTCTGGAAGGCCGGTTGGACGAAGTTCATCTCCAAAATTTCCGGCAGGAACTCGCGCCGGGCGGTGGATTGTCGTCTTATCCGCATCCGTATCTGATGCCGGATTTTTGGCAGTTTCCGACCGTATCGATGGGCCTGGGTCCGATTGTTTCGCTCTATCACGCGCGGTTCAACCGCTATATGCAGGCGCGCAAGCTGGTCCAGTGGCAGGAGGAACCCAAAATCTGGGCGTACCTCGGTGACGGCGAGTGCGACGAGCCGGAAACGCTCGGCGCCATCACGATGGGCGCGCGCGAAAATCTCGATAATTTAATCTGGGTCATCAACTGCAATTTGCAACGCCTGGACGGTCCTGTACGTGGCAATGGAAAAATCATCCAGGAACTCGAAGGTCTTTTCCGCGGCGCAGGCTGGAACGTCATCAAAGTGATTTGGGGCAGCAATTGGGACGAATTGTTCGCCCGCGATAAATCCGGCCTGTTGCTCAAGCGCATGGAAGAATGCGTAGACGGCGATTTCCAGAAATATTCGGTCGAGCCCGGCAGCTACACACGTAAACATTTCTTCGGTAAATATCCCGAATTGCTTGCGCTCGTAAATCATTTGACCGACGAGCAAATCCATAAGCTGCTTCGCGGCGGCCATGACCCGCTCAAGGTCTACACGGCCTACAAATCCGCCGTAAATCACAAAGGCCAGCCGACGGTCATCCTCGCCAAGACAGTCAAAGGCTACGGCCTGGGCGAAGCCGGCGAGGGACGCAATATCACGCACCAGCAGAAAAAGCTGAATGAGAAAGAACTGCGCGAATTTCGCCGCCGCTTTGAGATCCCCATCACCGACGACGTGATTGCCGAGACGCCGTTTTATCGGCCTGCCCCGGAAAGCGCGGAGATGAAATACCTGCTGGCACGCCGGAAAGCGCTCGGCGGATTTTTGCCGGCGCGAATTGTCAAACCGGCCACGTTGAAAGTTCCGACGCTTGATGATTTTTCGCGGCTTCTCAAGGGCGACACTTCCGAAGTATCCACGACCAAGGCCTTTACCTTGCTTCTGGGCGCGCTGGTTCGCAACAAGGAAGTTGGCAGGCATATCGTTCCCATTATTCCGGACGAGGCGCGGACGTTTGGTTTGGACGGACTCTTCAAGGAAATCGGAATTTATTCTTCAAAGGGCCAGCTGTATGAGCCGGTGGATAAAGAATCCATGATGTATTACCGGGAAATGAAGGACGGCCAGATTCTTGAGGAAGGCATCACCGAATCCGGTTCCATGGCGTCATTCATCTCGGCCGGAACCAGCTACGCAAACCTGGGCGTGCCGATGATTCCGTTCTACATCTACTATTCCATGTTCGGCCCGCAACGCGTGGGCGATTTGTTCTGGCTGGCCGGAGATATTCGGGCAAAAGGTTTCCTGCTCGGCGCAACTTCCGGACGCACCAGCCTCAACGGTGAAGGTCTGCAGCACCAGGACGGTCACAGCCTCCTGCACGCGGGAACGATCCCGACCTGCCTGCCTTACGACCCCGCGTTTGCCTACGAATTGGCCGTCATCATCGTTGACGGCATGCGCCGCATGTACGTCGAGAACGAAGACATTTTCTATTACATTGCGCTCTACAACGACAACCATGTCATGCCGGCAATGCCCGAAGGCTGCGCCGAAGGCATTTTGAAGGGCCTCTATAAATTTAAACCCGGTCCTGAAGGCAAAAAGGTTAAAGCGCACATTTTCGGCAGCGGCCCGATTATCAATTCTGCTTTGCGCGCCCAGGAAATCCTGGCCGAGCGTTACGGCGTTTGCGCCGATGTTTGGAGCGCCACCAGTTACAAACTGCTGCGCAACGAAGCCATTCGCTGCCAGCGCTGGAACATGCTTCATCCCACCCAGCCCGCGAAGAAGTCCTATCTGGAAAATCTTTTGGCGAAAGAGCAGGGGGCATTCGTCGCGGTTTCGGACAACGTCCGCAATGTGCCCGAACAAATCGCGCCATGGGTCCCCGGCGGCCTGTTTGCCCTCGGCACCGACGGCTTTGGCCGCAGCGATACCCGCGCCCGCTTGCGCCGATTCTTCGAAATCGACGCCGAGAGTACCGTCATCGGCACGCTCTTCGCCTTGGCCGAAAAAGGCCAAATCGGCCGCGATGTCGTAGCCAAAGCCATCAAAGACCTCGGCGTGGATCCTGAAAAAGTTTATCCGGAGTTAGTCTAATTTGGTAGGGCGGCGCGCCCGCGCCGCCCAAACTTCAAGCCGCGGAAATCATGGTCGAGCGATGCTGACTGCCGGATCGGTCCTATTTGTCCCGTAGGTCCCATCCGTCGCATTCTTTTGGCGTTCGATGTTTCTTGTGCCCTCGCTCACCCTTTCTTCAACTTTTCGAATAACTCGGCCATAAAACTCTCATCATTCCGCTTCTCGGCGCGTTCCGCCTCTTCCCGCGCCGCTTTCTTTGCCTCAAGTCCCAAATCTGCCCGCCGCCCAATTTCCTCAATCCAAGCCTCTCTCTCGGCATTGGGCACATAACGACGAAGTGCATCGCGAAAATCACCGCGATGATATCCTTTATTCACTTCCCCTCCCATTCTGATCGTGCGTGGTCTGATGCCATACGGACGTAGCATTTTACAGATCTGAAATTCAGTGATGGCCGAATACTTTAATGCAAACGACTTGAAACCGGCGCCATCGCGCAACGTGGCGGCGATTTGACTGCTAAAAAATCGTTCCTGTCCCGTCAGGATGAATATTGAAAGTATATCCATTAGCAATTCACACCTGGGACTTTGCGCGTGGGAGTGGGAAGAAAGAGCAAAGGCGGCCGTTTGAAGCTTCTGTTCCCATTCACGCCCGGCAAGGCGCGCAATCACATAAAGAGGATCAAACGTGTCAGCGGCCCGATCGTTAAGGCCCTCGCCGCGAATCTTCTCGCATTGGGTTACCCACTGCGTCGCGTCCAGCGCAAACCGCGCGCATTTGGCCCTTATATCAGCCGTGTTCAACTCAGCCAGCGGGGCGCGTGTCTCGGTGACCAGCTTTCGAGTCATCATCACCACAATCGACCGGTCGGCGATCGTGTCCGGAACCTGCCCAATCATGGCAATAACCTTTGGACACCAGCAGTTATACCGTTTCAACGCCGAATCGCTGTTCTCCGCGGGAGCCGCCGAAGTGTCACCTGGGGCACGGTTCTTTCGCGATTTTGCCATCCTCAGCACATAAGCCGTTCGCCACGTATTCCCGGAATTGATGATGCCTCGAATCGTCCCATTGCCCGCAAGAAATGTATCGGCCTCATCAATGAACAACGTCGGCCGAAGGATATCAATCGCCCGAAACAAAGCGCTCACAGTAATATTCGAAGCGATCAAAGGTTTGTAAACCATCGCGGCCAGCACGGAAAGTAAAGTCGTCTTCCCGCATCGCTTCTCCGGCGATTCAATCGCGACATAAGCCACCGTATCACGCGATTCATACACGTACGTATGCAGCACCCAAACAGCCAGTGCCGATGCCGCATGGTCACCCAGCACGACGTGCTTTTTAATAACACCCTCAATTTCCGTTAGGAGATCGCCAACAACGACCGGTTCCGGATGCGGTGCAACAGTTTCAAAGATGACAGTTTGATTTTTCATATGTTTTATCTTTTTTCTCCCAATCCTGCCACAGGGGGTTGGACAAATGCTGTCCAACCTAAAAATATTCTTTCCCGCCTTGCGTAGCAACGGACATGCGTCCGCTCTGATTAAAAGCAGGCAAAGTAAATGGTGACTCACGACGTGCCCGTCGTGATGGCATGCGCCTCCGGGCGCGGGCCAATTAGGTTGGGCGCCTGATTCTTTTAGGTTGGTAGCTTCTGAGCGTAGGTGGAACGGTGCGAATCTGAATTGCGGCATCAGTTTTGAAAGAGTTTTTTAGACACTGATGAGCGCTCACGGCAATGCGAGAACAAACCTTCGGCAAATGTCCTAGGTTGAAAGTTTTTGTAGTGCTGGAATCAATTCCCAATTTTGTGCGTACGGTTTCAAGTCCCAAGTCGGCAATTGCTCGAATGTCCTTCCATGCAGATTGAAGTGATAGCGGCCTTCCGCCATTGCTCGTGGGCCAGGGCGATAGTTTTTGAGTTCGGCCTTTAGCGTCGCTGCCGGAATAACTAAAAAGTTCTCCTCGTCGCCCAATACAAAAACCACAAAACCTGCTTCACATGTTGCCAGATCGGAAATGTCGCTTAATTTCATGTCGAACCAAGGCCGCTTTTCCCAATGGGCCTTTGAATCAGTGAAAAAAACATGGATTTTGCCATCCATTGATGAATACCAATCAGCCCGTGACGAATGAGGGCGCTCAAGATGGCCTATTCGGCTTTCTAAGCGTTTAGCCAAGTGTCTTTTCCTCGCATCTGATTCGGGATTTCGAGGCATACGCTCAGCGTCTTTTGGTCTCTTTTGCGATTTGCACTTGGGATTTTTTGAACAGGTTTTTCCAGGGGCCCATTCGACGCAAAGCGAGTTTGCCCAATAGTCGTTCCCTGGTTTCCTTATCAAGCTGTTGCAAGACTTGGTTGTCCACGTCAGCAAAGCTTGCTGGATAGTAAACGAGCGAATGAACGTCGTCCCAAGCTATGTGCTCCAGCCGTTTTTTTGGCGAAAGGTTTCGCAACTGAACGATCAAATCGTTTCGAGCATGGTTGTGCGCTTCTTGCATTACCCGGTGCTCGTGGGCGATTCGTTTGCGAACCTCTGCGCGGATTTTTTTACGTCGCAGCGCGTATTCTTGTTCTTGCTTGCTTTCTTCCTGGCGTCGGTTTTTAACCTTCATGTACGTGTGATATTCCGCAACCGAGCGTGCGCTTCCTCGCATCCTGCCATAAGGCACATAAGGATTTTTTGATCGAGCTAGAATCCAGTCGGCGAGTTCGTCCGCCCTGTCTGGAAAACGTGATTCGTAATTCCGGAAAATCCAAATTACACTTGCAACAGAACCGCCATACCATTTCAACTCCAATTCAGCAACGGTTAATCCGCGAACGAGGCATTCGAGCTTTTCTTCGGGCAAAACTCTTGCCACTGCATTCCAGATGTCCCAGCCGAGGGCGTTCACCCGGTTGAAAGGCTTTAGCTCGGTCAAAAGAATATCCCTTTTTGCAGATTGGCGATCACCGAGCTGGCCTAGAGCCAGCAGATCTTCCAGGACTTGTGGTGGCAGGTCACTCACAGCGTTCAGCCGATTGTGAAGGAATGCGTTTGATGATGCAAGACACGTAGTGCGCCTATACCCGCCCAAACCCGCCCCAGTCACATTACGCTAACGTTAATGTAACCTTTTGTAGCTTTTCCTGTTGCCTAAATGTTGCCGATTAAACCATTGGCATTCAACGATGTAGCCGATGTAGCCGATTTTCGAGCAATCATAAAACCATAACACCAAATCCATGACCAAGACGGATTTTGGACTCATTTCTGACCACCACCGCTCCCATCCTGTTTCCGGTCGGAGTAGCCAAAAGCTTCAAATTCGCCAATAAAAGCGTATTTTCGCCTCGAAAGACGGCTTCGTTTCTTGTTGCACTGCCTATAGATAAAAAATGTGCATGGGGGTTTTGGCCTGCCCCTGTTCCGAGGGTGGTGCCCTCGGCTAATATGGGGTTGCGCTTTCAGCGCGGAATTTGAGTTTTGGTGGAGTGAAAAATTCAGTGCATTCTGCCGATTCTGCCTGTCCCGCCATAGCCCGGCGACGGCGGATCTAATCTTCGTGTCTTTTCGTGTGTTTAGTGTGTCTCGCGGTTAAACTGGCGGCAAACGCGCGTTCATTTCACATATCATGAATACTGAGACGCCAATTTTATCAGAGAGCTTTCAGCGGTTGTATTTCAATGCCACGGTGTTTGAGAATTACAGTTCGTGGCATCCGATTCGTTTGAATCGTGTCCTGCCGTTTCAAGCGACGGATCTGGTGATGGACAATCCTGGGTTGCTGGCGGCGGAAGGGGCGTACCTGGCCAATCCCGATATCGAGAATCGGTTCGCGGTCGTGGAAGCGTTTTGCCGGTGCGGTCTCTTATCGCCGGAGGATGGAGCCAATCTGAAACCGGTGCTGGATATTTATGGCGCGGACTTTTTTGAGTTTATGGGCGAAGTCTATGCGAACGCGGGCATGTTCATTTGCGCATTGCGCTGGCAGCGGGAATATATTGCGGTGCTGGAGGTGCAAAACTCCGGCGCACGTTCTGACAGTGAAGAGGTTTATGTGGATGTCGGATATTGCCTTTATTCGCTGGGCCTGTTCGCCGAGGCTATCGCATGGACGAAGTCGTGCGCCGGCCCGGATCTGATCGAACTGACTGTGGGCACCGCCATGATGGAGAATCAGGCGCGGTTGATGGGTGGCCGTTTGGTGGCCACGGAGCGCGCCAATAACCGGGTTCGTTACACCGGCAGCACGATGACCGACGCGAATATCGCGCGCGAAAGCGCGGAACAACTGAAGACTGCATTGAAGGCAGCCATGCCGTTTAAGGAGACTTATATTGACTGGGTTCGTACCGATGCGCTGATTTCGTCAAAGCCAGTGGAAGGTTGCTATCCATTCAGACGCGAATTGGCCACCGGCTGTCTGCTGGGACATAAAATGAACCTGCTTTTTGCAACGGCTGCGGAGGCAGATTATTTGATTGAATGTGGGAATAAAGCCGAGGCGCAGCGGCTATTGCAGGAAGCGGTCTTGCTGGAGCCTCAGGCAGATTTTATTCGGGAGAGGCTGGCCACTATCACGTAGCAGCGTCGCGTGAGCGCGCTCTGATATTTCCGTTTGCAGGGCTTAAGGATGAGGATGAGGAGGACTCGATTTCGCCAGGGCGACTGTCGACTGGAAATGATCCCTTTGCCGGCTACTTAACAATTCGATAAAAGCGATGGCCGTTTGTGGCGGCGGGATCGGTGATAAAGAGAGAATTTGTCAGAAGTTCAAATGAGTAGATACTCGACCAGTCCGTCAAATTGGTCGAAACCTGCACGGTATAAGTCACATTGTTCGTGCCGTTGACCCAAAAGCCGAATTGACCGGGTGGGCCAACGCGCGGTTGGCTGATGACTGGCGTGCCGAGAGGATAAACCGTGAGATTTAAGAGCAAATTAGTGTTGATGGGCGAAACGCCTACGAAATGCGGCGCGTTCAGGTCTTCGTAGCCTGCGGCATCCAAATTATCTGAAAAACCGCCGACCAAAAAATAGACATTCCACGTTCCGGCGGCCACGGCCAGGGTGTAATTTCCCGAAGGATCGGTTGTTCCTTCCAGTGAACTGTAGTTTAAGCCGTCAATCGTAGTGCTGGCATAAAGCCCAACGCCAACGATGTTTGTGCCGGTGTTGCTTTGCACGTGCCCGGAGATCGTTCCAATGATGGGTTGCCCCACGAAGTCTTCCCGTATCGCGGCGCCGGCCAGGATATTGGTTTCATCAGGCTGGTTCCATATAAAGTTGAGCGCGGGCGAACCAAATGTCGGTGTGTCTACGTTGCAACTGTTCGTGCCGTCCATAACGGCAACGGCATAGTTGCCATTGATATCCGTGTACCCTTTGGAATCGTAATTGGTGGCCTGGTTCTGGTTCCCGTCCATTTTGACGCCGACGATCGGGTTGCCCATGTTGTCAGTGACACGGCCGTAAATCAGGGCATCGCCTTGCGGGTAGCCGATGTTGAAATTGGTTACACTGCCTGTGGAGGCATCGGCCTGATACGTTTGTTGCGGATCAACATAGCCGCCTCGAGCCAGGCGTTCCTTGGCGGGCTGGACTTTCCAAAAACCCGGGGATACGGCGGCGGAATAAATTCCGTTGGTGTCGGTAAAGGCGACTTCAAAAAGGTTTCCTGATTGCAACTGGACCAATAACCCAGCGATGCCGTTGCTGTTGCCTTCGTCATAAACCTTGCCGGAAATCGTATAGGGGCCGGCGTTGGTGATCGTCAGGCTATTTGTCACCGACACACCGTTGGTAAGATAAAACGCAGTGGCGGTTTTCTGGTCGTAATAACAATTCATAGCAGCTCCCACACATGCGTATTCACCGGGATACACCGCTATTGAATAATGTCCATTGCTGTCGGCTACGGACGCATTTGCTACATTGTTGTGCACGAGATCCTGCGCTGCCACAACGGCATTGGGGAAGGGCGTGATGCCGTCGCCCTGATAGATTGTGCCAGTAATCAAGGCCGGCAGAGCGGCGTTTGTGATTGAAAAGGTCGCCGTTACCGGCGCGAAGCGGCCCTTCGGACTAATCACTTCAATAATATAATTTCCCGCCATGTTTTCCAGCGGCATAGCTGATGGAATGGAAAATCCGGCGCTGATGACACCGTTGGCCGGGTTGGTGTCGAATGGCATGTTGATGTTGGTGGCGCCGCCAACGACGGCGTAGCTGTCGTCATTGTCTACGAGCGGAAAAGCGTCCATTAGTGGTTCGCCGGCGTCGATTGCGCCGTTGCCGTTCAAGTCCAGGTATTTTCCAATATAGATTTTCTCGCCGCTGTTTAGGCCGCTCACATTGAGCGTAATGACACCAGGATAAGTGTTGCTGACAACGGATGGGCTGACGATGAGTGTCACCTGGGCA
Organism: Verrucomicrobiia bacterium; assembly: GCA_036269115.1. Lineage (GTDB taxonomy): Bacteria > Verrucomicrobiota > Verrucomicrobiia > Limisphaerales > UBA11358 > UBA11358. The sequence goes on along the minus strand of DATAST010000150.1, from coordinate 101,782 downwards.
TGACCGACGTTAGCAACGAACAGGGTGGCTATGGCGAGCAGAAGCGATGAATATGGAATTCGCGCTAATAAATTTTTCATAGATTCTGAATTGTTCCTTCTGGAACCCATAAGACATTTAACATCAGTTAATTGAAAATCAAGAGGGGACCCGAAGTTTGATTCGGTAGGGGAATTCACTAACGGCCCTAAGGGCCAAACATCGAACACTGAACATCGAAGGTGAACGGCGGCGCGGTGCGAGCCGCTCTGGCGATGTGGCGCATGCCTGGCGGAGCGGGGTTGGCACCGGCAGTTGCGAACATCGGGCCTACCGAAGAGAACGCCAAACATCACAGGCGGGACGCGCTGTGCCACAACTGGTCAGTGGGACGCTAAGTTCAATTCGACGGCGGAATCGGAACTGAAGGCATTGGTGTCATCAACGTGTTTGAGCAGGAATTTTTGGAGCTCTTTAGTTTCGGCGGTGAGATAGACCATGTGGTTGGTGGTGTCGCCCGCCTCGTCAGGTACGATGACGTGGCGCAAGGCGGAAGGGTTGGTGCTTAGCAGGTCACTCAGCCACCCGTAATCCAGAAAATGCAACGAAAGATTCGTCTCGCCGTTATGTGCCACTTTACAGATCAAATGGACCGGCATCTCATATGACCTAAACGGATCACGGTTTGTTGTGAGCAGGTCCAGGAACCGATAATTCTTGAGTTGGAATAGTTTGGCCTCAAAACCGTTGGTCCTCTCGGTGTCCATGACCGTAAGCAGATAATATTTCCCGCCAACGTCATCAAACTGCCAGGAAACGTTAGGGGATTTGGATTCCATCCAATGTCCAGTCACGCTTGAGTCAAAGACCAAATCTTTGGGCATGTAAAATGGATAGACGGAAAAAACAACGCAACCGGCGAGCAGGGAAAGAGCCGCGGCGGCGGCAACGAGTTTAAGGATTTTTGCCATCATAGTTGAACAGCGATAATTGCTATAAGTTGCCAAAACTATTAATTATTTGCCTCAAGGCCGCAACTGGGTATCCAGTTCTTCAATAACCGTTTTGAGGAGGGTCATTATGATGGGTTGCGCCTGAATGCTGGGGCGGAATTCTTTGGGTGCTGCTGTGAGCGATTCCATGATCATGCCTGAGAGCAAGAGGATGATATTCGGCTGCGGGCTCTCCACCATGCACGATTCGAACTGCTTCTCGGTTCCGTTTCGCAGGGCAGTGTCCATTTTTCGCAGGTTGGCCTTAAATGTGCGCTCCATCGCGTCAAAATTCAGTTCCGGCGCGCGGTATCCTTTTGGCACCAAAGCAAACCAGGTGTACGCCAAGAGAGGAAGGGTGACGCTGAACTCTTCCTCCGAAAGTAATTCACGGGTTAATTCGCTGGCGTCTTCCAAAAGTGTTGATCCACTGGCGATGAGTTCGTTCTCGGCCATGGCGAAAGTGTCAAACCAGTCCATCGACTTCTGAAATCGCTCGGAGGCGTCCTCGAATGTCAAAGGCTCGGACGGCAGCGGCGGGGCTGGCGGGCGATTCGGATCGAACGTTTCCTCGTCTTCGGCATCCTGTACAGGCGGCGGAGGACGCCATGGAGGCGGATCGAAAATGAGTTCGTTCAGGTCTAGTTCCTTCAGCATCCAGTTGAGATCCCGGCGTTCGCCGGTTCGCAGATTTTGTTCATCGCAACTTCGGATGCGCTCCTTCAATAATTGAACGAGCTTTGGGCGTAACATCTCGTCCCGGGCGGCTTCCCGCGGAGTGCGATGGTTGAGGGCAGGGACGTTCTCGTCCAAAAATGCCTTTTCGGTTTCGCGGACCCATTTCTGCCACGCTTCTTCAGGCGAACCGCCCGGCGGCACCGGCAGTCTGGATGAGGTCATGGCGATTTGGTTGGGATTTTCCAAAAGGCGCGGCGGCACGAGTGACGCCTCCGCATGCGGTTCTTTGGAATTCAGGCGCGCTGCGAGATCGTCAAGCCGTTCGCCTTGAAACCGGATGGATGAGCCCAGATGTCCTTCGAATTGACGGCGCAGTTGTGCCAGCTTTTCCGCACCAAATGTCTCGAGCCGCCAAAGAGACTGGCCAAGCAAGATACGCCCCAAAACGGGCTTTCCGGAAACTACGAATTGGTCCGTCCCTGACGATTCGTTGAAACAGACCCGCGCCTCGGCGAAGCCTTCGTCGCGTTCGGAATCGGAAAGATCGTCCGGGTGAATTGTCTCGGCTTCGTCCAGTCGATTGCGGCATTGGGCGAAGGGCGCCTGGAGTTCATAGACGGCCTTGCCCCATTTGGCATCCATGGCAGATAACATTTGCCGTCTGCGCAGGTGAGCAGTCGCCGTGAGTGATTTATTGAAATGCACAAAATGTTCGGCGAGCCAGAGGCGCATTTCGGTTTCTTCGAGCGGGCCGCCGAGGTGTCTGACAATCTCCCGGACGATTTCCGGGCCGGTAAATTGGGCTATGTCTGGAATCGTGGTGCCCGTACCGCTCAAACGCCAGAAGTGCGGCAAGGGATAGATCCATCCCAGAATCGTTGAGAATCGGCAAACCGTGGAAGCCAGGCTGCGGTCGCGAAAAATCATCGGCGTGGGCTGGGGCGATAACAAGTCAACAGCCTCCATGCGGCCATCCTCCTGGACGCGGTGCACTTCCAACAAGGCAATTTGCGACCGCATTTTGCCGCGCCACAAAACGCGTTCATCATTCTTCAGGTTCCGAAAGCCTTCCGCTTCCCACCGTTGACCGAATGTGCGTCCGTCGCGGTCTTTCTCGAAGAAAAACTGCCAGACAAAAAAGGCATGCAAGCCAACGTCCCCCTCGCGCACCGCATGATTAATACTTTCGAAGAAGGCGTCTGGATCGGGCGTGAGCGCCCGCAGCCGTTCACTGGTCTTTTTGTCGAGTAAATCCTCGATCTCCAGCAGGCGTGAATAATTGGCGGGATTGAACAGATTAAATGAGCAATCGGACGGGCAGGCGAGGCGACTCTGGCGTTGTTCGCCGCAATCGGCCGTTGAAATGTCCCGTCCCAAAGCCGGGCAAGCGCGCCATTTTGAAGATTTGCTCATCGTGCCGCAGTCTAATGGGTTGAGGCAGGGTTTTCAAGGTCGACTAAATGCGGATGTCGACTAAATGCGGATTCGCTGAAATGGGTGACAGTCTCAATAATTCAGCACCGTCTTGGACGTCAATCTGCGCTCCACTGATAATCGTAGGGGGCCGGTGGATTGATTTGCCAGGCTTCGGCGACGGTATTGGTGTCGACGTACATTCTGGTGTAACTCGCGTGGCCGTCAACGTAGGTGACCATGTTCATGGAATTCGGAAGCCGGTAATCGTTTGGTGGTTTTTGCGGTTTATGCCATGAGAAGGGCGCCATAGCGGCGGCTTCAAAGATTAAAAGAGTTTTGGCGGGATGCCGGACGCCGGTCAACCGCACACCGGCAATTCCGGGATAGTTGGTTCCATTTCGGTTGCCGGCGTTGAAAGCATAACTGGTAAAATCGGTGAAGCGTTGCGCGCAAAGGCCTGGACTATGATAAGAACCGGCGCCATTGCCTCGAGACCAGTAAAAGGTATCGCTTGGACAGGCAAAAAGCTTTTCCAAAGCAGACGGCAATCCTTTATAGCCGGCGTAGCTTTTTACGTATTCCTTGTAAAGTTGATAGTCTGTGGGGCCATGGACGCCCTTTTTGGGAAGCACGACGGCATCGTTGTGGTCCTCGGCGTACATCCGTGTTGCGACATTGATTTGATGGAGATTATTTAGACAAGTCACGCCCACCGCCTTCACTTTGGCGTGGGTGGATACCCCCAACAGCAATGCCACAAGAATGGCGATAACGGCGATCACGAACATCAGTTCGATGAGGGTGAAGGCCGCCCGTTGATACGTTAAAATGTTGAAACGTTGAAACGGGAAAGCACATTTTGAGCCCATATGTATTTGACTGTCACCAGACCGTTTGCTCACGCGCTGTTGGTCTGACCATTTCAACGTTTCAGCGTTCCATTGAGGATGAGGATGATTTCTTAACCGGCACGGTTGTGTTTTATTTCATTGAAAAGCCATGCCTTGGCATGGGCCCAGTAGTTGTCGGCGGTGCGGGGTGAGATGTTCATGGTCTGGGCGGCTTCTTCGAGGGTCATGCCGACGAAATACCGCAGTTTGACCAATTCGCCTTCGGCGCTATTTAGGCTGACGAGTTTGTCGAGGGCTTCGTTGACTTCGAGAACTTCGTCGTCAGTGCCTGGGGCGGCAATTTCCATTTCGTCGAATTCGACGTGTTCCCGGCCGGCGCCGTGGCGGATAGCGCGTTTGCGGCGGGCCTTGTCAATGAGAATGCGGCGGATGGCTTCGGCGGCAGCGGCGAAAAAATGAGCGCGATTGGCGAAGGTGGGATTTTCCGAGCCGACGAGTCGCAACCAGGCTTCGTGAACGAGAGCGGTGGGTTGAAGGGTCTGGTTTGGCGTCTCCCGGGCCATTTTTGATGCAGCCAGCTTGCGCAATTCGTCGTAAACCAAAGGCAATAGCTGGCTGGCGGCGGCGGGATTGCCGTCTGCAACAGCTTCGAGAATGCTTGTGACGTCGCTCAACGGACCGATAGTAAAAGAAATTGTCTACATGACAGGCAATGGATTTTTTTTCCGGAATTCGAAACTGCGACGGCAATTGACGGAACAAAAAGTTCGATTGTTTTTTGCCGAAAGCATGATTGCTCCGCAATAGAGGCATTCTTTTTCAATCCAGTTTTTCGGATTGCGCAGCAATAAGCCACGTTTTGGCTCATCAAGCAGGGTTTCAAGGAGCGAAGGGTCATTGCGATATCCTCGCGGCAATCCCATGGAAGTGAGGCCGGCGGCACGGCGGCGGGATTGAATAGTTGTTCTCATACATTATTCACGATAATAGGTCGTTGGTGGAAGTGTGAGAGTGAACGCCGTGTCGGTTGATATGGCCCCGGACCCTTTGCGAATTATGGCATTATTCAGGTCGGCGACATAGAGATTGCCAAGGCAATCCATTGCGAGGGCGGTGGGATGCCAAAACCGGGCGGCGCTGCCTGCGCCATCAGCGAAGCCGGATTGACCGGCAAGTCCCGCCACGGTCGAAACGGCTTCGTCGCGGCTGATACGACGAATTGTTTCGTTACCCGAGTCGGCAACATAGACGTTGCCTTCTGTGTCCACCGCGACTCCGCACGGGTGACAAAAGCGCGCAGTTTTTCCCACGCCATCGGCATTGCCGCAGGTGTAGGACATTTTTCCGGCGTATGTGGTTACTTGTCCAGATGGGGTTACCTTGCGGATGGCGTTGTTCATCGCATCCGCGACATAGATATTGTCCCACCCGTCCACAGCAATGCTGTATGGAAAGCTGAACCGGGCGGCGGCGGCGCGGCCGTCAAGGCCGCCTGCGATGCCCGCCTGTCCGGCGAAGGTTGTCACGGCGCCGTGTGAAGTGACTTTGCGGATGGTGCAGTTGTATAGATCGGAGACAAAAATATTGCCTACGCGATCAACAGCAAGGCCAACGGGATAGTTGAAACGGGCGTCACAGCCTTTGCCGTCATCGGAGCCGACGGTGCCGGCGAGTCCGGCGAGCGTCGTGACACCGCCGTCGGGCGTGATGCGGCGAATGGTATTATTGCCAGTGTCGGCCACGTAGATGTTTCCGGTGGTATCGATTGCAATACCGCGGGGATTACGAAAGCGGGCCTGGCTGCCAATGCCGTCTGTGCTGCCACAGATTCCTGACTGGCCGGCGACGATGTTGACGACTCCAGAAGGGGCGATACGGCAGATGACTTGTGTCTTTGCATCTGAGAAATAGACGTTTCCCGCGGGATCGACGGCGACACTTTTGGGATAAAAAGGCTGCGATTCGGATTTCTCTTCAATTGTCGTGAATAGGTACGGCGATGGATAGACGGGCTGGCAGTAAGCGGATAAAGAAATCTGAGCGAGCGCCAGGTATTGCAGCAGAACTGCGATGGCCGGCAGCCTGTCTCTCCGTTGGACTAAAGTTTTGGCGTTCATCTCTCGGATGCATCAAATTGCGGATTTAGATTCAAAATAAATTTATGTTACGCAGGCATTGACCATGATTTGATGGCCCGCCATTAACCAATGCGAAATGGAGGCCAAAAAGGCGCAAAGTATTTTATCGCCACGTTGACAGAGTCTTTGAACATTCATTCCACTAATTACTTACAAATTTGCAGCGAAAAGGTTGCAAGAATTCATTTTCTACATAGACACCCGCGGGAGTGATATTTGTCTATTTGAAGAATCTTTTTTGGCGGTTACATTTGCGCCAGTGACGCAAATCCAACAGGCTGCCGATGCCATTCATGCGGCCAACGCGCTGCTTATCACCGCGGGCGCGGGGATGGGTGTTGATTCGGGGTTGCCCGATTTTCGCGGAAACGAGGGATTTTGGAAAGCCTATCCGGTTGCTGCGCAATTGGGTTTGTCATTTGCGGATATCGCCAATCCAGCCTGGTTCGAAAAAGACCCTCATTTGGCCTGGGCCTTTTACGGACACCGATTGGAACTTTACCGGCGGACCAGGCCGCACGACGGTTTTATGACTTTACTGGGATGGGCGTCCGAAAAAACAGAAGGCTATTTCGTCTTTACGTCGAACGTGGACGGTCATTTTCAGCGAGCGGGCTTTGGCACGAACAGGATCGTGGAATGCCACGGGTCGATTCATCATTTTCAATGCACCGATAATTGTGTCGGAGCAGTTTGGGATGCGGTTGACGAACAGGTAGCGGTGGACGGAAGCGTTTTTCGGGCCGCAAACCCGTTGCCGCGATGCCGTCACTGTGGAGGCATGGCGCGGCCCAATATTTTAATGTTCGACGATGGGTCATGGATATCGGAGCGCAGCCACGCGCAGCATCTGCGGTTTACGCAATGGCTGCGCGCGCTGGAGCAGCGGTCCGCGCGGTTGACGATCATTGAGTTTGGCGCCGGAACAGCGATTCCAACAGTTCGATATATGTCTGAAAGCGTGACAAAACGGATGCGCGGAAAATTGATTCGAATTAACTCGCGTGAACCGAAGATTCCGGAAGGAGGGATTGGTATTGAAATAGGGTCGTTGGAGGGAATTCGTAGGATTGAAGAGGTGTTGAAATGTGGGTGATGCGCGAAGCGTGTCCGCGTTTAAAGACTCCCATGAACCGATTCAAAAGACAGGCCGTAATTTTGAGAGTCGATGGTGATTCTCGCTGCTGCGGCTGATCCCGCGCCGAGCGGGACACCATCCTCCGCCAAGGCTACGGACGGCAGGCAGTCGCGCGCGGTGAGAATTGTCGTCCGATGCCTTAATATGCCTTAACTAATTTCCGGCTGTACCTCCAGCCTGATTCAGGAGCGATTGGGCTTCGTGGAAGGCGAGCCAGGAAACGATCGTATCGTGAGAAGCGGTCCTGGCGTCAATGACCGGGACGTTCGGGTCGCGAGGCAGTGGAGTCATTTGTGATTGGGCCTGATTGAAAAGCTCGCGGGCGTCGGCCGGATTGGCTTCCTGGAATAGGCACATGGCACGGAAGAATTGGGCCGTGCATGAGATGTCCGGGACTGAGCCGGGCGTTTGACTGGCTAGTGCAAGTGTTTGATCGGCATCGGCATATCGGCCGATCCGATATTGGGCCATACCCAGGCTGAGTTGGGATGAGGCCAGTGACGATGTATCCTTGCATCGGTCCACTCCAAGCTTTGCAAGATTGAGGACGTTGGACTGAAGCACAGCATTCAGGCAAGGGGCCAGGCAGCAGGCTTTGGAGGCATTGACCGCGATAGCGGCGTCATCATTGTTTTTAGTGAATTGCATGATCCTCCAGCGAGTGGCTTGATAGTCATTTGTTTGGCCGAACCACATTTGCCAGGCCGCGAGCGTTAGGGAGGTGTCCATGTCACGGGGATAAATTTGGGAAAGTCTATCCAGAGTGGCGAGGGCTTCCTTGCTGTGGCCGGCAGCGCAATAACAATTGGCGAGGGCCCTGGTTGTGGATAGCCGCGCGGTTACCAGTCCCCTGGAGGCGTCAGCCTTGTGTAACCAGGCGAGTGCATGGTTTTCGTCTTTCGGGACACCGATTCCGTTCAAATACAGACTGCCCAAATCCACCTGCGCCTCTTGATGTCCCAGTTGAGCGGATTTCAATATCCATGCAGCTGCTTCCACTGGATTTGTTTGGAAGCCCCAGCCATGGAGATACATGAGTCCCAGAAAATAATCGGCGGACGCGGCGCACGCGGATGCGCCCCCGGCGTGGGTGAGAAAGAGGTTGGTGGCTTCTTCAAATTTACCCTCCTTTTCAAGCAACTGGCCCAGGTCCGTCATCATGGTGGAAGTAATGTCACTGCCATCACCAAACATTTTTCGTCTCATCGCATACGATGTTTGCAGGAATGGTTCGGCGTCAGCCAATTTGTTTTCGGCAATCAGGACTTGCCCGAGGTTGGAAAGGGTTTGAGCCAGTTCAGGGCTGTCTTTGCCGAGGAGTGTCTGCTGCATGGCCAGGGCCTTGCGACGGACGGCTTCGGATTCGGCAAGCTTGCCTTCATTCTTAAGAAGGAAAGCCAGCGAGTTGAGCGACTGGGCGATGTCCGGGTGTGGGCCGCCGTAGAGTTGGGTTTGGACGGCGACCAGTTTGTAAAGAACGGCCTCTTCATCGGCGGAGCGACCCTCGATATCGTCCTGAATTTTTTCCACCTTAAGAGAGTCAATCGCGACGATGGGGTTGTTGGTTCCCAACGTTTTTTCGCGCACGGCCTGCGCTTGACGACACATGTCTTCGGCCGGCACCTCGCTGGAATGCATTGATAGGAGCAATCCTCCCAGGTCATCCATGGTGTCAGCGACTTCGAGATTGTTAGAACCCAGAAGGGCTTCTTTAATGGCCAGAGATTGTCGTAATGCGGTGGCTGCCCTGGCCCCGAAGCCCCTGGTGTTGAGAATAGCGGCCAAACTGTCGAGGGAACGTGCCACTTGCAGGTTGGTCGCTCCATAACAGACGGTTTGAATTTGGACGGCGGCGAGTGCGAGTCCTCCGGCTTCATTGAGTTTGCCTTCACGCCAAAGGACATGGCTGAGGTGTTCCATGGATTCGGCCGTGCCGGGCGCGTTTTGGCCCAGCGCTTGCGTGCGAAGGGCTAATGCCGCGCGGTGCATGGATTCGGCGTTGGTCAGATCGCCGATGGCCCAATAGACCTGGCCCAATGTATCCCGCAAATTTGCTTCCACGTCGGGCGCATTGGTGAGGTCTGTGCCGATGCGTTTGGATGTATTATCCAGAATCTTTTTCAGCAAGGTCGTATCCGCGCCCATCGCGACCGAGGGACTCACACCGTTGAGCATGTCTTCAAGGAACCGCGCGATTTGTTGGTTTTTGGTGGCTTCGACCCGCGCCTTTTTCTCTTCAGCTTCGGCCGTCGCCTGGGCCCTTTCGGCTATTGCTTCAGCTCTTTCCGCGTTTTGTTCGTTGGCCAGCGCCTGCAAACGCTGTACGTCGGCTTCGAGTCGCGCCTGATGTTCCTTGATCGAAGCCCGGATTGAAACGGCGACGCCAACGGTGAGCGCCAGACCAATGACTGCAGCGGCGACAAAGCCAAGCCGGTGGCGTCGGACCAGTTTTTGAAACTGATAGACGCGACTCGGCGGTCGGGCGGTGATCGGTTCGTTCGCCAGATAACGCCGAATATCCAGCGCGAGAGCGTTCGTGGTTTCATAGCGGCGGGTTCGTTCCTTGTCCAACGCCTTCATCGCGATCCAATCCAAATCACCACGCACCGTATGGATGAGTTGGGAAGAATCGGACTTCCGATGCCTGGCAATATCGCGAAGGGCGGTTTCTTCCATCGTGCTCAGCCTGGTGGACGGCGGAGGGGGATCCTGCTCGCGGATCGAGCGGCGAATACCATCGACGCCGGACCTGGCCAATTCCTTTGCGTCAAACAGAGTATGCCCGGTCAAAAGTTCGTAGAGCAAAACGCCGAGGCTGTAGATGTCGCTACGCGTATCAACGTCGGATTCGCGCGCATCAGCCTGTTCGGGGCTCATGTAAGCCGGGGTGCCTATGAAATGTCCAAGAGCCGTGACAAACGTTTTGTCGGTTAACTTGCCGTGGGTGGCCTTGGCGATGCCGAAGTCGATGACTTTGGGCACGGGCACGCCATCGGTCATCGTTACCAGAATGTTGGACGGTTTAATGTCTCGATGAATAATGCCTTTCTGGTGGGCATGCTGAACCGCATGACAGACTTGAATGAATAATTTCAGCCGGTCGCTCGTCGACAGGTTATGCTGGTCGCAAAAGTCTGTGATTTTAACGCCATCGACGATTTCCATGACAAAATAGGGGCGTCCGGTATTAGTCGCGCCCGCATCCAATACTTTGGCAATATTAGGATGGTCCATCAAGGCGAGCGCCTGGCGCTCCGCTTCGAACCGGGCGATGACACTCCGGGTGTCCATGCCGAGTTTGATGATCTTGAGGGCAACGAGACGCCGAACAGGTTCCTCCTGGCTGGCCTTATAAACGACGCCGCAGCCGCCTTCGCCAATCGTTTCGAGCAATTCATAACGGCCGATGCGCTCGCCGGGCTTTTCGGTTGCGGTGGCCCTGGAAAATTCTCCCGGGTTCAGAAGATCGCCGGCGGGTGTTTCCATGAAGGTGGAAGTCTCGCCGGCCACGGCCAGGAGTTCTTCGATGCGCCGGCGGAGGTCCGGGTCGTCTGGGCAGGCTGCGTCCAAAAACGCGGCGCGTTGCGTGGCCGGGAGCAGCCGGGCATCGCTAAAGATTGCCAATTCGCGGTCGATTGAATCAGGCATTGATGGATTTCATGTTCCGTATCTTTAAAGCGCAAAACCAGAGGAAAAAGCGCAACGGAAGCGAAACATCCAAATCCCACATCCAGGCATCAGAGAATGGGGCAGAAAAAGCTCCAATCACCAAGCCCCAAGCACCAGGGAAGATCCAATATCCAAGCGCCGAACTCCAGTGAGTCGTTCATGGTTCACCCGGCAATTCGTAGCGCGTTTGGCGACTTTGGAGCTTTGAATTTTGAAGTTTCTCTGGGGTTTGGTGCCTGGAATTTAGATGTTTCAAAAAGCGTGTGCTAGATTTGGTGTATGAAGGTGAATGTGGCGGATGCGCCGGTGGAGGCCCGGGAGCAAAGGAATGGAACGGCGGCGTCATTGGTTCCGGCGCGGCCAACGATTGAGAAATTGCAAAATGCTGCGAAGGATTGCCGGGCTTGTCCGTTGTGGAAAACGGGGACGCAGACGGTATTTGGAGATGGTTCGCGCGCGGCGATGGTTGTTTTTGTGGGTGAGCAACCGGGCAACGATGAAGATCTGGCGGGCAAACCATTTGTGGGACCAGCGGGCAAGCTTTTGGACAAGGCGATGGTTGAAGCAGGCATCCGGCGCGATGAGGTTTATGTGACCAATGCAGTGAAACATTTCAAGTGGGAACCAAGAGGCAAGCGACGTATCCATAAAAAGCCGGGCGCGCGGGAAATTGCGGCATGCCGTCCGTGGCTGGATGCCGAACTGGAAGTGTTGAAGCCGAAAGTGCTGGTTTGCCTGGGGGCAACGGCGGCGCAGGCGTTGCTGGGGAAATCTTTTCTCGTAAGCAAACGGCGCGGCGAATTGATTCAATCCAGTCTTGCGCCTAACGTGATGGCTACGGTTCATCCGTCGTCCATTCTTCGAGCGCCGGATGAGGAAACGCGGGGGATGGAGATGGGGAGGTTTGTTGAGGACCTTAGAAAAGTGGCGGAAGTGATTCGCGCTTCGCGGTGAGAACATAAACATCGAACCGGCGGGTTGGGTGGCTGGACCCCGAACGTTGTTTAGTCCAATTCGTCACGACGCGCCCGTACTGCGGGTCAATTTACCCATTCGGTGTTCGATGTTTAGTTTTCAACATTCGTCTACGCCCTCTCTCCCAAATATTCATACCCGCGCTCTTCAAGTTTTGTTCCTGAAAGAATCGCCTGAATAAATCCATTCCGTTCCACCTGCACCGTATGCAGAATTTTGTGGTCCGGATTTTCCTTCAACAGAAATTCAATTTGCCGATTCGTCGTCGAATAAACCTCCAGCCCCGAATCTGTTTGGCTGAGAAACTGAAAGCCCGGTCTTAATCGGGGTGGGGACGGCTCGTCCCCAGACGCTCCAACATTACGCGGGGACAAGCTGTCCCCGCCCTTCATCGAGCATATTATATAAAGGTAACTGTGACGTTAGGCAGGACATGGCGGGGAGCAACTGTCGCCCCATCAAGGCGGAATGTTTGACAGTTGGTCCCTCGGTTTGAAAGGACGGTATTTATAAAAGTGATTGCGGTTAGAGTGTTATAGTGTGTTGAGCGTTTGCGAATTTGGCGTGTGCCAAAAAGGCGCATGAAGAAGCCGAAAAAGTGGGCGGTAACGGAGTGTTCTAAAATCCTGATTCTACGGAATGACAAGAAAAAGGGGTCGCGCGAGGGACGCGAAGGAGACGAAGGTGGCGTTGGCTTCGGCTCCGCCGTGGTGCTGGCTGACGAGCTGGCGGTTGTGGTTATGGCAATTGTCCTGAATGCTCGTATTTTCTCACGGGTTTTTGCGAGGTCAACAGGGATATTTGCCACCTTTTGGAACGTCAATTTCAATAAGGATAACAGGAAAGCAAGAAGGGGTAACTACGAAATAAACGGAGCGCGCATGAATGAATTGGGCGGCAGCCTAAATCTTGAGGTGGGATGGAATAGGTCCGCGGATTTTGATAATTTGCGCAGACTAGAAGCAGTTCAATCGTCGCCGCTTCGAACCGTGATTCTGTGTATTCGCTCCGTATTACTGATAGCGGTAAATTCAAAAATCAGAAGACTTCGTCCAACGACCGTTGGCGTCGTAATGATGGCAGCCTGGGAATCCCGATGCCTGCCAAAGAGCATCGAAGATTGGTTTCAAAACGACATCCGTGGGAGTGTCGTAGCTCTCAAGCAAAACATCCGGCAAAACAAGTGTGTCCCGATCGATTTTATGCTTCGGATTCATATTGTGCCGTTGTGAACTGGTCGCCATGGCAAACCCTTTCACTCCGAGAGCGGTGACCATTATGATTACCGGCGGGAGGACGCCGATTTTTTTCATGGTTTCCAAATATTTGATCATGGCATTTATGACGATCTCCTCCACACTTGTGGAAGCAATCAGGTTAACCGCGTTCGATTGCTCAATTAAGTCTGCATCCACCGCCTCAATGACGCCGGTGCGAAAGAGTTGGCAATATGTTGCACTTGTCGTTCCGCTTATACCAAAGCTCAAAAAGCCGTCGACGTTGTAACGGTTGTTATAGGGTTGCGGCTGGATTGGCACGATTAGGTTCGGATCGTTTGCAAGTTGTTGCAATTCAAATTGGACCGTTGGATCGGAAATGGAAAGGGGTACAAGATGGAGAATCACCTTGGGTGAGGCTGGGAGTGGCACAGGTGCTTCGTTTGCAACGATTTTGCCAAGCCGCTCCGACCGGAAGCCGGTGATTCTAGCCCGCAAGTCACCGGACGCTGCGAAGGCGGAGCGGATCTCGCTAACATCTAATTGGTATTTGCCCGCGCTGGTTCGGGAATAGAACCGGGAAAGGTTCTTAAATGTAACCATGTGCGGCAAGGCCCAGCTCTTTGGAACACGAACTACGATAACTGGGCCCGAAGAAAATCCGTCAATGCTCCGAATCCGAAAGCCTGGGATTCGCGGGTCTATTCCTGAGCGAATGATCTCGTCTAGGCGACGGGTTTCTGTGTCGGCATTGATGGCTGTCAGCCCGTCTGCTTTCTCCGGTAGGCCAGTGGATTTTCCTTTTTCGTCTCGCTTTTCAATTATGCCGTAAATCAAATCGCCGCCGGCGGCGTTGGCCATTGACGACACGTCCGCAAGAAATTCCCTTTTATCCTCGTCGCTATTTCCCGGGAGCTGCTGCTTGTACTCAATATTGCGGCCTTCGGCGATTGCGCTCGCAACCAAACCCTCAATATCCGCGCCGTTAATTTTATCGAATTCTCGTGGGATCATTGTGCTTCCTTCGGTTCTTAGAATGGCACGTCGTCATCAGCCAGCGCCGCCTGTGCTGGTTTTGGCGACTCGTCGAACGCTTTGTATATTGCGGCTGAAACGCCATAGGCGTTTGCTACGTTCGGATTCTCTTTGCACGCGCTCCGCAGGAGGTTTTTCTCTGCGTCGGTAAAATCGGTTATTTTGATAATGAAGTTACGGAGGGCAATTGCCGCGACGTACGATTCTGCCTTGTGAAAGGCTGCAGCTAACGCGGGCCGCATTTCAAGGTGCGTCCGCGGATTTGCCAGCAGTGTTTCAACTACCCTCTTCGCCAAATTGCTTGGTATTTCGAGGTTTCCGCTGATGCCTTGGACCTTACCTGCAAAACCGTATGGATCGGACCCTAGCCGTACTGGCAACATCAACACGCCCCGGCCGAAAGCCCAGCCGATTTCTTGGTCAGTCCAATTGCTCGCATGGAAATCTGGGGTTATTAGGGCGAGCAACGCATGCATTGACCGTAGAGCCAGTTCAATTTCCGCTTGCCATTCCAAGGTGGGCTGGATTGCCTCGTGCGCGACGAAGCCATATATGCCGAATACTGCCAGTTCTGCTTTGAGTTTTGAAACGGCCACCTTGTGTGCCGAAACGTGACTAATAAATAGCCGGAATTGGTCTTGTGGCCAGAGCCGGCGCGTTTCAGCGTCCGAAGGGGCGATCCGATTACCTAAAGCTATCGCTCCCTCCGTGATTGGTGAAATTGTAACTTCTCCAATAGGGTCGTTTTGGTGCAACCGGTCAAATGGCAAAAGCTTTTGGCAAAATTCCCTTTCGATTGCGGCCAAACGACCCTCGATAGATGAATACATAGAAACCGGGGTTTCAAGGCGTAACGCCCACGTTGTCGTGCCGCCGTTCCATTTGTCAAAATTCACCGCTTCGAAATAGGCGTTTGAGTTTTCCAGCAGTTGTGCAAATTCAATCTGACCCTGATGCCGGTATATATCAGCGAGTGTTGCCACGACCTCAGCAACTGGCTTTGGGTAATCTGATTCAGCCATGAGAGTCCGAAGGTATCAGAAATGCAAAAGCGCGGCAAGAAAGCCCAGTAAACGTAGGGTTCTAAAAAGTTCTAAAAAGTGTCAAAAGGTGGCAAATAAACCCTTTGAACATGGCCCGCGTGGCTGAGAAGATGCCATTGTGAAGCATGCTATCATCGGCGATGGATCTAATGAAGCCCATGGCTTCTTCAACAGGGCCGTGGGGAATCATCGCCCGCCCATCGTCCTGTCCGCCATAGCCGCAGGGGCGACGGCGGAAGCCTTGGAGAAGTCGGTCATCATCTTCGTCGACATGGGTTACGAGGAATCATCTTCGTGGCCCGTATCTTTCGCGTGTTTCGAGTATTTCGCGGTTTCAAGCCTCTTTCTTCGAGCCCAATGGCAAGTGGCGCTGCCACTTTCTATAATTTCTCCCCGCCGATTTTCCACCAAGTCGAACTGTCCCACCCTAAAGCCGAGTGGGACATTTACAATTTGCCGCAAGGGCCTCAAAAACAATGTCTTACACAAAAACGGAGCAATCGAACCGCAAAAAAAATTCCCGATTGATGGTGGGACAGTTCCCACTGTCAATCTCTTGACAACAAAATAGAAAAAAAGATCCGCCGGATATGTCAGATACGTCAGATTCAAAACCCGCGCAACACCAAACCATAGACATGAACGCTACCTCAAAACCAGGACCTGAATCCAAAATCACACCCGAACTCGTCCACCGCGTCTCCGGACACGTCGCCAAAGGCATCCCCATTAAAGTCGCGCTCAAAAGCGAATTCATCTCCTACCACGCCTACAGAAAACATCTCCAGCGGCATCCCGAACTGGCCGCCATCCAGGCTGCCGCCAAAGTTAAATTCCTCGACATCACCATTGATTCGATATGCGCCAAGCCCGGCCCAACACTTCGTTGGCTCCTCGAACGCCGCCATTCAGACGTCTTTGGCCCCAATGCCGACAACGAATCGGATGACCCCGAACCCGCAAACGCCTCGGAAACTCCAAAACAAACCATTGCCGGATTCCCGGAGCACCTCCTCGAAGAAGCTCGTAAGCATGCTCAAAACCCAGACCCCAAAAACATATAACGGTTGCGTCTCCACGCGGAATGCCTGCGCCACCATCAAAATGCTATGCCTAGAATCTTTAAATCCAAACCCGATAATATAACCGCGAATCCCAAAACTGTCGGCTCGCCCGATGGCTTCGCCGCCGAGACGCTCAGGATGCAATTGTATCCAAAGCAACGTGACGTTCTTCGCGCCCTGGCCTTGCCCGACGTCGCCATTTCATTCCGCTCGTGCAACGAAGGCGGCAAGACTAAAAAAGTCATTCGCGCGGCCATCCTCTGGCATCTGACAATGTTTCCTAAGGGCCATGTCATCAGTACCAGTGGTTGTTATCGCCAGATTAAAGACCAGCTTCTGCCGGCGCTTCACGGGTATCAAAGCCTCTTTTCGAGCTGGAAATTTCTTCGGACGCCACGGATTGAAACGTCGGATGCCAACTGCTTTTGGGAAGGTTTTTCGACGAATGAAGGCGGCAAATTCGAAGGCCATCACGCCGGCGGCCAGGATGAACCGCTGTTGATCATCGTGGATGAAGCCAAGACCGTGAAGGACGACATTTTCGAAGCCATCGAACGTTGCAAACCCACGCGCCTGCTCATTGCCAGTTCGCCTGGTTATGGCGAAGGCGAGTTTTATCGCAGTCACACGACGCGAAAGAAATTTTATCAGACCTTCGTACAGAGGGCGTCGGAATGTCCGCACTGGAAACAGCAGGAAATTGACAAACTCCTCGCCAAGTGGGGACCCAATCATCCGGTTTTCAAGTCCATGGTCATGGCTGAGTTCGCCGATTCCGTCGCCGACGCCGTTATCGAACTGAAGCCGCTCGAAGATTTGATCGCCAATCCGCCCATTGAACAGAGAGCCCGGAATGCCGCTGATCGCAAGGCGTTTTGCGATTTCGCCTGGGGCGGCGACGGTGATGAAAATGTCCTGGCCTTGCGCGACGGCAATGTGGTGACGATTGAAGAGACGTTTCGGGCGGACAACTTGCAAGCCATTTGCGGCCAATTTATCGCCGCCTTCAATCGCCTGGGCCTTAAGCACTGGCAGATAGACGGCGACGAAGGCGGCGGCGGGAAACTCATCTGCGATCAGTTGCAGTCGATGGGCTGGCGCATCAATCGCGTTAACAACGGCGCCGCTCCCCGCCACTGCGCCCATTACGCAAATTTGGCCGCCGAAATGTGGTATGAGGGAGCCCAAAAAATTGCGCGGCGCGAAATTATTTTGCCCGATGACGATGACTTGCGCGCGCAATTGCTGGATCGTAAGCGCGTCCCAAACGCAAAAGGCAAGCTGGCTGTTGAAAGCAAGACCGACATGAGAAAGAGAGGCGTGGGAAGTCCGGATCGCGCGGACGCTGTCCTGGGAGCCATGACGCCCCTGCGGGTAATTAAATCCGTAAACATTGGAAACATTGATGGCAACCGTGACCGCGAGCGCGGCCCTTGGGATGGGTATGAAGGCCAATGGCGGGTATTTGGGGAGGAACAAGAGGCGGCGGCGATTATGAAAGATTGGCCCGAGGGAGCGTGGTTCGGGTAACCGGCTTGCGCCGGGGCCACCTCACAGATATTTGATCCGCAGATTGACGCGGATTTCCAGAAGAGAAGAAATATCCAATCAATGATGCGGCGTTGGGAGTCCATCAAGGGCCAAGAACCTTCGAGTGTGCGCTTGTGTCGTGGAGTGCGGTGGCTGTGACACCGCTTTGGAATCGGGCAAGACATCCGAATCGAAAGACGTCATGCATTCGAAAGCGGTGTCGCTCCCGCAGACGGGATTGCCACCGCACTCCATGACCATGCGGCGGTTCGAGCGGTTATTGGAGTCCAGACGTCACGTGAAAATCGTGTCAATCTGCATTTGCGGATGAAAAAATGAATATGAACAGACAAACTGACGAAAAAATAAACGGCCGGCCTCTCAATGAGGCTGACAAATTCCTGGAACAGTTGTATGCATATGGAATTGTTTCACCGATCATCAATCGGTGCGAATGCAAGATGAAGATCGTTAAGCTCGGACTCACCGTGCCTGATCCAAATCAGGATTGCATCCTTTTTGCCACTGAGGGAAAAGAAGCTGCTTATGTCTTTTCCTGCATCTGTGATCGCGACCCGGAGAGTCATCAGCCGCGTCGCGAATTTATGGGATTCGTATTCGAAATCCCGATGTATCGGCGCAACCCAATTCGCGGTATCCCGGACGCAGGGCAAGCGGTCGAGCTATTCGTCCACGCGGTGGCGCGGCTGGAAGGGATTGATTTAAATCAGCGCTCGTTTGTCGTTGAGCGGCCCGACCGGAACTGAGATTGCAGATTATTTATCCGCAGATTGCGCAGATTAAAAAAGAAGACTAAACGCTGAACGCTGAACGCCGAGACGTCGGGTTTTGGGTGTACACGCTTTAGCGTGCTCCGGAACAGCCTAAAGGCTGGACACCGAGCAATTCCGCGGATGAAACCTCCAATCTTTGAAAAAAACTTTATTGCAAATGCAGGGATATTGAGGCAAAAATGAGGGACGACGGCGTTTCGGGAATTAATGACGAATATAGTAACCGACCAATCGGAAGAGAAACGGCGCGCGGAAGATCAAATCTCAGCGCCGCCGGCACAAGGCCTTTACGACCCAAAATTTGAGCACGATGCCTGTGGACTGGGCTTCGTCGTTCATATGAAGGGCAAAAAATCCCATCAGCTGGTGACGGATGCCCTCAAAATACTGGTCAATCTTGATCACCGGGGCGCCTGCGGTTGCGAGGCCAATACCGGTGACGGCGCGGGCATCTTGATTCAAGTGCCCCACGAATTTCTCCTCATCCAAACAGAAAAGCTGGGCATCAAATTGCCCGCTCCAGGTCAATACGGCTTGGGAATGATTTTTTTGCCGCGTCAAAAAGCCGAGCGCGACAATATCAAACGGGAGTTTGAAAAGGTTATTTTAGAGGAAGGCCAGACGGTCCTGGGCTGGCGCGATGTGCCAACGGACAATTCGTCACTGGGCAAAACCGCAGTGGCGGCGGAGCCGTTTATGGCGCAGGTGTTCGTGAGCCGGAACCCGAACCTGAAGGATGAACAGGCCTTCGAACGGAAGCTCTTCGTCATTCGCAAGATTGCCGAACAAAAAATCCGTTACAGCGGCAAGATCGCGGGCGGAAAATTCTTTTACGTCTCGAGCCTTTCGGCGCATACGTGCATCTACAAGGGCATGCTCATGTCCGCCCAGGTGGAAGAGTATTATCCGGACCTTGGTGATCCGATGGTGAAGACGGCGCTGGCGCTGGTCCATTCGCGGTTTTCCACGAACACATTCCCGAGCTGGGACCGGGCGCATCCCAATCGTTACATCGCGCACAACGGCGAAATCAACACGCTCCGCGGCAACGTTAACTGGATGCATGCCGCGCAGTCCAATTTCCAATCACCGTTGTTCGGCGACGACATCAAAAAAATCGTTCCCGTCATCAATACCGACGGCAGCGATTCGGCGCAGTTCGACAATTGTGTGGAGTTGCTGGTCATGGCCGGGCGCGAATTGCCCCATGCGATGATGATGATGATTCCGGAGCCGTGGGAAAACCACGAGAGCATGGACCCGGAACGCCGCGCCTTCTATGAATTTCATTCGTGCCTGATGGAGCCCTGGGACGGCCCGGCCTCCATGGCCTTCACGGACGGACGGGTTATCGGGGCGTGCCTAGACCGAAACGGCCTGCGTCCTTCGCGTTATTACGTGACCAAAGACGACCTCGTGATCATGGCCTCGGAAGCCGGCGTGCTGCCGGTGCCCGCGGACCGGGTCCTGCAAAAAGGCCGTCTTCAGCCCGGGCGAATGTTCCTGGTGGACATCGGTGAAGGCCGGATTATCGCCGATGAAGAACTAAAAAAAAGATACGCCGGCGCGCATCCCTATAAGAAATGGCTTGATGAGCACCATGTGCTGCTCGAGAACCTGCCGGACCCGTCGCATGCCACGGCGCCCGACCATCGGAAAATTTTGCAACGGCAGCAGGCGTTTGGTTACACCTTCGAAGACCTGCGGTTTATCCTGGGCCCGATGGGTCGCGATGGCGTGCAGCCGCTCGGTTCGATGGGAACCGACACGCCACTGGCCGTGCTCTCGAACAAGCCGCAGTTGCTCTACAATTATTTCAAGCAATTGTTCGCGCAGGTCACGAATCCGCCGATTGACCCGATTCGTGAAGAAATTATCACTTCAACGGCGACAATGGCCGGAGGCCGTGGCGGATTGTTGAATCCCACGCCGGAAAGTTGCCGGTTGATCAAGCTCAAGCATCCCATCCTCACCAATGAGGAATTGGAAAAGCTCCGCGCGGTGGACGGGAAGAGATTTAAATGCGTCACGCTCCCGATTTTGTTCAAGGCGGCGGAGGCGGCAAAGGGGCTCGAAAAAGCGCTGGAGACATTATTTTCGGACGCGGACAAGGCGATCGCCGATGGCGCAAACATTTTGATTTTGTCCGACCGGAACATATCGCCTGAGATGGCGCCGATTCCGGCGTTGCTGGCGGTCGCGGGACTGCACCATCACCTAATCCGCGCCGGTTCGCGCGGAAAAATCGGCATGGTGCTCGAGTCTGGTGAACCGCGCGAGGTGCACCATTTTGCGCTGCTGATCGGTTACGGTTGCAGCGCCATTAATCCGTACCTGTCGTTCGCCACCCTGAACGATTTAATCCTCCAGGGACTGCTGACGAACACGGACCACAAGTCCGCAGTAAAGCACTATATCAAAGCGGTCGTGAAGGGCGTCGTGAAGACGATGGCCAAGATGGGTATTTCGACCATCCAAAGCTACCGGGGCGCGCAGATTTTTGAAGCGGTGGGTCTCAATAGCGACGTCATCGATAAATATTTTACCTGGACGTCGTCGCGCATCCAGGGTGCGGGACTTGAGGTCATTGCCGCTGAAGCGCTCGCGCGGCATAGCCATGCCTTCCCGGACCGGCAGGTCAATGGGACATTAGAGGCCGGCGGGCAATATCAATGGCGCGATGGCGGGGAATATCATTTATTCAATCCGCAGACCGTCCATAAACTACAAAACGCCTGTCGCACGGGCAGCTACAAGATCTTTCAGGAATATGCTGAGTTGGTCAACAACCAGGCAAAAAACCTGTGTACGCTTCGCGGGCTGTTGGAATTTAAGTTTGCGGACAAGCCGTTGCCGATAGAAGAAGTTGAATCGGTTGAATCGATTGTGAAGCGGTTCAAAACCGGCGCAATGAGCTACGGTTCGATTTCAAAGGAAGCGCACGAAGCGCTCGCCATCGCCATGAACCGGATCGGTGGGAAGTCCAACACCGGTGAAGGCGGCGAAGACCCGGAACGCTACGTCTGGAAGAATGACCGGGGCGACTCAAAAAATTCGGCGATCAAGCAAGTGGCCAGCGGGCGCTTCGGCGTCACCAGCCATTACCTTGTGAACGCCAATGAGCTGCAAATCAAAATGGCCCAGGGCGCGAAACCGGGCGAGGGTGGGGAATTGCCGGGCAAGAAGGTGTTTCCAGCAATTGCCAAAGTGCGCGGCACCACCGCAGGCGTCGGACTGATTTCTCCGCCGCCGCACCATGATATTTATTCTATCGAGGATTTGGCGGAGTTGATCCACGACTTGAAGAATTCCAACCGCAACGCGCGCGTGAGCGTAAAGCTCGTGGCCGAAGTGGGCGTGGGAACCATCGCCGCGGGCGTCGCCAAGGCGCATGCGGACGTGGTCCTGATCTCGGGCCATGACGGCGGGACCGGGGCATCGCCGCTCTCGTCTATCAAGCATGCCGGCGGTCCGTGGGAACTCGGGTTGGCTGAGACGCATCAGACGTTGGTGCTAAATAATTTGCGCAGCCGTATCTACGTGGAAGCGGACGGTCAATTGAAGACTGGCCGTGACGTTGCCGTGGCCGCGTTGCTTGGCGCCGAGGAATTTGGATTCGCGACCGCGCCGCTGGTCGTCATGGGCTGCATCATGATGCGCGTTTGCCATTTGAATACGTGCCCGGTAGGTGTTGCCACGCAAGACCCGAAACTGCGGGCGCGGTTTGCGGGCGACCCGGATCACGTCGTCAACTTCATGCGTTTTATCGCGCAGGAATTGCGCGAAATCATGGCCAGGCTCGGTTTCCGTACGCTCAATGAAATGATCGGCCGGACCGATAGATTGAGTCCGTGGAAGGCGATTGATCATTGGAAAGCGCGAGGCCTCGACCTCACGCCGATCCTGCATCAGCCGAATGTTCCTCCGGAGGTGGGCCGCTACCGCCAACAAGAGCAGGACCACGGCATTGAGAAGTCCCTGGACGTGACAAGGCTGCTGGACATCTGCAAGCCCGCCATCGAGCGTGGAGAAAAAGTGCGCGCAGAAATGCCCATCCATAACGTCAATCGTGTGGTGGGCACTATCACCGGCGGAGAGATTACCAAAAAGCATGGACCGAATGGTTTGCCTGAAGACACGGTGCATGTGAAGTTCATCGGCAGCGCGGGCCAAAGCTTTGGCGCGTTTGTGCCGCGCGGCATGACGCTCGAACTCGAAGGCGACGCCAACGACTATTTTGGCAAGGGACTGAGCGGCGGCAAACTCATCGTTTACCCACCCGCCGGTTCCACATTCGTGCCCGAGGAAAATATCGTCATCGGCAACGTTGCGCTTTATGGAGCGACCGACGGCGAGATTTTCGTGCGCGGCATGGCCGGCGAACGTTTCGGCGTCCGTAATTCCGGGGTCAATGCGGTGGTTGAAGCCGTGGGCGATCACGGTTGCGAGTATATGACCGGCGGACGCGTGGTCGTGCTGGGCCGAACCGGACGCAATTTTGCCGCCGGCATGAGCGGCGGAATCGCCTACGTGCTCGATGAGGCGGGCGACTTTGCTTCGCATTGCAATATGGAATTGGCCGGTCTTCATAAACTGGACGACATCGATGAGATTGAAGCCGTTCGGAAACTCATCCAGCGCCATCAGACGTTCACGCGAAGCGAACGGGCGGCGAAGATTTTGGGCAATTGGAATGCATACGTTCCAAAGTTCGTCAAAGTCCTGCCTAAAGACTATGCGCGTGTCCTTGAAGAGCTCAAAAAGGCCGAAGCGTTGGGGTTGACCGGCGATGAGGCCATCATGGCCGCATTCGAGGCAAACATCCGCGACGTGGCGCGTGTGGGGGGCGGATGAGCCCCGGATTTTTAATCCGCAGATGACGCAGATGAGCGCAGATTTTCAGAAGGCGAAGAAAGATCCGGAGACTTACGCGATCATTGGCGCGTTGGCCATTGAGTTTGGGGCAAGACAAATATCGTTTCGACGAGAGTTCGTTTTGCCTGTATTTAATCTGCGTGAATCTGCGGAATCTGCGGATAAAACACTCGGGGATGAATCGTCTGCGGAAGAAACAGGAATAAAAAACATTAACCTAGCAGGAGAATAATTTGGGTAAGCCAACAGGATTTTTAGAGTTTGACCGCGAACTGCCGAAAGACCGGCCGCCGCTGGAGCGCGTCCGTGATTGGAAAGAATTTCATTTGCACCAGAGTGAGTCCGACCTGAAAAAGCAGGGCGCCCGCTGCATGGATTGCGGGGTTCCATTTTGTCACCAGGGCCAGCTTGTCAGCGGCATGGCGAGCGGCTGCCCAATCCATAATCTCATTCCGGAATGGAACGACCTGGTGTATCGCGGGCTTTGGAAGGAGGCGCTCGATCGTCTGCACAAAACCAATAATTTTCCCGAGTTCACCGGCCGGGTTTGTCCTGCGCCTTGCGAAGGTTCGTGCGTGCTGGGCATCAACGCTCCTCCCGTCACCATCAAAAACATCGAGTGCGCCATCGCCGACAAAGGCTGGGAAATGGGATGGATTACGCCCGAACCGCCGAAAAAGCGCACGGGCAAAAAGGTCGCGGTGGTCGGGTCCGGTCCGGCTGGTTTGAGCGCGGCGGCGCAATTGAACAAAGCCGGACATCTGGTCACCGTTTTCGAGCGTGCCGATCGTCCGGGTGGCCTTCTCATGTACGGCATTCCTAATCCCAAATTGGACAAGAATGAAGTCGTGATGCGCCGGATCAAACAGCTTGAAGGGGAAGCTGTTCAATTTGTCTGCAACACCGAAGTTGGGAAAAATTATCCCGCGGACAAACTGCTGAAGGAATTTGACGCGGTGATTCTCGCCACGGGTGCGACAAAACCGCGTGATTTAGTCGCGCCAGGCCGTGAGCTCAAGGGAATTCATTTTGCAATGGACTTTCTTACGGCAAATACAAAGAGCATTTTGGACGGCCATAAAAACGGCAATTTTATCGATGCGACCGGCAAGGACGTCGTCGTCATCGGCGGTGGCGATACCGGGACTGACTGTGTTGCCACATCGATCCGGCATAATTGTAACTCGCTCGCGCAAGTGGAGATTTTGCCTACGCCACCCAAGGAACGGGCCTCGGATAACCCCTGGCCCGAATGGCCAAAAGTTTATCGAATGGATTATGGCCAGGAAGAGGCCGCGGCAAAATTTGGCGCCGATCCGCGTGTGTATGTGACCACGGCCACGAAGTTTGAGGGTGATGGCCAAGTGAAAGCGGTCCATACCGTTCAGGTGAAATGGGAGCGGAATGACAAAGGCCAATTTATCCCACAGCATATCGCCGGAACGGAAAAAATTTTCCCGGCGCAGTTGGTATTGCTCGCCATGGGATTCCTGGGGCCCGAACAACTGTTGCTCGAGGCGCTGGGTATTGAGCGTGACACCCGTTCAAATGTAAAAGCCGATTTCGAGAAATACACGACGAACAATCCTAAAGTTTTTGCATGCGGCGATTGTCGGCGCGGACAAAGTCTTGTGGTATGGGCGTTCAACGAAGGCCGTGGAGCTGCCCGCGAGTGTGATCGCTTTTTGATGGGGCATACGGATTTGCCCTAGGCTGCCCAAGGCGGCGCGGGAGCGCCGCCCTACCGAGGGCAGGTGCTCGGCCGTGCCGTAGCAATTAAACTGTGGTAGGGCGGTGCTCCTGCACCGCCCAAACTATTCAATCACCCGAATAGCGAATTTCATGCACGCGGCCGGAATACGGCCAATCATCCGGACGTGTTACCAATCCGGCTCTGACCGGATTTTCGCGAACATACTGCCATTTCTGCGAATAGCTTTCGCCGCCGCGCAACCGATGGTGAAAGCCGCCAGCTTGAAATGTTCCCGTGTCTGGATGGGATTTCGCGAAACGACTTTTCCAGAAGCCAATCCAGCGTTCAATGGTGAAATCCAAATCATGTGGCGCGCAAAATAGATGCAGATGATCTGGCATTAATAAATAATCGCTGACGAGCTATACCGTGGCAGCGTTCTGCCAAATTCCGTGTAATGCGCGTTGAACAGAGGTTTGTGCGAGCCATCGTTCTCGCTTCTCGGTGCAGACGGTAAGGAACACCCAATTCGTTCCGCTAAGTGAAATATGAACGCCCTTAGCTGGTGTACGGTGGCCGGGATCGCGGAAAGGAATTTCAGCCATCGGAGATCTCTAGCGAATTCCTGTTACACGCGAAAGGTTTTAATTTGGGCGGCGCGGGAGCGCCGCCCTACCATTGAGAATGTCAGGAGTGGGCTGCTTTTGCCGGCCCGTTTGACCCGTTTGAGTGGCTGACTTTGAGCAGGGTCTCGTGAAGGTGTTGAATGCTGGGCGGCTTTTCGATGACTACATCCACTTCGGAAATATTTTCCTTTCCTTCCCGGATTTCGCCGCCCCATCCAGTCAACATGATGACCGGTGTGCCAGGCGATTCGCTCTTGATTGCGCGCGCAACCTGGCGTCCATCAAATCCGGGCATGCCCAGGTCGGTGATGACCGCTTGAAAGGGCAGTTTTTCCGACTTGGCAGAGCGAAATAATTCCAAACCGTCCTGGCCATTCGGAGCCGTCGTCACGCGATGCCCGAAAGGCGAGAGGCAATCGCTTAGCAGTTGCAAAACGTGCCGTTCGTCGTCGATGCACAGGATTCTAAGCGCGCCCTTTGAATCGTCCTCGTGGATTGAATCGTTAGTCTCCTTTTGCGCCTCCGTGCGAAAGGGGAAGGTGAGCCGAATGCCGGTGCCTTTGCCGGGCGCGCTTTCGATGTCGATGGTCCCGTCGTGGCGCTGCATCATGCCGTAGACCATGGCCAGGCCCAATCCGCTGCCGCCTCGTTGAATCTTCGTTGAGAAAAACGGTTCCAGGCAGCGGCGCCGCGTCTTCTCGTCCATGCCCACGCCGTCGTCGCGGACCTCGATTTGAAGCGCCCGCTCGCCGTCGCCTTTGGAGCCAGGCCGATTAACCGAACGTGTAATTAACTGAATCGTCCCGCCGTAAGGCATCGCATCCAGGGAATTGAAAATAAGATTGATCAACGCTTCGCGAAGTTCGCTGGGGTCTCCCATAACCCGCGGCATGTCCGCTTCGAATTCGGGCTTGACGTTGATCGAAACGCCTTCGCGCTGGCAAACGTCGCGCCAGCGTGGACGGGTCAGGCCAATGACTTCATTGACGATTTCGTTGATGTTGACCTTGGCCAGGGGTTCGGAATCTTCGCGCCGCCGGTAGAACTCGCGCATTCGCGCGACGATGTGGGCGATATCGACGCCGGATTTGTTGATGGCCTGGAGATATTCGCGAGTGGTTTCGGGCGGAATGTTTCGCTTGCCCAGGAGTAATTCCGAATAGGCGGTGATTGGCGACAGTGCGTTATTGATGTCGTGGGCGATGCCACTGGCCATTTGTCCGAGGGCGCGAAGGCGCTCCTGTTGGACGACCACCTGTTGCGTGCGGCGCAGTTCCTCGTAGGCCGTTTGTAGTCCGGCGGCCAGGCGAACCTGGTCGTAGAGGTTCCGGCACTGTTCCTCCGCCGACAGGATTTTGCTTTGCAACGCTTCTTTTTCGGAGCGGACGGTGGCAATTTCCGCGATTACCCGCTCTGCGTTGAATCGCGCTTCTTCAAGCACAAGGACGACCATGCTCACCGCGATGAACAGCTGCAAAACGGCCGCGATAAAAAAGGCGGCTCCGGTCAGGTCCTGATAAAGTTCCGCAAACGGATAGCTGCTCAGGTAAATTCCCCACAGCATAAATCCCAGAGACAACATACCGGCGCCAACAAACGGCATCTTTTTGCGCAATCGAAAGAAGCAAACACCGCCGAACATGCTGCTCATTCCAATCAACATGAAGACCGGCAATTCTTGTCCGAGTGTGTTCTTTGACAGCGAAAAGGGACTTAAAGCGGTCCACACCAGCAGGAATACCATGAACAGGCCGAGGAGCCTCTGGCGCACGATAATTCCCAGAAAGCGAAGGCTTCCCCAGAGAAGGAACACGGCGGAAATAGCCACGCAGCATTGCTTTAGAATGAAGATGATCTCCTCAAATTTAGAATCGTGAAGGGCCGCGGCCGCCGCCGCGTGGGCGGCGCCCGCGGCGGTCAGCGAGTCGCTTGCCTTAATCGTCTGGAGGTTCAGGGTCAGCCACAGGGCGTAAAACAGCCAGGCCGCCGTCCAGATCGTAAAGTACTCGCGTTTTGTATACCGGTTAAGATAAACGAACAAGCCGACGAGCATCCACACGCTCAACAGCGAAACCATCATTGCCGCAGGCACATACGCGTGCGGAAAGACAAGATCAAGAGCAGCTGGATTCATATTCAGGCTATGATTTTTCGCATAAAAACTCGGCCCAAAGCCCGCATATTACATGCCAATGTATTATCGAAACACCGTTATGTTTTAGGGAGTTTCATGGATTCTCCGAATCTTATCTTTGGACTGTGAATGCGCGGGTTGCGCCGCTGCACGCGGCGCGGACGCCGCAGCGCGCCGTCCCTACCGTTGGCGGTGACGCCTGGCGCGGTACGCTTGGGTTGGGGCTGGCTGAGCTTAGCGGGGACAAGCTGGCGGCGCGGGAGCGCCGCCCTACCTCGTGAAACTCATGGGGCGAAAATTGAACAAATTGGGCTGGCGGCAGTCTCCTATTTCTATACAATTATTTGTCCCGGAGTTTTTGATGAGGAAGCATTTATCCATGAATTTACGTTCGATTATTTTCACACTGTCGCTGGCGCTGGGCATCCTGCCCGCGCTGGCTGACGACACCCAATCCCAATTCACCGCCGCCGAATGGCAGCCCGTGGACCTGAAACAGGTCATGACGACGGCGAACGGCATTACGCCCGAAAAATATCCCAACTGCGATTCCGCAATTGTGGAGCAAAACAGCGTGCGGGACTATCACGCGGATGGCACCGGGCTTTGCCAGGACGAGACTTTTACGAAGGTACTCACGGAAAAAGGCAAGCGCGACAATCGAGAACTGTCCTTCTTTTTCATGCTTCCCTATTTCAACGTAGAAGTCGCAAAGGTCGAAGTCATTAAGCCGGGCGGGACCATTGTGCCGGTGGACGTAGCGGCAAATTCAAAGGAATCGATTGATGACAGCCAGATGGCCGAAAACATTTACGACCCGAACAACCGCAATCTCAGTGTCAACATTCCCCAACTGGACATCGGCGATACCATTCACGTGATTTCCCGGCAGATCATCCATCGCTCAATCATGCCGAATGAATACGATGAAGAAAATGTCTTCGAAGGCGGCAGCTTCATTCGGCATTTGTCCTATATTGTTCACGCGCCGGCGAGTTTGCCGCTGGTCAGCAGCGCCTTGCGCGACCAGGTTCCCGGGACCATTACGAGTTCAACGACCACAAACGGAGATCAAATCGTTTATAGCTGGCAGGTCAATAATGTGGACCGGATGTTTGATGAGCCGGACATGCCGCCGTACGACATGGTTTTGCAGCGGCTTTTTGTCAGCACGATCCCGCAATGGCAGGACATTTCGAAATGGTATTGGAACCTCAGCAAACCGCACCTGGACCAGACCACGCCGGAAATGCTGCAAACAGTTTCAGACCTCACGGCCAACGCGCACACCGATTTGGACAAGGTGAAGGCGATATTTCATTTTGTTTCAAATAAAATCCATTACGAGGGATTGACCGTGGAGACGAACCGCCCCGGCTTCGAGCCTCACGATGTCTGCCTGACGTTTGATAAGAAATACGGTGTTTGCCGTGATAAAGCCGGATTGCTCGTGGAAATGCTGCGGCTGGCCGGGTTTAAGGCGTATCCAGTTCTGATTAACATCGGCGCCATACGCGATATGCAGGTGCCTCAGCCGGATTTTGACCACGCCATCGCCTGTGTCGAATTGAAAAAGGGTCAATACACGTTGATGGATCCGACCGATGAAAATACCCGCGATTTGCTGCCTTCGTACGATTGCCATCGCAGCTATCTGGTCTGCAAGCCTGAAGGCGAAACGCTGCGTTTGAGCCCGGTGCCGTCTCCCGATAAGCACATGCTCTATGTGAAGACCACGGGCACGCTCGATGCCGATGGCGTCCTTACCGCCACGTCCGACATGTCCTTCGAAGGCGTCAACGACGACGCATATCGAAATCATTTGTCCCATCTGAAACCGGATGAGCAAAAGGACTTCTTCGAAGGGCGTCTCAAAGAAGCCGTTCCGGGAGTCAAGCTGACCTCTTGCCGCATAACACCTGAAAACATTCAGGACACCTCGGTACCGCTTCATGCGGAATTGAAATTCACGGCAGTTGGTTTGACGGCGAATGGCGGCGGAAAGTCCATCGTTAGTATGCCCTTGATCTCCAGGGGACTGGGCGTGGCCAATCGCATTCTGATTGGCGACGTCGGCCTGCAAAAGCGAAAATATCCGCTGATCATCCAGACCACATGCGGCGTGCGCGAAGACCTGTCCCTGAAATTGACAGGGGGATTCGCCGGCCCGCTCGCGCTGCCGAATCTTTCATCCGTGGACGACGGATCGATGGGCTATAACGAGACGGTCTCCTGCGCAAACGACACGCTGGAATGCTCGCGCGAATTTAAACTCAAAACTGTCGAGTTTTCGACCAACCAATATGCCAACCTGAAACGGGTACTTAAGGATATGTCTTATGATGGCCGGAAAAACCTGATCATGGCCCTGCAGAAGAAGAATATTCGGGATGCGCTCACAACTGGAGAAAGTCCTGAACCGGTTTTGGACTCGAGTGCCCGAATTTTGGACAGCAGAAAATCCCTTACAGTGACCGACGCGCATACCGCAGTCTATCGCATCAAATATTCCAAACGCATCGAGACGTACGAAGGCAAAATTCGCGAAGCGGAAGTGAAGGTTAGTTACAATCCGGCGTGCGAGGAGGCCAAAATCGTTCATGCGGATGTTATTTCCAAGGACGGACACCGGCAGGAGATTTCGCCGGCGGAAATCAACGTCATGGACCAGGGTTGGAATGGTGGCGCCCGGCGTTACACTGGCGGCAAAGTGCTCGTGGCCAGCCTCCCGGGAGTGGACATCGGCTCAACCATCGAAGTCGAATTTGAAATTTCCATGAAGGATATGCCGTTTATCAACGGCTTCGAGTATTTTCAATTCTCCGATGATTTGGATTCGAAATCCTTTGTAATGACAGCGCCCAAGGATCTCAAAATCCAGAAGCTTGTCAGCGGGCCGCAGGGGATCGTTCAGGAAAACGATTCGGCTGACGGCGGAACACAGAAATTTGAATGGCAGGCTAAAGGCGTCAAGCCGCTGCCTACCGAGGGCGATTTGCCACCCGCCTGGAATTACCAGGCCGGTGTTGCGTATTTCGTGGGCGATGCCAGTGATTACTGGAAGGAACTAAGCAATATGATGCTGGAACGTACCGGTCACAACGCGGGCGCCGCTGCCCTGGCGAAAAAATTGACGGCTTCGGCCAAAACAAAACAGGATGCCATGAAAGCCATTCGGGATTTCATCGCTAAAAATATTCGCATGGCCGGCCCGTCCTTTACGGAATTGCCTTTGCGCGAGTTATCAGGCGCGGACACAACGCTCAACGACGGCTACGGCCATGCTGCGGATCGTGCCATCTTATATTATGCGATGCTCAAAGCGGTGGGCTTCCAACCGGACTTCGTCATGGTGTCCGGCCTGCCCCCGGTGACTGGCCTGGCGAAAGTAGCGCGAACCTTTCCGTTGCCCGACGACTTTCAGTCGCCGCTGGTGAAAGTGAAATTGGACGGCCATGAGTATTATTTCAATGATACGGACCAATACGCGCAGTTGGGCACGACCGCCAGCAATGGCAAGCTGGCGCTCGATCTGGCGGACCAGAAGCTCTTCACCGTTAATGTCCCGAAGGGTGACGCCAACAGGATCGAAACAGACTACACCGTGTCGCTCGACAAGGACGGCAAGGCGCAAATTGAGATCTCGCGCTGGTTCTACGGCCAAACTTACAATGATAATCACGAATTCTTCGCCGAGTTGCCGCCAGAAGAGCGGAACCACTATTTTCAGGAGGCGGTTTCGCGCGTGGCGCAAGGCGCGCGGCCGGTCAGCGATTTGACCACTAAATTCGATACCTATCCGGGCCTCGAAAAATTCACGGTCCAACTGGATAACTTCGCCGTGGCGGACGGAAAGTATTATTACTTTAACCTGCCATTTAACGGCTCGCTCTTTGACGGGCTCGCAGACCATCGGGCGCTGCCGTACTTTGTTCCAGAGGCGGATGAAAATGATTTCCGCGGGGAAATCGAGTTGCCGGACGGTTATCGCGAGAGCGGCATAACGCCGAAGAACGAGAAGCTCGTCGCTCCCGGCGGTTCTGAAGCTCGGGTCACCGAATCCAATGAAGGCAGCAAATGCGTTGTCACCCAACAGTTTGATCTCAAGCCCGGCATCATCAAGCCCAGGGACTATGCTGATTTGCTAAATATCCAGTCCGCTCTTGGCCAAAAATCGGCCACAACGTTCCTGCTGGAACGGGATGACCTGGCGCAGCACTAGTGTCGAACGTGCAACCATTGGCAAAAATCCGGAGCCTCTACGTCCACGTCCCATTTTGCGCGCGGAAATGTTCGTACTGCGCCTTTTATTCCGAGGCGTCGTCGGGCGAAGTAATGGACCGTTACGTGACCGCACTCGTTCGTGAAATGGAGATGGTTGCGGATGAATTGAAGCCGCGAACGATATTCTTCGGCGGCGGGACGCCCTCCATATTGAACCTGCGCCAATGGACAACCGTTCTGCAGGCCATGGAGAAGTTTAAGTTGTCGGGCGCCGAAGAATGGACGGTTGAGTGCAATCCGGCGACGGTTTCACTGGATAAGGCAAAACTGCTCCGCGACTCTGGCGTGAATCGGATTTCGATGGGCGTACAATCGCTCGACGAAACTTTGTTGGACCGACTGGGACGCGTGCATTCGCGGGAGCAGGTCTTTAAATCGTTCGATATCCTGCGAGCCGCGGGTTTTGAAAATCTGAATGTGGACCTGATGTTTGCCATTCCCGGGCAAACGATGGAGGTGTGGTGCGAAACCTTGCGCGAGGCGCTGGCGTTGCAGAGCGAGCATTTGTCCACCTACGAAGTTATTTACGAGGACGACACTCCGCTGTTTCATCAGCTCCAGGCCGGCGAGATTTCAGTGGATGAAGACCTTGCCTGCGATATGTACGACGAACTCGTGGCGTGTGTGACGGCGGCGGGTTTTCAGCAATACGAGATCGCAAACTTTGCCAGGGCTGGGAATGACGAAAATCATATTCCTCAATTTGCCTGCCGTCACAATGTCAATTACTGGCGCGGTGGATCGTTTTACGGGCTCGGCCCGGGGGCTACCGGCTATGTGCGCGGTGCGCGCGAAAAGAATTGGGCAAATACGCAGCTTTACTGCGAGCAGTTGGAGAAGGGGCAGCGGGCGATTGAATCGATAGAGGAATTGCCGCCACTCAGGCGGGCAGGGGAGACGGCGGCGTTTGGGATCCGAATGAACGCGGGCTGGCCGTTCGAAGAGTTTCGCAGGGTCACTAATTTCGATTTACGGGAAGAATGGAAAGCGGAAATGGAAGAGTTAGTTCAGAAAAACTGGGCTGCGCGAGAACAAGACCGGTTCCGACTCACGCCTGAGGGATTGCGGTTTGCTGATGCGGCGGCGGAATTGTTTCTTAGATAGCACCGGCGCGTTCAAAACCCCGAAAGCCAAGCACCAATATCCAGAGAAATCCCAAGCTGCGAATATCCAATTTGCCAGCTTGCTCAACATCTGGTTTTTCTCTGGTGTTCGGATGTTGGAATTTGGGGGCTACCTTAGGTGAGCTTGTCGCCTTCCAAACCGCCCGCGAATTCCTTGCCTTTGTCGTTTGGAGCGCGTTTGCCACAGAGAAAACTCCATGCGACGAAGGCGGCTATTAAAGCGATGCCTCCGCATATCAAGTAGGGCAGGGCGGGGTGAACAAAGAACAGGCCGCCGGCAAAAAGCGGCCCCAGGATACGCGCCAGCGCTCCGAAACTTTGAGCTACGCCGAGGTTTGCGCCTTGTTCCTCGGGCGAGGAGTTCAACGAAATCAATCCAAAAACAGGCGGGCGGTTGAGTCCAGATCCGATGGCCAATAGCGCCAGGACGATTAAGATATCACGCGTATCTTTTGCAAAAGGCAAGCCCGCCAGGCCTGCCGCAAAAACCAGCAAGCTGACAAAGATCAAATTTGGTTCACCGAATTTCTTCACCAACCTGCCGATGACTCCTTGCACCAGCGCTGCAATGACACCCGCGTAGGTGAAGAAATAGCCGATGCGATTGGCGACGTTCGTTTGGTTCGCCGTGAACCGGTCCTTAGCCAACAGAGGAAAGGTGGATTCGAAACATGTAAAACAGAAGGTCGCCATAAAAAAGATGGCGATGAGAAGGCCCATTCGCGGTTGAGCCAGGGTGTGGCCCCATTGCGCAAATTTTGGCCGTGCGACGACAGGGCCAGTGCCCGGCTTGCGGCTTTCGCCCAGAATGACCCAACCGAGAATGAAATTGGCCAGACAGAAGGCCGACGCCACCCAACCGGCCGCCTGTTTGCTATGAAAAATATCAACTGAAAAAGCGCCAATCGCAGGGCCAAAAATGAATCCCAGGCCGAACGCCATTCCAATTAAGCCCATTCGAGCCGAACGCTTTTCCGGTGGCGAAATATCGGCGATGTAGGCCGATGCCACTGATAGATTTGCGCCGCAAACTCCGGCGAAAATTCGGGACGCCAACAGCCAGAGCAACCCGACGGTTCCGACCATGCCCGATGCGAATCCGAAAAGAGCGTAGGAACCCGCCGCGCCAAGGTTGCTGATGAGCATCACTGGCCGACGGCCAATCCGATCAGACAGCCGGCCCCAGGCGGGCGCGAAGAGAAACTGCATGAGCGAAAAGGACGCGATGATGCCGCCGATCATGAGCCCCTTGGCGGTAAAGCCAGGCTGGAGATTAGCCTCCGCGTATCCGGGCAAGAGCGGTAGCACGATACCGAAACCCACAAGGTCAATGAAGACCGACAAAAATATTACCAGCAATGACGGTTTGCGATTCACAATAAACCTTTAGAGTTTAGCTCTATTGAGATGAATTAAAAAGTGAAAAGGAAAAAGGTGAGGGAATATTTTTATGAATGGGGCGGGATAGTAGAGTTCGGGAGGCTCTCCCTCACTCCAGCCCTCTCTGCCCTCTCTCGCTCGGGAGAGGGAGAATTATCGGCAGATAATTTGAAACGGCGGATGATTACCGACTTAATTAGTGGGAATCGTTAATGGTTCCGCGCTCAACGCGCGATGACGGGGCAGCGCGGTCCGTCCTTACCACTCGTCTCTTGTCACTCGTCAATTGTCACTCTAATCTATCGGCCTCATGGAAATAACCATTAAGCCGGTCAGGCCTGAAGACATTGAAGACATGCTGCAGATGATTAGGGACCTGGCCCGATTTGAGCGCCTGGAACGTGAAGTTCAAGCCACGAGCGACTTGTTGAACCGGGCATTTTTTGCGCCGCAACCGGCTGCTGGGGCGCTCTTTGCGCGTTGTGACGGCGAAGCTGCCGGATACGCCATCTACTTTTTCACTTTTTCGAGCTTCCTCGCGCGCGCGGGAATCTGGCTCGAAGATATTTACGTGAAGCCAAAATTTCGCAAACGCGGTCTGGGCCGGGAATTGATCGAAGCGGTCGCGAGAGTAGGCGTGGAGCGCGGATGCGGGCGTTACGAATGGATCGCGTTGAATTGGAATGAACGGGCTCTGGACTTTTATCAAAGCATCGGCGCGCGCGCTATGAAGGAGTGGGTTTTTCATCGGATGAATCCGGCGGAATTGAAGCGGCTGGGAGAGAGATGAAATTGTTGAAGCGTTGAAATGTTAAAACGTTGAAGCGGCGGGGCGCGTTGTGACCCACCATCCCCTTCGCCTGGACGCCTGCCTGCGAAACTCGAATTTCCTTTTTTCTTCCCAATTCGTCGATTTTCATGGATTATCCTGTGACATTTTATGTTTACTGGCACTTATACGGCGATCGTAACGCCTTTTAAAAGCGGCAAAATTGACGACGCGGCATTGGAACGGTTGATTGAATTTCAAATTAAGGGCGGGGTGGATGGCATCGTTCCGGCTGGCACGACGGGTGAATCTTCGACACTGGGCTATCAGGAAAATATTGATGTCATTGCGCGGGCCGTGAAATTTGCGCGAGGTAAAATTAAAGTCATCGCCGGGACCGGCGCGAATGCGACGTCTGAGGCAACGTACCTGACGCGGGCGGCGGAGGAAGTGGGCGCTGATGCGTCCCTCCAGGTTGCGCCCTATTACAACAAACCAACTCAGGAAGGTTTGTACCAGCATTTCAAAACGATCGCGGGTGTGACGAGCCTGCCCATCGTCCTCTACAGCATCCCCGGCCGGTGCGGTGTGGAAATCGGCATTGATACGGTCAAACGCCTGAAGGACAGCTGCAAAAACATTGTCGCCATCAAGGAAGCTGGCGGGAACTGTGACCGCGTTTCTCAGCTACGGGCCGCGCTGGGGCCGGATTTTGTGATTTTGAGCGGGGACGACTCGCTCACGCTGCCATTCATGTCCGTGGGCGCCGAGGGCGTCATCAGCGTGGCATCCAATATTATCCCGCGCGAGATCTCGCAAATGGTGAAGCTGTTCCGGTCCGGCAAAACGGCCCCAGCATTGCGCATTCACGAAAAGTATTATCCTTTGGCAAAAGACTTGTTAATTGAAACGAACCCGATTCCGGTCAAGGCGGCGCTGGCCATGATGAAGTTCATTGCTGAAGAATACCGGTTGCCACTTGTTCCAATGAACCCGGAGAATCGCAATACTTTGCGCGCCACACTAAAACGGTGCGGCGTTTTGAAATAAGGCAATGACCAAAGCCATCATCATGGGCGGAAGCGGGCGGATGGGCCGCGCGCTCGCCACGTGTGGGAAGAACATGCCTGATTTGGAAATCGTCGCGCAATTGGGGCGGGGCGATGACCTGGGCAGCGCCATCTCCAAGGCGGATGTCGTGATTGATTTCAGTACGCACGCGGCTACTGCTGCGATTGCCGGGGTTTGTGCGAAGAACAAAAGAGCGCTGGTCATCGGGACGACCGGCCATTCGGATGCGGAAAAGAAAACGATCGCCGAATGCCAATCAGCTATTCCGATGGTCTGGACATCGAATTTCTCAACGGGCGTCAACACATTGTTCTGGCTCGTGCGCAAAGCGGCCGAAATTTTAGGGCCGGATTACGACCTTGAAGTCGTGGAAATGCATCATCGTATGAAGAAAGATGCGCCCAGCGGGACGGCAAAATCGCTGGCCGAAATCCTGGCGGATGTCCGTAAATTGCAATTGGACGAAGCTGCGAGGCATGGACGTGTTGGCATTGTTGGGGAGAGAACGCAGGCTGAAATTGGCATCCATTCAGTACGTGGCGGCGATGTTGTGGGAGACCACACTGTCATTTTTGCTAACACCGGTGAACGACTGGAGCTTACACACAAGGCTTCGAGCCGCGAAACTTTTGCCAACGGCGCGCTCCGCGCCGCTCTGTGGGTCGTGAAACAAAAGCCGGGCATTTACGATATGCAGCACGTGCTTGGCTTAAAGTGATGCGTAGGTTTGAGCGACGATGAAAATGCAAATGGCCATTGTCGCACTCGGTTCGAACCTCGGAGATTCCCGAAGAATCATTTTGCAGGCCACTGATCGACTCCAAATACTCTCCAGCGAACCGCTTTTGAAATCGTCGCTTTGGCAAACATCGCCGGTGGATTGTCCGCCGGGGTCACCCGGATTTGTGAATGCGGTTGTCGGTCTGATTCCGAGGAACGGCGAAACCCCGGAATCGTTGTTGAAGAAATTGAAAGAGATTGAGCAGGAATTCGGCAGAACCCCGAAGAAAGTCTTAAACGAACCCCGCCCGCTGGACCTTGATTTAATCGTTTTTGGAGATGAGGTACGCCAGTCAGCCGATTTGGTATTGCCACATCCGCGGGCGCACCTGAGGAGATTTGTGCTGGAACCGCTGAATGAAATTGCGCCGGATTTGGTTTTGGCCGGGCAGGGGAAGAGCATCAAGGAGCTGTTGGCGGGGTTGGCATCGGAGGAAAGGGTTGTAAGGATTGGTTAGGGGCAGGGGCGAGGAATCTGACATATCCGACGGAGCGAGATCAGGATCCCGATTGCCCGGCGTTCAATTAATTAGAGCGGTTTAAAAAATACTGTAGCCATTCGGGAGGGAAAGGAAGGGAAAAGCGGTCTTTTTGGGTTTTGGCGTCGTTTCAGCTCAGTCACAGGGTTTTCAAACATGCTCCTTCGCTGAAGCCTCCCCAAAACACCAAAAATCCTCGCTCCGAACGGCCACATTATTTTTTAAAACGCCCTAAAGCGAGTGCGTGGAGTTTTTCCCAAAAATTCGGTCGTATTCCAGCATCACGTAGCGGTCGGTCATACCGGCAATATAGTCGCAGACGGCGCGGCGGAGGCCGGCTTTTTTGACACGTTTTTGGGCGCCTTCGCCGATTTCATCGGGATGTTTCAGGAAATAGTGAAACAAGTGCTCGAGCATTTTCACGGCGCGCATGTTGGGTTGATGAACAACCGGATTAAAATACAGGTTCTTGTAGAGATAATCCCGCAACTCGAGGTTTAATTTGCGACGATCGGGACTGTGCTGAATCAGAGCTTTTGGGTAACGGCGAACGTCATCGGCGGAATTGACTCTTGCGGCAAGAGCAAGGGCTTCGCTGGTTTCGACGACGTCGCGGATCTGCATATCGATAATCGTGCGAATGATAAAATAACGCCGGGATTCATCGGGCAAATCTCCGTACTCCTTTTTCACCAGGCGCGCGGCTTGGGCAAAGATGCGGACGTTTCGGATCAAATGTTTTTCCGAGAGTAAACCAGAATCCAGGCCATCGTCCAGGTCGTGGCTGTAGTAGGTGATTTCATCGGCGAGATTCGCGATCTGAGCTTCAAGGGATGAATTTTTGGTTTCGAAGCCTTTGGTTTTGTCGGGGTGGTCGTAGGATGTGTAGTGCTTGGCCAAACCTTCGCGGACTTCCCAGGTGAGATTAAGGCCGGAGAATTTCGGGTATTTTTGCTCGAGCAGTTCCACGATGCGGAGGCTGTGCTGGTTGTGCTCGAAGCCGCCGTGACCTTTCATGAGTCGTGCCAGGACGGTTTCGCCCTTATGACCAAATGGCGAATGGCCAAGGTCGTGGGCCAGCGCTATGGTTTCGGCGAGATCGGAATTTAGTTTGAGCGCGCCAGCGATGTTCCGGGAAATTGCCGCGACTTCGATTGTGTGGGTCAAGCGGGTACGAAGATGGTCGCCGCTGCCATTGAGAAAGACCTGGGTTTTGTATTCAAGCCGTCGAAATGCCCGGGAATGAATGACGCGGTCGCGGTCGCGCTGGTATTGGGTCCGCCAGACGGGCGGGTTTTCGGCGTATTCGCGTCCGCAAGTATCAGCGCTCAACTGAGCATAGGGCGCGAGAATGCGGCGTTCGATATCTTCGAGATCCTCTCGGGTTCGAGGCATGGGGGAATTAAAAAGGAAAAAGGAAAAAGGAAAAAGGCTTTTATTTGCGATTTACGCGATGCATTAGGTGAAGATGCATGTGTCTAAATATCGAGCGAGGGTGCGCAAATTGACTTGCACGCGCCTGCGGCTCGTGCCGTCACGACGGGCACGTCGTGACCCACCATAGCTGTGCCCAGGTGATCAGTTTGCCAGGAGTTCCTGGACGGAGATGCCGCGCAGGGCGAAGAGGCGGCGGATGGTTTCTTCGATCAAATTGTTTGGGCAACTGGCGCCTGCGGTCACGCCCACGGTGATTTTGCTGGGCGGCAGCCAGTCGCGGGTTTCTACTTCTGCGCGAATGTGCTGGTTATAGTGGCGGATCAGGCTGATGGATTCCATCTTGGCGGCGTTTTTGATGAAGTACGTCGGTAATTTTGCCTCGCCCATTTCTGCCAGGTGCGACGTATTGGAGGAGTTATAGCCGCCTACGACAATGAGCAGGTCCATGGGTTCCTGTAAAAGTTTTTCGAGGGCGTCCTGCCGGTCCTGGGTGGCGCCGCAAATTGTGTCGAAGAACCGGAAGTGCCGGTCAATTTCGGCTTCGCCGTATTTTTTATTCATGGCGGCTTTGAAGCGGCGTTGGACTTCCTCGGTTTCGCCGCGCAACATGGTGGTTTGGTTGGCTACCCCAATGGCCCGCAAGTGCTGGTCAGGATCAAAGCCGTCGGAATATGCGCCTTTAAATTTTTCAAGGAATACCGATTTGTCTCCTCCGTTTAAAATGTAGTCACAAACGTAATCGGTCTCGGCAAGATTGAAGACGACGAGATAATGGCCACTGCCGTAGGCGCGGGCCTGGGAGGTCGTGGCTTTGGTTTCCTCGTGCTTTGCTTTTCCGTGGATAATGCTGGTAACGCTTTCCTGCGAATATTGCCGCACGCGTTTCCAGACACTCATCACGTCGCCGCACGTCGTATCCACAAGATTGCAGCCTTTGGCCTCGAGTTTTTTCCGGGTGCCTACTTCTGTGCCAAATGCGGGGATGATCACGACGTCTTCGGCGCGGAGTTTTTCCAGTTCCGCTTCGGTGGGTTTGGGCGAAATGATCTGGATGCCCATGTTGCGGATCTGGTCGTTGACTTCGGGATTATGAATGATCTCGCCCAACAAATAGATGGGCTTGGGCGGGGGAAAATATTTTCGGGCGGCATAGGCCAGGTCAATGGCGCGCTCAACGCCATAGCAAAAGCCGAATTCCTTGGCCAGTTTGACCGACAGGCTGCCGGATGAAATCACGCCGCCGTTGGCGCGGATGCGCTCGACCAACACGCTACGGTAATGCGATAACACCTGCGCCTGAACGGCTTCCAAAATGTCCGGGCGGCGAAGATTGATCTTTTTAGGCTGCCCTGGCGGTCCATCAGTTGACATGACGGGGACAATTTAGCAGGCGATGGCCGAAGCGTAAAGGCGGTTTAATGGTGCATGACTTGCAGCGGAAAAATCCGCGTTTGGAAGACTCTCCCTCACCCCGGCCCTCTCCCGCTGGGAGAGGGGGAATTGTCGTCAGATAGATAGGAATTCTGAACGACATGGGACGAGGAATGACCAGCCGCGAATTTGTCAGAGCCTCGAAAGCTTTTGCGGCTGCTACGCAATGGTGATATTAGCCTTTTTCGATACACGCGTAGGCGTTGTGATTGTGGATGCTTTCGAAGTTCTCCGCCTCGATTTTATACCAGGTGACCCGGGAATCGGCGTTCAATTTTACGGCGACGTTTCGCACCATGTCCTCGACAAAGACGGGGTTTTCGTAGGCGCGCTCGGTTACGGCTTTTTCGTCCTGCCGTTTGAGCAGTGCGTAAAGTTCGGAACTGGCTGAGGTTTCTATGACGGAGATCAAGTCTTCGATCCAAACGATTTCGCGCGAGCGAATTTGCACGGTCACTTCGCCGCGCTGATTGTGGGCGCCGTATTTGGCAATCGCCTTGGAGCAGGGGCAAAGGGTGGTTACGTTAGCTTTGACCGTCAGGACAAAATCGATTTCGCTATCCCGGGCAGCGGCGTCGAAACGCGCTACATAATCCATCAGGCTTTCCTGGCGGGAGACAGGCGATTTTTTTGACATGAAATAGGGGAATTCGATTTCGAGGTGGGCCGTGGCCGCGTTCAATTTCTTTTGCATGGCGCGGAGGATATCGTTGATATTTTCCACGTGGATGCTGCTGCCGTGAGCGTTCAAGACCTCGATAAAGCGGCTCATGTGGGTGCCCTTGAACTCGTGAGGCAGGTCCACGAACATGCCGATGGTGGCAACGGTATTTTGGAAGGCCCGTGCTTTGTCCCGTACCTGGATGGGAAAGCGCAACCCGCGGACGCCGACTTTGTCGATACGCAATTTCCGGAAATCGCGTTCGTTTTGTTTATCGTGCAATTTGTGACCGGCCAGCCTGTTTATCGGTTTGACCACGCCTGTAGTGCCGTTGTTCTTTGGCATAGAACAACTTTAGCAGGCGTACGCAAATAGGCAAATGCCGGTTTATGAAATGGAAATGTTGCCGGGACGGATTTGGCGCGAGGACGCATCACGCCGGGTGATGGCACCGGCCCTACAGAGACATGACCCCAGTTCTTCCCCGAGCTACCCGGCACAAAGGGAATCCAACAATTCTTGCAAAGGCCATTCATGTTTTGTTTAATCTGTCGGTGCTCAATCAACAAACTTTGAATCGTCCGGCGGAGTTTGCCGGCATCGGGCTGCACAGCGGAAATCGCGTGAATATGTCGATTTTGCCGGCTCCGGCCAATACCGGCGTGCGTTTCCGTCGCATTGACCTGGAAGGCCGTCCGGAAATTGAAGCCCGCGTGGAGAACGTAACTGAAACGAATCGTTCTACGACGATCGCCAAAGGGAACGTCAAAATTCACACGGTTGAGCACGTGTTGGCGGCTTTGGCCGGGTTTGGAATCGACAACGCCATTATCGAACTGGATTCGAGTGAACCACCGATTGGCGACGGCAGTTCGCGCGAATTTTCAAAAGTAATCCTGGCCGCAGGCATCGTGCCCCAGGCTGAAAAGCGCGAGTTGTTCATCCCGACGGAGCCAATTGAATTGGAATCGGGAGAAACGGTGATGACGCTGTTGCCTGACGACGGATTCAAGATCACATGCACCAGCGCCGACAGGAATGGACGTTTTACCCAATTTTATAGCGTCGATCTGACTCCAAAAACGTGGGAACGGGAATTGGCGCACGCGCGGACGTTTTGCTTTTTCGAAGAGATTGAGCAGCTCATTAAGAACAATTTGATTAAAGGCGGCTGTCTCGAAAACGCGATTGTGATTCGCGAGGACGCCGTACTGACGACGGAGCCGTTGCGATACCCAGAAGAATTTGTTCGCCATAAAATGCTGGATATCGTTGGCGACCTGTCGCTGGCGGGTAAACCGATTCGCGGGCATCTCATTGCCATTAAGCCTGGGCATGCGACTAATTGCGAGTTTGCGAGATTGATTGTTGCGCATATGAACAAGCCGCTTCGCGCTGCGCGGGCGTTCGGTCCACCGCCGACCGGCAATGGCGCCGAAAAAAAGGATTCGTCTTCCGCGGCACGGGCCAACGTCGCGCTGAATAGCGTCGAAATCCAGCGGTTGCTGCCGCACCGGTATCCGATGCTCATGGTGGATTGCATTACCAAAATTGAAGAGAATCGCATTGAAGCCATCAAGAACGTCACCGTCAACGAACCGTATTTTCAAGGGCATTTTCCCGGCCATCCGATTATGCCCGGGGTGTTGCAATTGGAAGCGATCGCGCAGACGGGCGGGCTGTTGATGATGAAATTGGGCGGCACTGCCGGGCAACTGGCGTATTTTATGGCAGCCGACAGCGTAAAGTGGCGCAAGCCGGTTCTGCCGGGCGACGTATTATGCATCGAAGTGGAACTGATGAAAACCCGTGGAAAAATCTGCAAGGCAAAGGGTGTCTGCAAAGTTGCCGGGGAAATTGTCAGTGAGGCTGAAGTGACGTTTATGCTTCGGGAAGAATAATTATGATTCATCGCTCCGCGATTGTTCACAAAAAAGCTAAAATTGAAGCCGGTTGCGAAATCGGGCCGTATTGCATTGTTGGTGAGCACGTCACCTTAGGCAAAAATTGCAAACTCCATTCGCACGTTGTCATTGACGGCCACACCAAAATCGGGAACCAGAACGAATTTTTTCCTTACGTTTGCATCGGCCTCAAAACGCAGGACCTGAAATGGAAGGGCGGTATTACATGGACGGAACTGGGCGACAATAACACAATCCGCGAGTACGTCGGCATTAACAGCGCAACCGGCGACGGCGAGGTAACGCGGCTTGGGTCCAACAATCATATTCTTTGCAACTGCCATATCGGGCACAATTGTATTGTTGGTAATTACGTTATCATGGGGGGGGCGATACTCGCGGGCCATGTCACTGTCGAGGACTACGCGCGCATCAGCACCTGCGCCATCCATCAATTCTGCCGGATTGGCAAAATGTCGATGATCGGCGGCTGCTCGAAGGTCGTGCAGGATGTGCCTCCCTATATGCTGGCTGACGGTAATCCGGCCGAGACTCGCACGATCAATAAAGTGGCAATGGAGCGAAGCGGCATGTCCGATGAAGCGCAAAAAGCGTTGCGTTCCGCCTATAAGATTTTGTTTCGGGAAGGACTGACCGTTTCGAACGCTTTGGTAAAGATTGAGAAAAAATTGCCGCAGCTGCCCGAAGTTCTTCACTTGGTGCAGTTTATCAGGGCCAGTGAGCGCGGGATTGGGAAATGAGATCGATCAGACGGCGGCGCGGGAGCGCCATCCCGTTAATAAGCCGGGCGGAGGTTCCATTTGTTTAATAGATCACCGGGAATTTCGGCGAGGAAACGTGAGGGTTCTTGCATGTATTCAGTCGGGGTATTTCCGAATCCGGCGCGGATCATTGGATACACTAGGTACAATTCGTTCTTTGCACGCGTAATAGCGACATAGAACAACCGCCGCTCTTCTTCCGTTCCATCGGCGCTTTCAGTTGACCGAGCTGACGGAAACAGTCCATCGCAAAGCATGATGACGAACACCGCTTCGAACTCCAATCCCTTGGCTTGGTGAATCGTGGAAAGCCGGATCCGTTCGTCGTTGCCTTTGGCGTCATCGGCTTCGGCCTCGACATTGGTCAGGAGCGCCAGTTGAGTCAGAAATTCGCCGGTGGTTTGAAACGAATGGGCGAATACGGCCAATTGTTCCAAATCTTCGAGGCGGACCTGATAATTGGCAAAATTCTCCTTCAAATAATCGTCATACCCTGCGTCGATTACGATCCGCAGCATTTTGGAAGGGGAAGGCTCTTCCTCCAGTTGCGCCACGGTTGCGACCAGTTGCGCCCAGGCGACTGCGGCCTTTTTACTGACGT
The DNA here is from genome assembly GCA_036269115.1 of Verrucomicrobiia bacterium. Classification (GTDB taxonomy): domain Bacteria; phylum Verrucomicrobiota; class Verrucomicrobiia; order Limisphaerales; family UBA11358; genus UBA11358. Next base: position 57,232 of record DATAST010000150.1, on the reverse strand, counting down.
GTGGGGCGCAGGTTTCCACGGCCGTCGCTATTGGATTTTTGCCAACTCCTTTTGACGGTGATTTCCGGTTATTCTCAACGTCCTTCGGAAGCGCCTGTGCCTTCTGCTGAAACTGGTCTATTTCTGCCAAAAAGATTTTCCACAATTTGTCCGCGCCTTTGGCTCCGATGCCCGGATGTAATTGGGCCACGCGCTTAAAGGCGATTTCATCGTGGGGGTTGGTCACCAGCTTCAGATAGGTGGTGGCATCCTTGACGTGGGCCTGTTCGAAGAAGCGAATGCCGCTGGTAATCGAGAACGGAATTTGTCGGCGAGTCAGTTCCAATTGCAATTCAAGCGCATGAAAATGCGACCGATAGAGCACGGCTATTTGCGGTAGGCTCGTGCCTTCCTCGTGCAATTCCATGATCCGTTGGGCGATGAACGCGGATTGCTGCGCCGTGTCCATGCAGGCAACGAGCGCCGGCTTCACGCCGGATTTTCGCGAGGGCGCAAGGTTTTTGGGAAATTGATGGGCGTTGGCCGCAATCGCGGCGTTTGCTAGATTCAAAATCTCCGGGGTGCTGCGATAATTCGTTTCGATCTTGAATACCTTCGCGCCCGGATAACGCTTCGGGAAATCCAGAATGTTCAAAAAGTTCGCGCCGCGCCATGCGTAAATGCTTTGCGCGTCATCGCCCACGGCCATCACGTTGTGATTCCGCGCGGCGAGCAGGTCTATCAGGTCGCCCTGGAGCTTGTTGGTGTCCTGGTATTCATCTACGAGAATGAATTGGAATCGCCGCTGGTACATTTCCAGCGCGTCGTGGTTTTCCTGGAGCAGTTTCAGCCAAAGCGCAAGCAAATCGTCAAAATCCATCGCGTTGCTTGCGCGCTTGCGGTCGGCGTAACGCCGGCCAACGTCGGCGATTTTATCGACGAATTCGGCAAAATAACTGAATTGTCGTTCGAGAATCTCGCGGGGGTCTTTCTGCATATTGACCGCGAGTGAATAAACTTCGTTGAGCACTTCCGGTTTTGGGAAATGAGTGCCTTTGGTTTCGATTCCTGCGTCCGCCACGCAGGCTTTGATCAAATCCCTGGCATCATCCCGGTCGAGAATTGTGAAATCAGGGCGATAACCCAGCGTTTCGGCATGGACGCGCAAAACGCGCGCCCCAATGGAGTGGAAAGTTCCGCCCCAGAGCGCGACCAATTGTGTGCCCAGCAAATCCGCCACCCGCCGCATCATTTCGCCCGCGGCCTTGTTGGTAAACGTGAGCAGCAAAATCCGTTCAGCGGGAATACCCTGTTCCAGCAGGTAGGCTACGCGATACGTCAATGTTCGCGTTTTACCTGAGCCGGCCCCGGCGATCACCAGCGCAGGACCGGGCGGCGTGGTGACGGCAGCGAGTTGTTGCGGATTGAGTTCACTCGCATAATCAATTTGCGGGTGAAATTCCGTCTTAAACTCGTGAAGAACGTATTTGCGCGACATGGGGGAATTCAAAAGGCAAAAGGAAAAACGCAAAAGGAAAATCTTTAACAATTAATTAATTGTCGGGCGCTTGATGCGGTGCAGTGACCGGAGTAGTTTGATCAAATATGAACATTTATATTTTGCGACACGGGCTTGCGGTGGAGCGGGGAACGAAGGGGTTCACTCAGGACTCAGACCGTCCGTTGACGAGCAAGGGTAAACGCCAAATGCGAAAATCCGCGGCGGCGATGAAACAGATGAAGCTGCGGTTTGACCTGATTTTGTCGAGCCCCTATGAACGAGCGCGCAAGACCGCTGAAATCGTGGCCGAAGAGTTGAAGCTAAAGAAGCGGTTGAAGCTGACGGATGCATTAAAGTACGAGAAGGACCCGGAATCCATAATCCCAGAGCTCGGGCGGCTTAAGCCGGCGCCAAAGAATTTGTTGCTGGTGGGTCACGAGCCGTACCTGAGCCATTTGATCTCGCGCCTGGTTTCGGGCAACGAAAGCATGGCCATAGACTTCAAAAAAGGGGGCTTGTGCAAGTTGGAAGTGGAGAAATTGAGCGGCGGAGCAAGGGCTCAGTTGGTGTGGCTGTTGACGCCGAAGTTGATGAAGGAGATGGCCTGACTTGAGAACGTTGAAGCGTTGAAACGTTGAAACGGGGGTGGGCTGGCGAATGTTTTGCGTGATTGGTGCGCTTTTATACCAGTTGTGCAAGGCCCATAGCGGGTTTCTATCCAATTCGGTAGGAGATTTTCTGGATGTAGCTTTTACCAAAGCTGTGTTGGAGGCGGTCCAGGATTTCTTTGCGGCGGTACCGGACGATTTCTGACAGCCAGACGCTGCTGTCAACATTCACGAAGAGAGTGCCATTGCGTAAGTTGGCCGGCTGGGCGTGGGCGGCGATATTTGGATCGATCAGGGAGTTCCAGACTTTAACGATCTCGATTTCGGCGCGGCGCGAGTCCATCTTCAGGTCGCCTAGAACCCTGGAAACAACCTGGTCCGCCGCCCGTGCGCGCACTGCTTTGGCTTTTTCGAGAGGTTCAAGATCGACACCGCGCCATTGGGCGAGAACCTGTCGGCGAGCGGCGTATTTTTTTGGTGATGGCATTGGACGGGAAGATTTTAGTTGTGAGGCGGAGTGAAGGCAAACGGGAAGGATTGATGGATGAGAGGATTGTTGGATTAGTGCGTTACGGAGCGAAACGCCGGTGAGGGCGCTCGGCTTACAGGGACGGGCGCAGTACGACCAGTGGCGTTTTCACTTTAACAGTTTGCGCTTGCATGAATCGGCTTTGTGGTGCAAAGTGAATTCAATGAATCCTAATTGGGCGGAAGAGAATCTGCAGACTATTCGAACGCTGATGGAGCGGTCGGCGCTGTATCGACGGGCGCTTGCGCCCATTATGCTATTTGCGGGGATTATGGGGGTATTGGCGGCGGTGGTTGGGATATTCCTTAAACTGGATTCAAGTTTTCAATTTGGCGGATTGTGGCTGGGAACCGCTTTGGTTGTGGTCATTGGAGCTTTGCTTATTGCTCGCAGGCAGGCGCTTAAGGATGGCGAGGGTTTTTGGTCGCCGCCGACGCGTCGCGTCGCGCAGGCACTTGCGCCGCCTCTGACGGCAGGTTTGGTTTTGGGTCTGATTGATTTATGGCTATGGGACCGTCATCCAGTGATAGTTCCATTTATTTGGGCTTTGTTTTATGGCTGTGCATTGCATTCGGCCGGATTTTTCATGCGCCGTGGTGTCAGATTGTTCGGCTGGATTTATATCGGCTTGGTACCCTTAATCAATATCGTGAATATTGCGATTTTGGCTAAAAGTCTCGATGAAGTATGCCCGCCACCACACTGGATCATGGGCTTTTTCTTCGGTGTGTTGCATCTGGCTTATGGCGCTTATCTATTTTTCACTGAGAAAGGGAAGAATGCGGCGTGAACGCGGAACCGTTTTTAAAGCTCGACCGTGTGATCCACGAGAAAGGGCGGCTGGCGATCATGTCCATGCTGGCTGCCTCGGCGGAGCTGTCTTTTACCGAAATGCGGGATGCCCTGGGCATGACGGACGGCAATTTGACCACTCATATTCGGGCTTTGCAGCAGCAAGGCTACGTTGCCGTGGCCAAATCCTATCAAAACCGCCGGCCATTGACAACTTGCTCATTGACGGCGCCGGGTCGAAAAGCCTTCTCGGAATACATTGAATTGCTGGAGAAAATCGTCCGGCAAAATAAATCTGAATAGTTTTTGAACAAATGGAAACAGTCATGGTCTTTAACTTTGTAATACAAAGTGTAATGGAAGTTTGAATATGAAAATCATACGTGCGGAACATATGGGAATGTGCTTTGGCGTCAGGGATGCCATTGCGTTGGCAAAAGAAACCGCTGAGAACGCTCCTTTGACGATTTTAGGCGATTTGGTGCACAACGAGACGGTCCTGGCGGATTTGCGAGCCCGGGGAATCCGGATCGAACAGAATGTGGCCGCCATAGCCACGCAAACCGTCATGGTTACGGCCCATGGAGCTTCGGAACGCAAATTAAGCGAGACACGTGCCCGTGGGTTAAACGTGCTGGAAGCAACGTGTCCGCTGGTGGGTGTTGCGCACCGCAGCCTGTCTAAACTGGCCCGGGAGGGTTTCCATCCGATTGTTGTCGGCAAACGCGGTCATGTTGAGGTTGTCGGACTGACGGAGGATTTAGACGATTTCGACATCGTGCTGTCTGAACAAGACGTGGCCGATCTTCAGCCGCACCCCCGATTTGGCGTTATTGCCCAAACGACGCAGCCCATCGCGCGTGTCCGCAGCCTGGTCCAACTCATTCGTGAACGCTTTCCGGAATCGGAATTACGCTTTGTCGATACGGTCTGCCAGCCGACAAAACAACGGCAGATGGCAGCCACAGAACTGGCGCGAAAGTGCGACGTCGTCGTGGTCATCGGCGGCGCGCGTAGCAACAACACGCATGAGTTGGTTAGGACCTGCTCGCGCTTTTGCAAACGCGTTCACCATGTCCAATGCGCCGAAGACTTGCGTGGAGAATGGTTTTGCGAGACAGATACCGTTGGCATTACCGCAGGGACTTCGACGCCGGATGAGTTGATCGAAGAGATTGAGCGCTTTTTATGTACGATGAGTCCAAATAGCAAGTCACTTGAGAAAACCCGGACATCATGAGCTCAGGTTTTGAAATTCCTCGACCATCGGAGATTAGTCGCCTTCTGCGGGGCGAGCCCGAATTTATCGCGGCGTGGAGTGGGCGTTGGGTTGCCAGCCGGTTTTTGCTGCATGTGGCAGTGATTATTTTGGGGGCGGGCACGTATGGGGCCACAATGGGGTGGTGGCGTGGGCCGGAACAGGCGATGTTCGTCGCGATCAAATTCCCCCTGATCATATTGATGGTCACGGCGGGCAATGCATTGTTGAACGGTCTTCTGGCTCCGTTGCTGGGGCTAAATATCCGATTTTACCAATCTTTTTCGGGCATGGTTATGAGCTTCACGGTAACATCGGCCATCCTGGGCGGCTTCAGCCCGATTATGGCTTTCCTTGTTTGGAACGCACCGGGGATGGCGTCGGCCGGGTCAACCTATAGTGTCATTCTTTTGGCGCACGTGGCAGCGATTGCCCTGGCTGGCACGGCGGGTAATGTCCGTCTGCTTCAGTTACTCGAGAGCTTGAGCACTCGTCGGGCGGTTGCGCTGAGCGTATTAGGAGCGTGGCTGACTGGAAACCTGTTTTTGGGAAGCCAGCTGACGTGGATCTTGCGGCCCTTTATCGGTTCGCCAAATTTGCCTATCCAGTTTCTCCGGCCGAATGCATTTCAGGGAAATTTTTATGAAGCCGTGTTTCGTGCAATTCATCACATTTTAATTGGTTAGAAAATAATCTCATCATCTATGAACGAACAAAATCCTACTCCACCTATCATTCCAATCGCTGCTGAAGACCCCACAGAACCAATTCCTCATGCCATTGCTGCTATTGAGGCGTTGTTGCGCCAGCCGTTACGATTGTCAATTCAACTCCGGAAGCCCGGCGCTGGCCGGCTCATAGGCCAAATGCTTTTGATCACAATTGGGTGTAGTCTGGTTTACGGCGTTGTGGTCGGAACATTCGCAGGCGGCCCACAACTTTGGGCTGCCCCGGCAAAAATTGCGGGTGGCCTGATCCTGTCCGCCGGCATTTGCCTACCGAGCCTGTACATATTCACGTGCCTTAGCGGTTCACGGGCGCGTTTTGTCGAAGTTTGTGGATTCCTGGCGGGTTTGCTGATGCTGATGACGATTTTGCTCGTTGGCTTTGCGCCGGTCGCGTGGATTTTTTCCCAGTCGACTGATTCCGCGGCCTGGATGGGAGGCTTGCACCTTGCCTTTTGGGGTATCGCGACGCTCTTTGGGGTGCGATTTCTGAAACAGGGATTCTCGCGAACTGAGGCCAAGTCCCAGGCCGGCGTCAACATTTGGGTCATTATTTTCCTTTTAGTCGCGTTGCAAATGACAACTGCGTTGCGGCCGATTGTTGGGAAATCGGACACTTTTTTCCCGGCAGAGAAGGAATTTTTCATCGCTCATTGGGCTAACTGTTTGATTGGAAAAGGGAGCATTGCCAAACCGAATCCGTCTAACTGAGTGCAGTATGAACCATGACCTGAACAAGAACCATCAACGAAAGGAACGTTATGAACTACGCCAAATGGATCTCTCATTTTACTCATAACAAACAAAACCGCCTGGAACCGGACTGGTCTGCGCCTTTGGATGTACCGGCCGTCATGCTGGCGCCGCTGTTGCGGTCTATTGAGCAGTTTCGGCTTGGAGATGGCGGAGGCCCGGCATCCTTGATTGCATTTGACCGCGAGAACTTTCGCAGCCGGACGGACGAGATTCGGCAGATTGTGGATTTGTGGTTTGCCGAGGAAGCTGAACACGCGCGATTGCTTGGCTGCGCGGTACGGCGTTACGAGGGCAGGGTGATCACGTCGCATTGGAGTTTTTCGGCTTTTTGCCTCTGCCGCCGGGTGCTGGGGGTGCGGTTCGAATTGCAGGTGCTCACCCTGACCGAACTCGTCAGCACCGGCTATTATCGAATGCTGCGGAAATATTCACCAGACGGCCCGCTGTCCGCAATGTGTGAATTGATTCTACGCGATGAGGCCGGGCATGTCGCTTTTCAGCGGGATCGTCTGCTTGATGGCGCATGCCCGCGGCCGGGCTGGCGCGGTTGGTTGTGGCGGGCACAATTTTTGATCTGCGGTTATGCCGCGGGTACCATGCTCTGGGTGAATCATGCGCCCGGTCTGAAAGCAATCGGGGGCACACGGTTAGAATTCTACTCGGAAATAACCAGGCAAATGGTTCGGTTTATCCACTTGTTAAACAGATCGACAAAATATTCCAGTGTTCCGGCCATGTGGGCGGCGGCAGGCTCGGTCGTTGGGAAATGATTCCAGCGCCAATAATCGTATGAAAGCACAAGTGCACCGAATTCTCTGTGGAATGGCCGCTTTGACATTTGCCGCCGCCATCTGGCTTCCGTGCATGCACTTTATTTTTGCAAAACCCGTTTCCAATTTCCGGGTGAAACAGGGGCTTTCGCCTGAGGCGCGCCAATTGGCGGCACGGCATCTACAACTCTGGACCGAACCGGCGCTACGTGAACAGGAACTCAATAAGATGCGGGTCAGCAATGCGGAATGGGATTTTATGGGACGCAGTTTTCTGGTCTGGTCTTTGGCGAACATGGCGTTGCGCGATCCAGCATCCAAGCCGCGTTATTTGCAAACGATGGACCAAATCATCGATGAAACACTGCGGCTGGAAAAGCAGGAAGGAATGTATTTTTTCCTGATGCCATATGCCAAAGACGGGCCTTATATCATGCAGCCGTCGCGCAGTCTTTTTCTCGATGGGGAAATTGCCCTGATGCTGGCTTCGCGGCGAGTTGTCGAAGAAAAGCCGGAATACAAGCCTCTATTGACTGAGCGGGTGAATGGCATTGTCGCGCGTTTTCACGAAAGTCCGGGGATGTTCCTTGAAAGCTATCCGGATGAATGTTGGATGTTTGATCATTGTGTCGCGCTCGATGCCATCAAGACTGCTGACTATCTTGACAAAACAGACCATTCGAAGCTAATCCGTGACTGGATTGCCATGGCGAAGCAGAAGCTAGTGGATCCTAAATCGGGGCTGCTGATATCGAGCTTTACGACTGGTGGCGAGCCCCTGGCCGGCCCGGAAGGCTCAAGCATTTGGATGGTGTCGCACAGCCTGCAGTTGCTCGATGAAGATTTTGCACGCGACCAATACCAGCGTGCCCGTAAGGAACTTGGTGCGGTCACGCTGGGGTTTGGTTACGCGCATGAATGGCCGGAAGACTGGCGAGGGGAAGCTAATATTGATTCGGGCCCGATTATCCCGGTGTTTGACGTCAGCGCTGGTTCGAGTGGCATGGCATTTATTGGCGCCAGTTCGTTCGGTGACGACGAATTTCTTACGTCGCTCGCGACGACGCTAAATTTCGCCGGATTTCCCTCGCGAACGGGTGGCCGATTGAAATATTGCGCAAGCAATCAAGTCGGCGATGCCGCCATGCTTTACGCCGCGACGCTCGGCCCGCTTCGGGAAAAAGTGAAAACGAAAACAAAATATGAGAATTTTTCCCAATAAGAAGTCAACTGGTCTTCAGCGGGCCGAATTCTTGTCCGCCAGGGATATGATCCAGCGCGCCGCCGCTATCAGCGGGTTGTTTCTGGTGCTTCACCTTGCCGGGCTTCGAGAATTCACCGGCATTTTGAATGGAACGATTGGATCACTCGCATTGGGTTGGCGTCTTTCGGCGGCGTTGGCGATCTTTTATATCGTGCTATATCTGGCGTTTGTCATCCTGGTCCCTGTGCTGCTTTTAGCCGCCGCGATTTTAACGGTTTGGCAACGATTAAAAAATCCTGATGAACAAAGAACAAATCCTGCTCCGTCGGATTAAATTGCTGACGTGCTTTTTTATTGCCGGATTATTTTTAAGTGGCGCGACGGCGATTCCGTTGCGAATGGAAACGAACCTTCTGACGAGGTTTTTTAATGTCGGATGGTTAACGCGAGTGAATGACGCATTGGTCCAGACCCAATCACAAAATCCATTCCTGTTTTACGGCACGGATTGGCTGGCCTTTGGACATTTTGTGATCGCGATTGCGTTTATCGGCGCGTTGAAGAACCCAGTGCGCAATCGCTGGTTGTTTGATTTTGGATTGATCGCCTGCGTCCTGGTGGTTCCCTACGCGCTCGTGTTTGGCGGCTTGCGAGGCATTCCTTTCTGGTGGCGATTGATTGATTGTTCGTTCGGGATATGGGGCTTTATTCCGTTGTGGTTCTGCCGGGTCTGGTCGGAAAAATTGGACGAGCGAAAGGCCGGGACAAAATATCCTCCGCGAAAATAAATGCGGAAATCGTGAGGGTCTTTGTGCAGCACTGTCAAAGGGGATATTGACAACTGCGCGGACCCGATGAATTTCCGACTTAAGCGCGATTCGGACAAGCCCCGGCGCAAAATGAATTTGCTGTTGGCCTGGGTGCTAATAGCTGTAGTGCTCGCCGTTGGTTCCATTCTGATAATCAGGGTTCTGAGTCCGGATTCGGTCGGCAATTCGGTCGATGACTGGTTGTGGTTCATCCGCATTATGCTGCTGACCGGTGCACTTTGGGCAACGGTTATTGTTGGGATTTGGGCTTTTTGTCGCGAGGTGTCCAGTCGGCAAAACTTTAAAGGTTTTATTTTCGAGTGCTTGTGTCTTGCATCACTGGTTGCGCTCTTTTACGCCGAAGAGGAATGGAAAGGGAAATACTCTTGGGAGAAGTTTAAACGACAAATGGAGGCCAAAGGCGAGAACTTTGACAGGGATTCGGTCGTGCCGCAGCCGGTGCCGGATGACGAGAATTTTGCCATGTCGCCTGTGTGGATCGCAGAGGTAAAATGGAGCGATCAAACGGAACGGGAGCCGGGAATAGCGGAGGCCTGGTATGGCAACAGGATTTATAGCGAGGAGGTGTCAAATTATTTCCAGTCTGGTCCGATTTCAAAATCTGCCGTGGTCGCGACAAACTATCCCTGGATGATTACGTACTTTCCACAAACTCCCGGTACATTGGGAGATTGGGCAACTGCGCGAATGAATGACCTAAGGCCGTGGCAATCCTATTATCGGAATCTCGGGCAGACCAATCCGTCGGCCAATATACCCATGACACCGAAACCTCAAACTCCAGCGCAAGATGTCCTGCTGGCATTGAGCAAATACGACCCTCTGATTGAAAGATTACGCCAGGACAGCCGATTGCCCTATTCGAGGTTCCCAATCGAATATAACACGAAAAATCCGAGCACGATTTCCCTTCATCATTTGGACGTCATCAGAGAATGTGCGGAAGTTTTGGAATTGCGCGCCATCGCAGAATTGCGGCTTGGCCTGATTGAGAAGGCGATGGCGGACGTCCATTTGATGCTTCGATTGGCGGACGCTAGTCGCAAAGAGCCATTTTTGGTATCTCATGCGACTCGGATTATTATTCTGCAGATAGGGCTTCAACCAATATACGAGGGGCTCGCGAACCATGAATGGTCGGATTCGCAATTGGCTGAATTGGATTCCAAATTATCAAAGTTCGATTTTTTGACAGATTACAAGTTCTCGTTGCGGGGAGAAATGATAGTCGACGACGACGGATTCATAGACTACCTGCATCGCGATCCGGGGCAATTCTTTGAACAACCGATGTCCCTGGGAGAAGGCTATGCGCCGAATCCTTCAACATGGGTGGACAGCGCCGTGGGCAACTTAATCCCTGCAGGCTGGTATTACCAGAATGAACTTCATAATGACCGTGCCATTGAGGAGTTTTACTTGCCGGTCGTCGATACAAACCACGAAATCCTTTCTCCAACATCGGTCGAACAAGCTGAGGCCCTCGTCGAAGCCGAGACTGAAATACGACACGTCGGGCCGTATAACTTTTTTGAAAGATGCGTAGGCGTCAGGGGATTGCTTGGGGACGCGATGACGTTTGCCTATGGCCAAAATGCCGCAAACCTCGCGCGGGTTGCCATTGGGCTGGAGCGCTATCGGCTCGCGCATGGCAAATATCCTGATTCCCTGACCCCGCTTGTGCCGCAATTCATTGTCCGGCTTCCGGAGGATATCATCGATGGAAAACCGTTGCATTATTGGCGGACCGCAAACGGCGAGTTCGTCCTTTATTCTGTTGGCTGGAATGAAACGGATGACGGCGGAGCGGTAGTTCTGATAAAAGAGACAAGCGGTGAGGAAGGGGCAGTGCATGGTGTGAACCGCGCGAAAGGCGATTGGGTGTGGCAGTATCCGACTGTGAAATCACGTTGAAACGTTGAATCGGTCTGCATTCGTTCTTCAGTTTCAGGATTCGCGATTTGCGCGCTGCCCTTTCCCTGTGGCGAAGCCACGTCCGAATCGAAGCCGTTTCAACGTTTCAACGTCCATCACTTCGCGCCGAAGACGCTGTTGAAGATGACTTCTTTGGTTTTCCAGATGAGTGCCATGGTGATGGATAACGGGGCAAGCCCAAGGAAGAGGAGGACGGCAAATTCAGCGCGTCCAAGCCAGAGTTGAAGTTCGATGACCATGCTGATGGGCAAAACCTTGGGGGCGCCAATGACAACGGCGACCATGAGCACCCATAGCACGAGCATCCAGCGGTTCAGGGCGGTAAACAGATTGATGTCCTGACGCAATGTTTCATCGGGAAGCATCGCGCCAAGTTGTTTGAGGACGACATTGAGGTTGAACAAGAACAACATCGCCGAAACCACCAGCAAAAAGATAACGGCGCGAAAATAATCCTGTCCGGGCATTCGATTAAACCAAAACAGGAACGGGCAGAGACCCAGGTTGACCATGCCGAAAAGTTTCGCGCGATCGAGGACATTGCGCCAGGGGCGTTCCTGTCTTTGGAAGCTGCTCATTTGCCAGAGCGCGTAGAGCAAGAGGGCGTTGACAGCCAGCGCCGGCACGATTTCGAACGGTTGGATGAAGGTCAGGCGCGCGGTTTCCGCGCAAACGATGAGCGCGGTGGGCAGGCCCCAAAAAAGGGCGGACAAACCGCGGGTCAATTTTCCCAGCGAACGAAGCAATTCAGGGTCAGGCGTCGGGTTCGGCATTAAGCAAAGCTCCAGAATAGCCAATTAAAAAGGAAAAGGGAAAAAGGAAAAACTGCAGAAAGCTCCAAGGCCCAATCTTCAAGCACCAAAGAATGTTCGAGCACCAAACCTTGGTTGTTCGAAGGGGCTTGGTGTTTGGAACTTGGATTTTAACGGGCTCCGACACAGCCGCGTTCCGGAACTGGCTTGTGAAAAGAAGGAAATCAATAGTGCGATGTTTGTTCGCCACCGTTGGCGTCAAACCAAACAAAATCCACTCCATTGGTGGTTTGCCGCAGTATGAAATTACCAGGAGAGTCCTCTTCGTGAATGGGTCCGCCAAAAAATGGGTTTTCATTGAGCTTGGGATACGTCTCTCCAATGTTTTTGACCACAGCTCGGGATTGCGCCAGGGAGGCAATGTGATTGGTTTCATCTTCCATTGCATACAACATAGCCATTTCGCGAAGGTTTAAGGTCCACAACAAAGTCGGATGTCTTACCAATCGCACGTCCGTTTTGGGAACCAAAGCGAAAAACGTCAGCGTGACGATACACCCGGTAACAACACCGGCTCCGGCGAAAACTTTTAAATGAGGTTGCCAACGTCGCTTTGCTGCCGTCCAGGTGCAGGCCGCGAGGAGAAACCCTCCGAAGACAGCAATCCCATAGTTCAGACTGGAAATCCAGGCGCCCTGATAGCTATAGAGATCATGACGGGCTTCCTGGAACGGAACCCAATTTAATTTGATATCATCGGTCATCTGTGCGGAATTAAGGTTCGCCTGCAATCTGGTTGCTACTGACGAGCCCGCAGCCCAATTCCGGAGCAGCGGATGGACGATCTGCAATTTGTTGGAAGGGCGGATAGACACAGTGCCACGGTCGGTCGGCGGAAAAACCGGCGTTGCACAGCGCTCGGTGTCGAAAAATTTTGCTTCGGCGCGCGCGGGCCCAAACACAAACAGTTCAACACTGAGACTATCGCTTCCAATTCCCGTCAGCTGCATTGGATAAATGGCGTTTTTGGTATCAAATGTGAAACAAAGAGGTTGGGGCGAATTAATCCTGGAGCCAGCCGCATCCCGACGCAGTTTCATGGCGACAAAAACCCAATGTTTATGCAGGTAGTTGGAAATAACATTGGATCCTGCTGAGGGAAGAGCATAGCCGTTATTGTGCAGCCATTCTTCCAGTGCCTTCGTTTTTTGTGCTGTTATTGTTGTTACATCATATTCTCCGACAATTTCGTGTTCCAACATCGAGACGTCGGAGTTCGGCGTGACGCTTCCGGCCGCACCTAATGTCGGAAGCAACATGCTGGCCATCAGAATCATGAAAAAGAAAACAGCCAAAATGAGCCACGGATCGTGGGTTCCGGAACGGACGCGCCATACAACATATGGAAGCAATACAACGAGTGGCCATGCCATACAGGCGGAAATAGGCTGTAACGCAAGAGCGACAGCAATTGATACGACTGTATCCGGAGTCCGCGGCGGTGTGTTTCGGCGCACTGTGACCAGTAGAAAAACTATCCCGATACATGCCAAGAGGATCAGATACAGTGGAAAAACGTTGTGGATGATTATCGGCCTGAACAAAAATTCCAGCGTCGGAAAAAGCCCAGGGCTGACCGCCTCAATTTTCGGTTTGGCCGGCAACGGAATGACCCATGCGAAATTCGTCCCGCTGCCGATGAATTGCGTCTCGATAGCCAGTCGTTCGACGCCATTCGACCAACAGATGAGTGCCCGTTGGTCAGGAATCGTAACTGCTGCGGGGTAGGCAACTGGCGGAATAACAATCCCATCTGCCAAGGCCGTTACAGGCAGGAATAAAAGGAACAGTAGCAGGGGAATGCGTTGCACTTGTTTGAGAGGCATATCACTATTTGACGGGAAGGCAATGGAAATACTCCCGTTGAGGAAGACTACGCAATACGGATCTCCTGCATGCCTGGCGACCGGCTAAAGCCGGGACACCAAACAGGGTTAGTGGTTTAACACTTCGATGGGAAACTTCACCCACCATGAATCGCCACTGCGTTCGGCAATTTCGTTATGCGGAATTTGTCCGTTCACCCGAATTTTCGTCAGGTTGGGGGAATCGGCAAAGGGTCCGAGCCGCATTGAGATGCGGCCGAGCGGTTTTTCTGCGCCAATCTCCAAGTCCATTCCATTACGGGAACGGTTGAGCTGAAAATGGAGAAAGGTATTTTCCATTTTTCCGGAGTTCATAAACAAGACCGGATATTTTTTTACAGCGATTTCGTTCCAATTGAAGGGCATTCGCGGACAGAATTGCAATCGATCCGGATGGGTGTCGTCCACGCCGATGACCAGGCGAAGAGTTTTGATAATTTCCGCCTCCTGGACGCCGTTGCCGAGGTCACCGGCGGGAAACCAATAATGGCCGCTGGGGTCGATCTGGACGCCTTCGGGTGAGATAAAACAGCCGATGCGGGGATTATAGATTTGTTTGGCAATCCAATCGAGCATGACGGTTGCCTCGCGGATGCGGTCCAGAAGCAGGGCTGACTCCGTCACAAATCCCTGGCCGTAGCCCATGGCTTGGCCGTAAAACCCATCGGGCTTGTAGGTGTCAATGAGCCTTTGAAAGGCCGCGTTATTTACAGAGTGCCAGCTGGTGGTGTCGTTATACGGCGCGAAGCCGTCATAGTCCGCCCTCAGAATGAGCGGACCCAAAACCGTGGGGTGAGTCGGCCAGCCGGCATGTTGAAGGGTCCACACCAGACCGTATTTCGGATCGCTTATGATATATTGTATGGCGATTGCCCCTTGCATTTTGTCGGCGCACCGGCGCCAGTGAGCGGCAGAATTGGTTTGCCCGATAGATTCAGCCATTACGGCCAATGCCCGGAGAGCGTTCATGCAGGAGTAATCGCCATAAACGGAATACCCATTTCCGCCGGCGCATTCCCCGGTGGTATGGAGCACGCCGTTGGTTGCCCCGGATATTTCCGGATGGTCCAATTGCCATACGACCCAATCGCCGGCGTTTTTGATATCCGGCCAACGCGCGCGGAGCCAGTCATTCCGGTCAGGAAGCCGCTGCCAAAGCTTATAGAGAAACATGCTCACCAGCGCGTGACCATCGTTTTCAAAGGGCGGGGCGTTTTGCGGGCGATTGGCAATGCGGCTCCAATGAGGCAGGAGAATATGGCCGTGGTACGCCAGGGCGGGATTGGTCCATTGATTCGCCATGCGCAGGCAATAATCCGCGCAACGCAAGGCATCGTTGGTGTAGCCAAGTTCGGTCAATTCCTGAAGGCTCCGGCCCATGTCGCGCGACCAGGAAGTGGCGTAATAAATCCCGGCATTGGTCTCAAATGTTCCGAACCCGGTGCCGTTCCACGAAACCGCGCCTTTCGTGGATGTATGATACATTCCATCAGCGTCCACTTTGTCGGAGATATCCTGCACGTTGAACGAAAATGCATTTGCCAGAACTTTTGCATAAATACTGCCGGCAAAGGCGACTTCCGGGCCGGAATAATTCCGGGGCGTTTTGGGCGTAACGTGACTGGTTAAAAAGTTCTTGTCGCTGTTATAGAGCGCAAAAGCCAATGCGCCGAGGCGTTTGTGCGACCGGTTTTCGTCGACCCCGATGGCGCGAAGCGGTTTCGAAGCGATAAAGTGTTTGAAACCCGACGGAATAGCGTCGGGTATTAGGATAGACGCTTTCGGAATGTCTTCGCTGGCGTCCGTTTCAAGAGTCATTCCGTTAAGCACCAATTTTCCAAATTTGTTCGTTGAATTCTCGATGGTGATGCTTCGGATTGCCACTCGTTTGGGAGTGATAACAGCGACGTAATTGCCGTCTTTAACCGGCGTCGGCGGATAGAGATTCAAAGCATCGGCGAAGGCTTTTCGCAGCTGGGCATCGGTTGGAAACGGCTGCTGATAACGGTAGAAGGGCTGGCCGAACCAGACGCTTTCACCCAGGATCAATGGGAAAACTTCCGTCGAACCATCGGTGTAGTTGAGCCGGATTTGGCCCAGATGATCGCCCACAAAGAAGCGGAGGGAATGGTTGGTGGGATCGGCCCAGCAACTAATCGTGGCGTCTTCCACCATTCCCAAAAGATAGATGTGTTTGGCCGTGCCTCCAATATTCACTCGCGCTGAACCGTGGGAAAAGGGCAGGGCGCCGGAAATGAACGGGACGCCGTTGCGGACGAGGATTTTGTGTTCCGACTTTTTACCGCCAGACGCCAGCGGAATGGATTGAAATTTTTCAGCATTTACGGGGTCCGCGGCTTGTGCGGAAGGCGGACAGTCGGCCAGCGCCAGTCCAATGGCGGCGAGGGCACAGGCGAAAACTTTGAAGATGGTCATAACTTAATCAGGGGATATTTGCTCCGGTCATGGTGAATCTCCGGGATGAAAAGGGCGCATCGGAGTCGGTTCGCGGTCTCCGGGCGGGGGCATGAGCGGAAGTTTGGCAGCAGGTATCGTTTGGTACCAATAGACAGTAGACGAAAATTGAACGGCGGATTCAGGCTTTGAGAAGTTTCGACGCCAGCTCTTCTCGGTGTCGCCAAATCCGATGCGGACTTTCAACGATTTATCAAAATGAATCGCGTCCGGGACAAAGAAGCGGTAGGCGGCCGCGCCGTTCAAATAGTTGAAATAACCGGTCAAGGGAAAGAGGTTCGGTCTCGGAGGAAACCCCCAACTGAATCCAAACGAATCTTCCAGGCCTTGAAATTCCGTTGATGCATTCGTCTCGCCGTCCACGTAAAACTTTTCATTTTCGTCTACTGGATAGCTGGCGTGATAAAGGCTGTGGACGGTTACATTCCAGCCAATAAATTTACCTTTGCCGGCAGTGTCGAGAGCGACGTATTCATCACGTCCCAGCAGCACGCTTTGCTGCCGCCAGCTTGCATGAAAATAACCGAGATCCTTCGGAAATTTTTTGAGCTGATGATAGCAAACATAGGAATAACACGGCATCATGCGCCACAAATCGTTGCCCGGCGGCACGGAGCCTTCGTAGTCCAATTCAACTTTTGCCGATTTTCGGAATGGCATCGGAAAATAAGAATTGAATCCCCTGCAAACGTTTGCAAACACGGTGTTGACCACGTCAGTGCAGCCATCGGGATCGCAAAAGAAATCCACGAGCGGACACTCGACGGCGGGAGAAGATTCGCCGTCCCAGTAGATGCGAAGGACCAGGTCGCGATTGAGTTGCCCGCCATTCCCGGTTTGGTCCCGCAATGGTTTCTTGGGGTCCTTGCCGAGTTGGGCTCTCGCATACGCAAAATGCATCATGGTGATTTCCGCCGGCCCATTGATTTGGGCAACCACAATGTGGCGAGATGATTTGAATTGTTCGGATAGCGGGTTTTCGAGCCAAAGAGCATTTTCGGCTTTGGTAGCGCCGGGTGTGATGGTGGCTACGTCGTCGTAACCGGGGATTTGAGCGAATGCTGGAACGGAATAAAATGCCAACCAGGCTACCAGAAACACTAGAGGAAGGGTGGTAGTTCGACGTGCAAATTCTTCGAGCGATTTAGTGGCGCAGGCATCCTGCCTGCGAGTTTCACGGAGTCGGCGCTCAAATCGGCAATCGGTGAGACTCTCCATGGATCGGGCAAGCCGCGCTTGCGTCCTGGAGTGCGGTGGCTGTGACACCGCTTTAGAACGCTGTTGTTGTTTCATCGTCACGCAGAGGTTAGGACGTCAGACATCGTTCGAAAGCGGTGTCCCCCGAAGGCTTTCGGGGTTGCCACCGCACTCCATGACGCAAGCGCGGTAGCGAAGGATCAACCGCATTTTCATATCATCAACAACTCCAGCTACGCCACTATGCCGCCACTTTTTTAGGCATCTCCGGATGATTCGGCCCGAAGTGTTTCAGGATGACCATTGGCTGAAACTGGCTGTGATTCGAGATGGTGACACCTTCTTTGGCCGCCGCTTCGCTGACGAAATATTCGTCGTTGGACGCCTGGCCGAAGCGCAGCATCACAGAAGCTTCGGCGTCGTACACGCCAAACTTGCCGTGGCCCTGGATGATGATGCAGCCGTAAGCTGCGCCGTCTTTTACTGTTACGGTCTGGCCCGGCTGGACGGTCAGTTCCTTGGCAGAGACGTATTCGTTAGCGTAGATCACCCATTTTTCCGCGTGCTGCGCGTCGGAATGTTTGCAGAGCATCGGCGGGCGGAAGTAATTCTTTTTGTAATTTGGATCGATGTTCTTCTTCCAATCCATCAGACTCATCACGTAATCAATGTTGCTCTTCTTGTCCGGCGGACAATTCTCCACGAGAAAGTCGTAAGGATATACTTCATTGGAAGTGATGTTTTCGTAGACGGAGTTGACGTCGCTATTCCACTGGGGTTCGTAGGTTAAAACGGAGCCGGGGGCATGAACGACACCGGGCGGCGTGTACCAGCCCGTGCCCAATTCGATGCGGTAGGCGCGCGACAGTTCGGTGATGCGGTTGTCTCCTTTTTCAAACATCAACAGCCGCTCACGGACCATTTCTTTGGTCGTGTCCGGGTCAAAGCCGAAGTACGTGACCGGAAATTCTCCCGGGTAATTGTTCATCTCGGGCGGAAAATAATAGGCCTCGGGTTTGCCCAAACGGCCAACCCGCGCCGCAGCGTCAAAGGTCAGGTGCAAGTGATGAAACAGCGGGGCGAGGTAATCAAAAAACTTCGAATACATCGGCCAGCCGCCGTATTTCTTCATCAATAACTTTCCGACAATATTATCCTTCAACTGGTCCACTGTGTCCTTGAGCGAGAATTTCTCAGAGAGCTTGTTGCTGAAGGGCAGGACGTAGCTCATGCCTTCGTCCGGGGGCGCCAGTTCGCCGTTCATCGCGGGGATCACAGATGAAAACCAGCGTTCCTTAATGGAACCACGTTTGGTTCCCAGGGCATAGTAATCATCGGGATGCAGGCGCAGGCGGCGTCCGGCTTTGCTGAAGCGGCGCGGGACAAAAACGGGAATCAACCTCAAGACACCCTGGCCCTGGTCAAATGTTTCATCAATTTGTTTGGCGGAATTTCTCATGTCAGTGGTAGCTCAACTCAATAAATGGGTAATGGTATTAATGGGTAGCGGTATTATTGGCAACGCCCGTGACGCTGCGGATGTATTGGACTTCCGCTGGAAGGTAGGGTGTGCCGTCAGTGTGGAAAATATCGTGAAACCAGAGCGGCGGCTCAGCCGTATAGGTTTTGTCCCATGAATCCCAGGGATAAATGGTTTGGGTTTTGCCGGAGACAAATCCCCAATTAAATGCGCCTACATTGTTTTCTTTGAACCAGCCAAGGATTGGGTCGAAGGTGCTGCCCATGGGGCGAGCCATATATTCGGTGCAAATAATCGGACGGCCATAGCGCTGGAGATTGGCGACGCATTTCTTAACCATTTCCAATTTGCCGTAGTCATGGAACGTAATGATGTCCGATTCGCTCACCTGAATTTTGTCAAACGCGGAGAATTTGTCGGGATTGAAATCGCCTTCCCACATCCCGGAACTCAGCGGCTGGCTTGGGTTCATTTCGCGCGCCCACACAAAAACTTTTTGGAGCAAGGCCAGCGCGGAATCGCGTTTGTTGGCGGGTTCTTCCTTGCCGTACGAACTGTGGTTCATATTGCCCGGTTCGTTATAAACGTCCCAAAAGGCGATTCGTTTATCGTTGCGAAAATGGCCGACGATGTCCTGTACGTAAGGTTTTAGTTCATCCAGCCGTTCCGGGTGGGCCATGTAATCGGCGCCCGGACATTGGACCCAGCCCGAGTTGTGGACAAAGGGACGGGGCGCAGGCTGCGGGCCGGCCTTGGGATACGGGTTCCAGCATGAGTCGAATAGCACGAACATGACTTTGATGTGATGTTTGTGGGCAAGTTTGAGAAAGCCATTAATGCGCTTCAAATAGCCCGCGTGGTCTTCCTGCCAGGCAATGTCGTGAAGAAACACGCGCACGCAATTGAATCCGAGTCCCTGTGCCAGCCCCAATTCGCGGTCAATCGTTTTCGGGTCGTAGGAATCCGCCTGCCACATTTCGAGTTCATTGACCGCCGTGCTGGGAATGAAATTGCAACCGACAAGCCAGCCGGTTTTCTTCGCCCAGTCATTGGCCTTTTCCTGGCTCCATCGCCCAGAACCGGCGTCGGCGCAAAACGCCTGTGTGGCAAATGCCGCCAGAAAGAGCAAATGGATTGATAGATTCGGCAACAACAAGGGCCGAAAAATCAAAACACCAAAGGATTTCCTAAAAGGCGGCTTCGCGCACTGAACTCCTGAATCGCCAACATGTTTAGACATACCAAACCAACGGTCGATAATTCTCCCTCTCCCAGTGGGAAAGGGCAGGGGTGAGGGAGAGTCGTCCGGACACGGATATTCGGCCTTTGGTTCATTATTGGCCCAGGGCAAATTCAAAGTCCTCATTTTCATTTGGATTGCATGAATTGCGCAACGTTGTTCGTGGTTACGAGTTGAAAGGGAATGTAGTTGTCGTGTTTGACCGTTTTGCCCTGCACGAGATCCACCGCGATATCCACGGCCATCGTTCCCTGGCCTTTGGCATCTTGAAATACCGTTCCGACCATTTTGCCATCGGCCACGGCTTTTAATGCATCGGGAATGGCATCAATGCCGATGACCGCAATTTGGCCCTGCTTGCCCGCGGCTTGGATTGCCTTGAGCGCGCCAAGCGCCATTTCATCGTTTTGGGCAATGACGGCGTCTATCTTTTTGCCAGAGGCCAGCCAGTTTTCCATCAAATTGAGCGCCTGTGCCCGGTCCCAATTTGCCGTTTGTTCAGCGACAACTTTTACGTCGGGATTATTCGTCAGGATATCGCGGATTCCTTCGGTACGCTGCACTTCAGCCGAGTGGCCGTTTGGTCCATGGATGATGACCACGTTGCCTTTGCCGTGCAGCACATCCACGATTCGTTGGGCCGCAATCTTTCCAGCTTCGGCGTCTTCAGACCCGACATACGCGTTTGCCTTATCGAGATTCGACACAATGGCGTTGACCACAACGATGGGTTTGTGCGCCTGGACGGCCAAATTCAACGCCGGCGCCGAGCCTTCTTTGTCGTAAGGATTCAAAATAATGGCGTCCACACCCTTCGAAATGAAATCCTGCACCTGGGAAATTTGGTTTTCGGCATTGCCTTGGCCATCCGACTCAATCAGGTTCACGTTCAGTTTCTTCGCCTCGGCGCGGACAGCATCCTGGATATTGATAATAAATTCGTTTTGCAGGTTTTGATACGAGATGCCAATGGTTACCTGCTTCGCTGGCGCTGGGGCGCCAGAGGGAGTTGAGGCGGTCTCCGATTTTTGTCCGCAGCCACAGACCGTGGCTGCGAGAAGAGCCGCCAACAAATAATGCTTCATTTTCATTCGTTTGAATAACGTCATCATTTTCATGTCACTAGTCCTTTCTTTAAAATGATATTCGCATAACGTGCCATTTCTCCACTGGCCACGATGGCATACGCTTTCCTGGCGCGGTCATAAAAGGCATGGCGTTCCATCATTTCAAAATCAGAAAAGGCCGGGTCATGCTTTTGCGCAATTTTTCGATAAACGGGCCAGATTTCGGGCGAGTAGTTGTCTCCCGGGACAACCGCCATGAGGGCGCCGGAATGTTTTACAAAAGTATCGAGTGGAAAAAGCGCCAATATGGCGTCCAGCAGTTGCGCTCCGCCCTGGCCGTCACACCGCACAAGGCGTTGTGCGTGGCTGGCGGCGGGAAAATTGCCATCGGCGATGACGATTTCGTCGCCGTGTCCCATCTCCATCAAAATTTTCAGGAGGTCGGGCAGCAAAATGTTTGGAATACCTTTGAGCATTTTATCAATTTCGGGATTTTCTATCCAACAGCACGGCGCAAACGATAATGGCGCCTTTGACGACTTGTTGCCAATAGGACGACACACCCAGCAAATCCAATCCGTTATTCATGACGCCAATAATGAGCACGCCGACAATCGTGCCGGCCATGGTGCCGACGCCGCCGTTCAAACTGCTGCCTCCGATGACTACCGCCGCGATGGCGTTTAATTCATAGCCTTCGCCCGCCGACGGCGCGCCCGACATGACCCGCGATGATTCGACAATTCCGGCCACACCGGCTAATGCGCCGGCAATGGCATAGACGCCAATCAATACCCGGTCGGTATTGACCCCGGAGACTTTGGCGGCCAGTTCATTGCCGCCCACCGCGTAAACATAACGGCCAAAGCGGGTGAAGTGCAAAATGAAAATGCCGGCCAGTACCGCGGCCATGACAATACCGCCCGGTCCCGCCAGGCCATCGCCAATCGCGTCATAGGCAGTGCTCAAATTGATTTCGGGCCGGCCCTGCGAATAAACCAGCGCCAAGCCGCGCGCAACGGTCATCATGCCCAGCGTGACGATAAACGGCGCAAGACGTCTTTTGGCGATCAACACGCCGTTGACCATTCCGCAGGCCAGGCCGGCTAGCACGCCCATCGCCAGGGGTACAATTAATGCATGATTCGCATGACCATCGTCGTCAGCCTTGGCAAAGGATGTTGCCACGACAGCCGCAAGGGCAAGGACTGAACCGACCGAGAGGTCTATGCCCGCAGTGATGATGACCAGCGTCATTCCGACGGCCAGGATTCCATTGACAGAAATCTGTTGAAGAATGTTCTCGAGATTTCCCAGCGTTCGAAATGGCGGTTCCCAAATGGCCAGCGTTCCCGCCAGCAATACGAAGGCAAAATAAATTCCGTATTTGGAAAAGAAGGCGCCCGTGTTCCGCCAATTGATTGTCTGTGCCGGCATGTAGTCCTCAGTGCAAGTGTGGAAATTTATTTTTCACGGCACTAATTTGAGCTCCAATTCCCCATGGCGGCCTTGATGATGTTTTCCTGGTTAAAATCCGCTCGCGCGAATTCGGCTGTGATTCGCCCGTGATATAAAACGATAACGCGGTCGCACATGCCCAAAATTTCCTCCAACTCGGATGAAATCATAATGACCGTGGCGCCGCGTTCGGTCAGTTGGGCAATAATCTTATAGATTTCCGCCTTGGCCCCGATGTCGATACCGCGTGTAGGCTCGTCTAAAATGATAATTTCAGGTTCGGTGAGAAGCCATTTGGCCAGCACCACTTTCTGCTGGTTGCCGCCGCTCAAAGTCCGGACGATCTGGTTTCGGTGCCGTGTTTTTATCCGCATTCTTTCAATTTCCGCGTCCACCACGGCGTTTTCTTTTCCAGACTGGAGAATCTGGCCGAACAAACTGAAGGATTTTAGGTTTACCAGGGTGACGTTGTCCCGGACCGAGGCCTTGAGGTTCAATCCTTTCAACTGCCGGTCTTCGGTGATGAAGGCGATTCGATTTTGAATGCCGTCGGCTGGCGATTTAATCCGAACCGATTGGCCGCGAATCTTGATAGTGCCGGCATCCGCCCGACGCAGGCCAAATACGGTCTCCATCACTTCGCTGCGTCCGGCGCCCATGAGGCCGGCCACGCCAAATACTTCACCTTTTTTCACCTTGAAACTAATGTTTTCAAACAAGCCGCGTCGCGTAAGTCCGTTCACTTCAAAAATTACTTCACCGTCCGATGTTTTGGTCCGTTTGGGAAACATTTCACTGATTTTGCGGCCCACCATCAATTTGACCAGCGTATCATGGTCGAGTTCCTTTGCTGGACGGGTCTCAATGTACTGGCCGTCCCGCAAGACGGTGATGGTGTCTGAAATCCGGAAAATCTCATCCATCTTGTGCGAGATGTAGATAATGGCCATGCCTCGGGCTTTCAATCCCCGAATAATCTCAAACAGCCTGGCCACTTCGCGCCCGGTGATGGCCGAGGTCGGCTCATCCATGATGATGATCCGGGATCGATATGAAACGGCTTTGATGATTTCGACCAACTGCATCTCGGCCAGGGAAAGCTCAGCCATGACTTTATCCGGGTCGATTGTGATTTCCATTTCCCGGAACAATTCCCGGGTCATTTCACGCTGTTTCCTCCGATTAACGACTCCGGTAAATGGATAGCACGGTTCTTTTCCCAGAAAAATGTTCTCGGCCACGGTCATTGCTCGGACTGGATTTAATTCCTGATGAATCATTGAGATGCCCAAATCCAGCGCTGCTTTTGGCGATTTAATTTCGACCTGCCGTCCCTCAAGAAAGATTTCTCCACAGTCTCTTTGGACAATTCCTGACAGAATCTTCATCAAAGTGGATTTTCCCGCCCCGTTTTCGCCCATGAGCGCGTGGACTTCACCTTTTTGAAGTTGAAGCCGGACATTCTGTAAAGCGGGCACCCCCGAGTATGACTTGGAAACGCCTTCCATCTTCAGCAGGAAGTCTTCTGTGCTCTGTTGCGCCGGCATCGGATTTATTTCAATCCATCTTAATCATCCGACGCGACAACACCAATATCTAATAATTGAGGGTTTGCGGCTTTTTATTGAGGTTTTGCGACAGGGGTGGGGGAATCCTCCTCATGGCTCGCCGGAGTACGGAGCGCGGCTGTGCTGAAAGCCAGCCGCAGCAGCTTCGCATGTCAAAGAGCCATACCCGATCATCGAGGCTTTTGCTCACGACGTGCTGCGGCTGGTCTCCGACACAGCCGCGCTCCGGAATCGATTTGGGAGGGTCTTTGGATATACATGGAAAGCTTCAAACATCGAACACCCAAACACTCAACATCCGACATCGCCGAAGTTGTTGGATTGGAGCTTGGAAATTCTCTGGTGCTTGGAGGTTGGGGTTTGGTGCTTTTCTCGCGTGGACCATTCTCTCGATGTTCGATGTTTTAGTATTCTACTGCACTACGATAATTTGATGTCCGAAAACGGCGAGCATCCTTTTTGCATCCGGGGTAAAGTGCATCATGATTTTGAATCCAGACCATTGCTATCAGGCGGTTCTGACGCGGGACGCCCGTTTCGATGGCCGCTTTTTTGTGGCCGTGAGGACGACGCGCATTTACTGCCGCCCGATTTGCCGGGTGAAAACGCCGATGCGCAAAAACTGTGAATTTTTCAATTACGCCGCCGCGGCCGAGGTTGCCGGCTATCGGCCCTGTAAACGGTGCCGGCCCGAATTGGCCCCCGGAAGCAGCCTCATGGAAATCAGCAGCCAACATGCGCGCAATGCCGCCTGGCAAATAGGCCAGGATTTTCTGTCGGAACATTCACTCGCCGAACTCGCCGCCAAACTGGGAATCACTGACCGCCAAATGCGCCGGGTTTTTCAGGATGAATTTGGCGTTTCGCCGGTGGAATTTTCCCAGACACAACGCCTGCTTCTGGCAAAGCAACTTCTCACCGATTCCGCCATGCCGATAACCTCCGTTGCTTATGCCAGTGGGTTCAAGAGCTTGCGCCGCTTCAATACACTATTGAAGCAACGTTATCGTGTGTCTCCGACCGAATTTCGAATCCAACAAAAGAAGGAAGTCCCGCAAAAATTCGAGGAATTTTCCTTCCGGTTGAATTATCGTCCGCCGTTCGACTGGGAGCGGCTTTTGAATTTTCTTTCGCGCCGCGTCATTCCCCATGTCGAAGCCGTGCAGGATGGGAAATATTTTCGGACGGTCCATGTGATCCGGCAAAAACAGAGCATCACCGGCCACCTGGAAGTCCGCCATGACGCGGATAGGCGCACCCTGTCCGTCCAGCTTTCCAATTCTCTTCTGCCGGCCTGCGTACCCGTCCTGGAACGTCTAAAAAGACTGTTTGATCTGCACGCGGACCCTGCGGCCATTAGTGCCGCATTGGGAAAACTTGCCCAGTTACGACCCGGCCTCCGGCTGCCTGGAAGCTTCGACGGCTTTGAAATGGCTGTGCGCGCGATTCTGGGGCAGCAAGTATCCGTTGCCGCGGCCAGCACCCTGGCTGGCCGGCTCGCCCTCCGATTTGGAGAGCTGGTGAAAACTCCGTGCCCGTCGCTCACTCATTTATTTCCCGGGCCCGAAAAGCTTGCGTCCGCGACAACCGCCGAGATCGTCCGTTTAGGCATCACCGGCCAGCGCGCACAAACGTTAATTGCCCTCTCCCGGGCTGTGGCCGGCGGTGCGGTGCATTTGGAACCCGGCAGTCGCATCGAAGACACGCTCCAGGAACTTTATAAAATTCCCGGTTTTGGAGAATGGACCGTTCAATACATCGCCATGCGGGCGCTCTCCTGGCCTGACGCCTTTCCACATACAGATTTGGGAATAAAAAAAGCCCTTGGGGTGGAAAACGCGAAGCAGATTTTGGAACTCGCCGAGAAATGGCGGCCCTGGCGGGCCTACGCCGCTTTGCATCTATGGGCCGAATTAACTGAAAGAACAAAACTATGAAATCATACAATTATCTAAAAACGAAACTGTTGGGAGAACTGTTGCTGGTCGCAACCTCGACGCACCTAGTTGGAATGTATTTTTCAAACCAAAAGCACGAGCTCAAGCTGTCGGGCGATTGGGAATTAAACCCCAAACATCCGATCCTGCGGCAGGCCGGGGAAGAAATTCGGGAATATCTCGAAGGCAAGCGAACAAGCTTTTCGGTTCCGATTTCGTCTGAGGGGACAGATTTTCAACGGGAAATCTGGCGGCAAATCGCGTTGATTCCGTTCGGCCAAACCATCACCTACGGTGAACTGGCTCGCCGGGCAAAGGCTCCTAAAGCCGTCCGCGCCGCCGGGGCCGCCACCGGTAGAAATCCGTTGGGCATCATCGTTCCCTGCCATCGCGTCATCGGCAAGAACGGAAGCATGACCGGATTCGCCGGCGGCCTTGACCGAAAGATCAGTTTGCTGAAAATTGAATCGTCTCGCTGCTGACTATAACCATCCGTTAGGGCGGAAGTGTCCTTCCGCCAACGGATGCGAAGCCTTTGAGCCGTCGCCCCTAAATTTCGCCCCCACCGAAATTTAGCTTTTCCCCCAAAAATCCCGATCCGCAAATTTAGCTCACATCTGCCAGTTTCCCAGCAAAAGCGCACCATTTTGGGACCCCTAAACTTCAACTTTAGCGTTTCGTTTAGCGAACTTTAGCCCGCAAAACCATAGCATAACGATTTTGACTAAATTTGGGGGAGCACGCGCGCCACAATCCGACATCCCGTTTCCCTAAAATCCACCAATTCCCCTGTAAAACCGCATAATTCGCCTTCGTTTCCCCGTTTCATTCCCTATGCCCCGCAAAATGTGCAACGAGAACCTTGTCTGCACATCCTGCTCCGGTAGCCGCATCGCTCGCCGGAGCGCTTATCACTTTTCGGAATCGAGTTTGCGCAACGCAAATGCGTACGCCCCTATGGCAATGGCTTCGCTCGTGCCCAACCGGGAAATGCCAACGCCAATGCGCTGTAACGAATCGTATTTAATTTTGCGCTTTGAGCCGAGAACACCAATGGACCGGGTTTCGCCTTTGAGGAATTTTTTCATCTGCGCCGGGTCTTCCAGGTTAAAGGCCGGTTGCGGCAGGCGGCGGAATTTCTCGCCGTTGGGAGCAGTGTAAGAATCATTCATCTCCGCAACGAGGGCCGGCAGAAATAGCCGCCAGGCGTTGGATAGGCCGCCACCAATGACCGCCAGGCCGTCGAGAAGGGCAAGCCCATTGGCCATGGCGTTTCCGGCCACTTCGCCCATTCGGCGATAGGCTTCTATGGCCGCGTCGCGGTTTCCGGGAGCTTCGCCGGCCGCAATTTGTCCAATTACGCGAGGATCTGGGGCATCGGCGAATGAAATTTTGGATTCCTCCGCATAGACGCGGCGGATGGCACGGATGCTGACACCTTCCTCGACATTTGTCTTGGGAAGGAATTTGTGCCGCGTGAGCCAGATTTGCGACGCGTTTGAATTGTCGCCGGCAAAGAGTTCGCCATTGCGTGTGATGCCGCCGCCAAAACCGGTGCCGAGGGTCACGCCAAATAGGTTTTTGTAACGCTTAGGGCTTCCGGCCTTTTTGAGTAAACCATTGACGTAGGGCAGGAAGCCGGCGATGGCTTCACCGTAAGCGAACAACTCGCCGTCGTTATTGATCGTGACGGGTATGCAAAAGGTGTGTTCCAGCATTGGTCCAAGCGCAACGCCGCCTCGAAACGCCGGAAGGTTCGGCAAATCGCCGATAATGCCGGCCGGATAATCCGCCGGCCCAGGAAAGGCAAAACTGATGGCCACTGGCGGACGCGGACACTGGTTCTTGATTGCAGTGAAACCGATGACGAGGTTGGCCAGGCACTTTTTTAAATCGTCGCCATCGCTCGTTGTGGTGACGATGTCCGTGATGCGTTTGTTTCCGCGCATCGCAGAAAAGCGAAAGCTCGTGCCGCCTGCGTCGAGCGTCATCACGATGCGTGAGTCGTGGTCGTAGCCCGCCGTTTTAGAAATCATTGTCATTCTCTTCGTCATCCTCATCCTCAAGAATCAATTCTCCTCGTCCTCGAAATTTACGATTTACGATTTACGATTTACGCGGTCAAAGCCAAAAGTTACGGCGCTAGCCGCTGACTGAAAGCCCAAGGCAAAGCGCGGCTCTGGGGAGCGGCCCGCCCTGGTAATGTTGCCGAGATTCAAGCCGCTGATTGAGTGACCGCGCGAGATCGCAAGTGGCGCTGCCACCGCGAATCTGTATCTGCGGCATCCTCTGAAGGACATCATCAATACGTGCTTCTAAGCCGGAACCGGGCGTCCGGCGCGTCCGATTTTATGGCCGATCAGGCCGTAAAATCCTACGTAGGCGTAGGCGATGAGAGGAATGATAAAGGCGGGCCGCAAATCATGTGCAACGTC
This sequence comes from Verrucomicrobiia bacterium, assembly GCA_036269115.1. Classification (GTDB taxonomy): domain Bacteria; phylum Verrucomicrobiota; class Verrucomicrobiia; order Limisphaerales; family UBA11358; genus UBA11358. The sequence continues at coordinate 28,811 of DATAST010000150.1, read as the reverse complement.
AGCGACTTTACCCATTGCCTCAGGGAGAATTGCACCGCCGAATACCGCCATAACCAACAGCGACGAAACCTGGCTTTTCAGAACACCCATTCCATCGAGCGCCAGCGAGAAAATGTTTGGCCAGCCAATCGATGTGAAGAGACCGACTCCAACGACGCACCAGACTGCCGTTGTTCCGCCTTTGATGACAGCTATGGCGAGGAGAACGACAATGGTTAGGCAAAAGATTACGAGGGTACGGCTTGCCAGCGCCTGGCCAAATTGAAAAAGAAGCCAGCACAGGGCGACGAGAGGCAAATAGTATTTAAACATGCTCCAATTCTGATCAAAGTTGGTTTTCCACAATGCCAGGACGTCGCTAAAGCTCGAACTTCCATGCATGGCGTCCAACGGTGCGCTGATAGCCGCCCAGAGGAACAGATAGGCCAGCAGAGGCACTACAATCAGCAGCACTTGTTTCTTAGCCTTTTGCATTTCGCTCAATTCGATGGATGCCATAAACCGCCCAATCAACATGCCGCCCCAGAACAGGGCCACATAATTTTTGGCATCTATCGCACTCATCGAAGCGACGTTTTTCTGGCCGAGAAAATTGATAATCGAACTACCGATTGAAACTTCGCCGCCCACGTACATGAAAATGGCGAGAACACCCAGGACGACATGCGGATATCGGAGAGCGCCGGCGCCCGCCTCCACCTTGCCTTCGCCCACATGCGGCAGATGAATCATGAAAAAAATCGCGGCCAGAATCAGAAAGACGATGCAAAACATGAGGTAGGGGACCTTGACTGAGTCGGCGCCTTGCACATTCGCCCGCGCAAAGTATTGAAAAATGAGAAAGCCGCCGATGAGCGGGCCCGTTGTAGTACCCACTGAATTAAACGCCTGGGAAAGGTTTAACCGGCTGGATGCGGTCCGTTCGGGACCAAGAATGGTCACATAAGGATTCGCCGCAATTTGCAGCATGGCAAATCCAATTCCGACAATGAACAACGCGACGAGAAACAACGGATAGGAAACAATTGTCGCCGCTGGCCAAAATAGACCACTGCCAAGGGCCGAAAGCAAAAGGCCGATGATAACGCCGTTTTTGTATCCAATTTTTGCAATGGGATCTCCCGTCGACGCAGATATTATGAAATACACCAGAGAGCCAACGAAATAGGCGCCGAAGAAGCAGAACTGGACGAGCATGGCCTCTGTGTAATTCAACGTGAAGGCTTCCTTGAAGCGCGGAATCAAAATGTCATTGAAAACCGTCATGAATCCCCACATGAAAAAGAGGACCGTCATGATGGCAAAAGGTCCACGGTAGGTTTGGCCGTTGCCGGTTGAAGACGCGGTTCCTGATGCGCTGGAAGTCGATGCGTTTGTCATAGGTTTTTTCGAGTGTGATGATTTCTGGCAAAAATTGCAAATCCATTCCCCGGGCGGCCTTCCTTTTTTGATTGGCAATTCGTTTCTTTTGCGAATAATTCACGCCAGCCATTAATTACCGCATGAAAAAGCAAAATTTTGAGAGCAAAACAGATAAAATCCGCGCGGCCTTTCTCGATTTAAAGAAGAAACAGCCGGAAAAACTGAAGACGCGATTAAACCTTTCCTGGAGCAATTGGGGATTTGGCATGGAGCCGTTGTCGGACTCGGCTGTTCGCCTGGAAAAAAATGGAGTCAATTTCATTGAACTCCACGGCAACCACTACGGGCCGGATCTTGGCTATAAAGTGGCCGAAACAAAGAAAATCCTGGGCGATCACGGCGTTCAAACTGCCGGCATATGCGGGATGTTCTCGCCGGATAACGATCTTTCCAGCAATCGCGGCATCCAACGGCAAGCCGCCGTGGATTATTTGAAGCGCGAACTGGAATTCACCAAACAAATGGGCGGCGAATATATCCTCGTGGTTCCCGGCGCGGTCGGCAGGCCTAATGCCTACGACAAATCCGAATTTGAGCGCAGCGTTGCGACGCTGCAACTCGTCGCGGATTTATTCGCGAAAAGCAAAATCAAAGCCGCGATCGAACCCATTCGCGCCGCGGAGGTGAGCCTGGTCCATACAATTTCTGACGCGAAGAACTACATCGCGGCGGTTGGCCATCCGGGCATTGGGCACATCAACGGCGACGTTTACCACATGCAATCCCAGGAATCGCACATCGGCGAGGCGTTGCTCGATGCCGGGGAACAGTTGCTTAATCTCCACATGGCTGATAGCAATCGTTGCGCCCTCGGTGAAGGCGCCATGGACCTGGATTGCATTATCATGGCCCTGTATCTCATCGGCTTTAACAGCAAAGGCCACTACGTGACCCCCGAACCGCTTGGCCCGGGCGGAGATCCTTATCCAGCCATGCACGGCAAGCCGGACAAAAAGCTGCTCGACAAAATGGTCAGCCAGTCAGCGCGCTATTTCCGCGAGCGAGAAGAAGCGCTTCTGGCGGGGTAGCTTCATACGGGTGTATCGTGACACTGTTCTTGAATCCGATCGGTGGGAGGGACGGCGCGCTACGCCGTCACCGCGCGTAGAGCGCGCGGAACAGCCCGCGATACAACGTCCTACTACGCTCGTTGCGCCGCTGCACGCAGCGCGGACAGCGTCCCGATGCATCGGGATCCCTACCAAGGACAATCCCAGGATGTGCCCGATAACGCCTTCGTATATTATAGGCGACGAGGCGGCGAGTCTTTGTTATGCTGTCGGTCGTGCGGCGATTACGTTTTCAATCGCTAGTCAGATCTATCGTTTCCCGGCTCCCGCGATTCGGTCTTGCCGCTGTTATGATGTTGGCGGTTCACGGGCACGGCGCCGACCTTTCCGGCATTAACTTTGGGTCGCCTGAAGATTGGGTCCATCCGCAGATGTTCAGCCGCCAACCGTCGCCAAACACTTCCGATGCCACTGCCAATGACCATTTGCTGTTGTTGGAACACCAAATAAACGCGCCTGAAAATGAAGAGTTTTTTCATTCCGAGCGACGGATCCTCACCACGGACGGTGTTCAAAACGATTCCACCTTAAAAATCAATTTCGATCCCAGCTATGAATCTTTGACCTGGCACTGGGCGCGTATCTGGCGCGACGGGCAGCCTGTGGATCGCCTCGACACAAACAGCGTCCAGATCGTGCGCCGGGAACAGGACCTGGACGAAGCCATGCTCAATGGCGAGAAAACGGCGGTGCTAATTTTGAATGACGTTCGTGTGGGCGACGTTATCGACTACGCATATTCGCTTAAAGGCGAGAACCCGATATCGTCCGGCCATTTTTCGGCCATCGTTCCGGTCCAAATCGTGGAACCCGCTGACCGCCTTTTAACGCGCATGATATGGCCCCGCGAGAAAGGTCTTTATTCAATCGGGCACGGTTGCTCCGTCCAGCCCGTTACTCGTGCCGACAAGGATACCCTGGAAGTTAATTGGGATTTTCAAAACGTACCGGCGGCCCCGGTCGAAGATGCCCTGCCTGTGTGGTTTGATCCAAATCATTGGGTCCAGGTGAGCGACTTCAGAACGTGGGCTGAAGTCAATCAGTGGGCCTTGAAATTGTTCCAGAGCGCAAGTGCATCGCCATTTTCATCGGAGCTGACCGCAAAAATCGTGGAATGGAAACGCATTCCCAATCAGGAACAGCAAATTCTAGCGGCATTGCGGTTTGTGCAGGACGAGGTGCGTTACGTCGGAATCGAAATTGGGGAGGGTTCTGAAAAGCCGACAAGCCCATCAACGGTGTTCTCGCGTCGTTTTGGTGATTGTAAAGATAAGTCGCTGTTGTTTGTGACGATCCTGCGCGCTTTGGGCATTCAAGCTTTCCCCGTCCTGGTGAATGCCACATTGGGACGCACCATCGAAAATTGGCAGCCCTGCGCCAGCGCTTTTGATCACTGCATCGCCCAGGTTCAATTATACGGCCAAACCTGGTACTTAGACTCGACCATGAACTATCAGCGAGGGCCACTGGCGGCGCATTACTTGCCCAACTACGGATACGGCCTGGTGATTTCTCCGTGGACCACCCGGCTGACCCAAATTCCGCAAACCACGGGTCTGCCTAAAACCACCACGACCGAATATTTCAAGCTCGGAATGGTCAACCAGCCGGCAACACTGAAAGTTGTCACCGTGGCCGAGGGCCGCGATGCCGAAATTCTGCGGGCAACGTTTGCTACGACAACTGTAGCCGAAATTGAAAAGGCCTCCATTCGCAATTATTCCGACGTGTATTCGGGAATAAAGATGTCTTCGCCCATCGTCTTTGAGGACGATGAGGATCAAAACAGATTTCGAATCACCGAATCATATTCCATGGCCAAAATGTGGACGCGGCCTGAAAAAGGGGTACACAAGGTTGAATGTGAATTTTATCCTGCTGGCATGGCCGGTTTATTGAAAAAGCCGGTTGATACGGACCGGACACTACCCATGGGAATTGGATTTCCGGAACATCAAATCTTGCGCACGGAAGTGACGCTGGCCACTAGTTGGACCGCCGACAATGAGCAGAAAACAGTCACAGATCCTGCATTTACTTTTCGAAAACATTATTGGTCCGGCGGCAATAAAGTGCTCATGGAATACGAGTATCAGACTTCGGCCGATTCAGTGGCTGCGGATGCATTTGGCGATTATCTTCAACGGATTGATGAATGTTCGAAAATGCTGGGAAATACTCTGGCCTGGGAGACGGTGACGGTACCGTATCAATGATGCGAAATCTCCATCGCTGAAGCCTGCCGCAAGAGTGAAATAACTTCCTCATCTCCAGTTGGAGAGAACTCATGATAAAATTGTCCCACCGCCTGGAATTCTGCCTCCTGGGACAACACTTGCACGTCATCGGCCACGCGTCGAAGCAACTCGACGGCGTTGTTGGAAGCGACGGGGGCGGCGATAACAATTCGCCGGGCATATTGTTTGCGCGCTGAGAGCGCGGCTACTTCGGCGGTCGCGCCCGTGGCCAGACCGTCATCCACGATCAAAACCGACCTGTTCTCAAGTGAAGGAATGTCGTGCAGGTGAAATCGCCGGGCGTAGTCTTGAAGACGCTCCTTTTCTTCCCCAATGATTTTATCCAGCCGGGTTTTTGAAACTGGGTATTCCGCCAGACTTTCCTCGTTGAGAAAGACGCAGTCCGGCTCTGCCAGTGCGCCGATGGCAAATTCCGGCTGTAATGGGTGGCCGATTTTGCGGACGACCAAAACATCCAATGGCAGCTTGAGTTCGCGAGCGACGCCTGCCGCGACAACAACCCCCCCGCGCGGCAGTCCTAAAACCAGGTCAGCTTCGACGCCGCGTTGCCGGAGAAATTCTCCAAGCCGTTCTCCGGCCTCATGACGCGAGGCGAAGATCATATTTTACCCATCGCCCTTTTTGCTGAAAAATGCAAACGTTTTAGGCGCTGGCGAGTAAATGGAGGTTAGGACCCAAACCCCAAATTCCAAGAACTCAAGCTCCAGAGAAACTTCAAGGTTAAAAGCTCCAGAGCTGCCAGAGTTTAGAGTTTATTGGGCGCCGGATTCTCGCGTTCTAACGCCTGGCCGCGCCGTAGCTTCTGAGCGTTTCTCTGGATATTGGCGATTGGTGCCTGGACGCTTGCCGCTTATCGAACCAAGGTTCCAACCTTCTCGCCCAATATAACGCGTTTCAAATTATGCGACTTTGAAAAATCAAACACGATAATTGGCATCTTGTTGTCCATGCACAACGAAAATGCGGTCGAATCCATCACTTTCAACTGTCGTTGAAGGGCGTCCAGATACGTGATTTCTGAAAATCTTTTGGCTTTGGGATTCTTTTTTGGATCGGAATCGTAGACGCCATCCACTTTTGTCGCTTTCAAGATCACTTCGGCGCCGATTTCATTGGCCCGTAGCGCGGCGGCCGTGTCAGTGGAAAAATAGGGGTTGCCGGTGCCGCCACCGAAAATAACGACGCGCTTTTTCTCCATGTGACGCACGGCTCGGCGGCGAATAAATGGTTCGGCGACCTGTGCCATGGCAATGGCGCTTTGGACGCGGGTAGGGCAGCCGAGTTTTTCCAGGGCATCCTGGAGCGCCAGGGCATTGATCACCGTCGCAAGCATGCCCATATAATCCCCAGTGGCGCGCTCAATACCGTGCTCGCTTCCGGTAAGCCCCCGAAAAATATTACCCCCGCCGACGACCACGACAACCTGGACACCCAATGCCCGAACTTCACTGACCTGCCTGGCCATATGGTGGACCGCCTGCGCGCAGATTCCCATTCCTTGCGCGTCCCCGAGCGATTCGCCGCTCAATTTGAGCAGGATTCTGGAATATTTCGGTTTTTTACTGGCGGTCATAGGGGGTGCAAAACTCAGACATGGGGGCATGTTGTAACAGTCCAAAGCGGCAAGGTCAAACCAAACGAATCTACGGAATCATCTCATTCCAAGGAATTTGGTTAATAACGATGAGGATGAGAATGACGATGATTCTAAAGAGTCACAAAAACGGCGCGAACAATCGCGTCGCCGCGTCCCGCAATTTGCAGGCGACGGGGCGTGCGTCTACCTCTTTCAAAGTGACTTCGCGCGCGCCCTTGAGCTTTTGTTCTACAATCTTTCCCATCTCGCGGGCGAAATCACGCCCATAGCACTCTATACTCAGCTCAAAATTAAGCCGCAGGCTCCGGACATCCCAATTGGCCGACCCAATCAACACCCAATGGCCGTCTACGATCATGAGCTTGGAATGATCAAATGGCGGCGGTGTCAGCCACAAGCGACACCCGCGTTCCAGGACCTGCCACCACATGGAACGCGATGCCCATTGCACAAATGGCAAATTGCTTGTGGCCGGCAAAAGAATGTCCACCTGCACTCCACGCAATGCCGCGAGGTTCAGCGCCGTGATGATGGCAGCATCCGGCAGAAAATAAGGTGTGACAACTTGCACCGACGTCTGGGCTTCGGTTAACGCGGCAAGAAGTGTCCAGCGCAGTTTTTCAAAGTCAGCGTCCGGTCCGTCCATTATGACGCGCGCCACAACGTCGCCGGATACCACCGTTTCCGGAAACCAATTGTCGCCCTCGAGAACTTCCCCGGTCGTGAATGCCCAGTCATTGACGAATGCTTCCTGCAATTGGATCGCGATGGGTCCCTCGAAGCGAAATTGAAGGTCCTGGATCGGGTGGCTCGGATTTTGAGCCAGAACATTTCCGTGCCGGATGTTGATACCGCCGCTGAATCCGATTCGGCCGTCCACCACGAGTATTTTTCGATGGTTGCGCAGGTTGATTGTGGCGACCCGCCAGGGCGCCAATAGTGAGGATGGCAAAAATCGCGCGCACGTAATTTTTTCGTGCCGCAATTTATGCATGATGGACGGAAATGAATAGCGGGCGCCGGCTGCGTCAACCAGAACCCGGACCTGGACGCCTCTTTTGACCGCCCGGCTCAGGGCCGCGACAAATTGGCTGCCGCTGGCGTCGTTGTCGAAAATGTAGGTGCAAAGAGAAATGCTTTTTTTAGCTGATTCGATGGCCTCGAGCATCGCCGGGAACGCTTCATCGCCGTTGATGAGCGCCTTGATAGTATTGCCGGGAATCAACGGCTGAGTGACCACCCGGCTGACGACGCGCGATAACATTCGCAAATGTTGCGCCTCAATTTGTTCCGGTTCGCCAAAATTTTCCGGCACCGGGCGGCTGATGGTGTTGTGAACGCCCAGGGACACCGCGTGACGGCGGATGCGATTGATTCCCAGTGTGATATATAGAAGCGGTCCCAGAGCCGGCACAAGCCAGACAATCCCGACCCAGAGCGCTGCGGCGCGGGAATCGCGTTTGTGGAGCAGGGCATGACCGGAAGCGAACAAGGCAGCCAGGATACAGATAACGCTCAAGTACGGCCAAAACCTGGAGAGTGCTTCAAATGCGATCTTCACAATGGCTGGCTCATTGACAGAGACACTATGGAAAGCCGTTGCGCGACGCGAGCATTTAACGTTTCAGCCGGGGCTGAATCATCGTTCATAACGGTGTTGCTTTTCTTTGGCATGGGAGCATAGTGGAGCTATCGGCCCAATTGAAAGGTGTATGAAAACTAAATCTTCAAAAACACCGCGGCGAGAGACAAAAAACCGTTTGGAGCAATGGGTCTATGACCGCACGACGACCCTCACAGCCGCGAATGAGGAGTTGAAAGCTGAAATTGCAGAGCGCCAATGGACCGAGGCGCTGCTGGACAGTCAAAAAAGTGTGCTGGAGATGATCGCAACCGGCGCCCCATTGCCGGAATCATTGACTGCGCTGGTCCGCCTGATTGAAAAACAGGCTCCTGGAATGCTGGGTTCGATTCTCCTCATCGACAAACTCAAACGCCATTTCTGCGGCGGCGTGGCGCCGAGCCTGCCGCCGGCGTACGCAAATGCGATTTACGGCCTGCCTATTGGACCCCGTGCAGGTTCGTGCGGCACGGCCGCCTTTCGCAAGGAGACGGTCGTTGTAAAAGACATCGCCACGGCTCCGCTCTGGAAAGATTACCGCCGCCTTGCGCTGCCGCACGGACTGCGCGCCTGTTGGTCCACGCCCATTCTCTCGGCGAAACACGAATTGCTTGGCACGTTTGCCATGTATTATCGACGCCCCGCTCTGCCTGAACCGAAACACTGGCGGTTGGTGGAGATTGCCACACATATCGCTTCGATTGCGATCTGCCGCGACCGTTCCCAATCTGCATTGCGAGAAAGCGAAGCTAAATTAAAAGAAGCCCAACGCATTGGAAAGATTGGTTACTGTGAGCTGGATCTCAGCAATTCCAGTGTCGCCTTGTCACAGGAAACGCTGCGTATTTTTGGATTGCCAGCACAAGAAGGGATGATACCTCTCGACACTTTGTTGGAACTAATTCATCCGGACGATCGGGCTATGCAAAAACAGGCACTGGAAGACGCGTTGCGAAAGCGGCAACCTTTCGACATGGAATTTCGCGTCGTGCGGCCCGACGGCGAAGTGCGATTTGTGCATTGTCGGGATGAAATGATCTGCGACGGCTCGGGACGGCCGATCCGTATGTTTGGCACGGTACAGGACATTACGGACCGCAAACGGGCGGGAGAAGCAGTGCGGGAAAGCCATCAACTGCTCCAGCAGGTGCTGGCCACGCTGCCTGTGGCCGTGGCCGTAACCAACCAGGCCGGCGACATCGTTCTGACCAATGCGGAAGCCAAGCGCATTTGGGGCGACGTCATTTTTACCGCTCGTGAACGATGGGCGCAAAGCAAAGGCGTTTGGCATGATACGGGCAAAAGGATGTCTCCGGCAGATTGGGGTTCCGTGCGGGCGTTGACCAGGGGAGAGACGGTAACGAATGAATTGATTGATATCGAAAGCTTCGACGGCCAGCAGAAAATTATCCGCAATTCCGCCGCCCCTGTCCGTAACCGGGAGGAGCAAATTGTGGGCGCGGTAATTGTCAATGAAGACGTTACCGAACAAAAAAAGCGCGAAGAAAGATTGCGTCACACGGAAATGGAGCTGGCACGAATTGCGCGCATGACCATGATGGGCGAATTGACCGCCACCATCGCGCACGAAGTGAATCAGCCGCTGGCTGCAGTGGTAACCAACGCAAATGCCGCGCTGAGATGGCTCGTCATGTCGCCGCCGAATTTGGATGAAGCCCGCAAAGCGGTTCATCGGATTGTTTCTGATGGAAATCGGGCAAGCGAAGTCATTCAGCGCATTCGCGCGTTGATGAAAAAACGCGAACCGGCCAGAAAACCGATGAGCGTTAACGAACTCGTTCAGGAAACGCTGGCGTTGATTCAGCTGGAGCTGAAACGGAAAAAAATTTCACTTAAAACCGAACTTGCGCCGGACTTGCCTCTTGTGCCAGCGGACTTTGTGCTGCTGCAGCAAGTGCTGTTGAACCTGGCCGTCAATGCCATTGATTCATTAAGTGTGATCACCGAACGGCCGCGCACACTTAACATCCGGACAAATCGTTCAGAGCCGGGCGCAGTGCAAGTGACCGTTCGGGACAACGGAGTGGGCATCAACCGGCAGGAGAACGAGCGCCTATTCGAGCCATTTTTTACCACTAAACCCGGCGGCCTGGGCATGGGCCTGGCCATCAGCCGTTCCATTATAGAGGCCCACGGCGGCCGGCTTTGGGCAACGCCCCGGCACGGGCAGGGGGCGATCTTCCAATTTAATTTGCCGGTTCATGACACGGGTGAGTCATGAAGACTGCTGCTTCGAAAGACCGGCCGGTGGTGATTGTCGTGGATGACGACGCCTCCGTGCGCGAGGCGCTGGACAGCCTGATTCGCTCCGCCGGGTTGCGGGTCGAAACGTTTAGCTGCGCCCGGGATTTTCTTCCGCGTTCGCGGCCGGAGGGTCCCGCATGTATTGTCCTGGATATGCGCTTGCCGGGCAGGAGCGGATTGGAAATTCAACGCGAGCTTGAGTCGTCAGGATGTTCCCTTCCCGTCATTTTTATCACCGGCCATGGCGACATTCCAATGAGCGTCCGGGCGATGAAAGCGGGGGCAGTCGAATTTCTGACCAAGCCGTTTCGGGACCAGGACCTGTTGGACGCCATTCATACGGCCCTTGAGCGGGACCGCGCCTGCCTCAAGCATCACGCGGAGTTGTCTGAATTGTACGCGCGACACAATCGGTTGTCCCCGCGCGAGCGTGAAGTGATGGAATGGGTCGTGAGCGGCATGCTGAACAAACAAATTGCGGCAAAATTGGGGACCACCGAAATTACCGTCAAAATCCAGCGCGGAAACGCCATGAAAAAAATGCGGGCTGCCTCGCTGGCGGAACTGGTACGCATGTCCGAAATGCTTCGCAAAAACGAGGCTCATCACACTAAAGTATAATAGATTGTGCCGCTCGAGATCGTTAGCTTCTTTTAAAAGTAAAAGAGGATATAAGAATGAAGCGACGGATTTGGCAGCACCCGAAGGAGGGTTTCCCGGCAGATGATTCACTCGAAAAACAATTAGCCAGATACACCGCCCAACTTCAACGGGTTGGTCAGTTTATTAAGATTGTTGGCGCGTGGAATTCCAGGCTTGTCCGCGCAGCCGAAGACTTAATTCGGAGCATCGAGCAGGAAAACGAACGCGAGACCGCCAGGCTAAAAGCCCATCGCCAGGTTGGGCAACTGCGAGCCCGTTATGATTTATTGACCCCACGCGAACGGCAGGTGATGGCGCTGGTGGTCAGGGGATTGCTCAACAAACAAACTGCTGCTGAGTTGGGTACCGCGGAAATCACCGTTAAGGTCCAGCGCGCCAGTGTGATGAAAAAGATGAAGGCCGGTTCGATTGCCGACCTGGTGCGAATGGCGGAGAAACTGCGTATCGTCTCAAGCCCGTAGTTCCCGGCGAACCTGCATTAAACCAAAGTATAATTGTCGAATCATTGATATAACTTAGGCTGCATTGTCGCTGGCGTTTAGGGTTGGCGCAACAGACACGTCGGGGTGGTAGCTCGCCAGCGATCCCCAAAGTTGGCTATCGCCCACTTCTGAGCGCCGCGGTGGCCGGCGTATTATGTCTGTGGCCACCATTTATTTAGGCTGTCTGGAACGATTGTACTAGGTATAAGACGAATTAAACCAATGTATTATTGCGAATGGGACCGAGGCGTTCGATCTTTAGGAATAATGGATGGTAAAAGACATATTCCAGTGCGAAAGCGGCTGGTAGTTCTTTGGCTGAAGGGACCAGTTGCGGATGTTAAGATCCGTGAAGTCAGGCAAAAGGCAAGTTCTGCCAGGGAACAGCGCCGTCGTGAGCCGGCTAACCTCAGTGTTTCCCATCGCAATTCCGGCTCCTCTCAACGATATGGATCTTCGCGTTTTTGAGCTTTTTTCAAAAATGATTGGTGATGTTCCGGCGCAAGGTGTTCTTAAAGCTCTGGACATCGAATGCGAGATGCTCAAAAGCGATGTTGAAAATAACCGTTTGCCCCTGCCGGAAGATGCCTTTTCCATTTTCTATTTCAGGGAATTCGTGCATGCGATAAGAATTGGGCGAACGCTTATCAGCCGCAGGCCTTTGCCAGCCGGACACGTCAAATTCTTTAGAGAAACGATCGTTCGATTAGTGCAGGCGGACGAACTGCCACAGGCCGCCGTGGAGCGATTTGACCATGCCTTTGTGAGTGACGTTCCTTGATTCGACTAGTATCGAACTTCAAACGCCTCTGCCTCAAAGCGATCGTTGCCCTTGATCGTCAGCATCCCATTGGAGTGCGCCCAGCCTCTGGCCGCTGTGGCAAGATCGTGGCCATTGAGTTGCGGCAAGGTTTCGCCGGTTCGGGTTCCGGCTTGCTCAGTCACGCTCGTGGGCGCGCGATCCATCCACGTTTCCAGAATCAAGTCACGCTTTGCGGGCCGCCATTTACCTTCCGGGGCGGAGATTTCGAAGACGCGTTGGTTTGCGGAGCACGTTTCGGTGAATTTGCGCTTCATGAAATGGCCTTCGCGATATCGGAGACTTTCACCGTCGTCCTCGTACAATGAAGAACTTGAATTTGAGGCGGGTGCGATGAGCACCCGCAGCGGATTGCCGGGCATTTGGCCTGTATTCTGGACAACTGGCTGGCGGAAAATGAATCCGCCGCCCCGCACAAACATCGGAATCGAATCCAGCGTCACTCCGATGGAGAACGTTGCCGGGCCCGAGTAATGTTGGCCGGTCCAATAATCGTACCAACCGCCCGGCGGAAGATAGATTCCGCGGCTCGTTGCGCCTTCCCATAATACCGGCGCGACCAGCAGGTCGGAGCCGAACATAAATTCATCATCAGTCGTCGCGATTTTTGGGTCGTTAGGAAAATCCATGAAGAGCGGGCGCAGGGCCGGGACGCCGGTTTCGCTGGCTTGTTGCATGACATTGTAAATGTACGGCAACAGCTCGTACCGCAGTTCGATGGCGCGCTTGTTGATGGCTTCGAACTTCCAGCCAAACGACCACGGCTCTTTGTCCGGCGTATCAATCGGCGTATGCATCCGCATGAACGGATAAAATACGGCCGTCTGCAGCCAGCGAGTCAGGAGTTCGGCTGACGGCATCTGTCCAAATCCACCGATGTCAGCGCCGACAAAGGGAAAGCCGGAAACGCCCAGGCCCAGCAACATGGAAACGGATTGGCGCAACGCCGACCAATCGGTCGCGGAATCGCCGGTCCAAAGCGCGGCGTAGCGCTGGCCACCCGCAAAGGTGGAGCGCGTGAGCACGAATGCGCGTTTGTTTGGTTGCAACCGGCTTAAGCCTTCAAACGTCGAGCGGCTCATGAGCTGGCCGAATGTGTTGTGCATTTCCAGGCTCGGCGCTGGCTGTCCCTCATTGTTGAAAACTGCGTCGTCGGGCATCGTGCCGTTGAGCGTATTAAAGACAGACGGTTCATTCATGTCATTCCATATGCCAGCGACGCCAACGTCGAGCAGGCTCTTATAGAGTCCACCCCACCATTTGCGTGTGGCCGGATTGCTGAAATCGGGGAATACGCTCATAGGATGGCTTCCTGCATTCGAGGGCCAGACTGGACCTTCAAAGACCGAGTCGTCTGGATTTTTCACAAAATAATTTCCGGCGAGGCCTTCTTCGTAGGGTTTATAGCCTTTTAGCGCCGGCGGATGACCGTCCAAAATCGTCACTAAATGGAATCCCTGTGTGCGAAGGTCAGAAATCATCTTCCTGGGGTCGGGAAACCGTTCGTGGTTCCACGTGAAGGGCATGTAATCCTGCATGTAATGAATGTCCAGCCAGAGGCCGTCGGCGGGAACCTGCTTTTGGCGGAAGGTATCGGCCAGGAGACGAACGCGCGATTCCGGATAATAACTCCACCGGCATTGTTGGTAACCGAGAGACCAAAGCGGCGGCAATGGCATTCGGCCTGTGAGGGCGGTATAACGTTCCACAACCTTTTTCGGGTCGGGGCCGTTGATGAAATAATAATCCACGTCGCCGCCATCGGCGCCAAAGGTCAACAGATGCTGATTCTCTTTTCCGACGTCGAAGAAGCTGCGCCAGGTGTTATCGAGGAAAATTCCGTGGGCAACGCCGCCGCGTGTGACCATAAAAAATGGAATATCAGAGTACAACGGGTCAGTACTGGAATCGTAGCTGGGCGTGTCCGAATTCCACATGGCGTAACTATAGCCGCCCAGTTGCCAGCCGCGTTTGTTGAGCCGCCCAGTCTTTTCGCCAAAACCATAGACGTGCTCGTCGTCGCTGAGTTTCTTGGCAATTCGAAATTCCGGGCCTGCGAATGAAATGCCGCGCAAAGAGTCATCCGCATCCAAAATGTCACCGGCCAGGTTGACGAAGGAAATCCGCAGAGGCGAAAGTTGGAAGATGACTTTGAGAGACGCCGTCGTGAGAGTCGCAACATCAGACTGAATGTCTGCCTTGGCCGCCGGCGCACCGAAATCGCGGTTGACGACTGCGTACGAATGATCCGGGCCAAATTCCTGCGCCCGAATGAATCGGACACGAACAATGTCGTCCGAAAGCGGCGTGACGGCGAGCGTGCCCTGCGGGCTCCGGAACAGCAGAGTTTTGCCATCCCAATTTGGCGACGGCATTGCGCCAAGCGTTGACCAACCCGCGGAGGGTGGGGCGCCGGCGGAGGCGAAACTGAAAAGACTCATGGTGATTAGTCCAAGAAAATGGCCCAAACGAAATTTCATTACCTTCCGAGCTTGCCGGTTAATATTCTGCGTTTCAAGTTTTTCAGATGATCGCGGGATAGACTCCAGCCACCCCTTGATTTACTCTCATCACGTGAATCTTAACACCGGCCAATTCCCGCGCTACCGCCCACGACGCCTGCGTTCATCACCGGCACTGCGAAGGCTGGTGTCCGAGACCCAATTGACTGCAAGCCAACTCGTTCTTCCGCTCTTCGCCCGCTCCGGCAAAAAGCTCCGGCGGGTAATCGCCGCCATGCCCGGCGTCTTTCAGTTATCGCCCGATGAAGTACTCCGGGAATCCGAACGAGCCCACAAGCTAGGCATTCCCGCCGTTCTACTGTTCGGCATCCCGGACAAAAAGGACGAAAAAGCCAGCGGAGCCTTTGCGAAAAACGGAATCGTCCAACAAACCGTTCGCCTGTTGAAAAAGGAACTACCCTCGCTGTTGGTGATTTCTGACGTCTGTTTGTGTGAGTACATGTCACACGGCCATTGCGGGATCGTTTCCGATGGAAAAATTTTAAACGATCCCACGCTTAAAATCCTCGCGCAAACCGCCGTCAGCCATGCGGAGGCCGGCGCGGACATCATCGCGCCCAGCGACATGATGGATGGCAGGGTGGGGGCCATCCGCACCGCGCTGGACAAAAGCGGGTTGGATGAAATTCCCATCATGTCCTACGCGGCAAAATTTGCGTCGGCATTTTATGGTCCGTTCCGGGAGGCGGCGGAGTCCACACCCAAATTCGGCGACCGCCGCAGCTACCAGATGGATGCCGCGAACGCCAACGAGGCGTTGCGCGAGGTGGCGTTGGACATCCAGGAAGGCGCAGATATAGTGATGGTAAAACCCGCGCTTGCGTACCTGGATTTAATTTTTCGAGTGAAACAGGAATTTGGTTACCCCACGGCGGCGTACGCCGTCAGCGCCGAATACGCCATGATCAAGGCCGCAGCTGCAAAAGGTTGGATTGACGAGCGCGCCGTGACTCTCGAAAGCCTTCTGGCCATGCGTCGGGCGGGCTCAGACATCATCATCACCTACGCCGCCATAGATGCTGCCGAGTGGTTGAAATGACCCTTTCTCCAAAACGCCGAATATCGAAAGAATGGTTCACCGGCGTGCATTTCGGCGTTGGGCGTTGGGGTGTTTGAAGTTACCCATTTTGCCAATCCATTTGCATTTGACTCCATGAATTCCGGCAGGCTAGACTACGCGTTCGCTTTTTTAAAAGAAAATGATTCATACAATTCGTAAACATTCCAAGTGGCTCCTGTGGGTTGTCTCCGGGCTGGTTATCTTCACCTTTGTAGTTTTCATGGGTGCAGGCCCGGCCGGCAATCGCGGCTCCGGCGGGAGCGAAAACAATACAAACGCCAGCGGCGAGATTTACGGCCAAAAGATCACCGGGGACATGTATGAGATGATGCGAAAGGATGTGAAACTGGACTTTCTGTTCAATTACGGCCAATGGCCGGACGAAAGCAAGGAGGTGGCCCAGCAATTGCAACAACGCATTTACGTGCGCATGATGTTGATCGAAAAGGCCAAGCAATTGGGAGTGCACGTGACAGATGAGCAGGCCGAATCGGTCGCCGCGAATTTTCTCAGTTCCCCGTCATTGAAGCGCGCTTTGCATGTGCAACGCGATCAAGCCATATCGTTTAACGCGTTCGTAAACCAGGTATTGGCGCCGCAAAACATGGACGGGAACGACTTCGAGAATTTTATCCGCAACGACCTGGCGATCGAGCAAATGCAGACGCTTTTTGGACTGTCGGGACAATTGCTCACTCCTCAGGAGGCCACCAACGAATTTATCCGTGAAAATCAGGAGTATTCCGCCCAGGTCGTTTTCTTTTCGGCCTCGAATTATCTGAACCGGGTGAGCATTTCGCCCTCGGACGTAGGCGCGTTTTTCACGAACTACATGGCCGATTACCGGCTGCCCGCGCGTGTCCAGGTGAGTTATGTGTTGTTTTCCGTGACGAATTATATGAGCGAAGCGACACGCGAAGTTGGGGCGACCAACCTGGATTTGGAAACTCAAAACGCCTTCAAACAATATGGGATGCAGGCTACACCGGACGCCAAATCCACAAACGAAGCGCTGGCTGAAATCCGGAATATCCTTCTTCGCCAGCACGCCCTCATGGACGCCGTCACGCAGGCAAACATCTTTGCCCAATCCGCATTTAGCATAGAACCGGTTTCGCCGCAAAACCTGGCCACGGTAGCCAAACAAAAGGGACTGACCGTGGAACATCCGGCGCCGTTTGCGGCGGATTATGGACCTTCCGAGTTCACGGCGCCTCCGGCTTTTACCCAGGCAGCCTTCGGATTGACCCCGGATTCCCCAATTTCTCTACCCGTTCAAAGCCCAAATGGGGTGTATATAATCGCCCTTCACACGAATTTGCCCAGTGAAATCCCGCCTTTGGAGCAGATTCGCGATCGCGTCACTGAGGACCTGCGAACGCGCCTGGCCACGGTGACAGCCCAGCGCGTAGGAACCAATTTCGCCCATCAGTTGCCCATCCAGATGGCCGCGGGCAAAAGCTTCAGCGCCGTGGGTTTCGCCAATGGCTTGAATCCTTTGGTTCTATCGCCTTTTTCGCTGAGCACCCAGGAAATCCCGGAACTCGGCAACCATGCCACGGCAAACCAGGTAAAAGAAGCCGCCTTTACCACGCCGGTCGGTACCGCAAGCGGATTTATGCCAACGGACGACGGCGGATTTATTCTGTATGTCGAGTCACGGTTACCCGTTGACCATGAGAAGATGGCTGCCCAGCTGCCGCAATTCACCGAAGAACTTCGCGGCCGCCGCGCCGAAGCGGCATTCCAGGATTGGATCCAGCACGAAGCCAGCCGCGAACTGCGCGATACTCCGCTCGCAAACCAGGCGCGAGCGAGATAGTCATCTGCGACGCCGTTGAAACATTGAAAGGTTAAAACGTTGAATCGGCTTTGTGCGGGTCTTTTGACGGCAAATGATGCCGAACACGAACCGATGGGACGTATAGGACGAATCAGACGGATCTTCACTTGGGCGTCGGCTGCCGCTAAATCGAAATTATGAGTGGCGTAATTAAATTATCTTCGCCGGCAACGAAGGAATACTGGGAGGTTCCGGTGCTGTACGAAGACGATTCTCTCCTGGCGCTGGACAAACCTTCTGGTCTGCTGACGTCCCCAGACCGCTACGATCCCACACGGCCGAACCTGATGAAACTGCTTCACGCCGGCATTGCGGCGCAAAAGCCATGGGCCCGTGAACGAAATCTCACCTATCTTAGCAACGCCCACCGGCTGGACTTTGAAACCAGCGGGATCATTCTCCTGGCGAAATCGAAACCAATGCTGGTTGCGCTCGCGGATTTGTTCGGCTCTGAACAGCCGGCTAAACAATACGTTGCGCTGGCCAGCGGCGTGCCTCCGGCAGAGTCATTCGATGTGGACGCTCCGCTTGGACCGCATCCGGTCAAACTTGGCCTCATGCGGGTGGACAGAAAGGGAGGCAAAAAGTCAAAGACCCGGTTCCAGGTATTGGAGAATTTTGACCGATTCGGTTACGTGCTTCTAAAGTGCGAGCCATTGACTGGCCGCACACACCAGATTCGGGTACATGCGGCCGACGCCGGCGTGAAAATTGTGGGCGATCGCCTGTACGGTGGAAAGCCGCTCTGGCTGTCACGCCTTAAGAAAGACTATCACCTTAAGCCCGGACGCGATGAACGGCCTTTGATCGCCCGGGTGGCCCTTCATGCTGAACGTCTTGAATTGGTGCACCCGGTTGGTGGACAAACCCTTGTCATTTCAGCCCTCTGGCCGAAGGATTTAGCCGTGGGCGTCAAATATCTAAGGAAATTCAGCGGGTTGCCATAAACGGCCCGGCTCTTGCTTCTTCGGGCTTGTTATTGTGATAGCCGTGGGGCCGAACAAAGCAGGAATGGAAAATCACGCGAAAATCCTAATTTTGGACGATGAAGCCGATTGGCTGGAAATGTGCCGCGAAATGCTGGTACAATTGCCGAGCAAGCCGGAGGTCCGGGCCGCCACAACTGGCGCCCATGCTGTCGCACAATTGGACGCCGAACCGTTTCGGCTGCTGATTTGCGACCTCAAAATGCCGCGCATTGACGGCCTGCAGGTGCTGGCGATCGTGCGTCGCCGATTCCCCGAATTGCGCACCGTAGTCCTGACCGGCCTGGAAGACGAGGAATTTCGCTCGCGCGCCTATGCGTTGGGCGTGGACCTGTTTTGGCTCAAGACGGACATGCAGCAGAACATGAAAATGTTCCTGGACTGTCTGGAATCGCTCCTGGGGCGGGACATGGCCGACGGATTTCGCGGTATTCAAAACAAAAGCCTCATGGACATTATCCAAATGGAATGTCTATCGCGTAATTCCACGCTCTTGCGGCTGACACGCGGTCCGCTCGTTGCCAAGATTTGGATCCAGGACGGCGAATTAATTGACGCGGAGGTGCAGGGCGCCCATGGCGAGGCCGCTTTTCGCAAAATCTTGTACTGGAAGTCGGGCACATTCGAGAACCTGCCGGCTGAACCGAGCCATCCCCGCACGATACAAAAGTCAGTAAATGCATTGCTGCTGGAATCGGCCCAATCCATGGACGAATCCGAAGAGCAACATACCGAAATCATCGAAAAGACAGCGCATCGCAAGACCGTTTGGCGCATATCGCTGCTAACGCGCGAGGGTGCCGAGTTCGTTGTAGCCCTGCCGCCGGAAGGGGAACCGGAAGCCTGGGGCACGCAAATGGTGGAACAACATTCGAAATGGGCGCGGCGCTCCCTGGATCTGGCCCGCCAATTGGGCGAACGGCTGGAAGCGGGTCCGCTTTCTTACATCGGGGGAACTTCCGCGGAACGGAACGTGCTTGTCCTTAACCGTGACAATAAGCTATTTGTCGTGGGGTGGCCCCCGGACAAAGTAGACGGTCAATTGCTTGAAAGAACAAAAAAACTTGTAGCGTCATGGGACTCTTAAAAAAGTTATTTCGCCGCCAGGCCAGCGTGCAGGAACTGCCTTCGGGCAGCCTCACAGTGGACCGAAACGGCAACACGATTACGACGACGATTTCGTCGAGCTATCCGGCTTCACTCTTGCGGGAAATATCAAGGGACGTGCTCAGGATATTCAACGAGGCGCGCGACGCGCAGTCACCGATGGCCGAAATCAACATCCATTTCGCGAGCCTGCGTGTCACAGCGCGTGAATTGCGCGGCGGGGCCATCATTTTTCTCTTCCCACAAGTCGCACAAGTCGCGATGCTCCACATGCCCAATAAAAGCGTATGACTGCAAAAGAGCTAAACCAATTGGTCACCCAGATCGAGACGCACATCGAATGCTGGAAACAATTCAACCATTTCATCAACATCGCGCGCGCCAAAAAATTCACGGCCGCCGACGAGACCCAATTTCTCGAAATTAAGAGCGTCATCGTCCAGGAACTGGAAATCGTTTTTTCGACAGTCGAGATGACCTCGCTCTCACGCGATGAGATCCACGCGCTAATCACGAATGCGCCGTCGTTGCGGTTTCTAAGCGAAATGAACGAAGGCGCGTTGCGCGGCCTTGAAAGCCAATGGCACAAGGTCTATATCGGCTGGCATTCCATTCTCGGGCAATTGAAGGTCAAACAACGCACCGAAGATACCAAGGCATTCTGGAGCAAGAGCAAATAACGACAGGGAAGGGCGCGGCTGCGGCCTGTTGCCGGGACAATCGCAATGGACATTTTTCTCGAAGCTGCGATAAAAGAAGCAAAGAAAGGCCTGGCCGAAGGCGGGATCCCCATTGGTTCGGTTTTGGTTCGCGAGGGAACAATCATTGGCCTGGGACATAATCGGCGGGTTCAAAATGCGAGCGTCATTCACCATGCCGAAATGAATTGCCTGGAAAATGCCGGTCGCCTGCCTGCGTCGGTTTATTCGCGCTGCGTTCTCTACTCGACTTTGTCTCCGTGCCCGATGTGCAGTGGCGCGATTTTGCTCTACAAAATTCCGCGGGTGGTCATAGGCGAAAACGTCACGTTCCGGGGACCTGAGGAGTATCTGCAATCACAAGGCGTCCAACTGGAAATCCTCAACGACCGAACCTGCATCGAACTGATGCGGGATTTTATCAAGGCCCGGCCGGACCTGTGGAACGAGGATATTGGCGTTTAAACTCCCTTAATACGTGACAACCGAACGCACCGGATAACCATTAAGTTTCTCCCGCCCGTTCAGGAATTTCAGTTCGATGAGGAAGCTGATTTCGACAATTTTCGCGTTCAATTTCTTCACCAGCGCGGCCGCGGCGGCGGCCGTTCCGCCGGTAGCCAGCAAGTCATCAATCAACAGGACACGCGCGCCGGGCTTCAGGGCATCCACGTGCATTGCCACGGTGGCTGATCCGTATTCCAGGGCGTAGTCCTGTTCATGGGTTTTGAAAGGGAGCTTGCCCTTTTTCCGAACCGGCACAAAACCGGCGCCAAGTTTCATCGCGGCGGCGGCGGCGAAAATAAATCCGCGCGCGTCAATCCCCACTACAGCGTCCACGGAGCCGGGTTTGAAATTGTTGATTAACAAATCAATCGTACCAGCAAAGAGCCGCGCGTCGGCGAGCAGGGGAGTGATGTCCTTGAATTGGATGCCCGCCTTCGGGAAGTCGGGCACGTTGCGGATTGCGGCCTCAATCTCCTTGGGCGTGATCATTTGCTGGCTTCCTCTTTTTGTTTGGCAGCTTCCAATTTCTCGATCATTTTCCGAAGTTTTTTCAGGGCAAGATTTTGGATCTGGCGGACGCGTTCGCGGGTCACGCCGAATTTTTCGCCGACTTCCTCCAGCGTTTTTTCCGTGCCGCCGTCCAGGCCGAAACGGTATCGCAAGATTGT
The DNA here is from genome assembly GCA_036269115.1 of Verrucomicrobiia bacterium. Taxonomy (GTDB): domain Bacteria; phylum Verrucomicrobiota; class Verrucomicrobiia; order Limisphaerales; family UBA11358; genus UBA11358. The sequence goes on along the minus strand of DATAST010000150.1, from coordinate 7,222 downwards.
GGCCTCGCGTTCATCGAGGTGGCCAACCATGTCGCGCAGCATGTTCACCACCGTTTTGTCCTCAAGCTCCTCGTAGGGAGTCGTGGCGTTTTCGTCTTCCACGACTTCAGCAAAGCTGTTGGACTCTTCGTCTCCGATTGGCGCATCAAGCGACGCCGGGCGGATTGCCGCCAGGCGCATTTGCCGCACGCGCGTAGCGGTCATTCCCAGTTCATCGGCCAGTTCGTCGTCGGTGGGTTCGCGGCCCAGTTCTTCCTGGAGCTTCATCCCCACGCGCCGCATCTTCGAAATTTTATCCACCAGGTGCACCGGGAGCCGGATCGTTTTGGATTGATTGGCCAGCGCCCGCTTGATGGCTTGTTTGATCCACCATGAACCGTAGGTTGAAAGTTTTCCGCCTTTTTTCGGATCAAACCGCTCGACCGCTTTCATCAGTCCGATATTGCCTTCGCTGATTAAATCCAGGAGCGGCAGGCCAATGCCTTCGTAATCGCGGGCAATTTTAACGACGAGGCGCAGATTAGCTTTGATCATTTGCTCGCGCGCCTTTTTGTCGCCTTTTTTAATTTTCGCCGCCAGCTCGATCTCCTCTTGAGGGGTCAGCAATTTAACCTGCCCGATCTCGCGGAGATAAAGTTTGATGGCTGTGTCGCCGTCGTACCGTTCCATTTCACGGCGTATAAAGGCCGTGGTATCGCCTTCGGTCGGCACGGGAATGGGTCCATCGATAGGCGCGGCCAGGGGAGTGGGAATCGCAACAACGGAAACGGCCGGCTCGGGCTTTTCCTTGTGGTTTTTGGCCACTGAGCGCTTTTTTGTTTTAGCCACCATAATATCTAGGCCAAACGTTAAGGATAAAAAGCAGCCCGGCAAGAAAATAACGCGAGGACGCGGTCTTTTTTCATTTTAATTTTTGCTAATTGATTTTTAATGGTGGCGTGTCTGTTGAACCAAAATTCCGGATTGGCTCAGTGCCATATTTAAACGCCGTTCCGCTCACCCGCGGTATTGAAAGCGAACTCATCTTTGCCCCGCCATCGAAGCTGGCGGAACTCCTGAGACGCGACGAATTGGACGCCGCCCTCGTGAGCATTACCGAGGTCTTGTTTAATGACCGCTACGACATTTTGGACGGCGTAGCCATTGCATCGCTGGGCGAAGTGTATAGCGTGCTCCTCGCCCACAAAAAACCGCTTGAGCAGGTGAAAGAAATTTTCTGTGACACGGCGTCCCTGACGGGAGTGAATCTGCTCAAGGTGCTGCTCGCCGAAAGAAATCTGTTCCCCGAATTCAAACCGCTCGAGAATTACCAGAGCGCTCCTGAAAAGGATTTTGTTCTCCTGATTGGCGACCCCGCGATAGATTTTCAACGCGCCGGCCATCCGCATGAAATTCTTGATTTGGGGGCGGCGTGGACAGAAATGACCCGGCTCCCATTTGTGTATGGCGTCTGGGCATTGCGCCGGGGAATCGACAATCTCGAACTGCGGCGCGAACTGCGCGAGTCGAAAAAATTCGGACTGGAAACCATCGACGCCATCATTGAAACGCGAGAGGAGTATGACGAAGATTTCCGGCGCGATTATTTCGAATGGAATATTCAATACCATTTGGCGAGCGACGAAAAAAGGGGCATTGATAGATTTTGCGACTTAATCCGGAAACACAACCTTGGAACCGTGCATCCGCCCAAATTCGTTTCCTAAGGACATTGGCTTATGAGCGCATTTCCGGTCAGCCTTGAAAAAGAAAATCAACTCGCGCAGCGCATGGTGGCGCTGGGCGTGAGTGAGTCGGATATTGAAGAAAAGTTTGTCCGGTCCGGCGGGCATGGGGGCCAGAACGTCAACAAGACTTCGACGTGCGTCATGCTGTTCCATCGTCCAACCGGCATTCAGGTCAAATGCCAGGAAACCCGCCAGCAGGGATTGAATCGTTTCATTGCCCGGCGATTGCTGCTCGACAAAATCGAGGAGCGGCAAAAGGGTTTCGTCGCCGCGCGCCGGGCGGAGATCGAGCGCATCCGCCGCCAAAAACGCAAACGCTCCAAGCGAGCCAAAGAAAAGATGCTCGCGAACAAATCGCGGCAGGCAGAGAAGAAAGACCTCAGGAAAAAAATTGGATGGGACTGACAGGACGGAGGAGACTAATGCGTCCTATTGGATAGGCGAACACATGGGCGGCGGTTTGCACCGCCGCCCGTTGAGTTTCGCGGAAAATTATTTCCAAATCATATCCGCCACGGTACGGCCTGCCGGAATGAACGGCAGCACGTGTTCCGAGTAAGGGGTGACGACGTCGAGCACAAAAGGTGTTTTTGCCTCGAGCATTCGCTTGAGCGCCGCGCGCAAGTCCTTTTTGAACATGACGCGTTCGCAAGGCACGCCGAAGGAATTACAGACGCGCACATAGTCCGGATAGATCTCAGCACGATGATTTGGGTCACCGAGATACGTGTGGCCGCGATTGCCGGCATAGAAATTATCTTCCCATTGTACCACCATGCCGAGGTGCTGGTTATTCAAGATAATGGCCTTGGCGGCGATTTTCTCCACGTGCGCGGTGGCGAGTTCCTGGATGTTCATGAGGAAGGAACCGTCACCGTCGATGTCGATGACTTCCTTGTCTGGCAGGGCAACCTTGATGCCAAGGGCGGCTGGATAGCCAAAGCCCATGGCGCCGAGTCCCGCGCTGGTGATCAATTGGCGGGGATATTTGTACTTATACCACTGGCCGGCCCACATTTGGTGCTGGCCCACGCCAGTGGTGATGTAGGCTTCGCCGCCAGTGAGTTCATAAAGCATCTCGATCACCATTTGCGGGAGGATGACCTGGTCTTCCTGGCCCTGCATGTGATCTTTCATGTGATCGCTGTTGGCGATTTCGCTGGTGATTTTATACGCAAACGGCGCCTTTTGCTTCCATTCATCAATTTGCGCGAGCCAGGCCGTGTGCTTTTTCGTAATGGGCCGCCGTGCAATCATGGCGTTGAGGCGCGTGAGCGCGTCCTTGATATCACCCACCACAGGTAAATGAGCCTTGCGATTTTTGTTCAATTCGGCGGAGTCGATGTCAACGTGGACAATCGTCCCATGTTTGCAGAATTCTTCGAACTTGCCGGTCACGCGATCGTCGAACCTCACGCCGAACGCGAGCAAAAGGTCCGCTCCGTCCTTGAGCTTGACCATGGGCTCGGTGGGATTGGCGCGTTGTTTATATTCGCCATTGACCGCCCAATTGGCGAAGGCCGCGCCGTGCATGCCAAGCCAGCGGAGAGAAAGAGGATGCGTTTCGGGAAAAGCGCCCACGCCCATGATGGTTGTCGTCACGGGAATGTTTGTCGCTGCGGCGAATTTCCGCAATTCATCCGACGCGCCGCTCGTAATAATGCCGCCACCGCAATAGAGCACGGGACGTTCAGCCTTCTCGATAAGCCCGAGAATTTCATTGAGCGCCACTTCGTCCGCCTTCAATTCCGGCTGGTTGTAGCCGCGCAATCCTTTTTTGATTTCCTCCTGCGTGGGCCACACGGGCTGGGTCTTTTGCTGCTGCACGTTTTTTGGCAAGTCAATCACCACCGGTCCCGGGCGCCCTGTTTGAGCGATATAAAATGCTTCCTTCACGATGCGCGGAATGTCGTTCACGTCTGTGACCAAATAGGAATGCTTCACAATGGGAAGCGTGACACCGATGATATCGGTTTCCTGGAACGCGCCGCGGCCAATCATGTTTTGGTTCACCTGACCGGTAATGGCAATCAATGGGCAAGAATCCATATACGCGTCGGCGATGGCCGTCACGAGATTCGTCGCGCCCGGGCCGCTGGTGCCCATGCACACGCCGGCTTTGCCGGTGGCGCGGGCGTAGCCTTCCGCCGCGAATGAACCGCCTTGCTCATGGCGGGGAAGGATGGTGCGGATTTTGGATTTGGTGAGCGACTGATGGATTTCCATGCTCGCGCCGCCCGGATACGCAAAGATGACCTCGACCCCTTCGCGCTCAAGGGCAGTCACCAGAATGTCGCGCCCGAACATGGCCGGACCGACTTCCGCGCGGTTGCGCTGGGATGCGGTTGCAGTTTTTCCGTTTCGCCCCGAGGCTTTCGTCGCGGCTTTGGCAGTATCAGTTGTTTTGCTCATAGTTTTTGGTTGTGCGGCCGACGGCCCGGATTAAAACAAAAACCCGCGGCCGTTTCCAGCCGCGGGTTCTTGTTAAATCTCATTTCAACAAGCGCCAACGGCTTCGTCGGTTACGACGACTACCAGAATGACGACTTGTGACACGTTTTTCAACATTTTCGTTTAACCTAGCGGAATTTCTGTTCCAGTCAAGCCTTCTTTTTTCTCGACATCGGCTATGTATTTTTTCGTGGCCGCCGGCAACTCATTCCAAATCCATAGCGCGATGCCGCCTCCAATAACGGCGAACGGAACAATAAATAGCGGCCACCAAAGCCAATTGCGCGCAAAGCCCAGGACCGGGACAGTTTGACCGGCGGCTGCGGCCGTTTCGGGAATCAAATAGCCGATGCAAATTGATTGCAAGCCGCCGCCGATGTACGCGAAGGCGTCGACTATGCCCGAACACGTCGCGGTTGCCTTCCGTCCCCCAAAGTCCGTCGCCGCTGTTGCCGACATCATCGATGTAATCCCGATGGATGCCATGAAAATCAGCACGCTCGACCAACCCACGGCCAGCGGCGAAGAAAATAAACACAAAGCCATGATAATGGACACGACCAGGACGGAACCGCAGAGCAGGGCGGCAGGCGGGCCTCGGCGCGATTGGAATAATCGATCAGACATAATTCCGCCGCCAAATCCGCCGATGATTCCAAAAATGCACGTAAACCATCCCCAATGTTTTCCAAAAAATTCCGCGCCCGGTTGCGTCACTTGATCGGAAAAAATCAAATACCAATTCAGGATGGCGTAGCGGAACACGCCCGCGGTCAATTCCACGCAGGCGATCATGAGCATAAGACGGCTGGCAAAGATTTTTCCGAGCAGGTCAAGAACAGAGAATTCAACATGCATTTGGCCGGACGATGCGTCGTGTGTGTCGAGATGCGGAAACCCCGCATCCTCGGGAGTGTCGACGATGAGCCAAATGTCTACGAGAAGCCAAAAAACAAGGATCGCGGCGGGAATAAAAAAGACCGCCCAGGTGGCGTCTATTGGCAGAGCGGCGCCAAAAATTCTCTTTAAGATATTGTCCGGCGCACCGGCCCTGGTGAGCGACACGATGGACGCGCTCCAATCAAACGCAAAATAACCGCCAGCGGAAATGAATGTCCCAAAAATCGCGCCAAACACGCCGCGCTCCCGTACGTGGAACCAATAAGCCTTGATTTTGATAATGGACATCGCGCCGAAGCTCTGAAAGTACATGTTGATCGAATAAAGGACGGAGAACGCCACGACCAAATTGATCTTCAGGTGCCGGACGGTGATAAGCCACGTCAAAATCCCCAGGGCTGCATTAGCGAGCGATGCGCCGGCGGCGGCAATCAGAATTCCATTCTTGCCGCCGATTTTTTTGTCAATGAGCGGCCCGTTGACCAGAAAAGAAAGCGCGTAGGTCCACGTGCCGGCGGTGAAAATGAGGCCCAGGTTTTCATTGGTCATCAGGGCGCCAAGCGCGCCCTTTGCCACAATCAAATTGAAGCGCCCCATGCACAGGAACGCGTAGGTCATCCCCAGTGGCAGCCAGTTGATGAAGCGGCGCGTGAGAAACCAGCGGCCATGACCGATCGGATTGCTGCAAAAATACGCCACTACGACACCCGCAAGACACAGCGGAATCGTCAGCGCGTAAAAGGAATCTGGAACCATTTCCGGCCGAGAGGAAAACAGAGCCCGGCGACGCGGTCAAAGGTTTTCCTCTACTCGTTTCCATTTTTGTGTCTATAGCGGGGAAACGGGAAACGAGCGGGGTATTCCGGTTGGAAATCGCGATTTTGTTGGGGTTTTTAGGATTTTTGGCGTTGGCCCGGTGGAAACGGGGAAAGCTGTTTTTTTGATGCCGGAAACGGGAATAGGATATCTTTTTCTGACAGGATGAACATGATTTACAGGATGGCCTGATGTTTGAGCCGTGAAGAATCTGCCGTTACTGAGGATGACGATGACCCTTCTTCGTTCCGCTTTGCGGTACTACGGAGGGCAGGCGACAATCTCCCTCGCCCGGCTTTCGTTTAATCAAAATGGGTGATGTCAGTCCGTGGGAGTGGAACTGGCGACGAGCCGTCGCCACCCCGTCCGGGTTGTGAATGTGTATTGAAGTTGAAAATCGTGTTACATTGTTACATCGTTGAGCCTTAACGGGTTACTGTGTTACACGTTTTGTTACATGCTGTTACATTTCGCAGTGCGTTGATTATCAATGACTTGCAGTGTTACATTAACGTTATCGCGGCAGCGGCTTATCCTGAAAAAATGAACCATGCATGCTATGGGTCCCCTTTTCCGTTTCCGGGGTGCGGAGATGGCTTGACAGGCGCGGGCGGCTCTATCAGATATCACATTACGTGAAGCTAACGATACGGGTTACGGAAAGCTTGATCCGGACCTGGGGGAGTGAAAATAACAATGTATGCACGTATTTGAGTTATACGAAAAGATAAGAAGCAAGCCGAGAATGTATTTTCACGGTGGAAAATCATTAAAGCGGCTGTGTGCATTTATAGACGGCTACCTGGGGGGTGCTGCATACCAAGCCAGTGGAAAATGGGAGGATATGAAAGTGACTGGCCACGAAGATTTGCAGCAATTTAATTCTTGGGTAGGGAAAGAACTTGGCTTTTCGAGTTCAACAAGGGGATACGAAAATATGATTTTTTCTAAAGTTTCCTCTGATGAAGATGCATATGAGATGTTTTTTCAGTTGTTGGATAAATTTCGCGAACCTCGATCTCCCCGTGGCCGGGAATGACTTCGCCGGAGAAGGCGGTTTTGGCTGATTTATGAATCGGTGATGCGGCGCATAGCGGCGGCGCGGATCGAGGGGTTGATCATGTGCGTTTGTCGAAAGCACGTGGCTTCCGCCTTGCCGCTTGGGGTTTTATTTTTAATAATTTCCCGATGCTTGATATTAAATTGATTCGGGAGAAGCCTGATTTTGTGCGTGAACGGCTGGCGACGCGTGGGGCAGGGGATGAAGCGCGGATTGACGAGGTGCTCAAATTGGACGAAGAGCGCCGCAAAATCCTCGTTTCTGTGGA
>DATAST010000149.1:0-27412 GCA_036269115.1 Verrucomicrobiia bacterium | reverse complement strand
GAAAATGTGACCACATTTCTGACATTTACCTCGGGGCAGACGGCACGTTATTTCGCAACGATGCTGGAAGATGTTCAGATGCCGCCAGGTCAAAGCTTCAGTATGGTCATAGCAGCTTGCATCGCAGGTGCATGTCTCTTTGGGACAACGAACTCTTTCCCAAAGCTGACTCGTCTCCCGGATTTCCAAAAAGACAGTCCCGCTGCGGGCCGGTTGAAGCGTTGAAATGGTGGCAGCGCCGCTGCCGATAAAACGTTGAAACGGTTCGGGAACAGGGGCGAAACGCCGCTCGGCCGAAGCGCAGGCCATCCCTGCTGCGAGTGCGAGCATCGTCCCGGTATCTGACGCCGCTCCTGGCTCATCAAGCCAGCTATCCAATTATCCACGAATCCAGTCAATCCAGCCTGGTACTGTTTGCATTCCTGTTTTCCTGCGTTCCTCATTTTCATTCTATATCTCCTGCTTCCATATGCTCAGCTCAGCGGGCATGCCTGTCCACCATAGCTTTCAAGCGGCGGATAATCCGCAAATCAATTCACGGCTTTAACACTTCGACACCCCAACGTATAGAATAGCTTTAGCGACGATGGATTCAACGGTTTTATTTGCCACCTTTTGCCACTTTTTAGAACTTTTTTGAACCTGCGTGAGCCTCGCAAAAACCGTGTCCTGAAGAGGGCGTCGAGTAAATCATGTTTAGCTTTCCCGCCGACGAGCGATCAAAAGCTCCCTGGCGACAACTATGAGTCAAGGCGCTGGTGATTTTTAATTGTCGTTCCACACAAAAGCATTAGATTTTCGCAACGGATCGGCGGTATTGATTTCCATCGGGTCAGCCCGGAAAGTCCGAAAACTTTAATATGCCCTCGATAGCGCAAATTGGTTCCGTTGTCACGGTGACGCCGTCGGAAGATATTCAAATCGTCCATTGGCGCACTGCGGCCAACGCTGTCCGCCAGATTGGAAAAGATGAAGGTTATGAAAGTGTAATATACCATTAGTCATCTCTGACCCCTTTTTTTTCTTTTTTCTTTTCGAGCCCCCCCTTCGAGGTAGTCTTGCACAAAGCCGAATGCCTTTCATCAATTCCGTCAAAAAATTCGAAATCCGTAGATTCCATTTTTTCCCTTAAATTCGCTGTGACCGTCCGCGTTCGGCAAATCCGCAATCCGCAATCGCAAATCCGCAATTTCCTCATGTTTGACTTACCCGCAAAACGGTAAGACGGTAAGCCATGATGATAACGTTATCCAGCAAAGGACAGGTCCCGAGGCTCATCCTTGACCGGGCGACCGGATTGCGGATTACGAAATCTCCACCTGAGGTGAAGGTTTCGAATGAGGACGTGCGCGCGGCGTTGGCGGATTTTCCATGAGATACCTTCTGGACGTCAATGCCTTGATTGCGCTGGCCCACACGGGACACATGTTTCATGCCCGGGCCCGCAACTGGTTCCTTTCCGTGGCAGCCAACAGCCCGCGGCTTTCACACCTGCTCAATAACCGAAATTGGGTTTGTAAGAGTCTCGGTCGTCACCGGTTTGCAGCCCGATATCGCGACCGCTACGTCAAACTGAACAGCCAAATGCCTTGCCCTCCTCGTAGCGCTGTCCCGGTTAACTCGGGAAGGACTGGGGAGACTTTTTCACTCTATTCCTTCCGGGCGAACTTGGGTAATGACTGCGACCGTTCCAACTATGTTGGGCAAGATGATAGATAAATCGGTTTTGCGATGTCAAATGCGATGGTGGGCGGAGACGACAATGACCCTTGACTGGATTGCCAAAGAGTTAAACATTGGTGATCCGTAGTTTGCGAACCTCAATGTCCCGGTTCATTAAAGACATATACCTTACGTGTTTTACTCTGTTTTACAGATTCGCATGTAAGAGATGGTCGCATGCCTCAAACGTAGGAAAAGGCCTTGGTGGAGTCATTTTAATTGTGGGGTCGTCCTGTTGATTTTCTTGGCATTTACTATTTATTCAATCTACACGTATCAACATTTTTTCCACATATCCACTTAACGTTAGTAACGTAAGAAGCTTCCATAAAACTCACATTCACGGGCGTCCGGTCGAACCGCCGCATGGTCTTGGAGTACGGTAGCTCTGACACCGCTTGAGGCTTGAGACGCTGTTGTTGCTTTACCTGCAAGCTCGATTCGGTACGTCGAATGCCGTTCGAAAGTGGTGTCGCCCCCGCAGACGGGGTTGCCACCGCACTCCAGGACGCGAGCGCGGTAGCGAAGGTTCATGCTTCAACGGGCGTCAATTCTGGTCGTAGCTATCTCGATCGAGCGTACTTGACGCAATACCTTGTTACGGTATACGCGGATGTTGCTGCTGCGGTTGGTCTCGCTCAGAGCGGGGCACCATCCTCCGCCAAGGCTACGGACGGTCGGCAGCCGCGCCTGTAGGCGATGAGTTTGGAGGTGCCAGGTGAGGGCGTGGCAGCACCAATTGCGTTCGCTTGCAATTGGCGGCGCGGGAGCGCTGCCTTGCCAGAATCAGTTCCAATTATCAGGGTGCAACGGCTTGTATTTTGAAAAATTCCTGGGGGCTTGAGCTGACCGGCATTGAATATTCCATCAGACCGCTGCTTCCGGGGATAGGGCTGCCGAGGGGTTGCCAGGTCATAAGATCGGTAGCGTAGAGCACCTGGTAAGTCACGTTCGGGATGCCGTTCCAGTTCAATGTCCAACGATTCGCACTAATGCTTGCGGAGAGGGCCAGCGAGAGGTTTTGGAACGCTAAATAATTCTGGTTTGTCTGCGAGGCGTTGATGCTGGTGTAGCTTGTTGAAGCGGGACTAAAGGCGTAAGAGGCCAATGAAGGTGTCACGGTCCCGGTCCAACCGAATGGCACGATCACGGAATAATTTCCGTTTGTGTCCGTGGTCACGGCGCCGAGGCCAGCCGGCTGGACAGAAACACCGGCCATGCCCGCGCCATTGGTGCCTGTGATCGTGCCGGAAATCGTCGGCGACGCAACGGTAAAGGTCCCTGAATAGGGGGCAGCCGATTGTCCGAATATGTCGGCAAGGGGCGGCGCAACCTGGACGGTGTAAGTTCCAGCAAGAGTTTGTGTCGGAAAGCTAAGCTGCAGCGAGTACGGGCTCGTAACGGTGACGGCTAAATTTGACTGCGGCCCCGTCGGCGTAGTCAGCGTGAAATCAGCCGCTGAGACAGTACCCACATTGAGCATATCGCTGAACGCCAGGTTCAGAGAACTGACTGTGCTGTTAACCAGGCCGGTGGGGGATTGTGAAATGACCAGCAAACCGTTGAATGTGGACGAAAGGGAAACTGTTCCAGATTGGCCGGGCACCGCGCCAGCTCCACCAATGACATTGGTCGTGCCGATGAACTGATTGATTGGGGCATAAATAGCAATGCGACCGCCTCCTCCGCCTCCGCCTCCGTAGAATACGCCGTCACCGCCGTATGCCGAAATGGTTCCTGCGCCTGCCAGAGTTCCGGCCGTAATCCAAACACTGCCTCCGGAGCCGCCGCCGGAGTCGTCCTGCAATCCGGAATCGCCATTGGCGCTAACGTTTCCATTCACGGTCAGTGTGCCGGAAACGGCCAGGTGCAACGCGCCGCCGCCCGCTGAGCCGCCGGTTGTCGTGTCGGCGCCGTTGCCGCCGCCGCTGCCGAAATCGATGGGCGCGGCAGCCGACCCGTAAGTCTTGCCGCCGGCAGCGCCGCTGTCTGAAGCGCCGCCCACGCCGCCGTAGCCGCCGCCGGAGCCCTCGTTGTCCTGCGAATTACCGACGCCGGGACCGTTCATTTGCGAATAGCCGAGATAGTCCACGTCTATATCACCGGCGATGGCCGCGTTGCCCATCACGGCGACGAGCAGATTAGACTGCGCGGTGGGCATCGTCAGGGCCGACGTTGCGGAGATGTTCAAATTGCTCAAGAGGGGCAGGGGGGTTAATGGGACTACAGACGCGCCTCCCGAAATGTCCAGTTCAAAAAGCCCTGATGGGAGTCCCAGCGCGGTGGATAACGGCGTATTAGCGCCCGCGACGCCATCATTGTTTATGGTGAGCGTCTGGCGGCCGCTGGCCCGATTGAATACCGTGCCTGCGCCTCCCGGATAACCGCCCGCGCCGCCGCTGGCCGAAAGCTGGCCAGTGAAAAGAGGGCTGATTATCAGGGCAATGCGTCCGCCCGCTCCTCCTCCGCCGGAGTCTTGTCCCAGTCCACCATTCGCGGAAATAATGCCGGTGCCGGTCACGGCGGCCCCTATCCCAAACCCCTGGACAGCGTAAATACTGCCGCCCGCGCCGCCGCCGGCGTTGAGACCTCCAGCGCGGCCATTTGCGGAAAGACGTCCGTTGACAGTGAAGTTTTGACTGAAGTTTAGGCTCAATGCACCACCGCCCGCGCCGCCGGTCCCGGAGCTTGAATTGGCCCCGCCGCTTCCCTGGGAAATCGGTGCTTGAATCGAATCGTAAGCGTTCCCACTGATACTCGTGGCGCCGCCGCCATAGCCGCCGTGTCCGCCTCCGCCCGAAATGCCTCCGATTGTCGATCCTGCGCCCGTTCCGGTCTGGGCAGGATAGCCGCCTCCATCCACAGAAAAGACGCCGCCCGCGGCAATGCTCATACTCGTGCCCGTCACTGTGGTTTGCCCGACCAGTGAAGTCAGTTCGCTGTTGCTGAGGACCATGACGGTTGCCGGTGCCCAGGAACTGAGTGAAATTGCACCAATGGCGCCATTTTGGATGACCACGTTTGCGCCATTGGCGGCGGAAGTGAGGATCGTATTGGTGCCAACGTTATTGCTGTTATCCAAATATAACATAGCCGACTTATTTATCCCTATTAGTGGATTATTCGTCAGGTAGTATAGAGTTCCAGCTCCGCCGTAATTTGCGCCGCCTCCGCCATAGGCGGAAATGGTCCCAATAAAATTATTTGTTATTACTGGACGAAATTCCTGGAGGCTGTCCAGGTAAATGCATCCACCACCGCCGCCGCCGCCATAGGTCGCTCCATTACCTCCGTTTGCTGTGATCGAGCCGGTGCCGGTGATCGCGTTGGCTGTTAGGGAAATGGTGCCGCCCGAACCGCCGCCACCGCCGGGACCCGAACCATTGCCGCCGTTGGCCGAGATAATGCCATTAACTTGCAATTGTCCTATTGGCCCCTGCGGACTTGCGGAAATATGAATGATACCTCCGCCATTGCCGCCTGTAGAAAATGGCAAAAAGGCGCCGCCCCCGCTGCCGGCGGCGTTGGGTTCAGAAATTGAATCGTAAGTGATGCCGCCGGGAACGAGATTTGAAACACTAAATGCTCCATCACCGGCATGACCGGCTCCGCTGCACGGATAGGTTGGAGAGATGTTAAGGTTCAAACCATGCCCGGCTCCAATATTTTGCGGAGAACCGTACGAATCGGCGATAATACCGCCGCCGGCCTGAATTATGCCATTGCCCAGGAGTGACAGAGAGATTGTCCCGACTTGCCCGCTTTGAGTCACGGTAGGGACCATCCATCCGTTCGACGCAATTAACATGCTTGAGAAACTGGCCGTAGAGGGAACTGCCAGGACTCCGCCGTTTCGGACAATCAGTGAATAGGAAGAAGATGAAGTGGTAATAGGCGTATTCGTGCCGCGGTTGCCGCCATTGTCAATGATCAGCGTCGCCTGGCCAGTATTGGTCCTGATGAATATCGTGCCCGCGCCGCCATTCGTGGCGCCGCTGCCGCCATACGCTGACATGGTTCCGATAAACAGGTTTGAAGAAGTCCCCTGAAACAAAACTGCGATCATTCCTCCTCCGCCTCCTCCTCCGACGTTGTTCGCGCCATTGCCGCCATTGGCCGACATCAAACCAGAACCCGTCAGGCTGCCGATCGTCATTTCCAAAGTGCCTCCGGCGCCGCCGCCTCCCCCTGAGCCGGCGCCATTCACTCCGTTGGCCGAAAGTGTGCCGTTCAACGCGAGCGTTCCAGAGACGTTGAGTTCAACTACACCGCCGCCGCTCCCGCCGAAGGAATACGGACTGTTACCACCACCGCCGCTGCCTGGTTGTGTTGGCTGAGTGTAAGCTTGATACGCCGCGCCGCCGCCCGCCGCTGAATTTGAAATGGACATGCCGCCGCAGCCGCCGTTTCCTCCTCCGCCTCCGGGATTAGACGGGAAAACAATGTAAACATGTCCGGCGCCCGGACCCGAATTTTGAGCGTAACCGGCGCCATTGGCGCTGATGCGGCCGCCACTTTGCAGATAAATATTGTTCGCGAAAATGGATTGCGGATAACCATTCGAGATTACGAACGAGGCGTTTGTGATGGTGATGTTTCCAAACGATAGTTGCGACTGGAAGGAGGAATAAAGAACGCCACCATTGCGCAGCGTCAGGTTCACACCTGACTGGGGAATGGATTGAATGGCGGACGAGCCGCCGTTTTCGCCGCCGTTGTCCACGATAATCTGGCCATTGACGAAAGAATTGGTTTTGAAATAGATAATGCCGGCACCGCCATCGTTTGCGCCCAGACCGCCGTACGCCGCCATCGTTCCGTTGAATAACGTGGAGTTAAACGTAAGGTCAATGATCCCGCCGCCACCGCCGCCGCCCATTGAATCCACGCCGTTTCCGCCGTTGGCCGTGATTGCGCCCAATCCGGCAAAAGTGCCTGCTGACAAGACCAGGCTACCGCCTGCGCCGCCACCGCCGCCTTCGCCCGATCCGTTCCCGCCGTTTGCGCTGATGACCCCATTCACCAGCAATGTTCCTCCAACCGTGAATCTCAGCGCGCCGCCGCCAATGCCGCCAAATGAAAACGGGTTGTAGCCGCCGCCGTTGCCGCCAGGTTCACTTGGGCTTGTGATTTGGTTAAAGCCTGATCCGCCGCCGGCGCTGAAATTGGTTTCACCCGCTCCGCCCGCTCCGGCGTTTCCGCCGCCGCCCGCGGCGTATGGAGAAAAGGTCATCGCCTGGCCAAGGCCGCCACCGAAACCAATCTGGCCGCCTGAGTTCACGGTAAATCCTCCGCCAGCCTGAAACGTCGCGTTCGTCGAAATGGTAACAGTCGTTGGCGAGGCGGCGTTGGGCGGAACGGTAACCCAGGAGTTTGAACTCACGAAAAGATTTCCAAACACCGAACCGTTCGGCAGCGTTCCCCACGCGCCGTTTTGCACGGACAAATTCGCTACGGGCGTCAATTGTATTGGCGTGAAGGGACCAACGTTTCCGCCGTTGTCCAGAACCAGGTTTTGCAACAGTGTAGTGCCGGATTGTAAGATCACTGTGCCCGCGCCGCCGTAATTTGCGCCGCCTCCTCCAAAACAATCAACGATGCCTGTGAAAAGATTGCCTTTGGCAACAAGGGCAACCCGCCCGCCACCGCCACCACCGCCCAATGAATTCGCGCCACTGCCGCCGTTTGCCGTTACGACTCCGCCGCCAGAAATTGTGCTGGCGGTCAAATAAATACTTCCGCCTGCGCCGCCGCCGCCCGCGATTCCGGTTCCGTTTGACCCATTGGCCGAAATGAGTCCGTTGATTTGCAGCGTGCCGGTCAAGTTGACATCGATTGCACCGCCGCCCGCGCCGCCATTGACGACTCCGCCGCCGCTGCCGCCCAGGCCCATCGGCCCTGACTGCGAATCGGAGACCACTCCGCCAACTGCATTCGTTATGATCGCAGCTCCTCCATAGCCGCCGTGTCCGCCGCCGCCGCCGTAAGTGACCCCACCGCTGGTATAGGTCCCGCCGACGCCAAAGCTGCCGCCGACGCCGGGATAACCCAAACCGTTGACCGACATTGTTGCCCCGGAGGCAATTGTTACGTTATTTGCGTTGAATTGAAGGAGCATCCGTTGCTGACCGGTCAGGGTACCGTTGGTGCCGATCGTGACATTCTGCGCCAGGAATTGTCCCGATACGGCCAGCACTGCGCCGTTTGAAATGGCTATGTCCGAAGTGGGCGCGTCCGGCAAATTGTTCATCGTCGCCGTGGAATTGGCGCCCGGGTGTCCGTTATTGTTCAGGCTCAGCAAGCCCGGTTGGCCGGTCAATTCGGTGAATTCAGTCCCGGCGCCACCGTAATGAGCGCCGCCAGCGCCATAAGCGGTCATGGTGCCCGTGAAATTGTTGGTGCCACACACGATGGCGATACGTCCGCCACCACCACCGCCGCCGTAAACCGGCGCTCCTGAGCCACCGTTCGCCGAGAAGCTGCCCACACCGCTGATGCTCGGGGCAGAGATATAAATACCGCCCCCGGAGCCGCCGCCTGCGCGCGGGTTGGTGGAGTTTAAGCCGTTGGCCGAAATGACGCCGTCAATCTCCACGTCATCGTTTGCAGTGATCCGGACCAGGCCGCCGCCACTGCCTCCATTGCCGGCATAGCTCGCCCCGCCGCCGCTGCCGAGAGACGCCGGCTGATACACCGAATCATAACAAACGCCGCCAACGGCATTGCTCAAGCTCGTCCCGCCGCTGCCGCCATAACCTCCGCCGGAACCGTCGAAAAATGTGTTTGCGGACTTTGAGCCGGCGCCCGGGCCAAAACCTGAGCCGTAACCGATGCCGTCGGCTTCTATTTCGCAGCCGCTGGTGACCCACACAATGCCGGTCACCATCAGGTCCAGCCCCGCCGGAACAGACCCGTAGTAGCTATAGCTGGCCAGCACCGTCGCGCCATCGGGTATGGACGAAGTGGCCGTCCGTTCAAATTCGGTGGAAATGTAGCTCCCATTAGTCCCATTAGTGACGTTAAATTGCACGTAATCAACGCCATTGGTAAAGGCGTCGCCATTGGTATCGGTCAACAGCAACGCCGAAAAAACATTCGAATTGGCCAGTGTGTCCGGCGTGGTTCCGTTGAGTATGTTGGATTCGTTTGTGACGGTTATTGGCACCGGCAATAGCCCATTTGGGGACACGGAATGGGTTAATATGCCGTTGGCTGCGAGCACCAGGCTGGAAAAATTATGTGGCCCGTCCACGGTCACGGTGCAATCCAGGATTACGATGTCCTGACCGTCATAGTTGGTGTTGAGGGGGCCGATCTCCGTGTTCTCCGTGAAGACCATTGCTGGCGCGCGTAACGCGGTGGTGGCAAAGACGATAAGGGTTAGTAGCCGATAAAAAAATGGAAAAATCCAGTCTGCTCTCCTGAACAGAACTGGACCCTGAACAATTGAGGCACGAGAACGATTCACTCCAGCAATAACCGTTTTCATAACATTAGTTGATTTTTCGGTCTAGCCGCGACCATAGGCATAACTGATGCCAGTCATTTAGCAAGCTTTTTTGGGCGTTTTTGAAATCGCGCCGCACAAACATGCGTGAAAGTCACGCAAACTGCGTAAAATTTTTGCGCTTGGACTCTTGATGGGTAGCATTTTATCCCAGAAATCCAAATGTGGAACTGTGCATTTGGAGGCACACCTGTTTTTTTGTGAGACAGACCTACGGAAGTTTCGGCAGAGGAATGGTCGAAACGTTCTTAAGTTTGGTCCAGTCGGAATTTTGGGCAGTGATCTTAACCAATGGAGAGACGGTATTGGTGTTACGCAAGACCCAATGTTCTACGTGGCCGTCGGCGAAACTTAAGTTGTAACCGTGACTGTGGCGGTTGGCGGGAAAATCCTGAAAGGGCTTGGTGTCATCCATGGTGATGACCCACCACGGATCGTCAATGGTCGTCGCGTCTTCATCGGCTATTACCCAAAGAGCGGAAGTCCCGATAAACACAGTTTGATTTTCGTTCAGGAATGTCCGGTAACCATTCTCCGGCTGGAATCCGGTATATCCCCTGAACATGTAATCGTTGCAGTTTGACGGCGAAAAAGGCTGGCTGTTGCTCCAATCCGGATTTAATGGCATCGATGGATTGATGCGAAGCCATGATGGCAGCATTTGGGTCGCTTCCAATGGCGGTCTATTCCGATTTTATAACGGCGCATGGCTTGAAAATGCGGCGGGCGGCGACCTGCCCGATGGTCCCGTTCACGCGATTTTTGAAGATGAGCACTCGCGACTATGGGCAGCCACCGCCGATGGCTTGAGGGTTTTTCACCGGGAAGCTGACGCCGGTCCGCCTAAAACTTTTCTCCGATCGGCTGGCGGTGAAGGGGGCCAATTGTCCGTGTTCTGATCATCATCGTTTCCGGCGCGCTCGAAGTTCGCCAGCAGATGGCGGCGTTGCAAGGTCCCCGGCGCGCGCACTATTGCCTGCCAAAACCGGTGGACGTGCATGAACTCAGAAATACCATAACCGTGGCCCTGGCCGAATGCGGCGACACGGAGGTCGTTCGCCAATTCGAAGCGCTCGAACGGTCGCGTCGCGCCAACGCCGCCGAATTGTTGAGCCGTTCGACCGATCGCCTCAGCCGTCAGAACCGCATCCTGGAAATGATCGGGCAATTGAACCATCGCCCAAACATTTCCGCCCTGGCTCGTGAATTCAAGGTTGCCCGCAGGACGATCATTCGGGATCTACAGGAATTAATTCGCCGAGGGCAGCTTAAGGCTGAAGTTTATCCGGAGTGGGAAGCGCCATGGGAAGAGGATACATAAAAATGGTGCCGACGGAGGGGGTCGAACCCACACACTCTCGCGAGTACTAGATTTTGAGTCTAGCGCGTCTGCCAATTCCGCCACATCGGCACCAAGGTAAGCACGGGAAGATACAATAAATTTGTGTGAGAGCGCAAGTGGGCAATGGGGGAACGTTGAATGCGGAATTAACCCGAACACCGAACATCGATTTCGCGACACAGGACAGGAATATCTGCGCTGCGCTACGCGGCGAGCTTATCCAGAATGGTGGGGTCGAGGCCGGGGGTGAAGGTGATTTCTGTTTTTCCGGTTTCGGCCAGGATTTCCAATTCATTGTATCGGCCGCTTTCATCGTTTTTTCTCAGGACTACGCGGAAGGGCTCGATAATCTCATGTTGCAAAGGCCGTTCATCAGGGAGCCCGACTTCGACTGTCATGGTGTCGCTGCAAGATTGGTTTTGTTTTTGAAATGTGAAGCGTTGCAGGGGCATTTCTTCGGCGACGATTCGCAATTCACCTCCGGGCTGGATCCAGCGAATGTTGATTACTCCGCGATACCAGTCTCTCAGCCGCTGACAAAAGGAGTCCCATGATTTTTGAGGTATCTCTATGGTCATAATTATCGTGTGCGCCTCCGGGCAGACGGCTTGCGTTTTACGTTGCTGAGATTGTACCGCAGTGTGCTGGGCGAACGCAACTGGGTGTCGCCGGCCCCGGGCCACGGTCGCGGACGGGGCGATTTCCCTCGGTTGCTGATTTGAAGCGCGCGCGTTATGGCCGCCGGCACGAATTCTTTCCGGGTGTGACGTTCGCGCGGGTTACGATAGGTTTGTGCCATAAACCAGTCAAATTGTCACAGCGCTAACCTTCATTTTTTGTCCTGGTTTTGGCCGCCTGCAGCATTTCATCGTGTTCAGCCTCGTCTAATCCCTCCTGGACTGTTCGCTCCTCGGTTTCATCGTCCGTGGGTAGTTGTGGTGTTGTCTTTTTGCCCCTTGATGTCGGGGGCGCGCCCATTCCGCTGGCGGTTATGCCTGTGTCATCGGTCGGGGCATCGCCGGATTCATCGCCTAGTAATTCTTTTTTGGCCTGGATACGGTCAGAGGCATTGACGCGGCTTGGTTCGCGCCCGGAGATGAGAGCCAATTCGCGCGCGCGATTTTCCACCATGTCCGGGGTCACGATTGGTTTTGTGATAGTTCCGTGGGGGCGAATTTTCGTTCCAGCTTGTCCTCTCACGGATGAACGTCTGCTTTTAGCCATATATAAACTTTAGCACTCTCCATGCCCTGAAAATTTAAGGTTCGCGAGAGATTTACGTTTGCGAAATGCAATTTTTCCGGAAAAAAGCAATGGTTTATCGGACGCTTGTGAAAAAAATCACAAATTAACTTGCCCCATGCCAGCGCAGCCCTTAGACTTTTTTTGCCGTCATTTTCCGACGGAGATATGCAAGCGCAAAGCGAGATAGGCTACAATTCAAAGATCGAGGGAGACGTCGTGATTACGACGGTGGATGCGGCACTCAACTGGTTTCGCAAGAATTCCGTATGGCCCATGCCCATGGGGCTGGCTTGTTGCGCCATCGAGTTGATGGCGGTGGGTGCCAGCCGATTCGATATTTCCCGATTTGGCTCCGAAGTGATGCGTTTTTCCCCGCGCCAGGCTGATTGTATGATCGTGGCTGGCACAGTCACGTACAAGATGGCGCTGTCGGTGAAGCGGATTTGGGACCAAATGCCGGAGCCGAGATGGTGCATCGCGATGGGCGCCTGCGCTTCGACCGGCGGCATGTATCGCAGCTACGCGGTGTTGCAAGGAGTGGATCGCATTATTCCGGTGGATATATATGTCAGCGGCTGCCCGCCGCGTCCGGAGGCGCTTTTGGACGCCCTGATGAAGCTCCAAAACAAGATCAGCAAGACGCCGGTGGTTGAAAACCTCACCATCATGAATTTAAAGAAGGCGGCGGCGTGACGTTTAGGTTTTTAGCCTCCGGTTTTCAGCGCCGATTGTGGTCCTGCTGAAGAACCTGGACCTGGAAACAAAAACGCGAATCTGTGAACTGGCAAATATTGTGACTTCTCAAGACGCAGCAAATAAATTGAAAGCGAAATTCGGCGATTTAATCTCCGAACTTCCTATATTCCGTGGCGAGTTGACCGTGCGCCTAACGGATGCCGAAAAAATCACCGAAGTCTGTCTCTACGCGAAGAACGATTTAGATTTTAATTACCTGGTCGATATCACGGGCATTGATAACTACGGGGACGACCCGCGCTGGACCCTGGTTTACCATTTGCGCGGACTGGGCCACGGCTGCGAAGTCCGGATCAAAACCGATGTCAGTGAAGAAAAGTCGAAGTTGCCTAGCGTAGTAAGTGTTTGGGCCACAGCAAATTGGCATGAGCGCGAGGTTTACGACATGATGGGCATTCATTTCCGCGATCATCCGGATTTGCGGCGCATTTTGATGTGGGATGGCTATCCGTACTTCCCGTTGCGGAAGGATTTTCCGCTGGCCGGCAAGGACAGCGAGTTGCCCGGTGTCGCCTTTACGCAGGTCACGCCCATGGCGGGCGGACCGTTCGTGACTGTGGCGGGCGGAAATTCCGCGATGGCGCGCGAGCCGCGAATCCGAATCCCCGAAACAGACTCTATCGAAACGATGGGTCGGTTGGAAAGACGCAAAGAAATCCAGGAAGCGCACGGCCATCCAAAAGGGCCGGGGCCGATTGAGAGAAAGTGATTTCATGGCGACTGTTCAAGATATCCACTATAAAGATTCGGCAGCCCAAACGGCGCAAGCGGCGGAAAGCATCCCGGAGTTTCAGGACGAGCGCATGGTGCTGAACATGGGGCCTTCGCACCCAGCCACGCACGGCGTTTTGCGCATCGTGCTCGAGCTGGACGGCGAGATTATCACCAAGGCGGACCCGGACGTGGGTTATTTGCATCGCGGCGACGAAAAGATCGCCGAGAACATGACCTACACGCAGTTTATTCCATACACTGATCGTTTGGATTATCTTGCGCCGCTGGCCAATAACGTGGCCTATGCCCTGGCGGTGGAAAAACTGCTGGGCATCCATGATAAATTGCCGCCGCGCTGCCAATACATCCGCGTGATGTGCGCGGAATTGGCGCGTATTTCCGCGCATTTGCTGGGATTGGGGGCCTTCGCCATGGACCTGGGCGCGGTCACGGTGTTCCTTTTGATTTTTACGGAGCGCGAGAAGATTTATAATCTGGCGGAAGCCCTTTGCGGTGCGCGATTCACGACCAGTTACACGCGCGTGGGTGGTGTCATGCGGGACATTCCTCCAACGTGGCTGGACCAATGCCAAAAATTCTGCGACGAATTTATTCCCGCGCTCAACGAAATTGAAACACTCCTCACCCGGAATCGTATCTGGGTGGACCGGGTACGCGATCTGGCGGTGATTTCGAAGCAGGACGCGATCGATTACGGCTTGAGCGGCCCAAATTTGCGCGGCAGCGGCGTTGATTGGGACTTGCGCAAAAAACAACCCTATCTTTGCTACAAGGATTTGGAATTTGATGTTCCAGTTGGTTCGGTGGGCGACTGCTATGACCGCTATCTGGTGCGCATGGAGGAAATGCGGCAGAGTGTCCGCATCGTGCAACAGTGCATCAAAAAAATGCCCGGCGGCGCGGAAAATAAATCGAAAGAGCCGTTCAATTATGACGACGGGAAAATCCTGTTGCCACCCAAGGAAAAAGTAATGACGAAGATGGAGGAGTTGATCCATCAATTCATGCTGGTCACCGAAGGAATGAATTGTCCGCCCGGCGAAGTTTATTTCGGCCACGAAAACCCCAAGGGCGAGTTGGGTTTTTACATCAACAGCAAGGGCGGGGGCGTGCCGTACCGGATGAAAATCCGCGCCCCAAGCTTCGTTAATCTGAGCATTGTTCCGAAACTTTTCCAGGGCAACATGATTAGCGATACGGTTGCAATCCTGGGTTCGATCGATTTTGTGATGGGAGAGTGCGACCGATGAGTACCATGAACGCAATGCACACTGACCCGATTCCGAACCCATTGCAGCATCAAAGCGGTTTTAAGGTAACGCCCGAACTCGAGGCGGAAGTCAATGAACTGCTGACGCACTACCCTGAAAAGCGCGCGGCCTCGCTCATGGTGCTGCATGCCATCCAGGACAAGTTTGGCTGGATTTCGCAGGAGGCGGTCGAGTGGACCGCAAAGAAATTGGATTTGCAGCCCATCAACGTCTATGAGTTGGTGACGTTTTATCCGATGCTGCGGCAGAAGCCGATGGGCCGCTTTCAGATCAAGGTTTGCCGCACATTGAGCTGCGCGCTCGGGGGCGCGTACGAATTGCACAAGCATTTTTGCGAGAAACTGGGGCTGGATGTCCATGCTCACGGCCCGCAGACGACCAGAGACGGAAAGTTCACGGTCGAATTCGTCGAATGCCTGGCCAGTTGCGGCACCGCGCCGGTGATGATGTGCAACGACGCCTTCTACGAGGGCGTGAGCAAGAAAGCAGCGGACCAGATTTTGGCGGGGCTTGAGTAAAAAGCGATGCAAACCGTGAATGACGAAAAGCCGCAACAATGAAAACAAGTCTCAAAGATTGGCGAAAGGTGTATCGAAAGATAAAAAACGCGCGGGGACTGGACGAAAGCGAAAAAGTTCTTTACGCGCGAGCGCTGGCGGCAACACCCGACGAACGGTGGCAGATGAACGAATCATATCTCCGCTCGTTGGGCTTATGGGGTCGTTCCGCGCTGAAAAAATTCGATTCCAATTGATTGGTAATGAATTTAAAAATGCCGGCGTAAATTGGCTGCCCGACATGGATTTGAACCATGACAAAAGGATTCAGAGACCTTTGTGCTACCATTACACCATCGGGCAAACCGGCGGAGTCGCAAACTAAAGATTTTTGAGCAGGAGTCAAGCTATGGCGCAAGAATACAAACTGATTTTGAAATATGCCGATGAATCCGGTTACACGCCGGACATCGAGTGCTATTCGCGTCATGGCGGCTACGAGGCTTTGAAAAAGGCGCTGGCGATGAAGCCGAAGGACCTGCCTGACGGAAAGAAATTGACGCCCCAGGAGCAGATTCGCGAAGACGTGAAGATTTCCGGGTTGCGCGGCCGCGGCGGCGCGGGTTTTTCCTGCGGGCTCAAATGGAGTTTCGTGGACCGCAAGAGCGGGAAGCCGATTTACCTGATTTGCAATGCCGATGAATCCGAGCCCGGCACCTTCAAGGACCGGCAGATCATGTACAAAGACCCGCACCAGTTGATCGAGGGCATGATTATCGCCTGCTTCGCCAACGACGTGCATCTGGCGTATATCTACATTCGCGGGGAGATGGTGGACGGGGCGAAGATTTTAAATGGCGCATTGGCCGAAGCCCGGTCAAAGAATTTTCTCGGCAAAAATATCCTGGGCAGCGGTTACGACCTGGAAATTCACGTTCATCGCGGCGCAGGCGCCTATATCTGCGGCGAGGAAACCGGGCTTATCGAATCGCTCGAAGGCAAACGTCCGTATCCGCGCATCAAGCCGCCGTATTTCCCGGCAGTGCTCGGCCTTTGGATGTGCCCGACCATCGTCAACAACGTTGAAACCCTTTGCAACGTGAAGCACATCGTGGCCATGGGCGCGGGGGAATTTGCCAAGCTCGGCACGCCCAACAACACCGGCACGCGCATCGTTAGTCTCAGCGGCCACGTGAAAAAGCCGGGCTATTACGAAATCGAAGTCGGCAAGGCGACGATCGGAGAACTCATCAACGACCCAAAATTTGGCGGGGGACTGCTTGACGACCGGAAGCTGAAGGCCGTTATTCCCGGCGGTTCATCGGCCAAAGTCTTCAAGGCGGGAGAAAAATTTAAGCTCAAGAAAAAGGGCGCCGACGGCCAAATGACCGAGCAGGAAGTGGACATGTTGGATTTGCCGTATGATTTCGATTCACTGATTGCCGCCGGCTCCATGAGCGGTTCCAGCGCCATCATCGTGATGGATGATAGCGCGGATATCGTGGAAGCATTGGCAAATATCGCCGTGTTTTACGCTCACGAAAGCTGTGGCCAGTGCACTCCCTGTCGCGAAGGTTCGCTATGGATGAGCAAGGCGCTGCATCGGTTGACGCACGGCGAAGGCCGCGCAAGCGATGCGGATTATTTGGTGAAAATCGCGGATAATATTCCCGGTGGCCGGACGATTTGCGCATTTGGCGAAGCCTGCTCCTGGCCGGTGCAGAGTTTTGTCGGCAAATTCAAAGACGAATTTGTCGCCAAGGGAAAGGCGGACGAAGAGCGCCGGGCGAAGGAACATGCTGAACCTGTCGCCGCCACGCCGCCTGAACGACGAGAATTAGCGACGGCACATTAGAGAATATTCACGGCAAGAATCGACCATTAGTGGCAAAATAAATTATGAGTGCAACGACGGAACAGGTTTTCATTGAGGCGCTTTCATTGCCGGTGCGTGAACGCGCGAGCCTCGTCCGCAAACTGCTAGTCAGTCTGGAAAAAGAAGAAGGCTCGGCCGATATCGAAGCCGCATGGAAACAGGAAGCATCCGAACGTTGCGCGGCCGTTGATGCGGGAGAAATTTCCGAACGTGATGCGGATATGGTTCTTCGCGACGCGTATCCGCCGGCCGTTAACAAAATATAGAACATGAGCGTGATTACAGAAAAAATTTGCCTGGATGCGTTGAGTTTGCCTCGTGACGCCCGGGCGGAGATCGCACACCGTCTTTTGACCAGTTTGGAAAACGAAGATTTCGCGGACGATGTCTCCGAAGCATGGCAGACGGAAATTAAACGTCGCCGCCAGGATTTTGCCGAAGGCAGGGCCAAAGAGGTTTCAGCAGACGAGGCATTGCGTCGGGCTGAAGCTTCCATCGAATGAAGCCAATTTTTTTGCACTGTGAAGCCGATGTTGAACTTACCGCAACCGCAAAACGTTATGCCTGCACAAGGCGGGAGTTGGCTCGCGATTTTCTCCACGCATTTCGCGCGGCAAAAGATGCGATTGCGCGCCAGCCGGACCGTTTTTCGTTTTTGGAAAAGCCGGTTCGCCGCGCGCGAATTGCCGGTTTTCCGTATCGGATTGTTTATGAAGAATTGGATGACTGCGTTCATGTTCTTGCGGTCATGCACGACAGCCGCGAACCTAATTATTGGAAAAACAGATTAAGCTGATGTCAACAGCAACCACAACTGAAACCAAGCCGGCGCCTGCGGTTGAAAAAATCACGGTGAAGGTGGATGGCCGTGAAATCGAGGTCCCGAAAACGACGCCCGACCCGATTACCGGCAAGCCGATTCCCACGACGATGATCCAGGCTTGCGCCCTGATCAACGTGGACGTGCCGCATTATTGCTATCATCCCAAGCTGCCGGTGGCAGGCAACTGCCGCATGTGCCTTGTCGAATTTGGCACCCCGGCACTCGGTCCGGACCGGAAGCCGGTTTTGAATCCCGACGGGACGCCCAAGATTGCCAAATCTCCCCGTCCTGCCATTGCCTGCGCCACCCCGATATCGCCGGGGATGGAAATTTACACGAACACGCCGGGCGTCAAACAAATGCGCGAGGGCGTTTTGGAATTTCTGCTGATCAACCATCCGCTCGACTGCCCGATTTGTGACCAGGCGGGCGAATGCAAGTTGCAGGAATATTCGGTGGATTACGGCCAGAGTGCGAGCCGCTTTGTGGAACCGAAAGTCCACAAACCCAAGGCCGTTGATCTCGGGCCCAGGATTGTGCTCGACGATGAGCGTTGCATCCTTTGCACGCGTTGCATCCGGTTTTCGAAGGACGTCGTGGGCGACGACGCGCTCGGGATTGTCAATCGCGGCAGTTACAACACGCTCACGGCTTATCCCGGGAAGGTTTTTGACAACAATTACACCCTCAATACGGTCGACATTTGTCCGGTCGGAGCGCTGACGTCGAAAGATTTCAGGTTTAAGATGCGGGTCTGGTTCCTGAAAGAAACCAGGAGCGTCTGCACCAGCTGCGCCACCGGCTGCAATATCATCGTCGGTTCGCGTGAAGAAAAAATTTACCGATACGAGCCGCGCCAGAACGATGCCGTCAATTCCTGCTGGATGTGCGATTCCGGCCGCTTGAATTACAAGTGGGTTGGCCGTGAGGACCGATTGACCGAAGTGAAGAGGCCTGTGGACAAGGGGAAAAGCCAAAAGGCAACGTGGACCATGGCCTTAAATGAAATTGCCCGCAAATTGAAAGCCGCGCCCTCGGGCTCGGTCGCCATTGTCGCTTCGGCGCGCCAAACGAACGAGGAACTTTGGCTGATCGGCAAGCTGAAATCAAAGCTGGGCGCCATGAGCGATTCCGTTCCGCGCACCGGTGAGGGTGACAAGATACTTGTGAATGCGGATCGCAACCCGAACACCAACGGCGCGCGTCTGACCGGTATTTGCTTTACCGAGATGGGAAGCAATCTGCCGCAAATCGCCAGCGGCATTTCCAGCGGCAAAATCAAGACGCTCATCGTTTTCGGCGAGGACGTCACCAGGCACGGCATCGGGGCGGATTTGCTCGGCAAACTCGACACCCTGATCGTGAGCGATATTTTGCCCAACGCGACGACCCAATTGGCGCATTACCTTTTACCCGGATGCGCCCATGTGGAAAAGCGCGGTACCTTCACAAACGCCAAAGGTCGCGTCCAAAAATTTATGAAAGCCGTCGAAGCGCCTGGCGATGCCCGCGCGGAATGGGAATTTCTGCACGACCTGGTTTTCAACGTCACCGGGCAGAACGGTTTCCTGACGATTGAAGGCCTGTTTAACGAAATGGCAAAGGACGTGCCCGCGTTCAACGGATTAACGTGGGCAGGCCTTGGAGACGGCGGAGCGACGGTTCAAATCTAACATGGACGCCAAGTTTATATTTTTTAGCGTTGTCAAAATTGTGCTGGCTCTTGGGGCCTTGCACACGATCGCCGGCTATGCGGTGCTGGTGGAACGAAAAGTTTCCGCGTGGATTCAGGACCGCGTTGGGCCCAATCGCGTCGCGCCGCCGTTCATGAAGTATATCCCCATACTTGGCCCGGCCCTGACGCGCTGGGGAGTTTTTCAACCCATGGCCGATGGATTGAAATTCATGCTCAAGGAGGATTTTACTCCGGCGGGCGTCCATAAAGCGTATTTCTGGATTGCTCCTGCGGTGGCTGTCATTCCGTCTATCCTGGTCATCGCTGTGATTCCGTTTGGTTCCTATATTGGCAGCCAAAAGATGGTCATTGCGGACCTGAACGTGGGAATTCTCTACACGTTTGGCATCGTCTCGCTGGGCGTTTACGGCATCGTGCTGGCGGGGTACGCGGCTAATTCGAAATTCCCGTTCTTCGGCGGCATCCGTTCCAGTGCCCAAATGATTTCATACGAAATCGCGATGGGTATGAGCGTGATTCCGGTGTTTTTGATCGCGGGTGATTTAAATTTGAGCACGATCATTACCTGGCAGGCGCAACATGGCTGGCTAATCATTTATGCGCCGTTGTCATTTATCATTTTTCTGGTTTCCGGATTTGCGGAAACGAATCGGTTGCCCTTCGACTTGCCCGAGGCGGAGACCGAACTGGTGGGCGGTTATCACACCGAATACAGCTCCATGAAGTTCGCGCTGTTCTTTCTGGCTGAATACTCCAATATGGCGGCGGCGGCGGGAATGATGACAACGCTATTTTTCGGCGGCTGGACGCTTCCGTTTTGGGGACTGGATCACCCGGCCCGGAACATCGGCATTGGAGTCCTGCAGATCCTTATATTTCTGGCAAAAATGTGCGCGCTTATGACGGTTTTCATCTGGGTGCGCTGGATGTTTCCGCGCTTTCGCTATGACCAATTGATGGATTTGGGCTGGCGGCGGTTCGTGCCGCTGGCGCTGGTGAACATTTTGGTGACGGCCATCGTGCTGTGGGCGAAAAGTTAAAGCTATGATCGTTAATCGCAGACCACTGACATTTTGGGAGCGGCTTTATCTGCCTGCCATTGTGGGCGGACTTAAGGTCACGTTCCGTCATGCCTTCCGCACCCTGTTTCAGGGAAAGAAGGTCACCATGGAATATCCCGAACAAAAATGGACCGTGCCTGAAGGTTACCGCGGCGCGCCCTACCTGGTCCGGGACCAGGAAGGAAACACCAAATGCGTTTCCTGCCAGCTTTGCGAATTTGTTTGCCCGCCCAAAGCGATCAAAATCTTTCCGCCGGGACCCTCAGGCCAGCTCGCCGACCGTGGGAACGCCGAAAAAATGCCCCAGGAGTTTGAAATCAACATGCTCCGTTGCATCTATTGCGGCCTTTGCCAGGAAGTCTGCCCCGAGGAAGCTATTTTCCTGCTGAAAGATTACTCCATTACCGGCCAGTCACGCCAGGAGCTGGTATTCAATAAAGAAAAGTTGCTCTCGCTGGGTGGAGTTCATCCCGGAATCCAGAAATGGAAACATAAAGCGGAAGAAACCAAAGAGCAGGAGGATTTCCCGGTCAAGGTTTAGGCAATTTTGTTGGAGGCTTGCGAAGCTCCGACATTTATTAAGACATGGATCTGCAAAACATATTATTTTACGCATTCGCCGTGCTCACACTCGGCTGTGGCGTGCTCGTGGTCGCCAATCCCTTCAGCCGCAATCCGGTCACCAGCGCCATGTTTCTGGTCCTCACCATCATTTCGATGGCCGGTCTTTTCGTTCTTCTCCATGCATTTTTCCTGGCGGCCGTCCAGATCCTGGTCTACGCCGGCGCGGTCATCGTCCTGTTCCTGTTCGTCATCATGTTGCTCGATTTGAAGGCCGAATCCATGCGGAGGATCAAAATCTACGGCGTGCTCGCAGGGATCGTTGCCGTGGGCGCAATCCTGGCAATATTTTTGAAGAGTCTCGGCGCGACGATGTTCAACACGGATCCGCATCCCGCGATGGAGGGGGGCACCCATGAGCTCGGTATGATGCTTTTCAAAAATTACGTTTTGCCGTTTGAAGTCGTTTCCGTGCTGCTGCTCGTGGCGATGATCGGCGTTATTTTGCTGAGTAAAAAGAATCTCGAATAAAATGCAAATTGGACTGGAACAATATTTGACCGTTAGTTTTCTGCTGTTCGCCCTGGGCCTGTTTGGCGTCATCATGCGGCGCAATTTGCTCGTCATATATATGTCGCTGGAGCTGATGCTGAATGCGGCGAACCTTGCCCTGGTCGCCTTTTCACGCTTCAACAATAAATTGGACGGGCAGGTGCTCGTGTTCTTTATCATCACTGTGGCCGCCGCGGAAGTTTCGGTCGGGCTCGCGCTCATTGTCGCGCTCTATCGCCGCCGCCAGTCCGCTCATGTCGAAGATTTGACCTCGCTGAAATTTTAACGGATGCAACTCGAACTCCTACCCTGGCTGGTTTTGTTCATGCCGCTTGCGGCAGCGGTTTTGATTACTCTGTTCACCCTGCGTTTCAAAAACCTGAGCAGCTTCATTTCTATCGGCGCGATCCTGGCCGGTTTTTGCATGACGATCGCTTTCATCCATGCAAATGGATGGCAGCCGGCCCAGGGTGAATCCGTCCGCCATTGGCTCTCCATCGATGGTCTGAATATTGATTTTGGCCTCAAATTGGATCCGCTCAGCCTGATGATGATGCTGATTGTCACCGGCGTGGGCGGCGCCATCCATGTGTATTCCCGTGGCTATATGCACGATGACGCCAGCATGGCGCGATTTTTCGCCAAGCTGAGTCTGTTCACGTTCTCCATGCTCGGAATCGTGCTGGCAAACAATTTTATCCAGATGTTCATCTTCTGGGAATTGGTGGGTGTGTCCAGTTACTTGCTCATCGGATTCTGGTTTGAGAAGCCCAGCGCCGGAGATGCTGCCAAAAAGGCGTTCATCGTCAATCGCCTCGGCGACTTTGGCTTTTTGCTGGGTATCCTGATGGTTTGGCAATGGATGGGTACGTTGAACTTTTCCGCGCTTCAGGCCCCGGCGGCATTTGGAACCGCCGCTACCATCGCCGGACTTTTGGTTTTCTGCGGCGCGGTCGGAAAATCCGCTCAATTTCCTCTGCATGTGTGGTTGCCGGACGCGATGGAAGGCCCGACACCCGTGTCCGCCCTCATCCACGCCGCCACGATGGTCGCCGCCGGCGTTTACATGCTGTGCCGTATTTTTGTCATTCTGAATCCCCAGGCCTTGGAGGTCATCGCTTATATTGGCGGTTTCACCGCTTTGTTGGCCGCCCTCATCGCCGTGCAGCAGGATGACATCAAACGCATCATTGCCTACTCCACGCTGTCGCAACTGGGCTACATGGTCATGTCCGTCGGTCTTCATGGGCAAACGCCTGCGATGTTTCATTTGACCACGCACGCCTTTTTCAAGGCGCTGCTGTTCTTAAGCGCCGGTTCGGTCATTATCGGCCTGCACCACGAGCAGGACATTTGGAAAATGGGCGCGTTGCGGCAGAAAATGCCAATCACGTTTGTGACGTTCCTCGTCGGCGGCCTGGCACTTTCGGGCATTTGGCCTTTCAGCGGTTTTTACAGCAAGGACAGCATTCTGGCTCAAGCCCTTTCCCAGCATAATATTTTGCTCTTCGCAGTTGGAGTTTTTGTCGCCTGTTTGACGACGTTTTACACATTCCGCCTGTTCTTTGTCGTATTCTGTGGCAAGGAAAAATCCGACACTGCCTCACACGCGCATGAATCGCCGGCGGTCATGACCTTCCCGCTAATTGTTCTGGCGGTATTTGCCTTTATCGGCGGCTTTATTGGAGTCGAGGGCGTTTATAACCGGATATTCTCGGGTGAACCTTCCGAATCCGCTGGCTTCGCCGCGACGATTATCGCGCCATTTGCGCATTCGCCGTTGGCGGCCTCGCTTGGAATTTTGGCGTTTTTTATCGGTTTAGGCGGCGCTTATGTCCTCTACGCAAAAGCCGATCAGGATCCGCTTCCCCAAATGCTTGGCGGACTGAGCACGGCAATGAGGAACAAATTTTATTTCGACGAAATTTACGAAGCCACCTTCGTTCGCGCTCACGACACGATCGCGGCGATTGCTGATTGGATTGATCGCTGGATTGTCGAAGGGTTCTGCATCGGCTTTATTCGCGGCGGCACGGATTTAACCGGGCGCAGCCTGCGCTTTTTGCAAACCGGCAATCTCCAGACTTACGCGTTTTTGTTTGTGCTCGGCGTGGCCGTGGCTCTGTATTTCGTTTTGAGGTAAAATGTCCATTCTAACTTATATTTTTCTTTGTCCGCTCATCACGGCGCTGGTGTTGCTCTTTGTGCCGCGCAATTATCGCGTCATTATCCGGTTTATCTCATTGGCGGGCACATTTGCCTCAATGGTCCTGGCCATCAGGATGTTTTGCCTGTTCGTGCCTGGTGCTGATCACTATCAGTTCGAGAGTCGGGTTCTCTGGGTGGATGCCCTGGGCATTAGTTATCACGTGGGTGTGGATGGCTTGAACGTGGGACTGATTTTAATGGGCGCTGTCGTGGCGTTCACCGCTGCGTTGTGTTCCTGGGAAATACAAACGCGTGAAAAGGAATTTTATATTCTCCTGCTTATCATGAGTGGGGGCATCCTGGGCGCGTTCGCGTCGCTTGATTTATTTTTCTTCTATTTCCTCCACGAACTCGCGCTGGTTCCCACGTTCATCATGATCGGCGTGTGGGGCCGCGGCGAACGCAAGAACTATGCAACGTTTCAAATTACGCTCTACTTGAGCATTGGCGCACTCCTGGCCCTGCTCGGAATTATCGCGCTTTACCTTAAGACCGGGGCCAACACCTTCGACATTCCGGAAATGATCACTTATGTGAAGGCCAATCCGATGGCTCTTCATGCGCAGAATTTCGTTTTCCCGCTGCTGTTGTTCGGTTTCGGAATCCTGGTTTCACTCTGGCCATTCCATTCATGGGCGCCTTTGGGTTATGGGTCGGCGCCTGCGCCGACGGCAATGATCCACGCGGGCATCCTTAAAAAGTTCGGCCTGTATGGTCTGATACGCATTGCGCTCCCGTTGATGCCTGGGGCCGCACATAGTTGGATGAACGTGCTTTCGTGGCTCTGCCTGGGCAACATTCTGTACGTCGGTTGGGTGGCCATGCGCCAGCGTGATTTAAACCTCCTCATCGGCAATTCCAGCGTGGCGCACATGGGCTTCATTTTCCTGGGGATCGCCAGCCTCAACCTGATTGGGGTCACCGGTGCGGTGTTCATCATGGTTGCGCACGGTTTCCTGGCCGCACTCACGTTTGCGTTGAGCGGTTTCATCTATCAGCGGACTGGCACGCTCCAAATGGCTGAACTCGGCGGCTTGTGCCGGCCGTTGCGATTCATCGGCACGGCGCTGGTCATGGCGGCGATGGCTGGCTGCGGCCTGCCCGGGTTTGCCAATTTCGTGGGTGAAGTCACCGTCTTTTTCGGAGCCTGGAAGGTTTTCCCGACCGTCACCATCCTGGCTGTCTGGGGCGGCCTCGTCATTGGTGGTATTTACATGACCCGCGCCGTGAGGACCATTTTGCATGGCCCGGTTCCTGCCAAATTCGCGAACCTTGAGGACGCCGGTCTTTGGCGCAAGTTCCCTTACGCGCTATTGCTCGCAGCTTTGTTTGTCTTTGGATTTTTCCCAAAACTGCTAACGAATCAAATTGAACCGGACGCGAACAAAATCATTTCGGTTTACCAGCAGGTCCCTGCGGCTGCTGCCAGTCGCGGGATTTCGCCAATGGCCGTCGTCCCGGCATCAAATCTTAAGGCCGCGCCGCGCGGCTTCCAGGCGGCTTATTTGGACAACCGCCAGCCGGCAATTGAAAATCAATGAACGCTTCTTTGATGTATTTGGAAATTTGGGTGATCGTTCTGGGCATCGTTTTGATGCTCGCGGATTTCCTTTTTGGAGGAAATCCCCAGCGGAAAAAGGCGCTGGCGTATTTGGCGATCGCCGCGCTGGGCGTCATGTTGCTGACTCTTTTGGGAAATGACGCGCCGACCGGCACGGCCTTTAACGGAGATTACATCCAGGACCCGCTGGCCATCTTTTTTAAGCGATTCTTTGTGGTCGCCGCCATTCTGGTGTTGTTTGTGACGTCGGAGTTTTCGGAGAAAATTGCTTCAGCCGTTCCTGAGTTTTATTCCCTGGTCGTGTTTGCCCTCGCGGGGATGCTCTTTGCCGCGTCTTCAAATGATTTTGCGATGTTGTTTGTGTCTATCGAATTGATCACCGTAACGTTTTACGTGCTGGTGAGTTATCAGCGGCGGAAGCTTTCCTCTCTTGAAGCGGGCGTGAAATATCTCATTATTGGCGCGTTGTCGTCCGCCTTCATGGTTTTTGGCATTGCCCTGATTTGGGGTACCACCGGCAAAATGAATTTCACCGAGTTGGCTGCCGTAGTCCCGCAATTTTTGACCAATAAAATTTTCCTGGCGGGTGTTTTGTTTTTGCTGACCGGGCTTGGGTTCAAGATTGCCGCGGTTCCATTCCAAATCTGGGCGCCGGACGTCTATCAGGGCGCGCCTACGCCCACCACCGCCTTTTTGGCTGTGGGCTCAAAAGCCGCCGGCTTTGTCCTGCTGCTGCGCGTTCTATTCACTGCAGTTCCCGGCGTGGCTCATCAGTGGAGCGTTTATCTCATGGTCATCGCGGGCTTGACCATTCTCTACGGAAATTTGTGCGCCATCCCGCAACGCAACCTGAAACGGCTTCTGGGCTATTCCAGCATCGCGCATGCGGGTTATTTGTTGCTGGGCGTGGCGGCCCTGAGCGAAAGCGGCATGTCCGCGGTGATGTATTATCTGGCTGGTTATCTGTTCACCATCGTGGCGGCATTCACCGTCATCACCCTGGTGATGCAGCATTTGGACAATGAAGATATCTCGGCGCTGGCGGGACTGAACCAGCGCTCTCCCATGCTTGCTACCACGATGACCTTTGCCATGGTCTCGCTGGCCGGTTTGCCGCCGCTGGCGGGATTTTTTGGTAAATTTCTGCTGCTCAAAGCCATCATTGCCGAAGGGCCGGTAAACTACGGCTATTATTATCTGGCCTTTGTGGCCCTTGCCGGAATCATCATTTCGTTTTACTACTACTTCGGTGTAATCCGGGCGATCTATTGGAGCAAGGAAGCCCCCGATCTATCTCCTATTCGCCTGTCCGGGGCGGCTAAACTCTCCATCGCCATTTGCATCGCCGGTATGATTTGGCTCGGTACTTTTCCAAATGTCGTGGTCAACCTCGCGGATCAGGCAGCACACGCTTTAAAATAGTCCCGGAGGCTTCCCAGCGCTTCAATGCGGGTCCCGGCCCACCCAAAACAAATACAGCGTTGATTCGTGCATTTCCGGGGGTGGAAACGCCGAATAACCGGGACGTATCCCCACAATCTGGACCCAGGGGCGCGAACTCATTCCATCCACGCTTTCCACCTTCCGTTTTATTAGCGGCTTGGTGAAATATTTCAGCGGGGTTGAAAATCCGGATTTGGGGACCTGCGCGCTTTCCTTCTTAGCCACTGGCGGTTTCTGTGTGGGGGCCGCGGGCGTGGCTGCAGGCGTTCGTGCGGGTGCGGGATTATTCGGAGGCGGTTGCGCGAAGGCTACCATTGAAGCGGCTGCAACTGCCAATATGACAATTGTCCTTTTCATACTGAAACCTCGTCCCGTTCACTGCACGTGTCAAGGCCTTCCGGGTTTGTAACAGGTTGTGTAAGGTTCTTCGCTGTTTTGAGTGGAATGAGTGTGTAGTCTTGGGGCATGACGCCTGAGAAACTATTTCATGAACTATTGGGACTGGGACTGAACTGGGAAGTGACCGAGAGCCGGTTTGAGCCGGCCAGTGGGACTG
>DATAST010000148.1:0-2417 GCA_036269115.1 Verrucomicrobiia bacterium | reverse complement strand
CCTGGAAGATTTTTTTCCAACTCTCCCCGCAAACGCTCGCGCGTTGGCGAATTCGTTTCTTCCACGAGAAACGCAACGCTGTCGCCGTGATCAGCGAGAAGCTTATTGCGAAGGTCCTTGAGGTAAGCGTCGAAATCTTCGCGCTTGGCTGTTTTCCCATCACGGACAAACCGTTTGGATCGGGTCGGGTCGTACAGGTCCAGGATCGACGCCTGAGTGAACGTGTCGGTCGCCCCACCCGTAGCCGGATGTAATGGGTTGCCATCCAGCTTAATTGGACGCCCGTCCACTGTCGTGGCGAGAAGTGGAATGGCGCCGTTGCGCCGCGGCATCGCCGTCGCGTAGTACAGAAATTTTCCGGGAATCGTCCATTCAACGTTTTTTGTGAACGGAACCAGGTGCAGCTCCGGCCTTCGACAACTCGTTAGGCCGACGCCGGCGAGCGCCATGGATGCCCCCATCAATTTCAGGAAATCACGGCGCGACCACTCGTCGCCGTTCAGCTCCGCTGCGCCCTGTGGAAATTCGCGTTCCAGCCACTGCCGGAATTCGGGCGAATCGCTGTATTCGCCCAGGCTGCGCCAGTAATGCTTGCCGGTTGGTGGCTCCGGTGGATGCTGGAATACTCGTTTCATCTGTGGCACCCCTGACAGTTCGTCGGCGGATTGATGTTCCAGTGCTCTTTCAACGTCTGGCCAATCTCAGCCTGGGTAAGTTTCTTTTTCTTGGAAAAATCCTCTCCAGAATCATGTGGCTGTCCGTACTTCGCCACAAATTCCACTGGTTTCACATCGTCCGGTTTCCAATCGAGATTGAAAACCTGATCGTCGGGCCGTAGAAAATTTTCGGGGTGCCGATGGCATTCGAGGCACCACGCCATGCTATGCGGCTTTGCCAGATACACCGTCGACATATGATTGACAGAACCGTGGCAACTGAAACAACTAATGCCGCGGTTCACGTGCGCCGCGTGATTGTAATAAACGTAATCGACGGTGCGATAGATCCACACCCACTCCACCGGGTTACCCGTTTTCCAGCTCGCCCGCACCGGCTCCAGTTTCGGATTATCTTTTTGCACCTGCGTATGGCAATTCATGCAGGTCTGAGTGTTCGGCACATTCGACTGCGCCGCCATTTCCACAAAGCTGTGACAATACCGGCAATCCATTCCCAATTGCGAGACGTGGATGTCATGCGGAAATGGCACCGGCTGGATTGGTTCATAGCCAATCTTTGTGTACTTTGGCGTCGCATAGTACCAGGTCGCCGCGCTCAATCCGCAGACCGCAATGATACCGCAGATCACCACCTTGAGCGGTATCCAGTTGGTCCAGCGTGGAAAGAAGTTGGCCATAGGATATCACGCAAATGCGGCTCCGCCGGACATCACCAGCCACCACAACGAATCAATGTTGAAATCGGAATGCTCTGCGTTCAGACGGTACAAAAGGGTTAAGGGTTTTCGCCTGAGGGGAACCATGATTCTATAAATCTGTTTGGCGGTAGCAAAATAAAATTCATCATTCATTTCATGCCGACAACAGCGTTCGGCTTTTCCGATACAGAAAACCGAACAATTGGCAAAACTGATGACGACAAAACTTCGGCGGCACGTCAAGCCTGGAAGCACGATATTTGATTCTGCAGGGGAGGTTGTCAGTATGATTGCTGCAGCATTTAGTAGGACGGCCCGTGAATTCCACACGAAAACGACAACTAATTTTCTTTCTGGCAGGATTTTTCGTTGTCGGAATGGCACACGCTGAAGATGTCGATCTTCTTCTGACGAACGGGAACGTTTACACCGTCACGGAGAAGCAACCGAAGGCCGAAGCGGTCGCGGTAAGGGCCAACCGAATCGTTTTCGTTGGCTCAAATGACGACGCGAAAAGATTTCATGCCGCGAAAATTGTCGATCTTCACGGTGACACGGTCGTGCCCGGCTTCACTGATTCGCATTGTCACATCTTCGGGATCGGCGAGCGCGAAATGCGATTCAATATGGAAGGTATAAATTCGCTTGAAGACTTTCTGGCCAGGGTGAAAGAGCGCGTCGACAAAACAGGCCCAGGAAAATGGATCGTTGGACGCGGCTGGATCGAAACGTTTTGGAAACCGCCGCAATTTCCAACGTGCCAGGACCTCGACAAGATCGCTCCAAACAATCCTGTATTTCTCACACGCGCGGATGGCCACGCCTCAATTGGTAATTCGGCTGCGCTTAAAATTGCCGGAATTAACAGGAACACGCCGCACCCCTTCGGCGGGCAAATTCTAAAAAAGAACGGAGAGCCAAACGGAATGCTGCTCGATAACGCGCAGGACCTTGTTGCGAGGAACATCCCCAAACCCACTGAAGGCGAGCGCGAAGAGGCGCTGCTGCGCGGAATCGACCGCGAGATTAAACTTGGCTG
>DATAST010000147.1:0-22608 GCA_036269115.1 Verrucomicrobiia bacterium | reverse complement strand
ATTTGTTACACGCTGTTACATTTCATAATCAATTGAATATCAAGCATTTGCGATGTTACGTTAACGTTCAAGCCATCAAACCAAGCAAATATTTGCGCATGGCCGAATCGTCCGTCAGGCTTGCTGCGCGCAAAAAAGCGTTTTGCGCTTCATCCTCCCGGTTTAGCAGGCGTAGCAGATGCCCGCGCGCGGCCCAATAGGGCTGGTAGCCGGCAATCCGATCACCCCGAATTTCGCCTAGTGCCTTCAATCCGGCTTCAGGCTGTCCTGACTGCGCCAGGGCAACCGCGCGTCCTACAAGCGCGCCGATTCCAGGAGCGATGCGAATCAACCCTTCGTACAGCAATGCGATTTCCTTCCAATCAGCTTCTTCAGTTACCGCACGGTTGGCGTGAATGGATTGTATCGCAGCCTCCAATTGGTAACGTCCAATTCTTTTGAAGGCAGCCGCCGCTCGCAGATGCTGCTCAGCTTCGTCGATCATCGGGTGCAACCACTGTGATGTGTCCTGTCGGTCAAGAGGCACAAAATTTCCAGCCTGGTCATACCGTGCCGGACCGCGCGCCTGGCAATGGAGCATGAGCGCGAGCAGGCCATGAGCTTCAGATTCATCGGGAATCAATTCGACCAGTGTTCGTCCAATGGCGATGGCTTCAGCAGCGAGCGCATGATGCGTGGAACCCGTTTCCGTCAAACTTTCCCAGCCGGTAGTGTAGGCCGAATAGATTGCGTCGAGGACAAAACCAACGCGCTCATTCCATTCGGACGGCTCGGGCGTGGAAAAGGGAATGCCCGCATCGCGGATTTTGCCCTTGGCACGAACGAGGCGTTGGCCCATTGCCGCCGGAGAAACCAAAAACGCCGAGGCGATCTGCGCGGCATCAATGCCGAGGACCGTTTGCAACATCAATGGCGTGCGCGCCGCCGGGTCAATTGCCGGATGAGCGCAGACAAACAGGAGCTTGAGACGTTCGTCGGGGAAATACTCCTGTGTATCCGCGACGGCCTCTGCTTCCCCGGCGATTTGCTGGAGAAATGACTCAGAGTTTTCCCGCACTTGTTGGTGTCGGGCGAGGTCAATAATACGATTGCGGGCCACGTGCAGGAGCCACGCTTCTGGCTTTTCCGGCAGGCCGTCTGCGGGCCATTTCCTGAGGGCCGCGACGAATGCCTCGGCCAGCGCGTCCTCGGCGCCAGCAATATCGCCGGAGCGAGCCGCGAGATAGGCGATCAGGCGCCCATACGAATCGCGCGCGATGGTCTCAATCGTTGCATACGTCGCGGCCTCGCTCATGCCTCAAGCCTTCGCAGGTGCCGTCGTGAACCGTGATCCCATTAACGGCCGAACTTCGATCGACGAGTGAGCAGCGGCTGGATGTCGGGCTGCCCATTCAAGAGCCACGTCGAGATTGGGCACGTCAATGATGGCGAAGCCGGCAAGGAATTCCTTGGTCTCGGCGTAAGGGCCGTCATGAACATGGCGCTTTCCGTCGCGAACATTCACAGTCGTGGCGGTCTGCGGGGAATCCAATCCGCCGCCGCCCACAAAGATACCCGCAGCCAGGAGCGCTTCACCGTAGGCTTTGCCGGCGGCGATCATCGTTGCGTCCCGGCGGCTAAATTGGTCGGGTGATTGGTGAACAAGTAATGCGTATTTCATAATCTTTTACGGCTGTATTTTCCTTTTCGTAATTCTATTTGCTCCAATCATTGTCGCCCGCCACCTGCCGGGTAGCGACGTTGAAACGATTGAATACATTGGTCGCGGCGATCGCGATAATCAAGGCCGCAAGTCCTTTCTGGTCGTAATGGTGCGCTGCTTCATTCCATATTTCATCGGGCACAGGATCCGGTCGATCGCTAAGCCGCGTCACCGCTTCGGCCAACGCCAGCGCGGCCCGTTCAGCCTCGGTGAAATAAGGTGTGTCACGCCAGGCGGCCACTGCAAACAGGCGGTCATCGGATTCGCCGGACTTTTTGGCCAGGCGAGCGCCGCCATCGACACAGGAACTGCACCCGTTGATCTGGCTGGCGCGTAAATGCACCAGGGCGAGTGTTTTTGGCGGCACCCCGCCTTTAAAAGATGCGCCAAACAGGGCTTTTACCGGTTCCAGGACATCCGGAATAAGATCCGCCGGATTGGATATGCGTGGTTGAATTGTCTTCATAATCTCTTTGCTCTTTGTCTTAACATTTTTTATTCACGAGGCGAAAACCATTCCCGCCTTCACTGAGATGACGGGCGGGCAGGGGGTGTTTCGACAATTGAGTGAAAACCTAGTCTAGCGAAAAAGGTCGGAGCGATTTTCGAACCGCTCCTGGTTGAACTCACGCCACGACAAAAAAGTTTGTTGTCAGCCAATTCCCTCGAGCCGGTCCGCGTATACGTTCACCAACTTGTTCGTCTTCAATAGAGATTCAATCTGAGGCCAACGGCGAGCAAGCAAGAGGTGATATTCATTTCTTCGAAGATTGCCAAATCGCAGATGTACGACTCGAGGCGGCGGAGAACTGGCAACAATGCGATCGGAAAAATCCGCATCTTTGCTCACAATAACCAAATCTCGTTTTCGGGCAAATTCCCAAATTTGTGTGTCAGTTGGATTTCGTCCGGCAGCGGAATGAGGGATGATAGGGAGTTTCGGCGAAAACCGAAGGCACGACGGCACATTACCGTCGAACAGATACCCTTTCATGCGGCCTGCATGACGGAATAATGATTTCCCATGAGCCGAGAGGCGTAATCCAGGCACGCTTTGACATCGGCGCGAGTGAGTTTAGGAAATTCTTCCAGCACATCCTCAATCGAGTCACCGGCCGCGAGGAATTCCAAGACGGTTTGCACGGTGACGCGCGTCCGGCGAATTACCGGCCGACCGTTACAAATGTCCGGATTGATCAAAATACGCTGCGACATAGGCCAAGAATAGCACAGAGGGCGTTTGAATCCAAGGGCATTATGCCCGTGAAAAGGGCGTGCCGTTTCGCGTATATGGCGAATCGCACCCCGTTTCAACGCTTCAACGTATCCCTCATTTTCCGATATCGCCGAATCAGATTATTGGTCGAACTATCGTGATTCAGCTTTGATTCGGACGAGCTTTCCAATTCGGGGATGATTCGCTGGGCGAGGGCTTTGCCGAGTTCCACGCCCCATTGATCGAACGAATTGATGTTCCAGATGACACCTTGGGTGTAAACGCTGTGTTCGTAAAGGGCCACCAGTGCGCCGAGGATTTCGGGTGTGAGACGGTCCGCCAGAATGGTATTTGAAGGGCGGTTGCCTTCGAAAACGCGATGCGGCACGAGCCAGTCCGCAATGCCTTCAGCTTTTACCTGTTTTGCGGTTTTGCCAAAGGCAAGGGCTTCGGATTGCGCGAAAACATTTGCCAGCAATATGTCATGGTGTCGGCCCAGCGGCGTAAGCGCGTTGGCGAAAGCGATAAAGTCGCAGGGAATCAACCGCGTGCCCTGATGGATCAATTGGTAGAATGAATGCTGGCCATTTGTCCCGGGTTCACCCCAGAAAATTGCCCCGGTGTCATATGTAACGGTTTTTCCATCAAGTGTGACATGCTTGCCGTTGCTCTCCATGGTCAACTGTTGGAGATAGGCCGGGAAACGCTTCAGATATTGTTCGTAGGGCAGGACGGCAACCGTCTGAGCATCAAAGAAGTCGGTGTACCAAACATTTAACAATCCCATGAGGGCCGGCAGGTTTTTTTCGAATGGGGCAGTCCGATAATGCTCGTCCATCTGGTGAAAGCCATTCAGCATCGCGCGAAAATTGTCTGGGCCAATGGCGAGCATGGTCGAAAGTCCGATGGCCGAGTCCATCGAGTAACGTCCTCCCACCCAATCCCAAAAGCCGAACATATTGGCCGTATCAATACCGAACGCGGATACTTTTTCCGCGTTGGTGGAAACTGCAACGAAATGTTTCGCGACGGCAGATTTGTCTCCGCCAAGGCCGGTCAGCAGCCAATTGCGCGCCGTTTCGGCATTGGTCATTGTTTCGAGCGTGGTAAAGGTCTTTGAAGAAACGATAAACAGCGTTTCTGCCGGGTCGAAGCCCTGAACGGCTTCGACAAAATCAATGCCGTCCACGTTTGACACGAAACGGAACGTCATCTGGCGCTTGCTGTAATGGCGCAATGCTTCATAAGCCATCACTGGGCCGAGGTCGGAACCACCAATGCCGATATTGATGACATTTCGAATTGGCTTGTCCGTATGGCCCTTCCATTCGCCGCTGCGGATGCGGTTGGAGAACGCTGCCATTTTTTCGAGAACGGCGTGGACTTCGGGCACGACGTTTTTTCCATCCACGGAAATGACCGCATTTTTGGGAGCGCGCAATGCGATATGCAGTACCGCCCGATTTTCGGTGACGTTGATCTTCTGACCGCTGAACATGGCGTCAATCTTCGCCTTTAAGCCAGATTCCTTCGCCAGTTGCAGCAGCAACTTTAAGGACCTGTCGTTGATGAGATTTTTGGAATAGTCCAGGAACAGGCCAGCTCCGGCGACGGTCAATCGCTCGCCGCGCTTTGGATCTTTGGCGAACAAATCGCGCAGGTGCAGTTTTTTGATTTGTTTGCTGGTAGCGGCCAGGGCCTTCCAGGCCGGACGTTGAACGAGCGGTTTGACGGTTGGTGTTTTCATAGTCCTTTACGTGTTCCGCCGTCATATATATACTGGGACGGTCGAAACGTCCACCAATTGCGAAATTTGGCACGGTCCTGGTTTATGAAACGGGTTAAAATTATATTCGTTGCACTGTTCGCCTTGATTTTTCTTGCTTGCGCCTATTTTGCCGAGTATCGCGCCGGCAAGAATGACGATGACCGACTTCACCTTCATTTGAATATTGATAAGGACGTTTATTTATATCGGTTCGCGGAACGCGGGGACATCACAGATCTCAAGAGCAGCCTGGGTTTCTTTACTTTAGGTGATTACAATTTTTATGAAGCGCATTATGGCAGTGAAAATTGGTCTTCACCCAAATTGGAAACGGCACGCGAAATTGCTACGGTCGCCGCTACAAATGGCAGCGTGATTGCTTTCACAAATTATTAATTCATTGATATATTGTCCAAATTCGGCGCGACTCGCGCCCACAAGGTTCTGATTTTCACGAGGTTCGTTTGTTGTCCACGCTTTAACGTGCTCCGGAACAGCCTAAAGGCTGGACACCGAACACGAGGTTTTGAAAGCCAAAGTATTTTTCAAACTTGCCAAACGGACGATTTCATCGCTCAATTTACACCACATGAGCGACTTAACGACACCACTGGTAGGGATTTTAATGGGCAGCGATTCGGATTGGCCCACAATGAAGCTTGCGGCAGACGCCCTGGCGGAATTCGGCGTAAACTGTGAAGCCAAAGTAATTTCGGCCCACCGCGATCCGCGTGGATTGGAAGACTATGCCGGTAATGCCGTTCAGCGGGGACTGAAAGTGATTATCGCCGGGGCTGGCGGCGCGGCGCA
Organism: Verrucomicrobiia bacterium; assembly: GCA_036269115.1. Taxonomy (GTDB): domain Bacteria; phylum Verrucomicrobiota; class Verrucomicrobiia; order Limisphaerales; family UBA11358; genus UBA11358. The sequence continues at coordinate 17,112 of DATAST010000147.1, read as the reverse complement.
TTTGCCAGGCGTCACGGCTGCATTCACGACCCTCCCGATCATCGGCGTACCCATCGAAAGCAAATCTCTTAAAGGGTTGGATTCGCTCCTTTCCATCGTCCAAATGCCGCCCGGTGTGCCAGTGGCGACCGTCGGTATCGGCGCGGCCAGAAATGCCGGCCTGCTTGCGGTGCAGATTCTCGCCGTGGGCGACGAACGGCTTCAAGCCGCACTCGATCCATTCAAGGTCAAACTGGCCGAGGAATCACGGGCAAAGAATAAGAATCTGAAGTTTTAAGCTCCAAACTCTAGGCACCAAGCTTCAGAGAATATCCAAGCCTCAAACAACCAATTTTGCGGCATTGGGCATTGGTGCTTGAGCACTCTCTCGAGCTTGGATGTTGGGATTTGGACGTTGCCCTACGCCGCTTCCGCGTCCTGCTTCCTGCGAACAATCGGTTTGCTCTCGCCGCGTACAACGGCGGCAGTGATTTTGACGTGGACGATGTCTGCGACTTCGGGGACGTCGAACATCAAATCGAGCATTAGCTTTTCGATGAGTCCGCGCAGGGCGCGAGCGCCGGTACCTTTTTTGAGTGCCAGCGCTGACAATTCGTGAAGCGCGTCGGGCGTAAATTCCAGTTCCACACCTTCCATCGCCATGAGCTTGGCGAATTGCTTGGTTAGAGCGTTTTTCGGCTCGGTGAGAATGGAAATCAATTGTTCTTCACTTAGTTCGGACAGAGTCGTGACGATGGGAAGGCGCCCAATAAATTCCGGGATAAACCCAAAATTGAGCATATCTTCCGGTTCGGAGTATTGAAGAATCTCCGCCCGGTCGATGACAATTTCCTTCTGGCCGATCGCACCAAAGCCCATGACGTTTTTGCCCATCCGGCGCTGGATGACGCGCTCGAGACCTACGAACGCGCCGCCGCAGATAAAAAGAATATTCGTGGTATCCACGCGGATGTATTCCTGCTGCGGATGTTTGCGGCCGCCCTGGGGCGGGACGTTGCAAATGGTGCCTTCGAGAATTTTCAGGAGGGCCTGTTGCACACCTTCGCCGCTCACGTCCCGCGTGATGGACGGTCCCTCGGCTTTGCGGGCGATTTTGTCAATTTCGTCAATATAGACGATCCCGCGCTGGGCGCGTTTGACGTCGTAATCAGCGTTTTGGAGCAGGCGCAGGACAATGTTTTCGACATCTTCACCGACGTAACCGGCTTCGGTGAGGGTGGTGGCATCGGCGATGGCAAAGGGCACGTCCAAAATTTTAGCCAGGGTCCGAGCCAGGAGTGTTTTGCCTGAACCCGTCGGGCCGATCATCAGGATGTTGCTTTTTTCGATTTCCACGTCGATGTGACGCGAAGATTGGGCAGAAGGATTTGCCTGTGTTGCCGATTCGTCTTCGGGCGCAGGTTCGGGCTGGATTCGCTTGAAATGGTTGTGGACGGCAACGGCCAGCGTTTTTTTGGCGTGCTCCTGGCCGACGCAGTAGAGATCGAGCTGGCGCTTGATCTCGGCGGGTTTGGGCACGGAGAATTTGGTGTGCTTCTTTTGGTTTTGCACCTGCAGCTCGCGGTCGAGGACGTTTTTGCAAAGGATAATGCAATTGTCACAAATATAGACGCCGGGGCCTGAGATGAGTTTGCGAACTTCTGCGTGCGACTTGCCGCAGAAACTGCACATTGTAATGTTATTCGGTCTTGCCATGTAAAAGCCTGGAACAGATGGATTTTACACCATCCTGTGCCTGTTGCAAAAGATTTTACACCATAGTGCAAGATTTTTCCACTTCAACTTTGCAAAATTGAAGTCGAGACTCTGGCGCTTCAATGAAAATCAGGATTTCATTGTTTGACGTTTGACCTTTGGGAATCCACTCGATAATCTTTTCGTCTTTGCATGAAAATAGTTGTTTGTGATCCTATCTCGCCAAAAGGAATTGCGCTGCTGCAGCAGCGCCCGGAATTTCAAGTAACTGTCCTGCCCAAAAGGCTGACTGAAGCGGAATTATTGCCCATCGTTTCCGACGCAGCGGCCCTGGTCGTCCGTTCCGAGACCAAGGTTACTCGCAAGGTAATCGAAGCGGCGCCAAAACTGCGCGTCGTTGGGCGGGCAGGTGTGGGTGTAGACAACGTCGATATCCAGGCCGCCACAGATCACGGCACCGTAGTGATGAATACGCCGGGTGGAAACACGGTCACGACCGCCGAGCTGACCTTCACCATGCTGCTCTCGCTGGCCCGCAAAGTGCCTCAAGCCCACGCCACGATGGTCGCCGGCAAATGGGACCGCAAACTATTTCAGGGCGTGGAATTGGCGGGAAAGACCCTGGGAATCCTCGGAATGGGGCGCATTGGCACAGAAGTCGCCAAACGCGCCATTGCCTTTGGCATGAAGGTCGTGGCGTATGATCCGTATCTGACCGAAGACCGGGCCCGGGCCATCGGCGCCGCATTTGCTGACAGCCTGGATCAGGTTTATTTTGCGTCGGACTTTATCACCGTCCACATGCCGGTGACACCAGAAACAAGGAGCATGCTCAACACCGCGGCATTTACGAAGATGAAGCCGGGAGTCAAAATCGTCAATTGCGCGCGCGGGGAAATTATCGCCGAGAACGACCTGATTGCCGCCTTGGAGTCGGGCAAAGTGGCGGGCGCGGCGCTGGACGTTTTTTCCGTCGAGCCCCTTGCGGCGGACCATCCGTTCCGCAAGCATCCGAATTTGATCCTCACGCCTCACCTGGGCGCGAGCACCGAAGAAGCGCAGGAAAAATGCGGCATCGAAGTGGCTGAGGTCATCGCGGGCTACCTGCTCACCGGCGAAGTGCGCAATGCCGTCAATTTGCCTTATCTGGACGCCAAAACCTACGAGCAGGTCAAGCCGTACCTGCCCCTGGGCGAGGCGCTGGGCAAACTTGTGGCCCAGCTTTCACCGGCAGGCGCCGACCGGATTTACATCACGTACGGCGGCCAGGCCAAGGAGTTGCCCAACGCAGATCCAGTGACGCGATCGGTTTTGATGGGTTTCCTATCGAACGGCAAGTTAAAGGACGTGAACAACGTCAACGTTCGTTCAGCCGCCGCCAGCGTGGGGCTGACAGTCGAGGAAAAGAAATCCGACGAACCGGTCACCTTCAACGAATGGGTCCATGTCCAACTTTTTAGCGGAGACAAGAAGTTGATCTCTGCGGGCGGCACGTTCTTCGGGTCGCCGAACAATCCGCGCATCGTCCGGCTCTTCAGCACGCCGGTGGAAATTCCGATTTCGGGAACGCTGCTGATGTTGAACAACAAGGATCGCCCGGGAATCGTGGGTTATTTGGGAACGCTCCTGGCCAAATACAAGGTGAATATTGCGAATATGAGCCTGTCACGCGACACAGCCGGGGGGCTGGCCTTGACGGTGTTGAACCTTGATAGTGTGCCGCCCGAGGATGTCCTCACCGAACTCGGAAAAGACGCCGATATCAGCAACGTGAAGGTGATAAAACTATAATAAATCATTATTGAACCTGTCTCGCAGAGAAACGCTCTAACCCAAAACATCAAATGAAATTAAAACCAGTATTCTTTACCGCGATTGCGGCATCCGTGGCCGCAGGAGCCGCTATTTTCGCTATTTCGACGCACGCCGCCGCGCCGGACACGACGGTGGCCGCCGATACGAATTCGATGGCCTCGCTTTTTCCCGATCCGACGATTGCCAGCGGCACGGGTGTCCACGTCAAGCGCAGCGAATTGGACGAAGTGGTGACGAGCATCAAGTCGGCTGCGGCGGCACAGGGAGAAACGATTCCACCGGAGAAGCTCGCGCTGCTTGAGGCGCAGGCGCTTGAACAAATGATTGACGTGCAGCTTTTGGTCAACCAGGCCAACGACGCGGACAAAGCCACCGGCGAAAAGAAAGCCGACACCGCAATGGCCGCGTTGCTAAAGAGAGCCGGTTCGCAGGACATGCTTAAAATGCAGTTGACGGCAGCCGGGACGAGCGCCGACAAATTACACAAGAAAGTCGCGGACGAAGCCACGGCGATGGCCGCTCTTCAACGCGGGCTGGGTGTGAATGTCAGCGACGCAGAGGTCCAGAAATTCTATGACGATCATCCGCAGGAATTTGAACAGCCGGAAATGGTCCACGTTCGCCATATCTTGTTCATGACCATTGATCCGCAAACGCGGGAACCGCTGGCCGACGACGTCGTGTCCGCTAAATTAAAATTGGCCAATCAGGTCCTGGCCAAGGCCAAGGGCGGAGCGGATTTTGCCAAACTGGCGGAGCAATATTCGGACGATACCACGACCAAAGAGGACGGCGGCGACTTGCCTCCATTTCCCCGGGCGACGGCTGATCCCCGCCGCGCCATGGCAACTGAGTTTGAAGCCGCGGCGTTCTCGCTTACAAATAACCAAATCAGCGACCTGGTCAAGACCGTCTATGGCTATCACATTATTCAATTGATCAACAAAGTCCCGGCCAAGAAACTGACCCTCAGCGACAAAATTCCGCAAACGGAAACGACCGTGGCTGAAGGAGTGAAGGATGGGTTGACGCAGCAGAAGACACAAACTCTTGCGGAACCCTACCTGGTGAAGTTGAAAAAGACGGCTGACGTCAAGATCCTTGATCCCGACCTGAATGCGGCGGTTGAACAATTGTCCAACACGAACACCCCGGCTTCGGCTCCTGGCGCGGCGCCGGCGAATTAGGAGAAAAGGAACACTTGCCAAACGCCGTAAGTGGCGCGATTCTGCTTATCTATGAAAACATTAGTGACCGTCATTTTGATGCTGGCATGCGCAGGGCTGGTCATTGCCCTCGTGGTCACGCAAAAGAATATTGACGAGCAAAAGAAGCAGAAGGACGCGACCATAGCGGAGTTTTCAAACGACCTGGTTACCGCAAACGATGAGCTGACCGATTTGCGGCAGGTGAATCTCCAGTTAACAAACGATCTCACCTCAAGCCGGCAACAGCTTGTGCTTCTGAGCAACCAGGTGCTCAGCATTTCCGATTCGCTTTCAAACAGCGACACCCAGTTGAAATCGGCGCAAGACCAAATTTCCACGCTGCAGGCACAGAACCAGGCGCTGGACGACCAGGCTTCGGAATTGACCAACACGATCAATACTTTGAAAGCAAGAATTCAGGCGGCCACAACGCAACTTGCCGACTCTGAAAAGAACAGCGGATTTTTGCAAAGTGAGGTAACGAATCAGCGGGCCAGATACGCGACGCTCCAGGCCAGATTCAATGATTTAAAAACCATCCGTGACCAGGCAAAGAAACTGCACAACGAGTTGGTCGTGGCGCGGCGGTTGCAATGGATCCGCCAAGGCTCGCAACCGGGCAATAACGTGAAAGGCGCGCAACTGCTCATGGCGCGTTCCTGGCCTACCAACACGCTCGCCCCGGCATCCCATTATAATTTGTCCGTGGAAGTGGATTCCAGCGGCGGCGTTCACATCGTGAATGATACAAATTCTCCCGGGTCGGTTAGCCCGCCCCAATAGCGGCACAGGCCGGGTCGTTGGTGATGTTTTATGCCTACCTACGAGTATTCTTGCGAGAAGTGCGGACACGAATTCGAAGCGTTCCAATCCATATCAGCTGAACCGCTTAAAAACTGTCCAAAAGAAAAGTGCGGACGGAAAAAGTGGGGACGCGGCCGTGTGACGAAGAAAATCAGCGGCGGATCGGGCCTGCTCTTTAAAGGCAGTGGTTTCTATATTACCGATTACCGCAGTAGAAATTACAGAGACGCCGCAAAAAAGGATTCAACGCCGGCCTCGGACACCAAACCCGCCAAGACCGAAAGCAAACCGGCGACTACAGCGGCTCCTTCAAGTTCAACGGGCAAGAAGTAATTCAACGACTGAGGGAGGCTAAAGCCTCATGGTTTCCAGCACCGCTCGAATGCGTGGGACTTCGTGAGTACGAAATAGGTCTGTTTTACCCAGTGCGGCGAGAACGGCAAAGAAGGGCTCGGCGCAGCGGACTTCGTCTCGGAAAAATTCAAAAGCATGCGGAAGGGCATGGCAGACAGGGAATCCCAATGTGCGGAGACGAAAAGTATTTAGAAAAACGGTCATTTGGTGGCGAACGCGGACCCGCCCGTCCTGCAAATTGCGATAATAAAAGCCCAGACCCGGATCCAGAAAGATTTTCTCAAGCCCGACCCCTTCGGCAATTTCGATCTGTCGCAGGAAATATTCGCTCATTGGCTCGATCGGATCGGCGGTCAAATCGAAGTCGCGAACTTCCCGGACATTTTTGCCCAGAACATAGCAAATGATGACCGCGGCATCGTGCGTGGCGGCCATCTTAAAGACCTCCTTCGAGCCGGCATTACCGGTCAAATTCAAAACGTTTGCTCCTGCCTCGAGGCTGGCCCGTGCGACGCGAGGAGAATAGGTTTCCACGGAAACCAAAATGCCTTTTGCGCGCAAAGCCTTGATGACCGGAATCAATTTTGATTTTTGCAGTCCGTCATTGGCCCGGGTGGCGTTGGCAAGGGTGGATTCGGCGCCCACGTCCACAATATCCGCGCCTTGTGCGCGGAGCACCTGTCCATGTTGAATGGCGGCTTCGGCCGACAGGCTAACGCTTTCACGATACCATGAATCCGACGAAAGATTCACAACGCCCATGATTGCGGGTCGGGTATTGAATTTGAATTGCGTTCCGCCGATGGAAAACTCCTTCACGCGGGCAGAGGCGGCATCGCGATTCTTCTCAAATAGTCCGGCAAGTTGTTCCAGTGTCAACACACAGCAATTAAAAAGGAAGTCTTTGCAGACGGCCACCAGAAAAAGTAGTTTCTAACGCTTCTTTTTCAGCGAACACAGGAAAACTCCCTCCTCACCGGATTCAGCGATCCATTCTCGCTGAACTTCAAGCTTGTGTCGGGAAAGGTGCGCGCGAATACGCTCGGAGGTGTAGCGATAGGAAAAGAAGAGGCGAATCGTTTCGCCGGATTTAAAGTCGAATGACTCGTTGTCGATTTCAATTTGGCGCGGGCGTTTGAAGCGAAAATGAGCGACGATTCGCTTTAGTCCATCCCGGGTATTCTCAATCTCAAACGCAAGAGTTCCATCAGTTTTCGAGAATCCAATGTCCATCAGGAAAGCCAGGAGCCAATTACGCGTCAGGGGGTTGTCATATTGGGGCAGAACCCGTTTCGTTCCGGCGGCATAGTTATCTCCAGGGGCAAGATTGGCGCTAAAGAGTAAAACATCTTTTGGACGAACCAGAGACGCCAGTTTAGGCAGAATGTTGTTCGGCTCAAAATTTGGAATCATGCCGAAGAATGTGATGATTCGGCGGAGGCGGCGAACGCGGGGCAAATCGAAATTAGCAGACACATCATTTGCCGTTTGAAGATCGCAGACAAATGGAAGTATCTGATTCCCGGGCAGGACGGAAAGCGCGGTCTGCCGGGCAGTCAGGACCATTGCGGTTGCCACGTCGCAGGGAGTGTAAAAAACATCATTTCTTCCTCGTTTTAGCATGGCGATCAGGCGGCTGTCCTTTTGTCCTCCGCCACAGCCCAGGCCGATGACGTTGACCTTTTCGGAATTGATCGCTTTGGCGGCCAGCGCAAAACTCTGCTCGTAAATGTCGAGGCAGTTTTGATCGGTGCGCGAAGGAGAATATTGCTGGTGCAGGGCAAGCCATTTTTGGGTTTGCTTTACGCTATCGTAATGAAATTTGTGGGCGATTTTCCGGGACCGAAGCGATTCCAGTAAATCGCGGCGGATTTGTTCAGGGAACTGGCTCGAATGAATTGCAACATTTGCAGTGGCACTCATGCGGAATCATTTTTGCGGAAAAATTCGGTAGAGCAAAAGATAAACCAACACGCCAGTCACGGAAACATACATCCACAGGGGCCACGTCCAGCGCGCAATTTTTTTATGCATTTCAAATCGCTCACGCAGGCCGCGGCTAAGCGTAATCAAAACCATGGGAACGATGACCATGGCCAGAAGACTGTGCGTAGTAAGAATAACGAGGTAAATCGGGCGAAACCAGGATGGATTCAAAAAGCGGGTCGGGCCCTGGTGAAGCACGACGGCCAGGTAACTATGGTAGGTTAGATAGCAGATCAAAAAAATCACCGAAACGCAAAAGGCCGAGATCATGCAATTGCGGTGGGCGATGATTTTCTTTTGGCGGATGAAGATGAAACCGGCAGTCAGGAACACGGCACTGAGGCCGTTAAGCGAGGCGTTAACAGCTGGAAGATCATAAATGCTCACGGCTCGCGCTCCAGTCTTCGTATGTCAGCGAGCAGGGCAGGTCGCGTCTTGTTTGTCCAGTCCACGTCCGGGCCGCCGGTCTGGTAGATTCCTCTCATGCGGGCGTGTTTATCCACCAGAACAAAAATGGTCGTATGGATGAAGAGGTCGACCGAGTTTTTCTGGTCGGCAGGCGCGATGGGAGTAGTCCCAAGTTTAAGGCTGTTGGCTGCCACGTCGGCGATTTGGGCCTTTGTGCCGGTCAAAAACATCCAACGGTTGAAATCGGCGTTAAAGCGTTCTCCGTAACGTTTTAATATTTTTGGTGAGTCATAATCCGGGTCTGTAGTAAGAGTGACGAAACGCGTATCGCTAGTCTCCGGGAAAACGTCCTGGATGCCTTTCATTTGGCCAGTGATGCGTGGGCATGGGCCGGCACAGCGGGTGAAGATGATATCGGCGACCCAGACGTGGTTTGTCAGGTTAGCCAGGGTGGTCACGGCGCCATTCTCATTGGTGAGGGTGAAATCGGCAATTTGGCCAAGGACGCGCAAAGGAGGTCGCCGATGCTGCAGTTCTCCCACGGACAGCAAACAGGCGAGAGTGAGAAACGCGAGCAGGAGGATGATTCCGATCCACAAGGAACGCGGCAATAGTTCGGGCGTATCTGCCATAAAAACTTTATCTAAAGACCACTGGATGGCAGGGACGCCGCGCTGCGGCGTCACCGCTCGTCGAGGGCGGAACGTGCGACATTTGACGCCCGAGACGCCCATTGCGCCGCTAAACACGGCGCGGACGGCGGTGGCAGCGCCACTTACGAATAGCGCCGCCCCTACCGCCGACAGTTTTATTCAAAACTCGACGGAGAAACTTTGACCTGGGACTGAAGCCATTTATCGTAGTCCGCCTGGCTAAGGACCGTGAGATAGCCGCCAGTCATGGCGGAATGCGACGGGCCGCAGAGCTGGGCGCAATTGATTTGATAACGTCCGATCTGCGTTGGCGTGAACCAGACAGGGATGCGCAGGCCCGGGATCGCATCCTGGCAGACGCGCATCGAAATAATTTTGAGCGAATGAATCACGTCCTTGGAACTGACAAACAAAATAACGGGTTTGTTTATCGGGACGCGAAGGTCGTTAAGCGTCTGGAAGTCGTCATTGCCCTTTGGATCAGATGGATCAATGCCGAAAAGGTTGGTGTTGCTGACAAATCTCATGTCCTGTTTACCAAACGCGCCGTCCGGGCCCGGATAGCGGAAGTTCCAGGCGTATTGCTGGGCGACGACCTGGACAACGGTAGATTGGTCAAACGGCGGAAACTTGTCCACTGCCTTGGACCATAACGGGACGGCCACGACAAATAGCAGGATTAGTTCGGTAAGGGCCACGCTCACTTCGATGTAGCTGGAGGCGTGGTTGCGGACGCCATGATAGTCGGCCTTGGGATGGCGCTTTTTCTGGAAGCGCCAGACGGCGTATCCGAAGTAGAGGATCCAGCCGATAAACAGAATTGCCATCAGCCAATGCATGTAGATGATCAGATCATCAACGTCCTGTCCATTGGAGGAGGCCAGGGGCGGCATTCCCAGAATTTTTGCCCACAAGGCTTTAAATGCGGTCATATTTTAGCCCCCGACAAATTTTCTTCGGCCGCCAGTTGTTCCTGGGCGGCGGCTTCACGGCGAACCAGGAAATAGAAAAACGTGGCGATCGAAGCCAGCATCGTTACCAAAACGGCCAGGAGCGTGAGAATGCCCCAGTTCATGCCGTGAGCAAGAGGGTCGCCGGATCTGCCGTAGCAGGCCGCGCACGCGAAGAGCGGCGTGGGCGAAAACCCAGCCAAGGCGGCGGCCAAAGCCATTTTGCGAAACAGTTTCATAGATAGCTTATTTTCTTCAATTTTTTCAAAAAATAAACGCCGTAAACGACCACCAGCGCGGCAGCGATGATGCCGAGCAATCCAAAGATGATCCGGCCTGAACAGAAAGCCCACGCGGCAAAGCCCATCGACAGCGTCGTGAGCGACGTCACAAAAATAAGATGGAAGGCTTTCAGCGACATGTTCAGTGAATGACGGTGTGTTTGGGGAAATCGGTCATGGCATAAAACGTGAGGCCGAACAACCCAATCACAAACGAAACCGTAAAACCAAGTATAGTATACACCATTTTTCTCTCTGAAATAAGATGCATCAGGAATCCGGCCACGATAAACGCGTTAAAACTGGCGATGACAAGGATGATCGCGATTTTGCCGGACCAGCCGAGATGCGTTTCCGGCAGATACGATGTCCAAATCATTAACCCGACGGCGATTACTACGACGCCGAAAACGCCGGCGCAGCGCCGCATGTAGCTGTTAAAATCCACCGGATGGTCGCCGTGGCTTCCCGGTGCGACGGCGGAAGGTGTATTGTGTGATTCGCTCATAATTCTAGGTCAAATACAAGACTGGGAACAGGAATATCCAAACCAAGTCAACGAAATGCCAAAACAGGCCAGAAACCTCGACGCGATTGGTGAAGCGTTCGGGATCTTTCTTCCACAATTTGCGGCCCGGTCCCCAGAGGTAGCCAATAACGATGCTGCCGCCCAGAATGTGCATCGCATGGAGGCCAGTCAGAGTATAATACAACGCCAGGTAGTTGTTGTGCCAGGGGCCGTAGTTGTCCATCGACTCGATCTGCGACCGTGGAATAGTGATTTCGGTTTCAGAAATTTCCTTTTGCGCGCGCAGGTCATAGAGGTCCATTTCAGTTTTATCGAAGCGGCCCTTAATCACAACGTGGTCCTGGGCCGGATCGTTGGAAACCATGTCGCCGTCCGCGATGCGTCCGTCTGTGAGCTTGATTTCGTAATGATTCAAGTGCTCGCTGTATTCAACAAATTTGATGCAAAGGAACGTGAGCGCCAGCAGCAGGGTGCAGGCGTGGAAAAATTTAAACTTGCCGAACTCGCGCACTTTGCAGGCGACCCAAGCCATCAGTGTTGTGATGGCTGAAAGCGCCAGCACGATTGTGTTGATTGTGCCCAGAACGATGTTCTGCCAGCCATGCGGCCATGTGCCCGGCTCTGCGCCCACGCGGAGCAGTACATAGGCGGAAAAGAGGCCGCCGAATAGCATCACTTCAGATGCTAGAAAGAGCCAGATGCCGACTTTAGCGTTGTATAAACCGGTGTCCGGCCTTGCTTCGACTGTGTAAGGTATTTCCATGAAAAATTAGTGCGCGGTCGTTGGAATCTTGGGTGAGGCGGGCGTGGATACTTCCGGCTCATTTTGCGGAGTGAAATCAGTGGAATGGCCCGGAACGCTGTATTCGTAAGGGCCGCGATAAACGTGAGGCGAATGGTCAAAATTCCCATGAGGCGGCGGGGTGGGCGTTTGCCATTCCAAGGTGGTGGATTCCCATGGATTGTCGCCGACTTTCTCGCCGTGGCTGATGCTCCAGAAGAAATTAATGATGAAGGGAATCTGCGCGATGCCCAGGCAAACCGCCGCCCATAAGATAGGCGTGTGGAGGGACATGATGAAGGGGCTTAGCCCACCAATGACGTCACCGCCAGCGCGGCTGTTTACGGCCGCCGAATAATTCGCGCCGCCATCGGCCATACGCCGCAACATACCGGCCATGCCCTGGGAAAACATGGGCATGAACACAAGGTTCATAAAGATCAGCGAACACCAGAAATGAATGCGTCCCCAAAACTCGTTCATTTTGCGCCCGGTCATTTTTGGATACCAATAGTAAACTCCCGCAAACAATCCAAAAATCGTTCCGGGAGCGACAACGTAATGGAAGTGCGCGATGACGTAGTAAGTGTCGTGAAGGTGAATGTCGCTCACATTGAAACCGAGCGGAAGGCCCGTTAACCCGCCAATGCCGAACATGGGCAGGAAGGCCAAGGCAAAAAGCATCGGCGTGTTGGTACGAATCGAGCCGCCCCAAAGAGAAAGGAACAAACAGGTCAAGATGATGACGGATGGAATCGAGATAATCATCGTCGTCAGCTGAAAGAACGTGGAGATGATGGTGCCCATTCCGGTCATATACATATGGTGCGCCCAGACGATCATCGAGAGAAAGCCGATGGCCAAAACAGAATAGACCAGCGCTTTATAGCCCCAAATGGGCTTGCGCGTGTTGTTGGCGATGATTTCGCAAACGATGCCCATGGCCGGCAGGATCAGGACGTACACCTCCGGATGGCCAAGGAACCAGAACAGATGCTGCCAGAGCAGGGGACTGCCGCCGCCGCTGACGTTTGCGAGATGGCCGCCAACGGCAAGGCCCGTCGGCAAAAAGAAACTGGTGTGCGCCACGTTGTCCATCAACTGCATGACGGCCGCCGCTTCGAGAGGCGGGAATGCGAGCAACAGCAGGAAGGCAGTGATAAATTGCGTCCAGACAAACCACGGCAACCGCATCCAGGTCATGCCCGGAGCGCGCAATTGAATGATGGTTGCGATGAAATTCACCGCGCCCAAGAGCGACGATGAAATGAGCAGGATCATGCCGATGATCCAGAATAGCTGTCCGTGCGTGGGAATGCTGGTGGCTAGCGGAGAATAGGACGTCCATCCGGCCTGCGCCGCGCCACCAGGAATGAAAAAGCTGACAAACATCACGAGCCCGCCAAGGAAATAAGCCTGGTAACTGGCCATGTTGACGCGCGGGAAAACCATGTCTGGCGCGCCAATCATCAGCGGCACCACGTAATTGCCGAACGCCGCAAACGCCAGCGGCACGATGCCCAGGAAGACCATGATCGTGCCGTGCATCGCGCCGAAGGAATTATAGAGGTCGGACGAGATGACGCCGCCGGCGGCGGGATTGGGGATGCCCGGATGCTGGAACAGCAATTCGAGTATATGGCCAAAGAACGGGACCGGCTTGTACGGATGCGCAATTTGCCAGCGCATCAGCAACATGAGCATCAGGCCAAAAAACAGAAACGAAAGGGCGGTAATACCGTATTGGATGCCAATGACCTTGTGGTCGGTGGAAAAAACGTATTTGGCCCAAAAGCCCGGATCGTGGTGCTCGTGGCCATGGTCATCATGAGCATGGGCGTCATGCTTGCGGTAGGGCGGAAATTGTTCAACGTGCGCGTCCATAATCATTTTACTTTGTCAAAAACCATGAGCGTGAGCAACAACGGCAAATAAAGAACTGAAGCCAAAAATAAATGCCGCGCCCGTGACAGGGTTAGCTGGCGCGAAAACCGAATCGAATACAGCAAAAATGCCGCGCCCAAAATTAGCGCGCCCGCGAGATAAAGAGTGCCGGCCATCCCAAGCAGAAACGGGCACAGGCTCACGATAAACAGCGCAAGCGCGTTGCTGACGGTTTGCTGGCCGGTGACTTTTCCGTTGGGATCCACATTTGGCAGCATGACAAACCCGGCTTTGGCGTATTGATCGCGATAAATCCAGGCAATAGCGAAGAAATGCGGAAGCTGCCAGAAAGCGAGAATTGCAAAGAGGGCCCATCCTTCGCCGCTCAATTCGTTTCGCGCCGCCGTCCAACCCATGAGCGGCGGCAGGGCGCCGGGGATGGCCCCGACGAGCGTATTGAGCCAGGTAACGCGCTTCAAGGGCGTGTAAATGAAGACGTAGCTGATGAGAGTGATCGCGCCCAGCACGCTGGTCAACAGATTGGTCGCCACTGCGAGGTAAATAAGTCCCGCGACGGAACTGATGCCTCCAAGCAGGGCCACTGTGGCCGGTTGCATCCGGCCCGATGGCAGCGGACGGGTTTGTGTGCGCAGCATCTTCGCATCGAAGTCCCGTTCAAGCCATTGATTGAGCGCAGATGCGCCTGCGGCCACGAATGCCGTGCCGGCCAATGTGTTGAGCAACAAGACCCAGTTCATTTCACCGCGCCAGCCCAAATAAAATCCCACGGCGGTGGTCAAAAGGACCAGGGTCGTGAGCCGCGCTTTGACGAGGTCGGAGAAGACGCTTGCCCAGCTCTTTTCGGCCGCGGCATTACGCTCAATTTCAACGGAGATGTCTTTCATTATTTATTCGCTGCCAAAGTCCCAAACGCACCGAACGATTCGGTTTGCGTTGCCGGCCGTTCCGCTGACCGGGCAAAAGCAATAATACACCACAGCGCACCTGTCACGAGCGAAAGCGCTCCGCCAAGCAAATGCACCGTGGCCACGTCAGCCGCCTTGTTTGTTAAAATTGTGGCCGCGCCCAGTCCGATTTGGATGACAATGAGGCCAAGCCAAAACAAGGCAAATTTTGTGAGAACGTCAGATTTGCCTAGTTTCCTCCATGCCTGCACTGCGCAAAGCACAACAACCCCAAAAATGGTCAGGGCAACGATGCGATGAATCATTTGCAAAATGACCTGAAAAGCAGTGATGGGATTCTCGTTCGTGATATCCATTCGATGGGCGTTATACTGCGTAATCGCAGCGGCGCTGGTGTCCGGCCAGAGTTTGCCGTAAGCGGAAGGAAAGGTGTTAATGGAGAGTCCAGCGTGCTGCGCGCGCATCGTGGCGCCAAGAATCAATTGAAAGAACATTAACGCCGTCGCGGTCAACACCAGCACCCGAAGGCTGGCCGGAATGTTCAATTTCCCCTCAGTAGTCATTTTTCGCCAGAATTCGGTCGTGAACAGGGCGATGGCGCACATTAAAACAAAAAAGGACTGGCCAACCACCCCGTGAACAGCTCCGAGGTTGTCCATGTTTAACACGACACGGAGGCCGCCCAGAACACCTTGCGCCACGACGAGCAAAAAAGCGGCCACGCCAAGCCATTTCATCCACTTGCGCGAGTCTTTCCACCAGAGCCAAACGGCCAGAATTGTGGTCATCAAGCCCACGCCCGAGGCCCACAGGCGATGAGTATGCTCGTAGAAAATGCCGCCGATCCATTTCGAGGGCGGGAACAAAAACATATTGTAGCCATAACTGTTCGGCCAATCGGGTACGGACATGCCCGCTTCATTGCTGGTCACCAGGCCACCCGCTGCCAGCAGGAAGAATGTAGCAACGGCCGTCAACGCTGCAAACCAGCGCAACGGGCGATTGATTTCAATGTTGTTCATCCGAAACCTCGGCTGCGATTCTCCCTGCTTATTTTACATGAAACGTAAAATTCACGGTGACATCCTTATCCGCGACTTCAACGCTCTGTTTTTCTTCGCCCAGTTTGCGGTGGTCGGCCACGATTGTGTATTTGCCGGGCGGAACGTCCTTGATGACGAATTTACCATCCTGCCCGCTGATTGCAAAATACGGATTATTAAACAGACTCACCCAGGCATACATCCACTTATGAACGTCACATTGGAATTTCAGGAACATTTCCGGCTTGTCAAACGTATACTGCAAATCCGGGCCGTTGGGCATTTGCACATCGTTGTGCTCGGCGTTGCCGGCTTGTGATATGATGTGGACGTTGTGGACGCAAGGGTCAGAGTTTTTGACGATTAGTTTCTGGCCGGTTTGAATGGCCAGGATTTGCGGCGTGTACAGGCAGCCTTTTTGGTCGAGTACGGCAGGCGCTGCGTTCGCTCCGGTGGATTTGCCAGCGATCGCGTTGCCATTGGCGTCTTTCAGCGAAACCACGACGTCGCCAAATTCGCCCTTAGGACCCACGACGTAAAAATGCGTCGTGGGCGTCTCTTGGTAGAGCGGGCCGCACGTGGCATCAGACATTATAGGGGTGATGGGCACTTCCGCGGGTGGTGTGCCTATCAGCGTGATGGTTCCGGTAATGTCCGCCGCGTGTGAAATGGATGTGGCAGCCAAAACCCCAATCAAAAAAGCGAACGAAAAAACTTTCACTGTCAAAAAATTTTATCATCGGCGAAGGGCTGGTCAAGTGATTTGTGAAATTTTTCACAAACTTTCTGCAACATTGCTTTGAACTAACCTGTCCTGTTGAATAATGCTTATGAAATGGCCGTTTCAAGACCCGCAAAACGTGGCAGTCTTTACGAGCAAGGAGATCGTAAGTGAAAGCACATGGATTCAATATGTAACACATGATGAGGATGATGGAGCGTGGCAGTTTCATCCAATCGATGGGACGCTGGAAGAAGACGCGAGGATTGTCAGCCTGGAAAAGATTGTGGAAATCGATTCATCTGTCGCCCAGCTTTTCGATCTGCCATTAGGATGGTATGCCTGGCGGAAATCGAGGGACAGCGCGTGGAAACGTAAAAAGAAATTGCAATCCTAATGTGCGACCATTACTCGCCATATGACGAAATTCCCGCCATCACCCTGGCCATTTCCAGCGCCGTCTGCGCGGCTTCGGTTCCGCGGTTGTGTTTAGGGTCCAGGCACCGTTTTTTGGCCTGCTCCTGACTTTCCAGAAGCAGCACTTCGTGGATGACCGGTAGTTCGAAACTCAATTGGATTTTCATCAGCGCATGGCTCACTGCTTCGCCGATGTGCGCCGCATGCACGGTTTCGCCGCGCAGGATTACGCCGAGGCAAATGATTGCAGAAAGGTCTTCATTCTCCGATGCAATCCGGGCCAGCCGGGCGGCGGCCACAGGAATTTCGTACGCTCCCGGCACGCGAATGACTTGGACTTTGGCGCCGGCTTTGGACAGAGCCGTTCTTGCCGCTCGCAGCATGGCGTCCACGTATTGTGCGTTATAGCGCGAAGCAATGATGGCGAATGTGCCCTCGACGGCCTCAATGGTCTTTTTTTTGACGGGTTTTAGCATATTAAAATGAAGACCGCTTGCTCACGCGCGCGGCTCTGTTATTTAGCAGCCGGTTAAAAAACTTTGGACACCGCCGCTGAGAGGATTTTTGGCTTTGAGCACGGAGCGACGAGTGAACATATCCTTTATGGATCTGTGAGCGAGGAGCGACAAAGCGCAAAGGCAAAAAGACCTCAGCCCG
>DATAST010000146.1:0-3958 GCA_036269115.1 Verrucomicrobiia bacterium | reverse complement strand
ATTCGTCATGCTCACATTGCCGCGCTGGCGCGGCAGACAATCAGCGATGCGCTGAAATTGACTCTCCGTGAGTTCCATGCCACTAAGAATGCCAACTTTTCCCTAATTGTCAATTAGTGTTAACAAACCCTAGGCCATGATTGTGCACTTCACCAATCTCTGACCTTAATTTTCAAGAAAGATTAACGAAGCCCAAAACGCCAAGTAAAAAAAGGCGATTAGCAATATCACCAGATTTCCGAGGTTTATCAGCGGTACGCCTATATAATGGAGATAGAGGATAGCGAAAAATAAGGACAGGTACGCGCTAGCTGCCATAACACGGCGAGCTAATTGTTACGGATTTAATTCCCATCGTATTTCTTCCCAAATTGGCATCATAAAGGTTTGAGGTTTTGTGCCGCACTGCCATCGTAGTTTGGTGTCAAATTACCGCGCTCTGATCATAACGTTACGACGCGGCGGGCTGGTTTTTGTTTTTTGACCGGCGTCGGGAGTTTTCCCACACTGGCATCGTAGCGGGCAGATTTTCCGTTTTTTTCGGGTTTTTCCCAAATTGGCGTCGTAACGCTACGATGCCGGTGGTCGTTTTATGAGCCGGTGATCTGGCGCATGGCGTCATGGAAGGAGAGGCCGAGCACCTGGACATGGAAGTCAATGGCGTTGCCAGTGAGGTTGCGTTCCGGCCAGCGCCAGTAGCTGTCTTTGACGATGAGACCGGGATAGGCGGGCAAAATAAAATTGCCGGCCTCGCACGCAATGATTTGGAGACCGCGTTGCTGGAGCAGTGGCAACAGCGGCGCGAGCCGGGCGGCGCGGATTTGCTCGCGCGACCACCGTTGAGTTTTAAGTAATGGGTTGGTCACAGTCTTTACGCCAGTGGGGTTGGATGAGGACACGATTGACCTGCTTGAGGTCCACGATCCGGGTCTGGTCACGGACGGTTTCGATGAGCGCGCCGAGACAAAGATTGCGGGTGCGGCGCAACAAGCCTTCGCCGGAACGAACGATGAGCGCCAGGGCTTCGGGCGTGAAGGTGTTATGGCCTAGCCCGGCGCGATCCAGTTGATCTAGGATAAATTGTTCGACTGTTTCAGGAGCCAGACGCGGCAGGAGTGCGGAGTAAGTGACCCGCGAGCGGATTTCCTCATTGATGGACAGCGACAGCGATTGCAGCAGTGGCGGTTGCCCAATCAGCACCAAGTTATGCGAACGTGGAAAGTCCTCACAAAGCAAACGTAGTTTACGGAGACAGTCCGGCGGCATGAGATGGGCATCGTCAATGATCGGCACCAACATTTTTCCGGCGCGATGCACGCTGAAGGCTTGTTGCACCAGCAGGCGTTCGCAGTGATGGTCGCGGCCCTCAAACTCGATTTGGAACGCCTCGCACAAAATGCGGAGCGTGTTGTGATAAGTGTGCAGCGTGCGGTTCACGACGGGCGTGATCATGCGTTTTGGGTCGTGCGTCAGGAGGGTTTGTTTCAAAACGCTTTTGCCGGTGCCCGGTTCGCCGAGCACCAGACAGAGGCCGCCCTGCTGGGCGTGAACGCGGAGGATGTCGAAGATTTCCTGCTGGAGCGGCAGCAGCGTGACGGCTTCCGGGTCAAACGGATTGCGTTGGAGGCCAAAATGAGAGCGGATCATAAATTAAATTTCGGTTGCAGGTGGATTGAGTGGTTTTCGGTCATTGGCGATGGCGTCGAGCAAACGGGCTTCGCCCATGCGTTCGCCCTTGTAATAAACCACCACCCGTTCCACCGTCCGGGAGCGTTGGAACCGAATGTGGATGGTGCGGTCGGGCAGATGACGCGGCGCTTCAAAGCGAAGCGATTTGAACGAGAACGTGTTGTCGGCGCGGACGTGGCGTTCTTCCTCGACGAAGAACAGCTCGTCGTTGGCCTCATTGGGCGGCAGGAAACGCACCCACTTGCGATCCAAGGCATAGCGGTCGAGCGGACTCATGCCGAGGATGGAATGCACCTGCGCGTTGTAATTTTCCTCAACCCATTGCGTGAACTGACGGTTTAGTGCGTCGAGTGAACTCAAGTTCAGATCGCGGGCGAGGAACTGATCCCGCACCGTGCGGAAAAATCTTTCGATCTTTCCCTTGGCCGCGCCATCGCGCACCGGCGTATGGTGGAGCAGACAGCCGACGCGGGCGCAGATTTGGAGGATTTCCTTGGAGGAGTAAATGGAACCGTTGTCCACATACAGGGCGTGCGGCACGCCGCGTTTGTAAAAGGCGGCGCGGAGCGATTCGATGAGCGTGTCCACATTTTCCGCCGGGAAGAACTGGCCATGACAACAGACGCGTGAAGCATCATCAATGAAGGCAATGAGCCGGGTTTGCACCGGCGAGCCGTTGATCGGCACATGCGGCCCGTAGAGCGTGTCGGCCTGCCACATTTCATTGGCGTGGGCCTTGGCGAAAGCCAGCCGGTGTTTGTTGGCGCTGTCCTGATCGGGCTTGAGCAGTTCAAATTCCCGGACCAGCCGGTAAAAGGTGGTGCGGGCGACTTGCGAACGTTGCAGCAGCCCCTGCTCAATGCAGAGACGGTAAAGGAGCGAGCGTTTGGGCACGCGCCCGTGCGTTTTGGGCAGCACGGTCTGGATGGCTTCGAGGATGTCCTCCGGTTTGACCTTGCGGGTCTTGCCCTTGTCGGCGCGGGCTTGTTTTTCCATGACGGTGACGCCGTGCTTGCGGTAGCGGCATAGCCAGGTGGAGATGGTGCGCCAGGTGAACTGGCGTGGCTGGCCGTCCTCGTCGGTGAAGATCATCTCGCTGACGGCCTGGATGCGCGCCCGTTCGGTTTTGCCCTCGGCCATGTCCACGGCCCCAAGCACCCGCATTTTCAAGTAAGCTGTGGGATTTCGCATGAGTAATTATTTTTGGAGTGGTTTGCATTCACACCGGCGACGCTACCGGATACCGGCCGCAAACCGGCATGGGATTGTCGTGTTGTCGCTCGCGTGGAGCCCATGGCCGGGAAAATCCGGCGGTCGTAATTCGGAAAAAATCGGCGGCGGCAACCTCGGCTAACTTAAAAACGGACGCTGAAAATGAAGCTGAAAAGCTGCCAGTGGACATTCGCTGTCAGGAAAGACTGTCCGTAGATGCTCCACGGTTTGCAGCAACGGATCGGTGTGCGTGCTCACTGGCGGTGGTTGTTCCCGGCAGAGCCGTGTCCGCACCAAGTCCAAACTCCGCTGCAAGCCGCGCCGCAACCGGTAGATTGTTTCCAAGGCAAACGACAACCGCAGTTTTTCAACGGCGGCTTTGAGGGAAAGCCCTGCCAAGACTTCCAGCAACCACGGCCACACCAGTGCAGCCGTCAAAGTGTGGCGCGGCAAAATATCAGCCAGGAAAACGGTGAAAGTGCGCCCGCATCCACCGCGTTGCCCACGATTGGAACAAAACACCCGTTGGCCTCGGAGTGATTGGCCGTTGGTCGTCAGCGGATGGTTGCCCAAAGCACGGCTGTGCCGGTTCAAACTGCCAGCGCAGCCGCAATGCGGACACGGCGACTGCTTGAGGGAAAAAGCCGGGTTTTCAACTCCTGATGATCGCGCACAAAATGAAAAGGCAGATGGAACATCCCCATTGCTGCCCGAATGCAACCGGAGTCGTCGAGCTTTTTTGCACGGCACTTCCCGACGGCGGAACTCGGTTCAAGAGGATTTGGAAAAAAGGCAGAACGGCACTGAACGGCACTCCACCCACACTGCCATCGTAAACTCACCCGGATTTACAATCCCAATTCGGCACAAACACGGCACTTCTTACGACGGCACTGCGGCACTTAACATGTAGCGTCCGGCGTCTCGCCGGATGCTTCCCGGATACTCCATTTGGCCAGACGCTGCGCTTCGGCGTCTCGGCGGTTAAAATCCGATCCGGGCAATTTTAATCATTTATAGGCTTTTTTATGGGATTATGCACTTCACAAACAGGGCC
>DATAST010000145.1:0-46234 GCA_036269115.1 Verrucomicrobiia bacterium | reverse complement strand
TGATAGAACGCAACAAAGGTTCTCTGTTCGATTGGCTCTTGGGTGGAGGAGGACTGCTCCTGGTAACGGCAGTAGCTCGCCACTCCATGCGGTTCATCCTCGGCTTTTGGAAAAAAGGCCATTTTTTAACGGGCTGCTAGGTAGAGATTTATAATGGCTGCGAGCTGCAGTAACGCAAAACTGACACAAAAGCCTGCGGTCGCGAGGGTTTTGAAGAATCCGACTTGTGGCGGTAAAACAACGGTCTTCTTCGTCAAAAATCAAATTAGAAATTACCTTGACCCTGCCTTCCGATCTCTGAGCTTGGTTCAAAATTTGCCGTAAACCATTTCTGAAACCGGCAACAATTAAAACCACTATCTTTGATTTTGGGTATTTTTTGAGAAGGAGTGACAAGCGCGACTTTTTTGGATCGATAAGCGATCCAACCGTGCCACCCGAACCAACAAAATCGTCAGCAATCACCAACCACTCGAGCTTCTCCGAAATTGGCCACGTGCTATCGTGTGCTTCCAAGTCAATATCGGCCCCAATTTTCCATTTCGCTTGATTTTTTAAGTCGTGTGAAGTCCTTGGAGAGCTCCGCCCAAGAGACTGCCACTTGCAAAAGCAAACCACACTGCCACGCGGGATTTTAGAATCCTCAATTAACATTTCTAAGGCTTGGTAGTACTTTGTTGCGTTAATAAAATATTTTTGACCGATTTCCATTACCAGACGAACGGCAATCCCGCGCATTTGTTCTGGGAACTGCTGCAGCCAACGTTGGAACATGTCCAGGGTAATCATAGTCCCTCTATACTCTAAATTGCCGAGGATCCAACTTACGTCGTGTATCATTGCATCGTAGATTTTTTGCCTAGTGATGATCTCGCCAGCAGGAGCAGACGAAGCGGCAGATTCGAACCACCTCCTGAGACTATACAAGTGATCAGGCGCATGCGTTAAAACACGATATATTTCGGCATTTATGACTTCTTGGGCGACTGGCCTAATCAACTCTTGAGCGATGCAGAGCAATATTTCCTCAACTTCGCTCATAGTTTGGGGTGGAGCAATAGTCTGGCGATTCCTAAATGCGGTTGAGAGCCAATGAGCAGGATGGATTCGGCTTTGCGGTGAAGGATGGGTCATGCCAGCAATTATCCAGATATCATCAGTCAATTCCCATCGATTGCCATCCGCACCAACATATTTTCTCGTCGATAAAATACCATGAAGCTGGTTAATGCTATTCGAATCAACCCCTTGGAAGTTCGATAGGTAAATGATTGTTGGTTCTGAACGTCCCAACTCACCGGGCGGTATTTGCTTTTCCGCCTGAATCCTACCGCCGACCAATCGAGTAATCAGGTCTCCAGACGGCCCATTGGCAGGAACCTCAAGAAAATCCATTTTTAGCTCATCAGCCGCAGCTTTAACGACGGTTCTTTTACCACTCCCAGAAGAGCCAATTAAAAGCGTATTCGGAAACGTTTTATGCCCTCCAATCCCAGCTTCGATTAAGCCGCGCACATAATCTCTTTGAGCACCCGAGAGAGGCATCTAAAAGCCCTTTAATTGCCTCGGTTTCGAATGGACCCGAAACGTTCTGGTACAGCGACAGGTCCATGAAAGTCAAATCTCACCAAACAACGCACAACTTCCCGTTCCCTTGGAGGTGGCGAGAAGTTGCGAGGGCGGATTGAAATGTTCTGTTTTAGTTCATCCACGTAAGCCTCGCCTCGCCATTCTGTCGTAATCTTTGTGACCCTGGCTTGGGTCACTCGGGGTTTGGCTGGATCTCTAGCGTCTCGCCAAAACTCCCGAATTAGCAAAGGTGTGTTGCCGGTCCTGCGTGACTCCTCCCTTATCTTCCTAAATCGTTCCTTCCCTTCCAAAACGTCACCCGTTTGATAGTAAAGGACCGCCTGTCGGAACGCATCACTCTCGCGTAGAATGCTTTTTGGCTGCTTTTCTAATTCTTCGTACAACTCCAAAAGGTACGGAAAATCATACTGGAATTTCGGATGTTTATATGACAACGAAAGTTTCAACCTGAGACTACGATAACTAACGAGGCAGGCCTAAAGGGCGGCCAGACACGCCATCGCACGTAAAACTCATGTCCAATGAGAAGAAAAAAAACTTCCAGGTTGGACAGCCTTTGTCCAACCCCCCATGCGAGAATCAGGGCGCATGAAAACTCAAAATCAAATTATCACGAACGAAAACCACGAATCCCACAACGATTCCATCATCTTCGACTCCATCGCCCCGCATCCCGAACCAGTCGCCATCGGCGAACTGCTGACGGAAATTGAAACCGTTATCAAACGGCACGTCGTCTTAAGCGACGCCGCAGCCACAGCCCTGGCTGTGTGGGTCCTGCATACCTATGTCTATGAGACGCGCGATACCGTCGCCTACGTGGCGATTGAATCGCCTGAGAAACGATGCGGCAAGACCACCCTGCTCACCGTCCTGGCGGCCATGGGCAATAAACCATTGATCGCCTCCAACGTCACCGTCGGCGCGCTCTTTTGCGCCATCGATACCTGCCGTCCAACCCTTTTCATTGACGAGGCCGACACATTCCTGGCCGGCAACAGCACCATGCGCGGCGTCATCAACTCCGGCAATACCTGGCGCACCGCCTACGTCCTCCGCATGTCGAAATCCTCACGGCCTCGCAATCAGAGCCCCGACCAGCAGAGCCCCGACCATAAGGGAGCGGGTCAATTAAAACGCTACAGTTGCTGGTGCCCAAAAGTCGTCGCCATGATCGGAAACGTGCCCGACACCATCGCCGATCGTTCCATCGTCGTTCACCTGACCCGCAAACTCACCACCGAAATCCGCGCGCCACTCGCCGAATTGGACCCGTCCGTGATCAAGGCCAAATGCGCGCGCTTCGCGCAGGATGAAGTTCAAAAAATTCGCCAATTCGAAAAAATTCGCGGCGACGGCCTGAATGACCGGGCCGCCGACACGTTCGACCCGTTGTTCGTCATCGCCCGGCTTGCCGGCAAGGAATGGGAAGAAAAGCTGCACGCCGCCGCGCTCGCCATTTCTCCGGCGTCGGGCGCCAAAAACACCGCGGGCGAACTGCTTCTGGACGTATTTACTATTTTCCTCAGCACCGGCAGGCCAAAGATATTTACCCGGCAACTGGTCGACTATCTGCGCGACGAGGAGTACAGCATTACATCCACAATCCTGAAAGACCCGGCCATAAACGAACATAAAATCGCCGAAATCTTGCGCGCATATGGAATAAAACCATCGCCCTGCAGAATTGGAAAAGTAATCGCCAGGGGATATACCCCGGAGGACTTTTCCGACGCGCTCAAGCGTTACGTGCCCCAAGCCGACCTTGACGCGCGAATCCAGGAAGTCGAACGCCAGCACAAACTCTTCGATGAAGCCGACAAATTCGCCGAAGACATGAAGGATCTCAGGCGAACTATTGGCGCGGAAAAAGACGACGATGAAGAATAAATAGACCGGTAGGGCGGCGCTCCCGCGCCACCAAAACTAAATCATTCGCTCTGAACCCTGAATCTAATTTGCGTAGCCCCGAAAGCTTTCGGGGCTCTAACTAATTCGCGGCTGGGTCATTCCTTGTACCGTGTCGTTCAGCATGTCCAACCCATCAGACGACAATTCTCCCTCTCCTTGGCAAGTGGCGCTGCCACCGGGAGAGGGCCGAGGTGAGATTTCCCCAAAGGCCGGTTCGCGCGTTGAACTCTTGAACCGCCAGCAATGTTTAAGCATATCAAATCATCGGACGACAATTCTCCCTCTCCTTGGGGAGAGGGCAGGGGTGAGGGAGAGTCTTTCGGACGCAGATATTCGAGCCACGGTTCATGGGGAGGGAGATTCGAGGCACTTGGGAAGGGCCGAGAAGAATTTGGCGGAGCCTAAGGTTGCGGAGCAATCGAGCGAGCGGCGCGAGCGAGTCAATCTTTCGAACGCGGATATTCGGCCCCCGGTTCATGGTGAGGGAGAACGCAGATATTCGCCTCTAGTTCATGGGGTGGAGAAATCTTTGATGGCAATGCCCTGCCGATCCGTGGGGCCAACTGATTAAAACCCAATTCCTCGATCCCACCACACCCTTTATCGCTAACGTAACATCGCAACCATTTTAGCCTTAACACCTTACAAAATGTAACAGCGTGTAACAAAATGTGTAACACCGTAAGTCATTGCGCCACAACCATGTAACAATGTAACACGATTTTCAACCTCAATACACATTCACATGTAGGGTAGGCCTCCGGCCTGCCGGTTCTGCGGGCGTCCTCGCCGCAGTTATTGTGTGGCTCGGTGCATCCCATCCTGTCGATCCCGTTAATCCTGTCTTCAGCCCTCTAAAACGGATAGTAGCGTGCCGGTCCACGGTCATTACTGGCTTCATTGGTAATTTTCCGGGACCACCAGGTACCGTTGCTCCAGAGAATCTTGTCGCCGACGATTTCGCCGTGTGTGTTCCATAGTGGAACCAGAACACCGGTTGCATCCCCGACGAGCGTGGCTCCGCGTCCGTCACTGGTGACGATAAAAAGGCGGTTTTCTGTGCGGGTAACATAACAGGGTTGATCAGCCCGGCCGGTTTGGTACCACGTTCCAAGCAGTGAACTTTCCTTTTTGGCAAGTGTGGCCTTCCGCATGTCCCGGGGCAATTCCACAACGCCGTAATTTTGCTCCTCATCGCGCGCGTCATTCCATCCGTCGTGAGGTGTCCAGATATCCACCGCCTCTTCGACTCCGCCGCCATTGTCCGGCTGGTCGCCGCACCAGTTTGAATACGTGGAATTAGTGGACTCGCCGTTCACCCATTCAAACGGCCCGCCGCGATTCTTTCTGTGCAGGCCAATCCACAGAATCCGGCCGGCGCGGGCCTGGGAAGCAAACGTGGAAAAAATCCATTTGTCATCATCCGCATTTTTGATAATGGCCAGGGTGCCGCCCAGCTTTTCAGCCTCCGCCTCCGAAGCGGTCCAGGTATTCGGCGAGAGCAAATAGTAATCGTGCCCGTTATTGGGATTATTGATTGGGCCAAGAAGGATGTCCGCGCGAACGGACAACGCCGCAAGCATGAAAGCCGCACTACAAAGAAAAATAGTGTTTTTCATAATCAATGTACCACAGCAACCGCAGTCGTTAACGTAACGCCACAACCACTTTTAAATCTCACTTTGTGCCGTAACAACGAGCACAACAGGCGCTGTTCACTTTCGGTGAATGGCAGAGGCACGGCCACGGATAAGACTCCTTTGCAGGCGGGCAAGTGGCGGTTGTTCCAGCAAAATCAAGGTTTGGCGGATGTTGTCAGGGTCAGCACCAGGATGCGCTGCGACAATTTTTTTAACACGCATCGAAAGACGCCTGGCCCAGCGTCGGGCCTTGATTTCCGTGTCGGATTTACCGCGTTGTTTCATGCAGCGATCAGAGATTAGGCTTTTTTACAGCCCTTGTCATCCGGATTTCGGCCGGCCTTGCATATGCAACAGTTAAAGCCTCAGAAATATCTTCCGCCGATACATAAACCCGGCCAGCCAGAAAAACAGTCCGATGCTCACAAGGGAAACCACGACATCGCCGAAACCCTGGGCCACGTGCGTGTTTAGATATTCCAGCACGGGACCGCCCGCCAGCCGCCGGGCCATCAGACGATAACCCTCGCCGCCGGTCAGGTTGCTCACCATATAAAGTGTAATCGGGTTCATTCCCACCCAGACAAATGGACGACACCACAGCTGCCATTTTTTTACGTCCACGATCCAATAAAACGCCCCGAGCAACATCGCGCTGTAACCGCCCGCCATGAGGACATAAGACGACGTCCAAATCTTTTTAATGACGGGAAATTGCAGGCCCCAGACATATCCCAACACCACGCCCGCGATCCCCATAAAGAACAGCCAGAAAACTTTTCGTTCATCCGGCACGGCTTTGTTCATCAAAAACAATCCCGCAAAGATGCCGAACAGGCCGGTCGCAATCGCCGGAATGGTGCTCAGCAGGCCTTCCGGGTCCCAGAAACTGTTGTAAAGCCGTCCGGGCAGGTGCTCAAAATCGTAGTGATTGCAAACGTTATAACCCATTTCATATTTGCCTTTGACCATGTTGGTCGTGGACAAATACATCTCCCTCGCTGCGGCCATGACCGGGCTGTTTTTGACGGCACTCGGGTTGTTGTCGTAATCGTGGATAGCGTGAAACTGGCCGGCCAATTGCGGTTTGCCCTGTTGCTGCGCCAACTGGGCCAGGGCATCAGGCTTCATTTGAATATCGCGAATGGGAATATATTTCATCATTCCCCAATAGCCCACCAATAGGGCGGCCGCGACGCCCATAAGCGCGCGCGGCGGCAGAAAACAAAACAGCAGCCCGCCGAAAAAGTAGCACAGGGCGATGCGATTGAGCACGCCCATCAACCGCAGGTCCGGCCACGGATTCGTGAATCCGCCCGAATAAATCAGCGCCAGCACAAACAGCAAAACCGAACGCCGTACAATGCGCATGACCGCCGCCCCGCGCCCTTGCGTCTGGATAATTCGCGTGAGTGAAAAAACCGTCGAAACGCCCATGATGAACACGAACAGCGGGAAGATCAGGTCATAAAAGTGCAATCCCTGCCATTCGCAATGGGAAAGCTGGGTGGCGAGAAATTGCGTCGGCGCGCAATGGCCGAGCTTATTCAGCGCCACCACGAACGCGTCCGCGCCCAATATCCAAAACATGTCGAACCCGCGCAAAGCGTCGAGCGACACGAGCCGTTGTGTTTCCCCTGCGCCGGCACGCGATGATGATGATGCAGCCGGGGCAGCCGGTTTTGGCGCGACAGTTTCAGCCATAGACTTTGCAGCTTTCATTTTCGCCACGAAATTGTCGAGTTTTTTTGTTCTTAAACTGGCGCACATCTTACTTTTCGCAGTGCTTGGACCGTACGGCAAATCCTGAAAGGATTCAAATCATTCAGCCCAGGCGTTGCCGAGTCCCCGAGGCTACCCTGGGTAAATGTGCCCGGAATCATCAACTCTGAAAGAGTTGAATCAGACGTCCATTTGAAAACGAGAGGTGCGGAATTGATACAACCCATTCAGGGTTGTTGGGAAATACGGTTTATTACCCCGGGGGTATGCCGCTGGCGCGTTCAACCCTGGTCCGAGCGATGCTACGCCGTTGGCGTTGAAAATACCGAAGGAAAAATCCGTTTTTCCTTTCTCCTTTTGCCTTTTTCCTTTTTTCTGATGCGTCCGCCGATGACCTCTATGAAAGACAGTAAATTTGGACGCCGAAGTTTCCTTAAACGCGTTGGGCTTGCCGCGCCCGTCATTTTGAGCAACCCTGCCGCGTTTGGAATGAGCAAAATTCCTGCGCAATCAACTCTCCATCTGGTCAAACCTCCGCGCCTGCATGTCGGCGACACCGTGGGCATTGTCGCCCCGGCCAGCCCGGCCGAGGATCCCGAGGACATCGATATGTGCGCCGCCGGCCTCACTAAATTAGGCTTCAAAACCAAACTCTCTTCGAATATCCGCAAACGCCTGGGTTTTCTCGCCGGCACCGACCAGGCCCGCGCCGACGATTTGATGACCATGTTCGGCGATCCGGAAATTCGCGGCATTTTTTGTTTTCGCGGCGGTTACGGCTCGGGCCGCCTGCTTCAAATGCTCGATTACCGTTTCATCAGAAAACACGCCAAAATCTTCATCGGCTTCAGTGACATCACCGCGCTGCATACTGCGTTTGAAACGCACGCTCGAATGGTCTCCTTCCACGGTCCGACCCTTAATTCGAGCATCACCAGCGCCCGCCCTTCAAAATTTACGCTCGCTTCCATGATGAAAACCATTTTGGAACCCTCCGCGCCCGGCAGTATTCGAGGCGACTTGCCGCAAAGTTCCGTGACCATCCTCAAACGCGGGACCGCTACCGGCCCGCTCATCGGCGGGAACCTGTCCGTTTTTATCGCGCTGATTGGAACGCCGTTTCAGCCAAAGTTCAAAGGTTCCATTTTATTTTTTGAAGACGTGGATGAGGCGCCCTATCGCTTTGATGGCCGTCTCACCCAGTTATTGAATGCCGGCTTGCTCCAACAAGTCGCCGGCATAGCCGTGGGAAATAATAAAAACTGCACCGACCCCGGCGCTGCCAAGGCAAAAGGATTCCAACAATCCGTCGAAGACGTGCTCAAGGACAGGTTACTGCCCCTGGGCGTTCCAATAGTAAGCGGGTTGCCGTTTGGTCACGTGCGCGAAAACGCCACGATTCCGATGGGCGTCCAGGCCACATTGGACGCCGTAAACGGCGATTTGATTATTAATGAAGCAGCCGTCGTGTAGGGCAACGCTGTGCGCTGGGTATACGCTGGGTGTCCAGCCTTTAGGCTGTCTGAGTAGGGCGGAAGTGCCCTTCCGCCAGGCACGCATCGTAAGATGCGCGCCATGTGCCTCAAGCCAATCCCCGCTCGGCCAAACGTGCCAGCGTCCATTCATATTCTGCCGCAAGTTGTTCGACGACTGTGCGTGATTTTAGTTCCGGAGGCAGCACGTCCCACGTGTATGTTTCCATTTCCAGGTGGGAACAGGCTTTCGGATTCTCCTTAAGCCAGTCCAGGACGCCAATCAAATGGTCGTTTGTATTTTCGAAAGGAGCAATGGCGGCCGCGTGGAGCGGGACATGATAATGAACGCGCCATTCAGGCAATGGGACAGGCTGGAAGCCTGTTCCACTCTTTTTCGGTTTTGAATTTAACGCCTCAGGCAGGTCACGAAAGAACGTCAATTTCCCGTCAGGGTCTCGGGTAATGACCTGATGCAGATAAACGTCGTCGGCGAATTTTATCAAGGCCTCCAGGGTTTCAGGTGTGGCCAAAGCCTTGAGCGCGGAACTCAAGTGAATCTTGCTGATTCGAATTCCCGCCTTTTCGAAGGCAGCAAGCGCTTCCATCGGCTCTTCAAATTCCACCGCAAAATGACAGCAATCATAATTGACGCCCAAAAATTCATCCAATCGCGGATCGTTCTTATGTTCATCGCGGAGTTGCGAAAAAAAGGAAATCGTTTCCGCCGAATTCTCTAGGAGGCAAAGCGGTTCAGGTTCGATCCCCATGTGCAACGGCTTTCCCGACTTCTCGGAGACCTGCGAAACGTGCTCAATGCATCGCCAGATATTTTGGCGGATGGCCTTCTTTTGATCGTCCGTTCGGGAAAATTGCTTAAAGGCACCCCCCAGCGTGCTCACGCTGCCCGCCACGCCATCCGGGACCAATTTCGCCAGCAGATCAAAGAGCAAATTGGTATAATCCAGGCGGTCCGGCGAGGTCCAATCCGGCAGATAGACCCGTTCCTTCACGGCCGCGCCATGGAACGTTCCGTACGGAAAACCGTTGATAGTGAAGATGTAGCAGTCGTTCTTATCCAGCCAGCGTTGAAATTCAAGGAGGGTTGGGCCATCGGCCAATTCAGTGGCAGCCTGGCTGCCCAGCCGTAAGCCTATGGCGAAACGCCCCTTGGGACGGACCCGGCTGCGGACGGCCAGGGTATATTGTTGGAGGGAATTGAAGGTTTCTGGCCAATTCCGGCCAAAATGGATATTTGTGCAATAGGCCAGGTGCGCGCCATGAGTCAATTCCATGGCTGCAGGATAGCACGAGAGGACCTGAAATGGCCGCCAAAAAAATGCCTTAAAGGGCATTGACAAAAACGGCGGACCTCGTTTACTTTGGGGAACTGCAACGTAACAGGTCATGTTGAGACGAATTATTTTAATTGTAGCCATCGTCGGCGGACTCGCCGCGGTGGGGGTGAACATCGGTGTCGTTCGTCCCAAAATTATCGCCCTCCAAGCCGACCGCGACAGCCAACGCAGCCAAAAGGAACAGTTCCACACTCAACTGACCGACACCCAGAAGACACTCAAGATTACCCAGGCGACGCTGGACCAGACCAAGGCTGATTTGGCCACGGCAAAAACTGAGAATAGCGATCTGAATAAGAAATTGGTCGCCGCAAATACCCAAATCGCAGACGTAACCGCAAAGCTTACCAAGACCACTCAACAGCTTAACGATACCCAGGACCAATTGGCCGCTTACAAAGGCACTGGTTTGACCCCTCCGGAAATCGTGGCTTTGGATAAAGAATTGAAAGCTTCACAAACGGCGCTGGCCGTGGCCAATGATGAGAAAGCGCTTTTGGCACAAGAGGTAAAAAAGCTGCAAAATCAGCTCGCATTAATTGTTACGCCCGGATATGAGGTCCCACTTCCCCCGAGCTTGAAGGGCACCGTAATGGCGGTGGATCCCAAATGGAATTTTGTCGTGTTGAATATAGGGGCCAATCAAGGTGTGCTGCAAAGTGGCGAAATGCTGGTCAGCCGCGATGGTCGGCTGGTGGCAAAAGTCATCATCAGCAGTGTGCAAAAAGATCGCTGCATCGCCAATATGGTTCCCGGTTGGCAGCTCGGTGACATCATCGAAGGCGACCAAGTGATTCCAGCCCATCCGGCTTCTTAAAATGAAAACTTCGGCGGTTTATGTGGCTTTGGCGCTATTGCTGGGTGCAATAGTCATCGGTGCCGCCGGTTGTGCTTCAGATCCCGATAACGATTCCGCCCGTCCCTGGAATGCTCCGCAAGGTTACGACAGCGCGATGCCCATCCAAAACGAGCAGCATTCAGAGTAGATTTTCTGGTAGGGACACCGCGCTGTGGTGTCCGCGCCGCGTCTAGCGAACGCAATCTTTCATCAATCGATCCCGTGAGTTTTCGCCCGCATACGGGCGGGGATGGGGCCGAAGAGTACCGTCTACTGCGGTTTCACACAACGCGTTGGCGTCAGAATAAGGTCCATCCGCACGTCGTTCTCTTCCGAAGGTACCGCGTCGACGATCTGTTCGTCAAAGGCGATGCCTATCTTTTTCCCCGTAAAGTATTGCAGAAGCCGGTCGTAATAACCCTTTCCCCTGCCCAATCGATGTCCGTCCAAGCCGAAGGCCACGCCAGGAACCAGAACCAGGTCCAAATCATTCGGCGGAATCGCGACGCATGTGTCAACGGGTTCGCGAATGCCGAATTTGCCGGACAGAATTTCCACGTGCAAATCCGTGACGCGACGCGGCTGATAAACCTGATTTTCCGGGTCAAAACAAGGAAGCGCGACCATCTGTTTTCCGGCCATCGTCTCGTTCACAACCGGCCACAAATCCGGCTCTTCCGGCAACGGAGCAAAAAACAAAATTGAACGCGCCGTCTGGAAAAAAGGCTGAGTCTTCAGCAGAGCGCAAATTTTTTCCGAGTCCGATTTGCGTTTTTCGGGAGATAAGTTTTTGATCGCGCTTCGGATGATAGCACGCAGTTCTATTTTTGCGGACTGGTTGTCAGCGTTCATGGAAGTCTTTCAAATCGCGAATCAAATCGATGAACCGAGACAATTGCTCGTCGCAACTAAAATCGGCCGACAATTCTCCCTCTCCCTGCGGGAGAGGGCCGGGGTGAGGGAGAACCGTTCGAATGAAAATGTCATTCGATTGACGGACCCTGACGTGAAACAGCCTGCCCAGTACCTGCCTTGGGACGCCATGCCGATTTGGAAATCGGCGATACAGCAGACTTGGAAGTCTGCGCTACAGCCTCGATCACGCTTTTTCATTTTCCGATTTCTTTTTCGCCTCAGCCCTTAGTGCCCGCCACTTTTCCAACCGTTCTTTAATCTTTTTCTCCGAGCCCTGCTCGGTGGGTTCGTAGTAGGTCTTGTCCACGCCCAGGTAATCCTGCGGGACATAATGACCTTCATAATCGTGCGCGTATTTGTAGCCCTTGCCATGACCCAGGCGCTCGGAGCCTTTGTAATGGGAATCGCGCAGGTGCTTCGGCACTTCCAGCGTCCGGCCCGATTCAACGTCTTTCATCGCCGCGCCAATCGCCGCCACGGTGCTGTTGCTCTTGGGCGCGGTAGCAATATAAATGGTTGCCTCCGCCAGCGGAATGCGCGCTTCCGGCCAGCCGATGAATTCAGCGGCCTGAAACGCCGCGTTCGCCAAAACCAAAGCCATCGGGTCCGCCAGGCCCACGTCTTCCGCAGCGTGAATGACAATGCGGCGCGCAATAAAGCGAGGGTCTTCACCGGCATGGACCATTTTGGCCAGCCAATAGAGCGCCGCATCCGGGTCGCTGCCGCGCATGGATTTGATAAACGCCGAAATTGTGTCGTAATGTGCGTCTTCATCGCCGTCATACACGACGGCCTTTTTCTGGATGCTTTGTTCCGCCACCGCCAGCGTAATATGAACGGTTCCATCCGGCTGTGGCGCAGTCGTGAGCGCGGCGATTTCAAGAGCGTTGAGCGCCTTGCGCGCGTCACCATCCGAGATGCGCGCCAGGTGCGACAGCGCATCGTCGTCACACACAATCTTCATGTAACCCAGGCCGCGCTCCTTGTCATCGAGGGCGCGCCGCAGAAGCAACGACAATTCTTCTTCGCTCAATGGGCGCAATTCAAAAATTTGCGAGCGCGAAACCAGCGGCGAATTAACAAAGAAAAAGGGGTTGTGCGTTGTTGCGCCGATGAGTTTGACAACGCCGCTCTCGACGTCCGGCAGCAAAACATCCTGCTGCGCCTTGTTGAAGCGATGAATCTCATCCACGAACAGGATGGTTGGCTGGCCGGTGTTTTCCAGGCGGTTGGCGGCGCCGGAAAGTACTCGCCGCATTTCCGCCACATTGGATTCAACGCCGCTCAGCCGGTCGAATTTCGATTTGGTCTGGAGCGCGATGATTTGCGCGAGCGAAGTTTTGCCGCTGCCGGGCGGACCGTAAAAGATGAGGGATTGAATGCGGTCAGCCTCGATGGCGCGGCGAAGGAGCTGGCCCGGCGCAAGAATGTGACTTTGGCCGGCATATTCGTCGAGGGAACGCGGCCGCATGCGCGCAGCCAACGGCCGGGTTCGAAAAATTTCAGCCGGGGACGCGGAAGGCCGGGACGGTTGCTCTTCAACCGAATTGGAAAACAAATCGTCGCGCAACATGGAACAAGTCTAATGCGATTAGCAGGCGGGTGCAATTGTTGGAGATCGCATACGAGAGGTTCTCCCTCACCCTGCCCTCTCCCCAGGGAGAGGAGAATTGTCGTCAGAGAGTTTGATAGGCTGGACGGCTCCAGCGGTTCGATGGATCCACCGCGAAAAAAAGTTAGAGCCCCCTGACGTCCGCTCCTACACGAACCGGTTACGCCGCGTAAATCGTAAACGCAAATCGGAAATAAAAAAACCCCACCCTCGTCGTGTGCCACGGTAATCCTTTGAACATGTTTTACAACATGTGGGACTCGCACAACGGCTTTCGACTTCCAGTCAAGGCATGTCGGCCACCGCCGCAACTCATCCCGGGATTCGTTTTAACTACGGTTCAAGGACTGTTGCAATCACGAACAGGGCAGGGAAATTTTCAAATCTACGACTTGTCCAAAGAGCAAATTAAAATCTGATTCCTATATCGCTCCGTGCGGGAAAATTCTCAAGAAAAAAAGATTATTAAATTTTTCCAGACCCCCTTGACAAATCGCGCGGGCGCGCCTGTCACTCCACTTCAGCCGTTACCGTTTCCAGGATTTTGGTTTCACGCTTTTGGAGCAGGCGTCCCAGCGGCTCAAGTGTTATCCAATAAAGAAAAACCGCCGCACCGCAGAGCCCCACTGAAAGAATCAAGTTTACCGGAACCAAACCGGGCAGACGGCCCCGGCGCCAGAGAAACTCCAAAAATGCCGGCAAAAATATCGGCGCCATCGCCGCCAAAAAAAGAAATTGCAGGACCACCATTAACAGCGCGATTTCAATTTTCATTTTGGTCGGACGCAACGTGCCCGGAGCGATGCGTTGCGGAATGATGATGGAAATAAAATTCCCGACTCCGCCGATTGCGAGGAACAAGGCGACGAGTTGAAATAATGTGGCGGCAACAGTCTGCGGAGATAACCGCAGCGGCACGCACAGGAACGCCAGCAAAAAAACGCCGGGCAATATGGCAGCGGGCAAACACGCCAGGTTTTTGCCCAGTAAAATGAGCCGTCGATCCATCGGAGAAAGCATCAGGGCGCGAAAGCCGTCACGATCAAACGCAAACTGGTTCGACAGGAATCGAATCAGCATGAACAGCGAAAAAACGGCCGTGCCGGTGGCGACAAACGGCTTGGCGTCATCCGGCAATCGGGAAGGCCCGCGAAAAAGAACGGCGGCGCCCATCACAATCGGCGCGATGAAAGAGATGGCCCATGCCAATTTCACTTCGGGGGCGCGAAGCAGCGAGCGAAATGTGGCCAGCGCCAGCGCGCCGGCCTGTTCAGGGACGAACGGCACCGGCAGTTCGAGAAAGTTAGCCCGTCCGTCCGATTTTGGCCGTACGATAGTTTTGTCGCCGGAACTTTTAATGTTCACGGGAGATTGGCCGCCGATTTCTCCGTGATAAAACCGAATGGTGCTGCGATAAGCGCGGCGCATGCCGAGCGCTCCGATGGCGAAACAGCCGAGTGTCCCCAGCAGGGCCGGAACGATATTGCCCTGGGCCAGTGCGCGGGCACCGCATGGCAGCCATAGCGGAGGAATGTAAGCTTGCACGGCCATGGTCTCGTCAAAGAATTTCCGTTCCGGGCCGCTATTAATTTGGCCGGAATGACGGTCCATCCGATGGAAAATGTTGAAATACAGGTTTGGCCCCTGCCCAATGAGGATGATCGAAAACGTGAGGCACATGATGACCGTACGACGGCGGCGCGGATTCGTCATCATTTGGGCGAGCCAACCCCGGAAGCAATAGGTCCAGGCGGAGATCATGAAAACCATTCCGGCGGCAAGCGGGATCACCAATGCCATTTCAAAGCTGCGTCCCAGGGCAAGCCCGAGCCCCAAACCAAGCATCGCCGGCACGGTAATGATAATGCTCAACGTAAAATGCGAGACGAGAAAGTTGATGACAAACAATTGCCCGAGAGCAACCGGCAAATGCATTAATTTCTGCAAATCAATCGTTTCAGAACGCTGAAGCTCGGTGATCAGCCCGACGACCCAGAAAATGATGAATACAACGGTAATGATAAACCACGTCAGCCATACGGCCATGGGCGACGCATCGCTCAAACCCATGTAGCCGCCTAAAAATGCGCCGGCAAATGCACTAAGGCCAAAAGCGGCGGCGGCCACTCCAATGAGAATGGAAACGACAACTCCCACGCCCTTGCCGCGCCGGAACTGATTGCACATGAGCCGCCAGCGCAACCAGAGAATGGTTTTTATCTGCTCCCAGTTCATTCGAGCCAGCTTAGTTTTTGGCTTTCATGCCCGTTTTCGCCTACCACCGCGAGGAACTTGTCTTCCAGCGACGAACCGTCGCGCCGCAATTCTTCCATTGTGCCCTGGTGGACCAGCTTGCCACCCGCGATAATGCCCACGTCGGTGCACAGTTTCTCAACGATTTCCAATACGTGCGACGTGAGGAAAATGGTCGCGCCCCGCGTCACACACTGTTTGAGCGTGTCGCGTAATACGCGCGAAGCCACGACGTCCACGCCTTCAAACGGTTCGTCGAGAAATAATAAATCGGGGTTGGCGATGAGCGCCGCGGCCAATGAAAGTTTCTTTTTCATCCCGTGCGAAAATTCAAGGGTCACCTTCTTTCCGTCCGTGGGCAATTCCATCATGGCCAGCAATTCATCGCGCCGCTGTCGCACAATATCGGCGGGCAGCAGATACATCCGCCCGATAAAGGTGAGATATTCGCTGGCGGTAAGGTTTTCAAAAAGAGCGAGATTTTCCGGAACCACGCCAATTCGCCGTTTCACTTCCAGCGCGCGTTTGGGATCGCCCATATCCTGGCCAAGAATGCGAATGGAACCACCTGTCGGCCCGAGCAGCCCCGTGAGCATTTTGATGGTTGTGGATTTGCCGGCGCCGTTCGGGCCCAGAAACCCGTAAAAGCGTCCCGCCTCAACGCACAGGCTTAACTGGTTCACCGCGCGCAACTGCCCAAAGTCGCGCGTTAGATTCAAGGTTTCAACTACGGCGCTCATAATATCTGATATTGATTAGCCTATTCCGCCATGGACGACCCGGCAAATTTAAAAGCGCCCATCCAGGGTCATCAATATTTTCCTGCCTGATCCTTGAACCCCCGGCGCGTGTTCTATTACTCTCCCGTGAGTGAAGAAAAAGCTAAACCAAAATTTTGTCGCCTGGTTGGCTCTGGCCATTTTTATCACGACCGCGGCGCGCACAGAGGCCGCCGATGCTGCCAAAATGTCCGGATCATACAGGGGCCATAATGCCCTGACGGTCCGAGTGGATGGAAGCGACGGCTCTTACAGTATTCAGGAATCGCGTCCGGCATGGACGTTCAATGGCGCAATCGGGCAAACGCTCACAAACTTAAAGAGCACCCGTGGCAGCGACGCCCTGGGCGCTTACCGCGAGATTTCAATGACTTGGACGGACGCGGCGCTGCCCATGAGCGGAAGCATCCGGCTCTATCGCAAGATTCCGATTGTGGTCTTTTCCGAAACGTGCAAAGCCGCCGCCGAAACATCGCCCGCGCCATTTCCTTCGTTCACCAACGTGCCTGGCAGCCTTCACGTTTTCAGTTACCAGCAGAAAACCTTCGCGCCGCCTCAATTTGCCGCAAGTACCGGCGCCACTCCCTGGCTTTTATTTAACGACGCAGACGACGCGATGGTGATTTCGCCCGCTTCACATTACATGATCGCCTCAATGAGCGGAGACGGCCGCTCGAATATCACGAGCGGCATGAACAGCGCGCTTCGCCATCTCCGGGCTGGCTTTACGCAGCAGACCATTATGACGTTTGGAAATGGAATCAATCACACATGGGACTTGTGGGGAAATTCCTTGCTAACGTTGGAAGGCGCGCAACGACCCGATAACGAGGCGGACACGGTTTTGAAATACCTCGGTTATTGGACGGACAATTTCGCCTACTATTACTACAACTACGACCTGGACAAAGGTTATGCCGGTACCATCCAATCGCTGGTTGACCGCTATCGGCAGGAACACATTCCCATTCGTTATTTGCAATTGGACAGTTGGTGGTATTACAAATCACTGAGGGACCCGGACGGTAAGATGGGTAAAACCAAAGCGCCGCGTTTGCCGGAAGGCGAATGGAACCGGTACGGCGGCCTGCTC
The DNA here is from genome assembly GCA_036269115.1 of Verrucomicrobiia bacterium. Lineage (GTDB taxonomy): Bacteria > Verrucomicrobiota > Verrucomicrobiia > Limisphaerales > UBA11358 > UBA11358. Next base: position 29,051 of record DATAST010000145.1, on the reverse strand, counting down.
GATTATCAAGCGCATCCAGCCCTTTTTCCAAACGGTCTTGCCGCATTTCAACAATCCATCGGACTCCCCCTGGTCACGCACAATCGCTGGATTGATCCGGCCAGCCCATACCACAAGAACTACAAAATCTCCGGCGTCGCAGCCGTGGACCCGAAATGGTGGAATGACATCGCTGATTATTTAAAAACCAGCGGCATCATCACCTATGAACAGGACTGGCTTGACCGGATCTATACATATTCTCCCGATTTCAGCGCCACCGTTGATACTGCCGACGCGTTTCTGGACGACATGTCACAGGCATGCGCCGCGCGAGGCATCACTATGCAATATTGCATGACCTATCCCTGCTATTTTCTCCAAGGCAGCCGGTACCCAAATCTCACGACCATTCGCATTAGCGACGATGGATTTTGTCCGGCGCGGTATAATAATTTCATTTATGATTCGCGCCTGGCGTTTTCGCTGGGCATTTGGCCATGGGCCGACGTATACCGCAGCACCGAAACGAACAACCTGCTTTTATCCACCCTGTCGGCCGGACCGGTCGGTATTGGCGATAAAATCGGCAAGGAAAACGCAAATAACTTGTTCAAAGCAGTGCGCGCCGACGGAGTCATCGTGAAACCCGACGTGCCCGCGATGCCGTTGGACCAATGCTACATATCGGACGCCCGGCACGCATCGTCGCCATTGGTCGCCGCCGCGTATTCTGATCACGATGGGCTTCGCACAGCCTATGTCTTTGCGTTTAACCGATCGAAGAACAAGGAAGAGCAACTGGGTTTTACGCCAGCCGAACTTGGATATGATCGTCCGGTTTGTGTTTATGATTATTTTGCCGGAACCGGCCGTCGTTTCGATGCCGGCGACACGATTTCGGCGCCAGTGGGAACAAATGGCACGGCCTATTACACCGTCGCGCCCATGGGTAAAAGCGGCATCGCCTTTCTTGGTGACAAAGGGAAATTCGTTTCAAACGGCAAAGAACGCATTGCCACGCTGAAAGAGAGGAACAAAGCGCTAACGGTATCGGTCCTTTTTGCTCCGGGCGAAAATTCAATCGTTCTTTACGGCTACGCCGTCCGCACTCCGAAGGTCACCGCACAGTCCGGCCAGGCCCGCATCGTGAACTACGACGCGACGAGTGGATACTTCGAGGCTGCGGTGCGTCCTGACGTTCCTCAAACTAGCGGGCCCGATGGCGTTCGACACGTGGAAGTGATTTTGGATACTAAATGACCACCTGCGTTGCCATCCTGCGCGGCATCAATGTCAGCGGCCACAAAATTATCAAGATGGAACGCCTTCGCGCGGCCTTTGAAGACCTGGGTTTTGCTCACGTGAAAACGTATGTTCAGAGTGGCAATGTAGTTTTTGAAACGGCCGAATCACCCGCGAGTCTGGCGGGCAGAATCGAAACAAAAATTCTGGACGAGTTTGGTTTTGAAGTTCCGGTCCTGACGAAATCATCGAAAGAGCTGAAAGACATCGTAAAGCGGAATCCATTCGTGAAGGACCCGGCCATCGATCAGACAAAACTGCACGTGACTTTTCTTTCAGGCGATCCTCCGCGCAATGCCCTGGACGCGCTGGAACCCCTGGCCGCGGGTGGTGAGAGGGTGGCTCTCGCAGGCCGGGCCGTGTATCTGTATTGCCCGAATGGTTATGGCAATACCAAACTGACCAATACAACAATCGAAAAGAAATTGTCCTGCCGTGCGACGACGCGAAACTGGGCGACCACAAATAAATTATTGGAGATGGCCGGCCAAAACAGATGACTGGAGTGATCGATTATTGGATTAGTGGACAGCAGGCAATTTGCTAAACCGATTTGCCCGATGCCCTCGTTTGCTGTTAGACTGGTTTCACAATGAGCGTGGAGATCAATTCGGGCTTAACTTCCAATTCCAAAATCCTCTCCTGGGTTGCGGAAATGTCCGCCTTGTGCCAGCCGGACAAAATTCATTGGTGCGACGGTTCAGAAGCGGAATACCAGGCGCTTTGCGAACTGATGATTCGCAACGGCACGTTCGTTCGTCTCAACGGGAGGCTGCGACCCAATTCATTCCTCGCCCGTTCGCATCCCAGCGACGTCGCGCGCCTGGAGGGCCGCACATTTATTTGTTCCCGCACTCGTGATGACGCCGGTCCGACCAATAACTGGGCGGACCCTGCCGAAATGAAGGCGCTTCTACTCGAAAAATTCAAAGGTTGCATGAAGGGCCGGACACTTTACGCCATCCCCTTTGCCATGGGCCCGCTCGATTCGCCCATCTGCAAACCAGGCATTCAATTGACCGATTCTCCATACGTGGCCGCGAGCATGCGCATCATGGCTCACATGGGAAAGGAAGTGCTCGACAGAATGGACGCTGAAAGATCGTTCGTTCCATGCATGCATTCAGTGGGCGCGCCGCTCGCGCCTGGCATGGCGGACAGCCCCTGGCCGTGCGTCCAGGATCCAAACGGCAAATACGTCGCCCATTTCCCGGACGACCCTTCAATCTGGTCCTACGGTTCCGGATACGGCGGTAACGCCCTATTGGGCAAGAAATGCCTCGCCCTGCGCATTGCCTCGGTCATTGCCCGCCGCGAGGGCTGGATGGCCGAGCACATGTTGATTCTGTGCCTTACGGCGCCTGCGGGCAAAAAGTATTACATTTCCGCCGCGTTCCCCAGCGCCTGCGGCAAGACGAACCTCGCCATGATGCTGCCCACATTGCCGGGCTGGCGGCTAACTACTTTGGGCGATGACATCGCATGGATTCGAATTGGCAATGACGGACGCCTTTACGCCATGAATCCTGAAACCGGATTTTTTGGCGTCACCCCGGGCACATCCGAAAAATCAAATCCCAATGCGATGAAAACCTGCGCGAAAAACACCATCTTCACGAATGTGGCGCTCACGCCTGACGGGGATGTTTGGTGGGAGGGCATGAATGGCCCGGCTCCTGAATTGGCGGTTGATTGGGAGGGAAACGAATGGACACCCAAGAGCGTAAAAAAGGGAGCGCACCCAAACTCGCGATTCACCGCCCCGGCTTCCCAATGCCCCGTCATTGACCCAGATTGGCAAAATCCCGAAGGCGTTCCGCTCTCGGCCATTTTGTTTGGCGGACGACGTCCGCGCACCATCCCGCTAGTGAACGAAGCTTTCGATTGGGAGCATGGCGTGTTTCTTGGCTCCTCCTGCGGGTCGGAAACGACCGCCGCCGCGGCAGGACAGGTCGGCGTTGTGCGGCGCGATCCATTCGCCATGCTGCCCTTTTGCGGCTATAACATGGGTGACTATTTCGCCCATTGGCTCTCGTTCGCGCAACGCACCGACCGCGCCAAATTGCCAAAGATTTTTTTTGTAAACTGGTTCCGCAAAGGCGACGACGGAAAATTTTTGTGGCCCGGGTACGGCGAAAATTCCCGTGTCTTAAAATGGATCTGCGAGCGTGTCGAGGGAACGGGCAAAGCCCGCGAGACGGCAATCGGCAACCTGCCCACGCCGGATGCGCTTGATTTGGCGGGACTGAATTTGCCCGCGAAAAATATTGAGGAACTGCTCGCGGTCGACATGGAAGGCTGGAACAAAGGTTTGGACGAAATCGAGGCCGCCCACGCGAAATTTGGCAATCATCTACCCGGGGAACTCAAGGCACAGCTTCAGCGAATCCGCGCGAGACTCAATGCGGGATAAGAATCCCGATCATCTGGAATATCGCGGCGATGCGCCAGCCGGGATAGTCTTAGGGTGTTGGCGCTGTTTCATTGCCGTCCTGGCTGGTGTTGATGACTTCCAGGTATTTAATCCTTGGAATCCATTCGGCGTGGCCATCGCAGAAATTCATGCAGAGCCCTGCCGATCCGTGATTGTTGCCCGGGTCGGGCCAATTGTTATGTGGATTGTTGGGATCGGCGCCTCCGCCGTTATCGTCCCCATCCAGGAACAACATAACGTTGGCAGGTCCGGGTCTTTCGCCCTGGTGGCCTACATAACTTTTCAGCGTGTAAACGGCGAGCATGCGCTCGGTTTTTTTCAATCCGGCCGCAGTGCCAAAAATTTCATAACTCGTGCCACAGGCGGAGGTTGGCGTAACCGCCGTTTTGGTCTGCGCGTTATTGCATAAGTCAACGTATATCGTTTGTCCCTTCAGCCAGCCAGGCAATTTAGATTGTTGCACGTCAGCCTGGATGGCGGGTTGAGTGCGGATATAATTTTGAGTGGAAGGGCAATCGAAAGCGCCGGCGTGCGCGGGCGTGCCAATCGAGCGGACATACGAAGGATAGAGCCAATTGGCATCATCATCCGAACCGCTGCGGTCACACGTCGCGGTCACACCGGTGGTATCATACCAACTGGGCGCGGTCAGGTTGCCGCTGAAATCCGTCGCGTACATCATACAGCCCATGATGAGTTGCTTGAGATTATTGACACAGCCGACCCGGTGCGCGCGTTCTTGCGCCTTGGACAACACGGGCATAAGCATTGCGCCTATGATCGCAATGATGGCTATGACCACCAGCAGTTCAATGAGTGTAAATCCCCGGGTTGGCCGCTGTTTCTTCGTCAAACAATCGGCCATTCCAGCCATCTCAGTCTTTTTCAACATTTCCATCGCAATTAAAAAACAGGTCCTTTTTGAAGTAAGCACGTTCATTAATTAATGGGTCACCCGATAGAACGCCGTTCCAGGCAACGGGTTCGTATCGACATAAGTCGCAACACCATTCTGCTGGACGGTCGCGGTGCCCAACGACGTCCATGTCCCGCCCAATCGGTCAGTGCGCCAAACCGTGTAAGCCGTGCCGACGGTGCCACTAAAGCTCACCTGCACCTGGGATTCTGAAACGGTCAAGGGCATGATTGTGGGGCGCGCCGCGAAACCAACCGGCAGCGTGTAATAAACGACCAATTGCGGGTGCGAATTGGTGTTTGGATCTTTGGAAGTATTAATTCCCCAGCCATCGCTGCCGTTCAACCACGGGATAATTCCCCAACCGTAGTTAGGCGATGTGCCATTGGCCCAGTTTTGAACGTCCGGTGTCACTTCGAAGGAATGGTAGCCGCCTGGAACTTTTCCGGTGGCGGTCAGGGTAAATATGCCGGCAGTTACGGTGGCATCGGCAGCCGCCTCAACGCCGTCGTTGAGAATGCCGTTGCCGTCAGGATCCCATGAATTCCATGTCGTCGTTGTGTCGTCCCAAGGCTGAAGGAGGGCAAAGAATTGACCGCCGTTGCCCACGCAATCTTTGCTGTTCAAGCAGGATAGATTAAGCATGGCCACTTCAATATGGGCGCCCGGTGGAATCTCGTTAGTGGTGTTGCCGATAATGTCATCAAAACGCAGCAGCGCCTCCGTGGCGTCAGGGGCTTGTCCCAAATCCGCACCATCGCTCCACATGGTCAGTCCTTTGACATTATTGTTATTCGGAGTGCTCTGGGTGATTTCGGTATCATGGGAATTGGTATAATTATTGAATCCATCCTGGAAACTGGCGCTGGCGGTGCCCGGCGGCAGCCAAAAAACACGGAGGCGCGGGCGAAGGCTCACGCGAGGATCCTGTCCAGGCGTAAAGCCAGTGCCGGTGGTCAGATCGTCCTGCACGCCCCACGGCGTGGAGGCAATCAGCACCCAGCCATAATTGGTCTCGCCGTTGGCCCAGGCCTGGACGTCCGGCGTCACACCGGCAGAGACGTAACCGTCGGCAATGGCGGTCTCGCTGTCGGAAACTGATTCATCTGCATTGGTAACCAAAATGTAATTGCCCATCTGCGACTGATAATCGAGCAACGCATTGGGATCATTGTCGGTTGTATCCAAATAAACACCGTAGAAATAGGGAGGGAAAGAGTCCCAGCTGGCATTGGTAGTCCAGGGAACCTGCATACGGCTGAAAGCCCAGCCATCGCCGCTCTTTTGGATATTAACACTCACATCAGCAGCGACGATTGTAGAACCGACCGGAATCTGGCCGGCGTTGGTACCGATCAAGTCATCGAATTGCAGCAACACCTGGTGCTGGTTGGCAAGATTCGCGTCCACTGAAACGTAAAGCCCATTTGCAGCGGATGAGCCAGCCGGAAAGCCGCTGCCATTGGTCTCTGCAAGTTCATCGTTCATTTGGCCGCTATAAGTGCCATAACCGTAATCCAAACCGTTTTGATATTCCGTAATACGCAATTGGCCTACGCGGATGCTCTTGGTCACGACACTCACGCCGGCGTTGAATGAGAGCTGAAGCGTGCGCGGGCTAAAGTCGTTGGTCGTAGCAGAGCTGAACGTCACAGATCGTATCAGGTCCGCGACCATGTCGCCGATCACGCCGCTTTGAACGGTAACCACAAGCGGCGCGCCGTTCGAGCCGCCGGTAAAAGTGGCAATTGGATTGCCTCCGTCACTGATATTGTGGCCGGAAACACCGATGCCAACGCCGGTGCTGTCATTGCGAATACCGAGAACGTCGGTCGAATCGGCATTTGCTGTGAGCGAAAAAGCGAGCGTTGCTCCGCTGAAATTAATCGCGTCGCTGGCGATTGCCTGACCGTCGACACCGATGGAAGGCATGCCCAATCCATAAACAGCCGTTCCAGAGACAAATCCGATTGGCTTCACCGTCGCGGCGGTAATATCCGGGACGGTCAGCGTATCGTATCCAAAATTTGCCGAGGTGACTGTGACTGTCAGCGCGTAGCTCGCGCTGCCCTGATTTGAAGCATTGGCGACGCCCGTGAGGGTGACCGTTTGAGGCACATTCCAATTGCCTGGGGTGAAGGTCACTTGCGCTGGCGAAACTGTGCCCAGGGTGGTATCGCTCGAAGCAAAGCCAATCGTAACATTGCTGACCGGCTTCGCTGAAAGGGTGATGCTGATATTTGTCGTAAAGCCCTCCAGAACCGAGACTGCCGAACCGCAGCTAATATTCACACTCGCGGCGTCATTTTCCAGGTTTACGACACTGACACTGCCCGCGTTGTAACCATTATATTGCGAATCGCTGCTGACGGCCGGATCAGAGTTGATTTGGTAGGCGATATCACCGTCCACAATCCCGTCATCCTGGCCGGTCACTGTGACTACCTGCGAGGTGCTCCAATTGGATGGTGTAAAAGTGATCGAAGCAGGCGAAACCGTTCCTTGCGTTGTGTCGCTGGAGTGAAAACTGACCGTCACATTATCCGTGGGCGGCAAATTCATAATGGCCTGAAATGTGGCCGTGCCACCCGCGCCCGTCGTTGTCAGTCCTGTGGCCGGAACCAAAAAGATGCCAGGCGTGCCTGTGGGAATATTTACAAGCGCCACGGAAGGAGCCTGCAGGCCCGCGAAATTGGTATCGGTGCTCGAAGCGGGTTCAAACGTTACCGTGTAATTTTCCGGACTCGAAGCGTCGTTATCCACGCCCGTGACGGTGACCGTCTGTGGGATGTTCCAGTTTGTTGGCTCAAATACAAGCGTGCCAGCGGAAAGAACTGCTGCGCCCGGGTCGCTGACGTTCATGTTTAGATCCACCTCCGCAGCCGGCGGGCTATCCAGGGTGACAGTAAACGAAGCCGTATTGCCGTCCTCGCTCGTTGCCAGACCGTTCGTCGGTGTAACCGTAATGCCGGGGGTCGGTGCAGGGATAAAGACGAAATTGATGATGGTATCACCTTGCGTAAAGTTTTGCAGATTAGGAGTCTGGTTGTCGCCCGTATCACGTGTTTGAATGACCCAACCGCCGTTGGTAACGGAGTAACTGACCAGATTGTCAGGGTTATTGGGACCATCTTCGTCATTTGCAATCACCAGCACGCCACTATTGGGGTTAACTCCCGGTATGGTGAGAAAATACGTTCCGGCGCCAATGTGCGTTGCGCTGAACGGGGCGTTGGCCATTTGAACAATACACTGATCGTTGGCCGCGTTCAGGTTTGCGGCAAATCGGCCGGCGATGACATTTGTATTCGACATAGGAATACAGACAAACGCAACCGGATCGTTTTCCGTCCCGCCAGATTGATCGTCACGGCACGATACGATCCATGTGCCATCGGCGACGGGTTTGGAGTCCGCGAAGTTTTCTTCGGCTTTTCCTCCGGCTGCGAGGATAAGGGCGTTGTTAGTATTCAGGCCAAATTGGCGGAGATCGACAGTTACTGCGCCGGCAGCCCCCCACGGGATGATATTGGTGCCCAGGACCAGGTTCGTGTTGCCGATGAAAGTGTCGGAGGCAATGTTTGTGACGACCAAATTGTTTCCATTGGTCGTATTTATCACCCAACCGCCATACCAGCCTGCGGAATAGGGAAAGTAACCGGCCGCGAAATTGAAATTATAGGTGGTGTAGGCGTAAGAAGCCGTATCGTGGACATAGTTTGTTGTATAGGTCACGACACCGAGGCCGTTGGTCGCCGAGGTAATATTCGTAGCGGTAACCGGCTCCGCGTTGCCATATTCCGGAACGGTCCATATCCCCGTGGCGCCGGGCGCGGCGGTTTGGCTGCCGACGCTTCCGGCGACGGCGCTTGAGCCGTAAGTCGTGCCCGGGAAAGCGCTGTTGGCTCCCTCGTTGTTGTTGCGCCCGTTCTGATCAATGCAACTGATTAGAATGCCGTTCTGCACATTGCTGCTGGTGCTTGAGCCGATTTGCACCACGAACAGTCCCCGCTTGCTGCCGTTGCCAATGTTAAAATTGTTAATGGAAAGTGAAGTGGATACCGCAACCGCACTCGTGGACGAAGTACTCGTGCTCTTTTGCACAACGGTGACATCCGCCGCGGAAACGCCGTGGAACACCGGCGTGGCGTGTAACACGACGCCACCAGCCGCCATTACGAGAGCCAGAGATATTGTTTTAAGAAATCCACGGGATAGCGCTTTACCGCAAAAGAGCCCCATTTTTGAATTGAGCATTTTTAAAATAGTTGAATTGTTGTTCCGGTCCTGCACTCCAGAACCTTGGAACTTCACTCTACCCAGTCGTTCCCATCCAACAAGGCAACACAGTGTTCATTTTCCGCCTCCTTCAAATCTGTCGCGGGATTTTTGAAGACTCATTTAACAGAATTGTAACAGCGAATAGCTACAATCGTAACAGCAGTTAGATATGGGCGGGACCAGCTGACGCAGCTGGCGAGGTTAGATTTTAATCGCCGTCATCGTCGCTGCTTTTCGCACCGGCCAGGACGAACCCGGCGTGGACCGGGGCGGGCATGGGGTGATCACTCCCTTTGACGGAACGCCAGATCACTTCATTAAATTTGATATCATCATTGGCATCCTCTTTGGCGAAATAGAACTTTTCGTGCGCGCCCCAGGCTTCGGATGAATTTTTAGTGGTGAGGCTTACGTTCGCAGGCAGCGCCGTGTACGGCGTAAAATCGGGTTGCTCCTGAAATGAATTAAACATCGGCGTAGCGGCCGCGTCGAATTGGGTCATCGGTTGCAATCCAAGAATGAGTTCCATCGTACGCAACATGCTTGTGGTGGAATAGAGAGTGGAATCCACGGCTGCATGCCTGGTGTACGGGCTGATAACCAGGGCTTCGGTGCGATGCGCGTCCACATGGTCGGGACCATTCTGGGCATCATCTTCAACCACGAAAATCGCGGTGTTCGTCCAGAAGATGGAATGTGTCACGGCATCCACTAGTTTTCCCAGCGCGGCGTCGTTGTCGGCCACGTAAGCTGTAGGCGTCAACTCGCCCGGGGTCACTCCATGCGTATGATCATTGGGCAGCCGGACGATTTGCAGTGCGGGCATATCGCCTTCGCTTTCGAAGCGTTTCAATTCGCTGATGAAGCGGTCGGCGCGCTTCCAATCCGGATAATCCAGCCCAAACCCGTGGAACCAGGGATCAAAATGTCCTTGCAATGTTTTAAGCCTTGCCGTCCCCGGCTTTCCGTCGTCGGTCGCGCTTTGGACAAATTCACCATAGCTGCGATAGCTCACGCTGGCTTCGGCTGCCCGGTCCCACAAATAGCCATTTTTGGGCGAGGCGATCGGAAAAATTCCTTCGCCCGGATAAGGGAACTTGGTTTTTTTGTGCCCATAATTGAGCGGCCATGTCTTTTCAACGAAATCCGACGCAATGGCACCCATGGACCATTCATGACCAGAAGCGCTCACCTCAGCTTCCGCGTAAAAGTTATCCAGCAGGACAAACTGTTTCACCAGGTTGTGCAAGTTCGGCGTAACATTTTCAGGAAACAAACATAATTTCGGATCGCCGTTGCCTTCGGCGATATCACCAAATATTTGATCGTAGGTGCGGTTTTCTTTGATGATATAGATGCAGTGTTTAATGGGGCTGCTGTTGCCGATTTTATCGGGAATGGGATTGCCCGGCGGACGGGCGGCGGCCACAGACGCGTCGGGACGTAACGGCGTGCATTTTAAAACATCCGCCGTCCATGCGGACATCCGGGGCACGAACGCGGACCCTTTTGGCAAGTCCACGATACTCAATGTGCCTTTATAAAGACCGGCGATATATTGCCTGTCATCATCCTTCCTGGTATGGCCGGCGACCGGCTGTGGCCCTTCCGGATTCGCCATGGCGACATTCCCTTTGCCGTTGGCAATTAACAGCCGCTTGCCATCCGGTGTTAGCCGCACACTGGTCGGATACCAGCCTGTCGGGATGAAGCCGAGGCAGCGGCCATGGCCGGGGTTGGAAACGTCAAAGACGGCTACCGCATCAATATTTGCATTGGCGATAAACAAGGTCTTCTGGTCGGGCGACAGCGCCAGGCTGTTCGGCGTTGCGCCGGGTGGCGAATTGGGAAAGAGCGTAGCCCACAAAGTTTCGCGCGCGCGGCCCGTTTCTGTGTCCAGCACGGTTACGGTGTTTTCATTGGCGTTGGCCACAAAGAGCGTTTTGCCACTTTTATCCAATACCATTTCGCATGGATGCTGGCCCGTTTGCCAGCGTCCGATGATTTGGTCCGTCTTTGTATCCAGCACAGCGACTGAAGACGCGCCCCACAAACTCACGTAAAGGCGCTGGCGCCCGGGGTCCAGAACACAAGCATACGGAAACAGTCCATCGACGTCCGTGGCATTGGCGAGAGCGATGGCACGAGCACGCTTTTTCGCGGCGGCAGTGGCGAAATCTTCGCCGGCACTTGATTCAAGTGTCGCTGCGGGAGCGGTAGCTCTGCCCAGAGGAATGTCTGTGACCGACCCGTTCGCCAACGTTACACGCGATATGCAACCGCTCCACATATCCGCCGCGTACAAGGTCTTTCCCGATGGATCAACGGCCAATCCTGTGGGCACTCCCAATTGTGTGTTTGGGCGCAGCTGAAAATAGTTGCGTGACTCGAGTCTGCCTTGGGCAAAAGAAAAATAAATGACCCTTTCCGTGCTCGCGCCGCCGCAAAACAATTTGTGACCATCGCTTGAGAAAGTAATGCCGTAAAATGCTTCGCCCAACGTCGCGCTATCCACGACCTTTTTCGCCGTCAAATCCACGATCATCACTTCGTGACGCGCATAGCCACAGTGCAACACAGCGGCGTATTTGCCGTCCGGCGAAACGGCCGCATTCACGGGCAAATCGCCGAGCACAATTTGCGTCCCGGCCGGCCGCAGAGACCATTGATTTGGCAACAGCATGGATCCATCAGGCTGCAAACCCGGCCAAATCACCGGTTCCTTTGCAAAAGTGGAGGGTTCAAATGGCGCAAGCCTTAGGGCTGCGGCGATGATTACCAGACGGAAAATAGAGGCAGCATTCACTTTTATAAACTCAATACAAAGAACAGACAAGTTAGAACGTTGGAAAGAAAATTCAATTCGGGCGAATGTTCGATTCGTGTCTTTTATAGGGTGGATTCAAACATTTGAGAATATCGAACTAACAATTTTGTCAACTGTATGTCACCAAAAAGTAACACGCGAGAATGTCGCATCGGTTAGAATGTCAGGCTTGGATGATAGTCCCAAGGACGATAATCCCAACTATGCAAGGAAATTCAGTCATAAAACCATTCGACTGGCGCAGCGTCGGACGCGAATTGGAAGACAACGCCGCGGAATGCATTTTCTGGACGGGCCGGAATGAACAATTGTGCGCCCAGTACTTCCGGCCCATGTCGGACGTCTACTATCCGTCACACTCCCATTCCGAGTATACGATTGTCGTTTGCCTGGCCGGCGAGGTTATTGTTCACCAGTTGGGCCTGGAGCATACCATCGGTCCTGGCGAAGCGATGATTGGGAATTGGGGTGTTCCTCATACCAGCTCCTATCGCGCCCAGGGCGAACGACCATGTGAAGCCGTCACCATTTCGCTGGACCACAGGTTGTTGAGGGCGTTGACGGCGGATTTTAAGTTGCCCACTACAAATGGAGTGGTATATCCGGCATTTACGGGCAAAGTCCAGGGGCCAATCCTGCTAAGTTGCGCACGCGAAATTGCGCAGGAACTAAAGACCGCCCGCCAGGGCCATAAAATTATAATCGAAAGCCAGGCCATCCGCCTGCTGATAGAAACGATCCGACTTTGGCCGGCTTCGGCAATCGAAGCGGTGCCGGTTGATTTGTCTCCGCGTCTGCCGCGCCTGGAATTTGTCCGGGCGTATGAATTTATGCGCTGGTGCCGAAAGGAAAGTTTCCGGCTTGAGCTGCTTTGCCGGTTCCTCGGGAGCAGTGAGGAACGCTTCACTCGCTTGTTTTTGGCGTCCACGGACCAAACACCGGCCACTTTTTATAACCGAATGCTTCTGGATCGGGCCACTGATTTGCTAAGCAACCCCGCGCTCTCCATCAAAGAAATCGGTTTTGACTTGGGCTTTAAAACCAGCAGCCACTTCATCGCAACGTTCCGCAGGAAACACGGCGTTTCCCCTCAAAAATATCGAGAACAAAATGCAGCCGGGACAACAGGGAACCGTCATCAACACAGGTGGAAGGAATGGCCTAACCTACGCCCGCCCGTTTCATTGCGCCCGGGGCTGATGCTTAGGAGTCCTCTGTAGATTTACTATGTTACATAATCTTGTCCGTTCCGGACTGTTCCGATTGACGGCTCTCGCCATTCTTTTTTCGTTTCATTTTGCTTCCGCTCAAACGGCTTTGATCACTGTATCCAATAGCGCCGCACTGACCATCACGACTAATATTCCCGTGCCCGAAAGCAGTGGCGACACATATATCCTGGAAAAGTTTGCGCCCGGCCGATTGACTGTGAGCGGACAAATTACCGGTGGCGCAGGCTCTGTCCTTCGCACTACGACAGATACTCCCGGTGATACGACAACCGTCCTGGAATTTACGGGAACGAACTCGGCCTATATCGGCGACATTCAATTGGCCGGCGGGTCGGTCCTGGTGGACAATCCACTGGCGCTGGGAACCGGCACCATCTATGCAGACAGCCTCGGCAGCGCGCCGGGCGATTTGGTCTTCAATGCCAATATGACTTTCACCAATGCATTGGTACTCCAATCCATTGCTGCGTCGATTTCTCCGGGAACAAATGATGTGACTTTTGGTGGAGTCATTAGCGGGCCAGCCAGCCTGACTGAATACGGTTCCGGAGTCCTGACTCTCACGTCAACCAATACCTATACGGGCAGTACCACGATTTCAGGGTCCACGCTGGAACTTGGACCCCGAGGCACTCTCGGCAGCGGAGCCGTCCTTGACCTGGGAACATTGTCATTCAACCGGCCCGACGATTTTACGGTGCCGAACGATATCGCCGGCTCCGGTGGCTGCCGGCAAAATGGTTCGGGCACCGTCACATTGTCGGGCAATCTGAGTTATCTCGGGCCGACCCTGGTCAACGCGGGCATCCTGGCCCTGCCCGGCAATGTCACATTTGACGCTTCTTCCGGCGCAGTACTTGACCTCGGCAGCGGCGCAGCCGTGAATGTTTCTTCGACGGTCTTCAATCTAAATGCCAACTCGTCCGGCGTGGCTGTGGACGTAATGGGCGCCGGAACGCTTCGATTGGTCTCCACTCTTAACTCGATTGAAACGTTTTCTGATATCAATTTCGGCCCCAACCAAACAGGCACGGCGGACTTCGGTTGCCGTCTGGCCGCGAACCTGGACCTGGGTTCGATCCATCGCACCATTTATGGCTGGAGCGGCGCGAATGATGTGGCTCGAAACAATCTTTCTGGCGCCGACTGCCAGCTCGCCGGCACCATTTCCGGCACGGCGGAGTTGACGTTGCAGGGCCAAAACAGTTTCGACGGTGTGAATACCATGGAAGTCCCATTTGTCCTGCTTGCTTCCAATTCTTTCACGGGGCCCCTGGAGATTCAGCGCGGCTCCGTTTATTTGGGCAACGCCAACGCCCTGGTATGCAGCAATGCGCTTATTTTTGACGCGCCCGACATTCAAAATTCACGCCTTTTCCTCTACGGCTTCAATGCCTCCATCTCGGACCTGCAAAGTTCCGGCATTGGCAACGCCCTGATTGCGGATGGAAACAACATAACAACAACGAATGTAGGCCCCGCCATGCTGACAGTTACGCAAAATAATCCATTTTCTTTCACGGGCACGATTTGCGATTGGTATACGGAATACACAGCCCCGGTTACCGGCCCTTTAACTCCTATTTTGAGCCTCGTCAAAAATGGCGCCGCTTCACTGACTCTCACCGGATCAAATACCTACAGCGGAACCACCACCATCAATGCCGGAACACTGTACATCAATGGCGGCTCAAGCGGTCCAGGCGCCATATTCGTCAATAGCAATGCAACCCTTGGCGGCAGTTCAGTTATCAACAGCACCAATGTCATTGTTCGTAATAAAGGGATCATTGAGACCGGCAGCGGTGTGGGCGCGGGCAATTTGCAGTTAAGTCGATTGACTCTCGGAAACGCAACAACCGACCAATCAACCTTGAATCTTACTCCCGCTGCTCAACTGAACGTCACGCAGTCTGGAGGACTGGTCATCAACAGCGGAACTCACTCCGTCGCGATAAATGTAGGTGGGACGATATTATCGTCCGGCGCATATCCATTAATTACCTACCAGGGCACGCCTGGCGGCACCGGATTCAACGCGTTTAGTCTGCGCTCAGTTCCGCCTGGTGTTTCAGGCATCTTGTCCAACGACGTTGCCCGCTCTTCCATTGACCTGTTCGTCATTCAGGTCACCAGCGCGCACTGGACGGGCGCAGCGAGTTCGCAATGGAGCACCAACACAATCCCATCGCCAAAGAATTGGGTCTTCTCCACCGGTCCTTCTCAAATTGATTATGCCGATGGAGAACCTGTTACCTTCGATGACAGCGCCGTCAATCCGCTGGTGAATATCAACACTGTGAATGTGTCTCCGTTTGCAGTCACCGTCAGCAACAACGCAACGAGTTATGTCATGAGCGGTAATTATGGGATCGCTGGGGCGACAGGGCTTGCCAAAGAAGGCTCGGGCAGTTTGCTGTTGTCGACGACAAATTCCTATACCGGCCCCACCATCATTGCCGGGGGGACCCTCGTTCTGGGAACAGCATCAGCCGTCCCCGGCGGGCCGTCGGCAGGTAATGTGACGGTGAATAGCAAAGTGGATGTCGCCGGGTTTAGTCCGACATTTAATAATCTATCGGGCGCCGGCGTCATCGACAACGTAAGCGCGGGAGGTTCGCCTATTGTCAGCATTTATGAGCAAACGAACTCAAGTTTCAGTGGCGTCATTCGAAACACGACAGGAAACATGGGTCTAAACCTCACGGGCGGGGGGGCGCTGACCCTCAGTGGCAGTGATACTTACTCCGGCCCGACCACGGTGGCCGACGGCACGTTGCTGGTCAACGGCTCGCTGGCAACAAGCAAGGTCACCGTCCTCGGTGGCGCTTATTTAGGTGGCTCAGGGACCATTCAAGGCACCGCGACACTGGCTGCCAATGCAAACCTGGACGTGACCGCCAACGTACCCCTGGCGATCGGCGCGTTAACGTTGAACGGGCCGGTAATCGTGAACGTCTCAGGCGCCATTTCCACGACGAATGCCGCCATCTACACCCTCTTGAATCATGGGTCCGAAAATGGTACTGGCTCATTTGTCCTGTCGGCCGTGCCGGGAATTCTCAACAGCAAATTCACCGCGAGCCTGAACGACACGAATAATCAACTGCAATTGGTCATCGCGCCGGCTCGTCCTTCCGGCACGATCAAGGATGTCCAACATGTCGTTATTTTCATGCAGGAAAACCGCTCCTTTGATCATTATTTCGGGACGTTACACGGCGTTCACGGGTTCAGCGACCGTTATCCGTTGATGTTCCAAAACGGCAGGAACGCTTTTTATCAGCCCACCAGCGGAACCAACTATGAGCTGCCATTTCATAATACTGAAACCTGTCTCACCGACGTGCCGCACGATTGGGTTTCGACGCATCAAGCCATCAATTCCGGCAAAAACAATCAATGGATCACCGCCAAAGGAACGGAAACAATGAATTATGACGTCCGATCGGACATTCCGTATTACTACGCGCTGGCAGACGCCTTCACGGTTTGCGATGAATATCACTGTTCCGCGCTCACCTCAACGTTTCCGAACCGGCTTTACCTTTGGACAGGCATGATTGATCCCAACGACACCGGCGGAGGACCGGTGATCAATAACACCACGCCCTCGGGCGGCTGGGCGCCGGCCTGGGTGACGTATCCCGAATTTCTCCAACGAGCGGGGGTTTCCTGGAAAGTCTACGAAGAGGCCGACCATGCCAACGACAACGCGCTCACCTGGTTTGAAACCTTTGAACAAGCCCAACCCGGCGATCCACTTTATGACAATGGCATGGCAACCGTGCCAGATTTGGTCACCGCATTGAAAAATGACGTGGCCGCCAATACGCTGCCCTGCGTGTCGTGGATTGTCGGCCCAGGTGCTTCCGACGAACATCCTCCGCATTCACCGCAGAGCGGCGAGGCACTGACGAAATCTTTGCTGGATGCAATCGCTTCCAATCCGACCGTCTATGATTCCACGGTGTTTATCCTGTTGTACGACGAAAACGACGGTTTCTTTGACCACGAAATACCGATTTTGCCGCCTGCGGGCACGACGAATGAATTTGTTGGCGGACTGCCCATCGGGCTGGGAGTACGGATACCATTTATCATCGTCTCGCCATGGACGCGGGGAGGTTATGTCTGTTCGCAGGTTTTCGATGCGACATCTGTGATTCAGTTTCTGGAGAAATGGACAGGGGTGATGGATCCAAACATCAGCGCATGGCGCCGGCAGGCTTGCGGCGACCTCACCAGTGCATTTGATTTTGCTCATCCAAATACGAATTACCCGAGCCTGGTGTCGGTGGCAGCAATCAATTGTTCCAGCGGCAGCACGCCGCCCGTCCCCACTACACAAACGATGCCGGTCCAGGAGTCCGGCACATTGATTCAACGGCCTTTGCCGTACCAGCCAAACACGACATCCTATAGCGACCTCAACGGAGGCAATTTCGATATTGTTCTCACCAATTCCGGAACCGCTTCCGTTCATTACACCATTTATGCCAACGCCTATCGCACGGATGGACCGTGGCCGTATGACGTCGGGTATACAAATTCCTCCGCCGCCGGCTTCAATGTGCTGACCACTTCCGGCAATTACGATCTCACCTGTTATGGCCCCAATGGTTTTATGCGTCGCTTCGCAGGAAATATCAACTCCCAACACAACCAGATCGAAGTATCTGCCGTGCTGAATCCCGCCACAGGAAACACCGAGGTGTTCATGACCAACGGCACATCTGCCACCATTACGATTAACCTGACAAACAACTACGCAAACAGCGGCAAAATCTACTCTGTGCCCGCCACCGGAACCCGCGTCATCGAATTTTTGTCCTCTACCAACAACGGTTGGTACGACCTGGCCGCAACTCTAAATGGCAGCACCAATTTCCTCCGCAAATTTGCGGGACATATCGAGACGAATTCCCAGGTTGACGCGCTGGTTTCTTCCGAAAACCCCAGTGGTTATAAAGACAACGTCAAATTCAGCGCAAACCTGGTGGGATATGGCGTGCCGACAGGTACGGTTCAATTCAAGACCAACGGTATTGCCTGGGGGAATCCAATAGCATCGACTGGAGGCATCGCCAGCCTCTCGATCGACGGGCTTCCTCCTGGCACGAATACCGTCAGCGCCGAATACTCCGGCGACACTTTAAACTTGCCATGGACAAATAGCCTCGCCCAGATCGTCACCAATCAGTCCGCCGCTGATTATTTCGATCAAACCAATCGTGTGACTCTGAATATTTCCACGACCAATGTCGCCTTGAACTTTTTCGGCGTGGCCGGCGACCAATACATTGTGGAGCGTTCCACAAATCTCACTTGTGGCTCCTGTTGGGTTCCTATCAGCACGAATACCGCGCCCGCGAACGGTCCATTCGCAGTCAAAGACAACTTTCAGGACCTCGGCGTTCCACTTCCGCCGCTCCCGCAGTCCGTGTACTACCGGCTGCGGTACGATCCGCCAGGACAATGAAATATAGTTTCGTGATCTTTGTCCTGATTGGCTGGTTGTGTGTTCCCACTCAGGCCGCCAATTACCTGTCCCCGTGTGCCCTGGTTGCAACCAAAGACGGCAGAAACATTTTCGTCGCGTGTTATACTGCCAACCGAGTCTTGTGCTTTGACACTGCAACCGGTCGAGTCGTCGGCGCCATAAGGATGCCTGCTCCTCCGTCCGGTCTGACGTTGTCCGCGGATGATTCCACGCTGTATGTTACTTGCGCCTCACCGGAAAGCAAAATCTGTGTCGTGGATACTGCGCGGAAAAAGATCACATCGACCCTCCCCGCCGGCCACACGGCCCGTTCGCCAGTATTGAGTCCCGACGGGCGCACTCTTTATGTCTGCAACCAGTTCAACAATGACATCAGCGTGATTGACCTCGCCACGCGTCGCGAAGTTCGTCGCATCCCGGTGCAGCGCGAGCCGATGGCAGCCGATCTTACCCCGGACGGCAAATATCTTCTCGTCGCGAACCACCTTTCCAATACCGCATCAGACCAGCAATTCGTCGAGGCGGTTGTGAGTGTCATTGATGTGGCCGCGAACCGGGTCGTCAAAGAATTGCCATTGCCGGCCGGTAGCGAAATGGTGAAGGACATCAAGATTTCTTCGAATGGCAGATATGCAGTTGTCTCCCATATTTTTTGCAACTACGACTTGCCGACCACCCGGGTGGAATTGGGTCTTATCAATGCCAATGCCCTGACTATCATAGATCTTTCAAACATCGAAGTCCTCTCCACGATTTTGCTCGACGAGCCTAAGCACGGCGCGGCCAATCCCTGGGGTTTGGCATGGTCTGCGGACAGCAGCATTCTGGCGGTGGCCCATGCGGGCACACACGAAGTCAGCATCATCGATTTCCCCCGGATGCTCGCCGGTCTTCCCAAGACTCCCAGGGCCGCCTACCCGAACAGCACAAGCACGAGCGTCCTCAAATTTGTTCCCCACTACGAAGACGACGAGCTAAACAATGGATTACCCTATCTGGTTGGCGCCCGGGAACGTGTCCGACTTCCAGCCGGTGATTTTGTACCCCGCGCCATCGCCATTCATGGCCGAACGGTTTACACCGCCAACTACATGTCTGATGATCTCAGCGAAATTGATCTTGGCTCCTGGCCGAATCAGACCACGCCGTTGCGCGCCACGTCACACCCTCTTGGCCCGCGCAAAAAGATGAGTGAAGCGCGCAAGGGTGAGCTTTATTTTCATGACGGAACTCTTTGTTACCAGGGATGGCAGAGTTGTTCGAGTTGTCATCCGGGCGACGGCCGCGTGGACGCGTTGAATTGGGACCTGGCCAGCGATGGTTTGGGCAACCCAAGAAATACCCGGAGCATTCTATTTGACCACAAGATCGGCACGCTCGCCGGCAATAAAATGTCCCTACAAGACCAGATGAACGGGGGCGCTCCTGCAGCCGTCGCCGTGCGCGTAGCCATCAAATCCCTTCTCTTTACCAATCAACCGGAGGAAGTCGTGGCCGCCATGGACGAATATCTCAAATCCCTGAGGCCGGTACCCAGTCCGTATCTGATTCATGGCCGCCTCTCGCCTGCTGCCGCGCGGGGCAAAAGTATTTTTATTCGGGCCAACTGCTCAAATTGCCACATCCCTGGCCTGTTTGCCGACGGCCGTCCTCATTCGGTTGGCACAGCCACGCCCGGCGATGGCGCGAACCCGCGGTTTTATACGCCCTCGCTCATTGAGGCATGGCGGACTGCTCCATATCTGCACACGGGTTCGGCCGCCACCATTCGCGACGTCCTCACTACCTGCAATCCTCGCGATGGCCGCCATGGTGGAGTCGCGGATTTGTCACCACAGGAATTGGACGATTTATGCGCCTACGTTCTATCTCTTTAGAGCGCAGGAGCGATTCGAGGGGATTTACTCTTTCCGTACGGGCGCCGGTTGTACGTTATAAAAAATGGCGGCGCGAACGGCCTTTTCCGGAGAGTCCAAAAGCGGCTTTCCCAGCACGGTGATTAACTGCAATTTCTCACTATTCAAAACCCTGTTGGCTGTACCTTTTTCACGGTGCCACCAGGCGTAACATCGCGCAGCTTCCGCGTGATCGGCCAAATCAAACACTTCGACTTCACCCGTCCAGATCGTATGGTCACCAAGCGTCTCATGCACGCGCACACTCTCTCGATGAACCGCCGCGCATTTGTGACGTTCTTCGATGGCCCGTTGCAATAACGCTAAATAGCCCGGATTTTCCTGTTTTTTTGTCACATTTTAACTGCCCCCGTGCTGTGAGCCCAGATTCTAAGCAAAAAAAGTGCCTGCGGCTTTCGCCGGTTTTTCGCAATAGACAATCCTCCTGCTACCGCATTTTGCACAGCGAGCCTTGCAATTTACAATCTACGCGCGACCTGTTTTATCCGGTAAATCGACGCTTATTCCTTCGCGGGCAAGGTACACTTTGACTTTTGACTTTTGCTCCGCAACAAGACGTCGCGCGTGCTTCAAGAGCTCTTCCAGATGTTTGTCGTCGCGGTCGGGATCATGGTGAAAAAGAAAAAGTTTTTTAACATTGGCCGCAACTGCCAGCGCCACGGAATCATCCACACATCCGTGTCCCCATCCCAGGTGCTGTTTATATTCAGCAGCCGTGTATTGGGAATCGAGAATGAGCGCGTCTGAATCGCGCACAAAATCAATCATCTCCATGTCTTTGCCGGAACGCGGCTCGGCGTCGGGAAAAAAAGTAACCAGGCAATCCGGCGCGAGAAGCCGGTAACCCACACAGTTGCCCGGGTGATTGGCGCGAAGTGTGCGGATGCTCAACGGCCCGATGGTAAAGCTGAAGTTCTTAAGTTCCTCAATTTCAATGTTGCTCGGTAATTCGGAAAACGGGACCGGGAAATAAGTGCTCTCCATCTGGCCGGTCAGCGCGTTGATCAGACCGGTGCGCGCGCCTTCACTGCAAACCAGACGAAGACGACAGCGGGGATTGTAAATGGGCGCGAAAAACGGCAGGCCCTGGATATGGTCCCAATGAGTATGAGTAATCAACAGCGTCAGGTGCAGTGGACGCTTTTTGAACTCGGCGGCCAGCGAGTTTCCCAGGCCGCGCAACCCGGTGCCGGCATCCAGAATAACAATTTCGCCGCCGCTGCGCACTTCCACGCAGGACGTATTGCCTCCATACCGCACCGTGCCCGGTCCCGGCGTGGGAATCGAGCCGCGCGCACCCCAAAATTTCAGCATGGTTGCGACTTTAATGGGTAAACTGTGCCCGTGGTTTCAGAAAAAAGAAAGAAAAAGTTGGTAGCTAAACTATCAAGGGGTGCATCTTGACACCGTCCTTCATTTTGGCGGTGGACGGCGCGCTGCGCCGTCACCGCGCGTAAAGCGCGCGGAACCGCCCGCGATACAACGTCCAACTACGCTCGTTGCGCCGCTAAACGCGGCGCGGACAGCGCAGCGCGCTGTCCGCGCGCTGTCCCTACCACAGAACAGTGTGCTAAGATGCGACCGCCATCAAGGCGCTACGACCGCCCGATAGAAACGCTGGGGGTACAAATTGGTTTCTGAGAACACAAACGGCGCACTATTGGTCTCCACAGAAATCCAAACGGGCGACGTCAGGTTCGTCGACACTTGCACCACGTAATTTGAGCCCATCGTGCCGGCCAAAAGAAACTGGAATTGATGGTTGAAAACGGAGAGCGACGAAAATGATGCAGGGATCGCCGGCGGATAAACTACTGGCGCAACGATGCCATCGACCTCGAGATCGAGCGCGGGGCTGTTTGACACGTCAAAAATATACCAGGTACCGGAGGAACTGGTACCACCGTAATTGACAATCCGGAAAGTCATGTTCGTTCCAGCCGGGACATTTTGGAGGGCGGGAATACCGGAAAGATTAATCGAACCCAGGGAAGCTCCGCTATTGGCGCTGGATGGATAAGATAAAGAGACGATATCAGTGAATGCGCCGGAGCCAATCTGATATTGTAAAACGCCGTTGGTGGGGCCGCCTGGCGAATGCCGATATTCGAAAGTGCTAATTGATTGGTATGAGATGGTATACGCCGCGTTATTCTCAATCGCTCCAAAGCTGACAAATTCGCCGGCAGCGATGGCCCCCGATTCGCTGGTGGATATGAACGTGTTGCCGCCCCACGCGCGCCCGGCGCCCATCCCTGACGTTCCCACGCCCGGGCCGCGAATCAAGCCGGTGACTGTCAGGCCAGGGGAATTCGTAGTTGGCGCCATCGGAGATGCA
The DNA here is from genome assembly GCA_036269115.1 of Verrucomicrobiia bacterium. GTDB lineage: Bacteria > Verrucomicrobiota > Verrucomicrobiia > Limisphaerales > UBA11358 > UBA11358. The sequence continues at coordinate 6,320 of DATAST010000145.1, read as the reverse complement.
CCATAGTTGGTTGTTCCGCTCACGTCCCAGCCAAGCAGCGTGGTCAAAATACCGATTGCTGGAGGTGGAACAATAGCGGTCGGGTCGGCGGCTGAGTTGTTTTGTGTGTTAGTATCACCACCGCCTGAAACCATAACGAAATTCGTGACGCTGGCGGGAGCATTGGTCGCTACCGCGACCGTAACGGTGATGATGGGATAATTCGCCCCCGCCGCCAAAGCATCTGTGCGTGTGCACGTGAGCGAATTCATATCGGTCGTCCAGCCATCCCCGCTCATATCGGTAACGGTCAGGCCGGCCGGCAATATGTCAGACACAGTCACCGCGCCGCTCGAGGGCAACGAACCGACATTGGCAACCAGGATGGCGTAGGTATCCGCAGTGTCACCAAGAACGAAATTGCCGCTATGCGATGTCGAGATGGCCAGATCGGCGGGCAAACCGATCACCAGGAAGGTGCTGGAACTAACCGCCGTGCCGCCCGCGGTGACGCTGATCAGTCCAGAAGTGGCACCGACAGGCACCGTCGCTGTGATTTGGGTATTCGAATTGACGATAAAGCCGGCGCTTGTGCCGTTAAAGGTGACAGCCGAGGCTGACGCGAAATTTGTACCGGTAATGATAACCGTATCGCCGGGCGCGCCGCTGCCCGGCGAAAATCCGTAGATGACCGGCGGCGGATTGGTTTGGCCGTCCACTTTATCGCTCAGGGCGTTGGCAACGTCCGGCGGCAGAGCGGTGAAAAATGTATAACCGGTATCCACTTCGATCTGGCGGGCCGAGGTAAGATAGTTTTGCCAGGATGAGCTGACAGAATTGTTATTGGGGATTTTGATGGCGATGACCCGGTCTGAGGAAGTGACCCGGCTTAAAGCAGTGCCACTGCCCAATGGCACCACGACAACGATTTTCCAGGTATAATCCGGGATGACAGCTTTGCCACTCGGTATTCGGGTTCCCGCGCTGAAACCGCTCGGCCCGCAATAGATGAGCAACTCATTGCCCGAATCGGCTAATGACCGGCAATAGCTTTCAAGGCTTTCCCATGGGCCGCCGTTGTTATTGGCGGCCTGCGGAATAATATTGGACATATAGAACACCAATTTATTGTCATTCGTATTATCGGTTCGGTCCTCCGAAGGGCACATGTGGCCGCGAGCGAAATTGATGTTCCCCACTCCATCGTAATCAGTTGCTGTGACTGGGTAAAAGTTGGGTGGCAGCGTCGGGTCAGTGTAAAAATCCGGCGACCGACCGCTGCCGCCGATATCGCCCGATGTCAGGTCCCAGCTTACCCACGTCGGTTCGCCGTAATGATCACTGTAATCCATGGCCTCGACCGTGCGCTGAATCAGATAGTGATTCGTGTTGTTGCCGTCTGCGGTAGCGCCACTGGGGTTGCCCAATTGCATTTGGAGCGTCGCGTCAATATACGCGTCGGCAGAAAACACTGAAACCATCAAGGTCCCCAGGCTCATGAAAAGCAACACAAGCGCGCATCGGCGCGATATCCCGATACCGGTTGGGCGAAGGCAGCACATCAGATTAATTAAAATAAACGCCGAGCGGCACTCAACGCTCGCGACGCACATCGAGGTTACCAAAGAGCCTGTTAAAAAACATGAAAATTTCCCTGCTTCCAATAGCGGCCGGCCAATGGCTCAGTTCCATCATTTTGATTCGCGGATTCTTGCCCATCTGCTAATTTAAAACCCGCATGGCGTTCGAATTTACGTTTCTCGGCAGCGGCACTTCCCAGGGTGTGCCAGTCATCGGCAAGGAATATCCCCCTGAATTTCTCGCTAATCCCAAAAACTGGCGCACGCGCCCGGCCATTTACGTGGCTACTGATAAAATCAAACTCGCCGTAGACACGACTCCGGAACTTCGCATCCAGTGCCTCCGGGAGAAGATTTTATGGCTCGATGCCGTTATTCTCACACACGCGCATGCCGATCATATCATGGGCCTGGATGATTGCCGGCGTTTTTGCGACCTGCGCAAGGGACCGCTCCCGGTGTATGCCAATGCCGACACCATGGAAAACGTCAAGCGTGTGTTCAATTACGCGTTCGACGGGCGGACCATTCCTCCCGGCTATTTTAATCCCGAACCGCGCGTCGTTAACGGGCCGTTCACCCTCGGCGATTTGGAGATCGTGCCACTGCCTTTGCCGCATGGGTCCATCACCACGAACGGTTATTTATTTGTGCAGGATGGCAAAAAGCGGCTGGCTTACATGAGCGATTGCAAGGAAGTCCCGGCGGCTTCGATGGAATTGGTGCGCGGCGTAGAAGTGGCCGTGCTCGACGCCTTGCGCCCAAAGCCGCATCCCACGCACATGAACCTGGACGAGGCGCTCACGACTGCCCGCCGCATCGGCGCACCGCGAACGTATTTCACGCACCTGACCCATGACTACGACCACGACAAAGCCCAGGCTGAATTGCCCGACGGCGTGTGGTTTGCGTGGGATGGGTTGAAAGTTGCGAGTGAGGAACGTTGAATGCAACCGACCGTGGAATAATCATTCTCAGTCGTCATTCTCGCTCGTTTCCATTTTTGCGCCTATAGCGTGGAAACAGGAAACGAGGCTGTTGGCTAGCGCAAAACATGCCTTTTTATTGGCAAAACTGAGGTTTTATCGGTCAGCCGGATGGAAACGAAGAAGGTTCTTTTTTTCGCGGCGGAAACGGGGCGGCGTATTGGGCTGGGTCAGATTTCTTCACTGCCCGCTGATTCGGTAGAAACGGTTGGGATAATTCATCCACGATGGGTCGCTGAAATAATTTGTTCCGCCGGCAAGAGAGTTCGTAGCTACCGGAATCCAGACTGGATTGGAAAGGTTCGTGGAAGCTTGCACGATGACATTAGCGTTCGTGGCCCAGGAAATCGTGAATCCAAATTGTTGATTTTGCACGCCAAAGGACGGTTCAAAGGTCAAAACCTGCGGTCGAGACTGATACCATAATTGGGTGGGAACATTTCCATAGGTAGTGCCCCAACCGGAAGTTCCGGGCAGGTAATAGACGGTTGCAGGGGCGTTATAGAAAATAGAAGGATTTCCCGGCGGGGCATCGCCTTCAAAGTATACCGATGCCAGACCTCCTGAGAATGAAAACGCAAAATTGCCGAGCGTCGTTACGCTGGCCGGAATCACAATATTTGTCAGACTGGTACATTCACTGAATGCCTGCCAACCTATGCTGGTCACACTATTGGGGATGATGACGCTGAGCAGGTTGGAGCACCCTTGGAAAGCAGAATTCGGAATATTCGTAACCCCATATGGGATGGATATACTTGTCAGGCTTGAGCATCCCAGAAACGTGCCCCATTCGCCGATGTTTGAGACACTACTGGGAACGGTGATATTGACTAGGTTTGCACAAAACCCAAACGCATCGCCTTGGATGGTAGTGACGCTCGTGGGGATGTTGTAGGTGGTACTCGTCAGCCCGGGAGGATATTCAATCACGGTGTCCTCCGATTTGTCAAATAACACGCCATTCAGAGCGATGTAAGCTGGATTGGTGGCATTTACACAGATATTTGTCAAACGGACGCAACCGTAAAATGGAGGTCCGAGGATGTTGGTTACGCTGCCTGGCAAAGTGACGCTGGCCAGGTGGTTGCAAAAAACGAATGCCTCCGGGTCAATGGTTACGACGCCGTCGGGGATGGTGTAATCGCTGACCGTCAGCCCAGCAGGACATTCGATCAGGGTGCCTTGCGCTTTATCAAACAAGATGCCGTTTCGGCTGCTGTAATCGGGATTGTCCGCATCCACGGAAATATTCGTCATGCTGACGCAGTTTTCAAACGCGATTTCCCCAATGTTGGTAACGCTATTGGGGATGGTGATACTGCTCAGGCTAACGCACGAGTCAAATACGCCCGCCCCAATAGTTGTGACATTGCCGGGTATCGTGAATTGAGTAAGGCCGAAGCAAGCGCCAAATGATTCTTCTCCGATGCTGATGATGCTCTCAGGCAGGACCGCACTCGTCAGGTTCGTGCAACTGCCAAAGGCTGTATCGCCAATGTTCGTGACGCCATTGGGTATAGTGACATTTGTCAGGGTCATGTTTTGAAGAAACGCATTCATTCCGATGCTGGTGACGCGGTAGCCGTTGATAGTATTGGGAATTACCACGGCACTTTCGGAGCCAGTGTAGGCAGTGATGGTAACACTAACAGCGTCACTGTTCATGACGCACGTGAAGTCGCTTGACGCATTTTCCTCGATCGCAGGAGCCTCACCAAACGTCGCGCCCCAACCAGTGGTTCCAAACAGATAATAAACGATTGCAGGGCCACCAGAAAAAACGGTCCCATTATCGGGCGGCGCATCACCCTGAAAATATACGGTCGTCAGGCTGGTGCACTGTGTAAAAGCATGGTCTCCGATATTGGTAACGCTGCCGGGAATAGTAACGCTCATTATGTTTGTGGTCTGGGCAAACGCATCCGGTCCAATGCCGGTGACGGAATACCCATTGATTGTATCGGGGATAACAACCGAGCCCCGAGGGCCCGTATAACCTGTGATGGTAATGGCGTTATTATTTGTTACATAATTAAATTCATTCGGGGCTGTCGCGGTTTCTTCTACTGCCGGAACACCGCCAAAAGTTCCGGCCCAACCGATGGTCCCGGGCAGATAATAGACAATGGCCGGGTCATTATAAAAAGCAGTTCCGTCGTCAGGCGGCGCACTGCCTCGAAAATAAACGGCTGTCAGGCTGACGCACTGTGCGAAGGCGTCACCCCCGACGTTGGTGACGCTGTTAGGGATGATGATACTAGTCAGGCCAGCGCAGCCTTCAAACGCAGAATCGCCGATGCTGGTGATGCTCGTTGGGATAAAAATGTTAGTTACCCCACCACCCTGGAATGCCTGATTTCCGATGCCGGTTACAGGATAACCGTTGATTTTTGGAGGAATCGCCACCGCATCGCTGGAACCAGTATAGCCGGTTACGGTAATGCTCAAGGCGTCACTATTCGTGACCGAGATAAACTCATAGGGGGGCGTTTCGTCCACGGCAGGGACGCCACTAAAGGTCGTGCCCCAACCGACGGTTCCGGGCAGGTAATAAACGATAACACCATTATCGTTATCAAAAATGCCGCCGCCGTCGCTTGGGGCATTGCCCTCGAAGTAAACTGCGTCCAAACTGACACAATAAAGGAACGCAAAGCTGCCGACGCTCGTGACGTTGGCGGGAATTGTCACAGTATTAAGGCTACCACAAGACCAAAACGCCCAGGCACCGATTGTGGTAACACTATTTGGAATATTGATTGAGAGCAAGTTCTCGGAGTCATAAAAGGACTCAATCCCAATGTTGGTAACGCCGTTGGGAATTATCACATTGGTGAGGCCAAGGCTAAAATAAAATGCGGCGTCTCCGATGTTAATTACGCCAGATGGAATCGTGTAACAAGTCCCGGCTTTGCTGGCGGGATATTGAATGAGTGCTGTTCGGCTTTGGTTGAACAAAACGCCGTCTACACCGCTGTAGTCGGGATTAGACGCGTCAACATTTATCGCAGTCAAGCTCGTGCAATCGGAAAATGCGTAGTCCCCGATATTCGTGATACCGGCGCCGATAGTTACGTTAGTTAAAAGGTTGTCCTCAGAAAACGCGTAGCCGCCAATACCAGTCACAGGAAACCCGTTGGTCTCGGCTGGAATGACAGCCGTACCACCAGAACCAGTATAACTCGTGATGGTAACGCTCACGCCGTCACTGTTTGTAACGTAAGTGAACTGGGCCTGCCCTGCAACCGGCAGCAGCAGGAACAGTGCGCTGATGCAGTAAAATCTTAAGAATCCCGTTTTGATTGATTTCCGAGTGCTCAACTTGCGGCTATTTTTACTCAGTTTATTAATGAATGTCAAGTTAGAGCGGTTTAAAAAACACTGTAGCCATTCGGGAAGAAAAAGACGGGGAAGCGATCTTTTTGGGTTTTGGCGTCGTTTCAGCTTCAGTCACAGGGTTTTCAAACATGCTCCTTCGCTGAAGCCTCGCCAAAACACCAAAAATCCTCGCTTCTAACGGCCACATTATTTTTTAAAACGCTCGAGAACCAGAAGATTCATGAATACAAACACAGACTACGTCGCTCCTGACGGAGCTTGGGTTCTTAATAGATCGGTTTTCTACAAATAGGTCAGCCCGCAGCAGCCTGTGAAGGGTGTGTTGAACGTGGGTGCAAGTCCCACCCGTCGAATTAAGCGGTTCACGACGGAACAGCCGGATGCCTGTCTGGCCGCGAGGCCAGAGGGGGAGCAAATTCGGTATTGAACCGAC
>DATAST010000144.1:0-1611 GCA_036269115.1 Verrucomicrobiia bacterium | reverse complement strand
CCGTTATCGCCGACGATGTAAACGAACAAGGTGTTATCAAGCACGCCCATTTCTTGCAAGGCATCAACCAGACGTCCTACCTGCTCGTCAGTGTGCTCGGCAAATCCGGCAAAGGTTTCCATTTGTCGAGCTTCAAGTTTTTTCTGCTCCGGCGTCTGAGAATCCCAGGACGGAATCTCCTTTGGTCGCTTGGTTAGCTCGGCGTTCGCCGGGATGACGCCCACTTGTTTCTGGCGCGCAAACGTCGCTTCGCGCAGCGCGTCCCATCCCTGATCGAATTTGCCTTTGTAGCGGTCAATATATTCCTTGGGGACGTGGTGTGGCGCATGCAGCGCGCCTGTTGCGAAGTAGACGAAGAAAGGCTTGTCTGGCGTCAATGAGTGTTGCGCTTGCATCCAGGCGATCGCCTGGTTCGTCATATCAACTGTAAAATGGTAACCAGGATCGTGCGGCGGCTCTATCCGAATCGTTCCATCAAAAATCGCGGGAGCCCACTGATTGGTCTCGCCACCTATGAAACCGTAAAATTTATCGAAGCCTGAATGAGTAGGCCAACGATCAAGCGGTCCTGAGACCGAAACCTCCCACGGCGGCGTTTCATGGTATTTGCCAAAGGCAGCGGTGCTGTAGCCGTTGAGTCGCAACATCTCTGCGAGCGGTGCCACACTTTGCGGACGGATTCCGGTATTACCGGGAAATGCGGTGGCGAGTTCCATAATCGCGCCCGCATTGTTCACGTGATGATTGCGGCCCGTCAGTAATGCGGTGCGAGTCGGCGAACAAAGCGCAGTGGTGTGAAAATCGTTATAACGCAGGCCAGCTGCGGCCAGCTTATCCAGTGTTGGCATCTTGCACGGGCCGCCAAAAGCGCTCGATTGTCCGAAGCCGATGTCGTCGAGCAAAACGACGACGACGTTCGGCGCCCCCTTAGGGGCTTTAACTTCAAAGCGCGGCGGCGGCTTGGCATTACGAGCATCAAGCTCCGTGATAGTTGGCGGCTGAGGCTCGGGGACCGGCAGTACGGTCCGATTAATCTCCTGGGCCATCAATTGCAAAGGCAGCAAGCCCAACGTAGCGGCCAGCAAATGTGTCACCGGCAAATTTTTCCTTACGATTTCTGATTTCATTGTGATTGGATTGGTCTTTTGAGTCTCACCACTCGTTCAAAATATCCGGCGATGACTAGCCGTCGATCTCGATGTCGCCCCTCCAGTCTTATTGAGTCGACTAAGGGAAGCAGTCTAAAAATTCACGCCACCATGGATAAAGGGGCCATTCAAATAAAGCGATCAGTCAGGATGAATTCCCCAACGCCCGAACTCTTCAACGCGTAGCGTATCGGGAAAGACTGATATTTTGATTGCCGAAGCCTTTTAACAGAACTGTAACAATTGAACCGCGCCGGCACGCGTTTGCTTAAAGATTAGCGGCTTGCGTAAGCTGGAATTGCATTTTGGTGCCCGGGGTAATCGTTAATGTGCCGGCGGTGTGTCCATACTGCGCCTGTCGTGCCGTCCTTGGCGAGCTTCCCGGTTGAAAGCTGTTCGTTTTGACAGCGACATTACGGCCGTTGACCGAAACCGACGTCAGTTCCACGGTCAGCGGCCCGGA
>DATAST010000143.1:0-19107 GCA_036269115.1 Verrucomicrobiia bacterium | reverse complement strand
TTTTTTCGGCACCAGCGACAACGCGCTCAAGACGCAAGTCTGGATCGCCGTGTGCGTCTATGTGCTGGTAGCCATCATTCGCAAAGAGCTTGGATTGGAACTTAGCTTGTCGCAAATTTTGCAAGTCTTGAGCGTTAATGTATTTGAGCAAGCGCCTCTGGCACAAGCTATACGCAATCAACAGAAAACCTTGCAGTGTGCTATACAAAAATTCAGTCCGCCCTTTATCCACGCGCCGATCCCTTCCAAAAATTTCTCTTCATTTCCCGGTAGGCGGACGTCCGGGTCTGCCTCTTTGCATTTCCTCGCTATCAAAGGTTTCCATTCCGATAAACTTTGACAGGAATTCGGAAGACCGCTTTCATAAACTCACAAGGTTCGCTGCACTGAGGTTGTTGCCTATAATGGATGAAATAAAAAAAATCGAAGACACGATGGCGGAGTGGCTCGCGCACCCGATGGAATTTGGTGTGGCTCCAAAATTCGTTCGTTACCTTCGCACATACAAGCTCACACTTATCGGAGATGGCGACGTTGATATTCATCTCGTCGAGTATGAAGTCGCAGACCATCCGAAAAGTCGGGGTTTCGTCAATTCTCCGCTTACCTGGTCATTTCTCGGCGACATAAGCAAGTTCAGCGACGACGAACTTTTGGTTGCCTACTGTGGTTGGGCATGGATCTTCCCCAGAATTCAGGCTGGCACCGTGCTCACGAATTTTGCATCCAACGGCGAGGAGGCTCGATATATCGCGCAAAAAAAGGCGCAGGGATTCACTGATATTAGGGTATTTCACGCTATAAGATTGGCACGAGCGAGATTTACGAGACCGAGGGAGTTCTGGCCGCTAAGCGAGCGAAAAGCGCAGGCAGCACAGAGGCTGACACAGTTTTTTCTGCCGATTCGCCCCAATTCAATCTTCCGGCCATATATTCATTTCTTGGCCCTCAAGTTATCAAGGCGGTGAGATGATTATGACCATGCCGCCGCCTCAGAAATTCCCAAAGACCCTCTGATTTACACTCTGAGCTCCTCCCCAAAAATCATCACAATCCCTAATAAAACCGCGTCTTTTTCGATCATTTTGCAGCTATTTTTCGCGCCGTTTACACGTTTACTTACATATACACAGAAAATATGAAACGGGCCTCCTCGTCGCGAACCAGTTCCGGAGCGCGGCCCGCGTCTCTCTGCGCGCGACGCTGCCGCCTGCCACTCACCGAATAGCGCTCTGTTCCAATTCAATTCCGGTCGAAACCAGGCGCAGGATGCGGTCCTCGAAATCGGCCTTAATTTTGTGCTGTTCGGTCACGTCTTGCAGGATCAGCACGGCGCCCACAATATTGCCTTCGAGATTTCGCAAGGGCGAGGCGTCGATGAAAATCGGTCGTTTTGTGCCGTCGAGGCACGTGACCAACACTTCATTCCCGTAGGAGGAGCGTCCCTCTAACGCCCGTATCAGGGGCCCGTTCGGTTCCCGGAACACGGCGCCGTCGAGCTGCCACCAGACGAGGAACTGGCCGTAGGCGTCCGCCTGGACCACTTCAGTGGATTTCAGAATCTTTAGGACTTCCTCGTTTGCCTGCCCAATGTGGGCCAGCGCATCGGCAATGACAATGCCGACCGGCAGCGATTTCAGCATCGAGGCCAACTTGCGTCCCACCCGCAGTACGTCTTCCGACTCCCGGATCTTGCGCTCGCGCTCACGGAGAAGCTCGGCTTTTTGCCGGAAGGACGTGTAGATATTGACCTTGAACTTTAACACTTCGGGATCGAACGGTTTGGTGAAGTAATCGACGCCGCCCGCCTTCATTCCCTCAAGCACGAATGGATCAGCGGTGTACACGGCGGTAATAAAGATGATCGGAATGGCGTTGTACGCAGGATTCTCTTTGATGCGGCGCGCGGTTTCGAACCCGTCCATCATCGGCATTTGCACATCCAGCAAAATCAGGGCGACGTCGGGATGCCTGGCTAGCGCCATCAGCGCCTCGGAACCCGAATGCGCGCGAATCAACTCGTAATCCGGGCCATCCAGCACGGCTTCCAACGCCAGCAGATTTGCCGGCGCATCATCGACCATTAGAATTTTTGCCCTTATCATTTCCCATACAATCTACCACGCCTTCGGCGGATATTGAAGCGTTGAAACGTTGGAGCAGGCTCTTCTCATGCATTAATGTTCTGCCATTTTTCCACGCGATGGGGGGGGCCGGATTCTTTAGGGTACTCTGACCGCGGAGGCGTTGCCTCTTTTGCGATTTGCAGTTTCCTGGAAATCGGCAATAATTCCGGTTCGCTATAACGGCAAAATGTATGAAACCCCAGGTTGAAATATATGACACCACGCTGCGCGACGGTTCGCAGGGTGAAGGCATCAATTTTTCGGTGGCCGATAAGCTTCGCATTGCGGAGAAGCTTGACGCCTTTGGGGTGCATTACATTGAAGGCGGCTGGCCGGGCTCCAACCCCAAGGACATCGAATTTTTTGCCCAGGCCAAAAAGAAAAAATTCAAAAACGCGCGGCTCGCCGCCTTTGGATCCACGCGCCGAAAAGACGTCCCGGTCGAACAGGACGACCAGGTGCGCCTGCTCATCGAGGCCGAAACGCCGGTCGTGACGATCTACGGCAAGACGTCCATGCTGCACGTCAAAGAAGTGTTGCGCTGCACGCCCGAGGAGAACCTCGGCATGATCGCCGATACTGTCCGCTATCTCAAAGACCACGGCAAATTTGTCGTTTACGACGCTGAACATTGTTTCGACGGATATAAATTGGATCCTGAGTACGCAGTGGCCACGTGGCAGGCGGCGGAAAAGGCCGGCGCTGATTTTGTAGTGCTGTGCGACACCAATGGCGGCTGCCTGCCGGACGAAGTCGCAGCCATCACGCGCGTGGCGATCGGCAAACTGAATTGCCGCGTCGGCATCCACACGCATGATGATATCGGATTGGGCGCGGCGAACGCCTTGGCATCGCTGGGCGCCGGGGCCACGCATGTACAGGGAACGATCAATGGTTACGGCGAACGCACCGGCAATTGCAGCCTGACGAGCATCATTCCGTGCGTGGCGTTGAAACTGAAAAAAACGTGCGTGCCGGGAAAATCGCTGCCCAAACTGAAAGAGCTTTCGCAGTTCGTGGATGAAATGGCGAACATGCGCCATAATCCGCGCCTGCCCTGGGTAGGTTCAGCGGCTTTCTCGCACAAAGGCGGAACGCACGTGAATGCCGTGCAAAAGCTGGCCGCAAGCTACGAGCACATCGATCCCGCGCTTGTCGGCAATTCACGGACCGTTTTGGTGAGCGACCTGGCCGGCCGCAGCAACATCGTGATGAAAGCGCACGAGCTGGGTTTTAAATTGTCCAACGACACGCCTGAGTTGAAAGCCATTCTCAATCGCGTGAAGGAATTGGAGAACGGCGGCTACGAATACGAAGCCGCCGAGGGATCGCTTGCTCTTTTGATCGGCAAAACGTTGAAGCATCGGGAACCGCCCTTCGAAGTGGAAAAGTATCACGTCTCAATGCGCCGCGACACGAAGGAGTCCATCTGCGAAGCGACTGTGCGCGTGCGCGTGGGCAAGAAGATGTATCACGAAGTCGCCGAAGGCGACGGCCCGGTGAATGCGCTGGACGGCGCGTTGCGCGCAGCTCTGACGAAATCGTTTCCCCGGCTCAAGAACATCAAACTCACGGATTACAAAGTCCGCATCCTGAATTCCACGACGGGCACGGCGGCCAAAACGCGGGTGCTGATCGAATCATCCGATGGCAAACGGGAATGGGGCACCGTAGGCGTCAGCGAAAACATCATCGAGGCCAGCCTGCAGGCGCTGGTTGAGAGCATGGAATATGCGTTGACGAAGTGAAAAATGAAGTCTCAGTCGCCAAACGAAATTATGCAAACCGATTTTAGTAAATCGGATGGAAATAATGCAGTTTTAGACGACAGCTTGCAGGGCCGGATTTATCCCCGTATCCCTCATTTGCCCGGCAGCAAGATGACTACCTCGGATCAGGAAGCAGAGGCGTGGCAAATCCGGGCTTGCTGCAGGAGTTTGCGGAGCGCCAAAGACCGTGTGGTTGTTCAGGAAAAATTGGACGGTTCGTGCATGGCGGTTGCAAAAATACGTGGTGAAATCACGCCCATGGCACGGTCCGGTAATCGTGCCGCTATTTCGCGATACGAGCAACATCGAGTTTTTCACAAATGGGTCTACCAAAACCTGGAACGGTTTGATGGTTTGCTAAATGAAAATGAGATCTGTTTTGGCGAATGGCTGATGCAAGCACACGGGACGCGCTACAGTCTTCCGCATGAACCATTTGTCATTTTCGATTTGAAATCCAACGATAGATTCGTGACCTGCGAGGTATTGCTGGAACGGACCGCGCCATTTCGTTTTGTGACGCCCCGGATTATTCATGAAGGGCCGCCTCTTTCCGTGGAAGAGGCTGTGAAACTTTTGAAGCACAGCGGACATGGCGCGATCGATCCGACGGAAGGAGCCATTTGGCGGGTCGAATGCGATGGCCACGTCGACGTGTTGGCAAAATACGTTCGTCCTGATAAAACAATTGGCTGCTTCCTTCCTGAGCATCCAGGCGAAAAAGCCGTTTGGAACTGGAGACCTGCCTAAACTTAAGTTTTCTTGCGATGTCTGAGATTCCCAAAGCGTACGAGCCTCAATCGGTTGAGGATAAATGGTATCAATTCTGGTTGGACGGAAAGTTTTTCGTGGCGGACCCGAAATCGTCCAAACCGGCGTATTCCATCGTCATTCCGCCACCGAACGTCACGGGCGTGCTCACGATGGGGCACGTCCTGAATAACACTATCCAGGATATCCTGTCGCGAAAGGCGCGCATGGATGGCAAGGAAGTGCTCTGGCTGCCGGGCACGGACCACGCCGGCATTGCCACGCAAACGAGCGTGGAGAAGGCGCTCAAGAAAGCAGGCGAAATCAAGCATCGGGACGATTTGGGCCGCGAGAAATTCCTTGAACGCGTGTGGCTATGGAAGGAAAAGCACGGCGGCATTATCATCCAGCAACTGAAAAAGCTGGGCGCTTCCTGCGATTGGTCGCGCGAACGGTTCACGATGGACCCCGAATACTCGAGCTGTGTGCAGAAAGTGTTCGTCGAACTCTATAAAAAAGGGCTCATTTATCGCGGCAAACGGATGGTCAACTGGGACCCCGCCTCGCTCACGGCTCTCTCCGATGAAGAAGTCATCATGAAGGAGCAAAAGGGCGCGCTTTATTATTTTAAAGTGGAAGTCGCGGAAGCTCCGGGAACATTTCTTACGATCGCGACAACCCGACCGGAAACAATCCCGGGCGATTCCGCTGTGGCAGTGAACCCGAAAGATCCACGCTACGCGCAGTTTATCGGCAAACTCGTGGTGCGTCCGCTCCCTGCGGAATTGCCGCGCGAGCAAAAGCTCATTCCCATCATTGGCGATGAGCACGTGGATTTCGAATTTGGAACGGGCGTCCTCAAAGTGACGCCCGCACATGACAAGGCGGACAATGAAATTGGTCTTCGGCACAAGTTGCCGCAGATTGACATCATGCATGCCAACGGCCACATGAATGAATTGGCCGGCAAAGATTTGAATGGGCTCGAACGATTCAAAGCGCGCAAGGTCGCGGTGGAAAAACTCACCGAACTCGGCCTGCTGGAAAAGGAAGAGCCTTATACGAATAATGTGGGCTTTAGTGAGCGCACGGACGTGCCGATTGAACCGCGCCTGAGCGAACAATGGTTTCTTAAATATCCGAGCACGGAAAAATCCCGCGCCGTTGTGGCCGATGGCAAAATGAAATTTCATCCCGACCGCTGGGCAAAGGTGTATGACCACTGGATGGGCGACATTAAGGATTGGTGCATCAGCCGGCAGCTTTGGTGGGGGCATCGAATTCCGGTGTGGTCGCGCATAATTAAATCAGCAAGTACGGAGATTCCAGGGTTTGACAAGTTGAAGGCCGAACTTGAATCGTTCAAACAACACGGAGTCTCGTTGCACACGAACCTTTACGCTGCTCAAGCGCGAAAGGAAGGGGCGACGACAGTCTTGGACGCGACCCTTGAGCTCAATTATTTTGCTCGTTTTGATGTAGCTGTTGATCCCTCTGAAGAGAAAGTTGTTGCTTTCCTTGAAAAGCACGGCTTTACCCAAGACCCGGACGTTCTCGACACCTGGTTCAGTTCCTGGCTTTGGCCGTTTGCCACGATGGGCTGGCCGGGGCAGACTGAGACGTTGAAGAAGTTTTACCCGACGACGGATCTTGTCACCGGGCCCGACATTATTTTCTTCTGGGTCGCGCGCATGATCATGGCCGGCTATGAGTTCATGGGCGAGTCGCAGTTCGGGCTTCCGGATGCCTTGCCGTTTAGGAATGTGTATTTCACCGGCATTATCCGCGATAAACAAGGACGCAAGATGTCCAAGAGCCTGGGCAATTCGCCCGATCCGCTCGATCTCATCTCCAAATATGGCGCGGATGCGTTGCGCTTTGGCGTGATGCGCGCCGCGCCACTGGGCCAGGACATTTTGTTTGATGAACAAAACGTCGAACTGGGCCGAAATTTCTGCAACAAACTATGGAACGCCTGCCGGTTCAGGCAGATTCAGGGCGGCGAAGTGCAAGGCGAGATTAATCCGGAATTGCTGACACCCGACGACAGATGGATTCTGCTAAAACTCGACATGGCACTTCAGGAGATGGATGGCGCATTTTTGGATTACAAATTCAGCGATGCCACCGCCACGCTGTACCGCTTTTTCTGGAGCGAATATTGCGATTGGTATCTTGAAGCCAGTAAATCGGTGTTGCAGGGCAGCGATACCGCGCGCAAGGCCAATACCCTGGCGGTCATTGATTTCATTTTGTCTCATACCCTGCGCATGTTTCATCCATTCCTGCCGTTCATCACCGAAGAACTCTGGCACGGGATGGGTTACAGCGCGGACATGCCGGACAACCAGGGCGGCAAAACCATTATGTTCGCACCGTGGCCGAAGCCGCTGGACGATGATTTCAGGACTTTCTACAAATTGGGCAAGCGCGATGAAAAAATCATCGAAGCCCGAAATGAACTTGTCACACAAGGACGCGACCTGCGCCGCCAGGCGAATATCCCGGCGAACAAAAAAGTAAAATTTGTCTTAAAGCCAAATGGGCAAGCCGTGGACGCTGAAGTGCTGAAGCTGTTGCTCAATGCCGAGACCGTGGAATTGAATCCCCAATTTACGCCTCCAAAGAATGTCCTGGCCGTGCGCCATGAACTGGGCGATTTGTTTTTGCCGCTTGAAGGTTTGGTGGACACTGAAGCGGAAAAGAGCAGGCTTAAAAAGGAGCTGGAAAAGATCGAAGCCGAAATCGCCAAAGTTGAGCAAAAACTGGCGAATCCAAATTTCACCCAAAAAGTGCCTGCTACGGTACTCGAAGAACACAAGAAACGCCTTGCCGACTGGCAGGCCAAGCGCGACCATGTGCGCACAGCCCTCGACGCACTTGGGTCGTAACCTATGTTCATTCAAGAAACTCAGCGTTGTTATACGCTGTTGCTCGGTTTTCTGATCATTTGCTCCATGCCATCCACCCTGTTAGGCGATACCACCGACGACGCGCTTGCGAAAGCGGCGCAACTGGAATTGGACGGGCATTTTCTTGCCGCATCGAACGTTTTGAACAGCGCTCTTACCGCCGCTCCTGCCGGCCCGAAAGGCAAGCAAATCGCGTTTGAACTGGACCGCCTGAACCGCATTTGCCAGGACTTTTCGCTTTCGCAGGCCGATTTATTCCAGGCGCTTCAGCAGTCCGTCAATGGACTCACCACCAATGAGTTCGTGCAGTGGGTCCGCGAGGGCCGGTTCGATTCACGGGTCATTGATGGGCAGCGCTGGTTCATGCGGTCGAGCGTATCGAACCTCTATTTTCGATACCCGGACCTGAACTCTCGCCGCACGGACGGCCGGGACCAAACTAAACTGGCGCACGCCTTTCTTGCCTCCTGCCGCGCCATCAAACACGCCGCATTAAGCCAAGGCACGCCGTGCGTCCTTCCAAAACGATTCGATATGACCATGACCATCACGGCAAACGCCGACGTGGTGCCCGACGGCCATGTCATCCGTGCGTGGCTGCCCATTCCGCGGAACTATCCGTATCAAACGAATTTCGAAATTATCTCCAGCTCGCCAGCGGTCAAAGAGATAGCGCCTGCCGATAGCTCAATCCGTTCGGCCTATTTTGAAGAGACGGCCCAGGCCGGCCAGCCGAGTAATTTCATTTTGCACTACCGCTATACGCGTTACGGCGTTTGGTTTGACATTGACCCCAAACGCGTCAGCGCCTTCGACGGCAAGGATTCGGCGATGGCCGCTTATACGCGCGAAGTCCAGCACGTTGTGTTCACACCCGAAATGCGGGAGCTTTCGCAAAAAATCGGCGGCGGCGAAAAAAATCCCGCGTTGCTGGCCAGGAAATTCTACGAATGGATCGGTAAAAATATTTATTACAGCTACGCCATCGAGTATTCCACGATCCGGAACATCGGCGACTACTGCCGTTCGCGCGGTTACGGCGATTGCGGCCAGGAGGCCTTGTTGTTTATCACGCTCTGCCGGCTCAACGGCATTCCGGCGCGCTGGCAATCCGGATGGCACACATTTCCCGGCATTCATACTATTCATGACTGGACTGAGATTTATCTGGCGCCTTACGGATGGGTTCCAGTTGATCCGTATATGAGCGTGTACGCCACCCATTACGCGACGGCGCTCACGCCGGATGAGCGCCATGAGGTCCGCGATTTTTATTTTGGCGGCCTGGACCAGTGGCGCATGGCGGCGAACGACGACCATTGTCAAACGCTCTCTCCCGCCAAGAACACTTATCGCTCTGACAATGTGGATTTCCAACGCGCGGAATTGGAGTCAGGCAAGCAAAATATTTATTTTAACCTGTTTAATTATTCGCTCGATGTGAAGGAATTGTCCCCCCCATGATCCCTGGTGGCGCAGGCATCTTGCCTGCGAGGTTCATTTTGCTTTTCAATCCTGAGAATAAGGTCAATATATAGAGAATGCTCGTGGATGTGGAGCCTCAAACAGCGGCCGCGGCCTTCAAAAAGGCGTCCGGGTTGAGACCGAATTTGGCCATCGTGCTGGGCAGCGGCTTTCAGCCGGCTGTCGACGCTCTGCGCGTGGACAAAGAAATCCCGTTTTCAAAAATCCCCGGTTTTCCGGAACCAACAGTGAAAGGCCACGCCGGGAAGGTATTTTTTGGCGAGCTCGGCGGGACCCCGGTGATCGTGCTGAGCGGGCGCGCCCACTTTTATGAGGGTCAATCCATGGAAAAGGTTACGTTCCCGATTCGCGCCCTGGCGGCTTTTGGCATCCAGGATTTGCTTTTGACCAACGCGGCAGGAGGCATCAATAAAGCGTTTCGCGTGGGCGATTTCATGCAGGTTACCGACCATATCAATTTCATGGGAACCAATCCCCTGCGCGGCTCGACCCATTTTGTGGATTTGACCCAAGTGTATGACACGCAATTGAATGCCTTGTTGCTGGAAGCGGCGCGCACCCAAAAGATGAAACTGCGCAAGGGTGTTTATCTGGCGGTATGCGGGCCCAATTATGAAACCCCGGCTGAAATACGGGCATTCGCCATTTTGGGCGCCGATGCAGTCGGCATGAGCACCGTGCCCGAAGCCATTGTGGCCCGGCAATGGGGAATGAGCGTGGCGGCGATTTCATGCATCACGAACGCCGCGGCGGGCATCGGCAAATATACTTTGTCCCACGCGGATGTGCTGGAAACGGCCGAACGCGTCGGGAAGACCGGCGCCCAACTGCTCGAATCCTTTGCGCATCTTTATGGCCGGCGGCTTGAGAACATTTGATGACGATAGATCCGCAAAAATTAATCGCCGCCGCCGCCAGGGCCCGCGAAGGCGCCGTGGCGCCGTATTCCAAATTCAAGGTGGGCGCGGCACTCCTCGCCCGGTCCGGCGAAATCATCGGCGGCGCGAATGTGGAAAGCGCGAGCTACGGCTTGACCTGCTGCGCCGAGCGTGTGGCGTTATTTAGCGCTCTCACGAGCGGCGTGCGGGACTTCATTGCAATAGCGATAGTTGCGCGGATCAAAGACGGTCCCATGCCTTGCGGTGCTTGCCGCCAACTCCTGGCTGAGTACGCGCAGGAGGCGAAAGTATTTGTGGCGGATAGCAATAATTTGTCAAAAATTCGCCGGTTTACGATGAAGAAACTTCTTCCCCTGGCATTTGTGGGCGGTGAATGGTGATTTTTCGGGTCGATTTGAGCCGATTGCCGTCCATCAGGGGCGAACTTCGCCTTGTTTTTAACATAGACTCTCTTTAACAATTTGCCCGTCACGTGAACGACACTTTGATTATTGTGCCGACGGTGAACGAGCGGGAGAACCTTCCGCGCGTTGCGCAGCGGCTTTTGTCCCTGCCAGTCAAAGTGGACATGCTGGTGATGGATGGGAATTCGTCCGACGGCACCGGACAAGTCGCAGATGACCTGGCGGCGAAACATCCGGAGATTCACGTCATCCACGAGACAAAAAAGAGCGGCCTGGGCCGCGCCTACGTTGCGGGCTTCAAATGGGCGCTGGATCGGGGCTACGAATACATTTTCGAAATGGACAGCGACCTCTCGCACAATCCGGACGATATTCCCCGGTTTCTTGAGGCCGCCAAAAACGAAAACGCGGACCTCGTGTTGGGTTCCCGCTATTCCGGCGGCGTGAGGGTGGTTAATTGGCCCCTAAAACGGTTGATGCTCAGCCGATGCGCCGGCATTTACGTCCATATCATCACGGGGATGCCCTTCACCGACCCGACCGGCGGTTATAAATGTTTCCGGCGACGCGCGCTTGAGGCCATCCAGTTGGAACAAATTCGCTCGAACGGTTACAGTTTCCAAATCGAAATGACCCACCGCCTTTGGAGACAGGGATTCAAGGTGGTTGAAGTGCCCATTATTTTTACTGAGCGCGTCGAGGGCCATTCCAAAATGTCGCGTCAAATCGTTCGCGAAGCACTTTTCATGGTCTGGTGGCTGTGGCTACAAAACGGCCTGCGGAGATCGCCCAGAAAGCGCGACCGGAGCAGTGCGTAAGAATTGATTCAACGCTCTCAGGAACCCGGGCGTCGATCTGGTTCCGCAAGACTCTCCCTCACCCCTGCCCTCTCCCGCAAGGAGAGGGAGAATAATCGTCAGATTGCTTGACGCGTTGGAAGGTTACGGCGTTTCAAGGGTTCAATACGCGAATGTGCGAAACGCGGCGGAGCGGGAGCTCCGCCCTGCCGTAAAGTCACGTGCGCAAGGCAAGGCAGACCAGGAGATCTGCCCTACCGTCGGAAGGTGTAGTTTACAAAGTGGTTTGACTAATCGCGCTGGAAACCGTAAATTCCAGCGAATGCTAGCTGCTGAACCAAAGGTGGCGAACACGGGCGCGGCAGACTCCTCGTCCCATTCCAACCTGACCCGTTCCTGGAAACTTCTCGTGGAACCGCTGGAGCCTTTTCTTCAAACCGTTGAGCGACAACTGGTACTTCAAGCCCACGATTTCGACCCGCAAATTGTTCCGTACGCCCAATATGCACTGAGTGGCAGCGGAAAACATCTGCGCCCGACTCTCGTGGCGCTGGCTGCCAACGCCGTAGGCAAGGTTTCCAACGTCCATGTGACCGCCGCCGTCATCATCGAAATGGTGCATTTGGCCACCCTGGTGCACGACGACGTCATGGATGAGGCGGAAATCCGCCGGGGCAAACTCACCCTCGCCGCCAACTGGGGCAACGAAATCGCGGTATTGTTTGGCGACTGTCTTTTTGCGCAGGCCCTCAAGCTCGCGGCCAGCTTTCCCACGCCTGAAGTGTGCCGGGCAGTTGCCATCGCCACGAACACAGTTTGCACGGGAGAGATATTGCAGACGCAACACCGCCGGAATTTTGAAGTGTCGCGCCGCGAATATTTCCGCGTGATCGAAATGAAAACGGCCGAACTCTTTACGTTATCATGCGATTTGGCGGCATTCCTGGGTGGAGCGGAGGCAGAACGCAGGGCGGCTTTGCGTCAATTTGGCTCGGCGTTTGGAACTGCCTATCAGGTTTATGACGATTGCGTGGATTTGTTTGGAACCGAAGCGGAAGCCGGGAAATCCCTGGGCACTGATTTGGCCAAAGGCAAATTGACGTGGCCGGTTTTGCTGGCGTGGGAACGGGCCGATGCGGAGGATAAAAAGCAGCTTGAAGGCTGGATTAAAAACTGGCGTCCGGAGAACTTTCCCCTGGTCAATGAGCTGCTGGTTCGATACGAAACATTTGAACCTTCTGTGAATGTGATTGTCAACCACTTGGAACAGGCTCGATCGGCACTAAAAAACCTGCCTGAAAACGCAGGCCGTGACGGGTTATTGGATTTAACTGAATTTTTATCGCAACAAATCGCGAATTTGACTGTTTGTTTTGTATGACCATGATTATGGCCGAACCTGCCGAACGTAACGATTCGGATGCCCCTTCCGCCCCGGCGGAAGAAATGGTGCTGGTGGATCGGGCGCGCGGCGGTGATTTGAAGGCATACGACGAACTAGTCCGGCGTTACCAGGAACGGATTTACGCGACGATTTACCATATGACGTCCAATCACGAGGACGCCAATGACCTGGCCCAGGAATCGTTTGTAAAGGCATATCAGGCCCTGAAATCTTTCAAAGGCGGCTCAAGTTTCTATACCTGGCTGTACCGCATCGCGGTCAACAAGACCATTAATTTCCTGAAACAGCGGAAAAACCGACAGCACATGAGCCTCAACGACTTGGATTTCAACGCCGAGCATAATCCGGATTTTGTGGCGTTGATTTCGGATAAAACTCCGCGACGCGACGCCGGGCTGTCTGAGCTGCAGGAAAAATTGAACGCTGCCTTGCTTAAGCTGTCTGAATCTCACAGATTGGCCGTGGTGTTGCACGACGTGCAGGGATTATCGCACGAAGAAATTGCGAAAATTATGCACTGCAACATCGGGACTGTGCGGTCGCGTTTGTTTTACGCGCGACAACAATTGCAGGCCCTGCTGGCCGACTATGTGAAAGCAACATGAGCGAAAACGAGAATGATTTTGAGGCGTTGCGGCGCCTGCTGGTGCTCAAACGGCATGAAATTCCGCCGCCGGGCTATTTCGAAGATTTTTCCAGCCGGGTCGTCGGGCGCATCCGCGCGGCCGAGGCCGTCCGGGAATTGCCGTTCCTTCTGCGGCTTCTGCAGGCATTTGAAACAAAACCGGCTTATCCCGTAGCATTTGCCTCCGCTTTATGCACGCTGCTCCTGTTTGGAATTGTTTCCGTAGAACAGAGCCCGGTGCTGGTTACCACCCCGGTTTTTTCTTCTTCCGGGGATAATGCATTTTCGTTGACACCGCGAGCATTGGCGATCGGCAACAGCAGTACGAATCCCCCCGTTGATGTTCCTCTCTTCGGCACCCAGCCCAATACAGCCGCGAACTATCAGACCGTGAATTTTTCACCGGACGGGAATTAAGGTAGCGCGTTTGTAGGCCGTGTGATGCCGTTTAGCACATAGGATCTGTGAACTGCTGGAATGTTTCGCCCTTTCAAACCATCGGGCGACAATTCTCCCTCTCCAAGCGGGAGAGGGCTGGGGTGAGGGAGAATCCTTCTAACGGCAAATCCCTATCGGTTCTTAGTGAAGGAAAGGCTTCCAATACGGATTCCAAACCCGGTCAATTCCCTGGACACGCCGTGTGAGGGTGGGGGAACCTCACTTGGGAGTCGGCGCCCCAAGAGGGGCTAGATTTTGATTGCCGAACGGTTCCTATTTTCCTTGGCGTCACTTGCACTGAAAATCTTCTCGATCACTTATCCACAAAGTTTCGGAGCTGGAGTGATCCCGCTCACATTGGCGTGGTATTGGCCGGAGCATTGGTGCCCTGCTCTACTTCACTTTGGAGTTGCTGGGCCATTTCGTAATGATGTTGGATGATTTTGGATCCTTTATTCGCGTAATGCTGCAATGGCTTGTCCTGGAGGGCACCGGAAGCATTTTCAAATTCCTGAACGGCTTTTTGATGCCCTTTGACCATGGCATCCGCATAAGCCCGGTCAAATTCCGGGCCGGTAAGCGATAACAGATGCTGCACGTCCAATTGCGCGTTCAGCAGCTTTTCCCGCGGCGTCTCCTGCATCAATCCGGTCGCCGGCTTTTCCTCCGGCGGAGTCACGTGAATGTAAAAAGTATTCGTTTCGGGCAATTGCAGGCCTTCATCAGCGGCTATTTTTGTCAGCCGATCATTCAACTTCGAGTGATCTTTCACCATGCGCCGGCCAAAATTCTGAACCGCCGTGTTCTGCGAATTCGACTGTGCCGCTTCGCCCAGCCGTATTTCCTCAAGATTGATCAATCCCGCGTCCCAGGCGAAATCCGCCGGAGTGATCGCGGCCGCGGCCGGCCCGTTGGTCATCATCATGTCGTCGGCTACGGCGGGAATGGCCACCGCACAAAAGGCGGCTGCTATCACCAACTTTTTAAAATCAATGGCTTTCATTATTCATTAACACGGTTCGGTGGAATAATTAGCCAATCATATGCCACGAGCAATTTGTGGTCTCTGAGGGAAAAATCTTCGAAAACGCCATGCGAAATGCAATAGCTGTTGCCGCAACCGTGCGTTTTGCAGACGGTGGCAGCGCCACCTGCCGGGATGGGACGCTTGCGCCGCTAAGCGCTCAACGATTTACTTGGAATTGTTGCGGTCGACCGTATGCTTGAACTTGAGCTTAACGGTATCCTGCAATATTTCCAGGAAACCGCGTTTCTTTTTCTGGGCGGTACTCTGGATTGGCTCGCACTTATGACTGCACAAGGGACAAAGAAAAAGCGGCAGGCCGCCTTTGCGGCGAAGCACATGGACGCACTCGCTGCACATGATTTCGCTGCAGTGGGTGCATTTGTAAGTGGCGGTGACCCGCGAATGCCGCGGACAAATCATCCCGCCGTCGGCCTGGACCACTGGCGGCTTGGGCCGAGGCCGCTCGAACTGCGGAATGGCGACTTTGATTTCGGTGGATTCGACGAATAAATCAACTTCGCCCAGGGTCACAGTTTGGCCCGGCAAAAGGCGCGTTTCAGTGACGGGATCGCCATTAAGAAAGGTCCCATTGGTAGACTGGCAATCACGCATCAGGACGCCATCAGCGGAAACAATAAATTCACAGTGAATCGTCGAGACGGTGGGATGATCAATGGCAAAATCACAGTCCGGCGCGCGGCCAACCCGGTTGATGCCCGCACGCAATTCTAATGTCTGCCCTTCCAAACCCTCAGTTTTAATTAGAAGTTTTGCCATTTATAAATTCTCCGACTCTTTCATGCTTACACCTTATAAAACACAAAGTCCAGATGAAAGTTACCAAAAATAAGTCAAAAAAAGTGTTTTATTTTAAAGGGGCTCCAACCTTACCCGGACACGGACCCATATCCTTTATATTTTAACGAGAAAGCTAGACTTTTGGCGTCAAAAAGGCGACTGTTCCCGCGATGAGGACGTTAATAAACTTCGCTAATGCGGCTGTCATTCTGTTCGCTGCAGCCTTATTTCTTTGCGGCTGTGGGAAAAAATCCGAAACGGAAACCGTTTCTTCGGAGAATTCCGCAACCAATAACTACCCCCTGCCAGACCCGCCAGTGATGGTCAATTGTCAGCCGGGTAACCGAGGCGGACGATTTGTTATTACTGAAATGGGAGAACCCAAGACGTTTAACTATCTCATGGCCAATGAATCGTCGTCCATAGACATCGTGCGATTTATGTTTTGGGGCCTGTTAAACCTGGACGTTCCGACTCAAACAGTGAAGCCGGGTTTGGCGGATTTTTGGACCAACGCACCTGATGGGAAAACCTGGACGTTCCGGCTGCGGAAAAACTTGCGCTGGAGCGATGGGGCTCCGCTGACGGCGGATGACGTGGTCTTTACCTGGGACGTCATTACCAATACCGCATTTCCCAATTCCATGATTGACCCATATATGATCCATGGGAAAACCTTTACGGTTACCAAGTTGGACGATTTAACGATCCAGGTAGTAACTCCGCAGGTCTATGCGCCTTTTTTGTCGGCCTTCGGCGCAGGCCTGCCCATTTTCCCTAAGCACGTCCTGGAAAAATACGTGGCCGACAAAACCTTTGCGTCAGCCTATGGCGTCAATTGGGACCCGGCAAAGATCGTTTGCAGCGGGCCTTACATTCTAAAAGAGTATAAACAGGCGCAATACACTCTGCTTGAGCGCAACCCTTACTTTATCGAGGTCGATAAAAACGGCACTCGCCTGCCTTACTTTGACGAACTCATTTTTACAATCGCGCCTAACGTGGATGCCGTGTCCTTGCGCTTTCTAAGCGGCGAGAGCGACGTGAATGACTATATTTATCCCACTGACTACGACACTTATAAAGCGGCCGCCGACAAAGGCAAGTTTACCCTGCATGAACCCGGGATCGGATTGGAATCCCAATATTTTTGGTTCAACCAAAATACCGGCACGAATTCTAAAACCGGAAAGCCCTACGTGGACCCGGTCAAGCTCAGTTGGTTCCGCAATCCTAAATTCCGCCAGGCGATTTCCTACGCGATCAACCGCGAGGACATCGGCAAATCTGTGTACGCCGGGCGCGCCATTCCGCAATACGGGTTTCTCACGGAAGGCTACCAGGATTGGTTCAACACAAATATCCAGACCTATCCCTACAATCCTCAGAAAGCCCTGGCGTTATTGAAAGAAATTGGCATTGAAAAACGTAACGACGACAGTTTCCTGACTGATTCCAACGGGCACAAAATTGAATTTGTCTTCAACACCAACGTGGAAAATGACGGCCGAAAAAAGGTGTCCGTGCTGATCGCCGGGGACCTGAATAAGATTGGGATGAACGTCATTCTTCAACCGATCGAGTTCAATACCATCATCACCCGGATCGAAGACACTTTCAATTATGACTGCATTCTTTTGGGTTCCTATTCCATGTCCGGCACGGATCCCTCCGGGAGCATGAACATACTCCTCTCAAGCGGTGACTCGCACGACTGGTTTCCCCGGCAGAAAGAGCCTTCGACCCCATGGGAAGCGCGCATCGACTATTTAATGGGCGCGCAGCTGGGGACACTCGACCTGGCCCAACGCCGAAAATACTTCAATGAGGTCCAGGAAATTCTCGCGGTTGAGCAGCCGATGATATTTACGGTTACCCCGATGTATTACGCAGCGATTCGCTTGAAGGTCGGCAATGTGCGCCCCACGCCGCTTACTTTCTACCGGTTGACCTGGAATACGGAAGAGCAGTATTTCGAGAATTAAGTCCCCTCACATCAGAGGCGGAAAACCGAAACAGGTCGTCAGGAACCCGAGCGCCCGATAGGTGACTTCGTTTAATACATGGCTGACGAACGGAATGCGCAACACCAGCCACACGCCGATAATGCCATAGCGGCACAGGTGCCAGTAGGTCTCCCAACTCATGCCGATGAAATTCCGCAGAACGTGCGACCCGTCCAGTGGCGGAATGGGAATGAGATTGAAAAAACAAAGCAACAGGCTCAAGGCGGCGATATTCAGGATCACCGCCGTCGTATCCCACGGCGCAAAGATCGAAACAATGCGTGCCAATCCTACCAACACCACGGCCAGGACCAGATTCATCGCCGGCCCCGCCAGTGCTATCAAAATGTCGTCACGGACTGGATTGCGCAGGTTTGTCGGATTAACCGGCACAGGCTTTGCCCAGCCTATCAACCATCCGCCAACCGGACTAAAGATCATCAACAGCGGAAAAAGCACCGTGCCAATTGGGTCAATATGGACGATCGGATTGAGCGACATACGCCCCCGCAATCGCGCGGTATCATCGCCGCACAGATATGCCACCCAGGCGTGGGCAAATTCATGAAACGTCAGCAGCACCACCAGTCCGATATAAAAAATCAGGCCATCTACAACATTCGTCGGATGCATTCGGTGAAAGTCTAATCCTTGAACCGCCGTGCGTCGAGGCTGCGCCGCAAATTGACAAAAGGAAGGCTTCCCGTAAAATCCGTTCCATGCCGCTACTTGAAGGAAAAACTGGAATCGTCTTTGGAGTCGCCAACAAACGCTCAATCGCCTGGGCCATTGCGCAGGCATGGGCGCGCGAAGGCGCCAAACTTGCCTTTACCTACCAGGGTGAACGCCTTAAGGAAAATGTCGCCGAACTCGCCGGGACCTTCGGCACCGACACGCTGATCCTGCCCTGTGACGTGACCAAAGACGACGAAATCGCCGCAGTCTTCAAGACCGTCGGGGAGAAGTTCGGGAAACTCAATTTGCTCCTGCATTCCGTCGCTTTCGCGCCCAAAGAAGCCCTGGAAGGCGAATTTGTCAATACGACCCGCGAGGCCTTTCGCACAGCGCACGACGTGAGCGCTTATTCGCTCGTCGCCCTTGCACGCGCTGCCGCGCCATTGATGGCCGATGGCGGGAGCATGGTGGCCATGAGCTATTATGGCGCGGAAAAGGTTGTGCCTCATTACAACGTGATGGGCGTGGCCAAAGCCGCCCTCGAAGCGTCCGCGCGCTATCTGGCTTATGACCTCGGCCCTAAGAAAATTCGCGTCAACTGCATCAGCGCAGGCCCGGTAAACACACTCGCCGCGCGCGGCATCGCCGGATTCATGGCCATGCTCAAACATTACGAAGACCACTCGCCGCTCAAACGCAATATTGTGCCGGATGAACTGGGAGCGACCGGCGTATTCCTGGCCAGCGACGGCGCGGCTGCCATTACCGGCCAAACTCTCTACGTGGATTGCGGGTACCAGATCATGGGGATGTAGGGCAGGCATCCTGCCTGCCGGTTCTAGCGGCTTCCAGCCGCTAGCAGCCCGTTAAAAAATGGCCTTTTTTCCAAAAGCCGAGGATGAACCGCATGGAGTGGCGAGCTACTGCCGTTACCAGGAGCAGTCCTCCTCCACCCAAGAGCCAATCGAACAGAGAACCTTTGTTGCGTTCT
>DATAST010000142.1:0-1900 GCA_036269115.1 Verrucomicrobiia bacterium | reverse complement strand
GCAATACGTCCCATGCTCAAAGGCATCCCCAACATTTTGCCGCCGGAACTCCTGAAAATCCTGATGGAGATGGGGCACGGCGATGAGATCGTGATTGCTGACGGGAATTTCCCTGCCGCTAGTCATGCGCAACGGCTCGTTCGCTGTGACGGCCTCGGCGTTCCACAATTGCTGGACGCGGTCCTGCAGCTTTTTCCGCTCGACAATTTTGTCAAACAGCCGGCGGCATTGATGGCCGTTGTTCCTGGGGATCATTACACGCCTGATATCTGGCCGGTGTATAAAAAGCTCATTCAGAAACACGAGAGCCAGTTTGTCGATTTTGAAATGATGGAGCGGCAGGCTTTTTATGAACGCGCCAAGAAAGCTTACGCCATTGTCGCAACCGGCGAGATGGCGCGTTATGCCAACCTGATTTTAAAAAAGGGATTAATCACGTGAAAATCCTTCACATTTTTTCAACTGCATTCTTCTTTACTGGTCTCTTTGTTCATGGCGCAATCGCTCAAGCAAATAATCCGTCTGCGAGCAACAACGCGCCCACTGAAGAAGCGGTGCTGCTCACACCCCCTCCGCCAAACGAGCCGCGCATTAACGGTCCGGAAGTCTACGGTGTTCACCCTGGCTCGCCATTTCTCTATCGCATTCCTTGCACCGGCCAGCGGCCCATCGTCTTTTCCGCCAAGGGATTGCCCAAGGGCCTAAAGCTCGATGCATCCACCGGCATTATCACCGGCACGATCTCCAAGCCTGGGACAATCCACGTCAAATTGCGTGCTATAAACGCTTTTGGCAAATTCACTCGCCAATTGCGGATTGAAGTCGGAGCAAAGCTCGCCCTGACCCCGCCCATGGGTTGGAACAGCTGGTACATCTACTACCGGAATGTCAGCGAAACTTCGCTGCGCAGCGCCGCGGATCAGATGATCGCCTCCGGCATGGCGGACTTTGGCTATCAATATGTGAATTGTGACGACTGCTGGGCGGTGAGCCCCGGTTCAAAAAATCCCGAGCTAGGCGGTCCGCCGCGTTCGGCCGACGGCCAAATGCTTCCGAACAAACGTTTTCCCGACATCAAAGCAATGGTGGACTACATTCACGCCAAAGGCCTCAAGGCCGGCATTTATACATCACCCGGCCCGACCACCTGCGCTGGTTTTGAGGGAGCCTGGCAGCACGAAGCGCAGGACGCCCGAACATTCGCCGATTGGGGTTTTGATTTTCTAAAGTACGACTGGTGCAGCTATGGCCACGTCGCCGGCGGCAAATCGCTTGAGGATATGCAAAAGCCTTATCAAAAAATGTGGAACGAGATTCAAAAACAACCCCGCGATATCGTTTTCAATCTGTGCCAATACGGTATGGGCAATGTGTGGAAATGGGGCGGCGATGTCGGGAACTGCTGGCGCACCACCGGCGACCTGGGAGCCGTGCGCGGCACACAACTTCCCGGATTTTATAGCATTGGCCTGAGCAACGCACAGCATTGGCAATATGCCCATCCCGGCGCGTGGAACGATCCCGACTACATCCTGATTGGCTACATCGGTACCAATCGTGGCAAAAGTTTTAAGCGGACTACTCTCACGCCCAATGAACAATACAGTTACATGAGCATGTGGTCCCTGATGGCTGCCCCGCTGATTTTCAGCGGCGATATGACCAGGCTTGATCCCTTTACGCTGAATGTTCTCTGCAATGCGGAAGTGATTGCGGTGGATCAGGATCCGCTCGGGCGCCAGGCAGAGATTTTACGCCAGACCCCCGATGAATTTGTCCTGGTCAGGAACCTCGACGATGGCTCCAAAGCGGTTGGATTATTCAACTTCGACTCCTCGCCGCGCAATATCTCCGTTTCCTGGGACGATCTTGGCCTCCACGGAAAACAAACCGCTCGCGA
>DATAST010000141.1:0-7530 GCA_036269115.1 Verrucomicrobiia bacterium | reverse complement strand
TCCGATTCAATCTGCCGCCGCGTATTTTGTTGACCAAAATTTTGATTATCAGGGCGAAACTGTATCACCCGGCAATTCCTTTTTAGGTTATGGCGCAGATGTCTTTCCCGACACCGCGCAGCCGCAATTGCAAACAGTTGAATATGACTTCTGGAACGCCAACACCGATACGCTTCCTGGCAACAGCAGTTTTTCGCCGACAAATCCGGCCCCAAAATTCCTGGTCATGTCCGCTGGCGGCACAATTAACGTGGCCGGTTATGCAAAAATGGCCGTTACGAACAGTTTGTATTCAGGTGTTTATGGCTATCTCGGTCAATATTTTGATCAGGCGTATCAGATTGACGCCAACGGAAACGTCACCAGCAACAGCGCAGGCGTTATATCACCTTACGGACAGTTTTTTGACGCGCAGGCTGGCCCCGTAGCGTTGGTGACGAAACCGGACATTGATACCGGCGAGCGCGGCACTGGCATCGTCTATGCCGTCAAGTTGCAATTGGATGTCAACCACGACGGAATAATGGATTTAAGTGCCGGTGGACCGGACAATACGTCCGAATTTCAACCTTATGTTTTTTGGGCAAATAATAACTATGATCGGTGGGATTACGACCTCGACGACAACACAAACTACATGGACGACGTGCAAGCTGCCAGTTGTCCCTACCCACCACTCAAATACACTCCAACCCCGGATTGCAATTACCTGAATTCTGACGGATACCGTCAAATTCCCTGCACGCGCGATTTGGAAGACTTTTCCCGGCTTTGGCTTTGTGGTATTACTTCTAACCTGCTCGCATCATTGCCAGTTGGCGCATCAGTGACCCTGAGCATGAGCGCTGTTCCCAGCTATCTCAATGGATACATCCTTAACAATCAATCTGAGCAACCTACAATTGACCTGTTCGCGGCGGCAGACCCGGACGGCGGCATCGGTTATCAGACAAATGAGACCGTTGCGATGGAACAAACCAACCTCGCGCAATGCCCTTACATCGGGCGCATCGGCCCCAACGACACCCTTCAACTCAATTCGTTGATGAACTCCCTGCCAAGCACGCATTTCATTTGGGGCGGCGTAAGCAACGGAATCGGGCAGTTGACACTGACCATTTCCGATGGAACAAATATCCTTGGACAAACGTCAACATATATTCAAATCGTGGACATTAAGCAAATGTATGAACGGTGGTCAGTGGGTGATAATCAGAATGTCGCCCCGACGAATACGGCTTATCTTGTTTCCGACGGCCTGGCGGCAGGCGAAATGCCAGTCCGATATGTTAGCCCGCCAAATGCGAGCACGCCTTATATTCTCTTTGTACATGGCTGGAATTGTTCTCCATTTGATAAAGATTGGTTTGCCCAGACTGCCCTCAAACGGCTTTATTGGCAGGGCTATCAAGGGCGATTTGGCCTGTTCCGCTGGCCAACGGATTATGGTTTCACCGGGACGTGGGAGCAATTCGTAGGCAATCCTGGTGAGAAGGACAATTATGACAGTAGCGAGTATCAAGCGTGGCAATCGGCGCAAGGATTATTGAACAAGTTGAATGATTTAAATAGCCGATATCCCGGCCAGGTTTATTTGCTCGCACACAGCATGGGAAACGTTGTAGCGGGAGAAGCATTGCGTTTGGCTGGAACGAATCAAGTTGTGAATACTTATGTTGCTAGTCAAGCGGCGGTCACGGCGCAGGCATACGATGAAAGTCTGCCAAATGGCTTGTTCACTTCGATCAGTCCGAGGACGCCCAACATTGACGGAGATTGGTTCGCGGGAAATTTTGGCGGAGGAGCGGCCAAAATCGTCAGTTTTTACAACACCAATGATTTTGCGCTGAGCATCGCGCATTGGGGATACGACCAGCAACTTAAACCGGACCAAGATGTTCTTGAAACCCCGCTCTTTTGGAATTACGGCTACAATGGCAGCGCCAGTGATCCGTCGCCGTGGAATAATTTCTATAAAGAGTGCCTGGAGCCGCCGATCACCAATAATTTCGATATTGTGGACTCTCTGATCAACCGATACGAAGTCATGGCCTACGCCGCCCAGCCTTACGAAACGGCTTTAGGGATGACGCCGGACGTTGACAATGTCTTCCAAAACATTGATTTAACTGGAATTTGGCCGCCTGATACAAACCCAAATTTTTTGAATAATCCTTACGCCGAGCATTTTTATCATAGTGCCGAATTTCGTGGGGACTATCCGGAACAACAAAGCTATTGGCGTGAACTGCTAAGCTCAGAGGCGTTTGGAGTCAAATAGCGTTTATGAGAATTCGTCCATCAATACTTTTGTTTTGTGCCGTTATCGTCGCACTGATTGTATTACTTATTTGGCGAAAGCATTCTACAACGTTCTCTCGGGAAGCCGCTCCGCCGAAACCGACCGAAGCAAACACTCCTGTTGCTGTGACACCGTCTAAGACCAATTCGGCGCTAACGCCTGCCCCAATCAATTCGGCAAATCCTGCGATAAAAAGCAAAGCACAGCAGATGTTGGAAGGGTTGTCTACGCTTAACGATATTCCTATTGTTTTTTATGGCAAGGTTCTGGACCAATTCAACAACCCAGTTGCCTATGCAACGGTCAATTTTGGGGTGCGTGTTTACAACGGCCACGAATCCACTGTGAAATATGGAAAAATCACTTCCGATGCCGATGGATTGTTTACCATCTCAGGATACAAGGGTGAAAGCCTGCAAATGGGTGCTAAAAAGCCCGGATACGCATGGGTTGGGATGAATGGAAGTGGAATCTATTCAAAATTATATCCAGAAGATCAACGGGCGCATCCAGACCAAAATAATCCGGTGATAATTAAAATGTGGAAGTTGCAAGGGGCTGAGCCCCTGGTGCGATTCAATGAACATTACAAACTTCATTACATGGATACTCCGATTAATTTTGATTTGTTGGCTGGACAAATCGTGCCAAACGGCGGAGACATTCAATTGACGGTGAACCGTGCCGCTGGCGTTATATCAGGGCACAATCGCCTTGCCTGGAGCGTGCAGGTTGCGGCGGTGAACGGTGGTGTAATGGACTCTAGCGGGCTAGAAAGGGTAACTTATTCGGCACCGGAAAACGGCTATCAGCCGAGCAGGACCTTTATGTTCTCGACGAACCCGCCGGACAAATGGTTTGGCGGTTTTAATCAAGGGTTCTTTATGACGAGCCGCAATGGTCAGGTCTATAGCAAAGTGAAGCTTTCATTTAACATCAATGATGCGCCGGACGGATTGATGTCTGTGACATTCAACGGCGTGGCTAATACGAATGGTTCGCGCAATTGGGAGGCAACCGCGCCGCAAGACCCATAGCATGGCGAGACGCATCCTTTCTTGTATTGCCTTCTTAATTGGCGGAATAATCACTTTTGCCGTTTTGTCCGTTTTCTCGGCCCTTGGACACATGGAGGCAGGTATGAGCGCAGTTTCCATTGCTGGGACGCCAAAGCGCGAAACGTTCATTTTGTGGTTGGCCTGTTCCTATTTTGTTGTGAGCGCCGTAGGCGTTTGTGTGACGGAGCGAAAATCGGCCCTAAGAGCTATATGCCTGATCGCACATACTGCCCTGTTTATTGCCTTTTGTCTGCTTTGTTCCGAAGGTTTGGGTCATGATGTTGGAACGTTCTTCGGCGGACTTTTGACCTTGTGTATTGGAATGACCATTTTCTTTTTCCCGTGGTTCGTAATCTGGGGATTGATTTTGACAAAGGCCAAAGACGCCCCCTAGTCGTTAATCCATGTTTTTGGGGATATGTGTGCTATTGCTCGAATGGAAAAGCAACGCTCAGGCTTTCGTACTGTGGTTAATCATCACTACGCTGATTGTTTTCTTTCTCTTTGTGGGCTTTATTTGGCAAAAATTTGTCTCTCTTAAAATTTCGTATATATTGGGTAGCGCACTATGGGCGCTGGCATTTTGGATAGCTTGGCATTCCGTGAAATGAGACCGAAGAGGCGGCACAATTTCTGGAAGCAAACTTTCTTACCATTTCTTAACAGTAGAACGGTATTTAGATTCATCTTGACGCATCGTAATGGTCATGGTAGAATCTAGGAAATCGTTGATTTCATTGGAAATAGTAGGTTTTCTTGGGAAAGCCAATGAAATGGTAAGAGAGTTCAAATCTCACCGCCCCGACCATTTTTTCAAATGCTTTTCAGGAACGGTGCGTTATTTTCAGCTAAACAATCTTTCAATATGAACGGCTTCCCCAGACCCCTTTTGGCACTGTGCGCGTTGATTCTTTTGCTGTGCATTGGTTCCCCGACCCGGGCGCAAGTCACAACCAACGGCCCGCTTCCGTTGTCGGCAGCCATGCCAACCGGTTCCCCTGCGCGACCCGTGACTCATTTCACCGAGCCAGACCCCCTCGATTTTTCCAATCATGATGGTTATGTTTCCCTCTTTGATGGCACGAGCCTCAAGGGCTGGGACGGCAACCCGAAATTCTGGCGTGCGGAGGACTGTGCGATTGTCGGCCAGTCCACCCGCCAAAATCCATGCGGCAATACTTACTTGGTTTACCGGAACATGAAGGCGAAGGATTTTACCTTGAAATTTGAAATGAAGATTATTGGGAATGGCGGCAGCGGTTTTCAATATCGCAGCCGGACGGGCGTACCGTGGCTGTCGCCCCTTTCAGCCAGGGTTATCTCCAATACCGGGCCGGTCAACCTGAACTGGATGATGACGGGTCCGCAAGCGGATTTCTGGCCGGTTAAAATCTATACGGGACAATTTTATTCCGAGAACACACCTATGCGCATCATTGCGTGGCGGGGCCAGGTGGTGGAGAGCTTTGGCGGGAAAAATAAACGGCTCATGGGCACCATTGGCAACCGGGCGGCGCTTGGCGATTTTGTGAAGACGAATGACTGGAACCAATACACAGTGATCGCGCGCGGCGGCACTTTTATCCACATCGTGAACGGTCAGTTGATGGCGGTACTCGTGGATGATGATCCCCAATCCTCGAACAATCAGCCGGGACTGTTCGGCATCGAACTCGAGTCCATCTGCCAATTATACGTGAGAAATATTCGGGTGAAGAAGCTGGACTAAGCATCCCCCGCGCAAAGCTTCAGGATTCACCCTTTGGCAGCCGCAAGGCTCTTCAGCCGTTGCACCACTGGCAGCGGAGTGGGAACCGCTGACGTTACACCTACCGCTGGGGCCAAAGTGTTTTCGGGTTTTGTGACTCTGTTTTCGTCACTCATATGCCGATGGGGGATTTTGTGAGCGGCTGCGCCAGCGCACCCACGTCAACACCGACATTTTTCACAACTTTGTGCTGTTCGGGCATAAATGTCGTCTAAGGTTATGCCACCAAATCTAAATGGATTCTCAAGTGTGCCGCCAACGAAAAAGCAACCATTCATTTAAGAATGAACAAAACCGCTAGAGTCCACTGCGGAACGACAATTTGCGACGACGCAGCCAGAGTTCCAAGGTCGCGTTCTGCTAACCGGTCTTGAAAATATCGGCCTTGAATTTCTCTCCACATTCGGGGCACATGCCGTGTGAGAAGGTAGCGTCCGTGCGCGAACCAACGTATTGTTCGACACTTTGCCAAAAGCCTGTATCGTTTGCGAACTTTCTTGCACCACCCGCAAATCGGGACCAGGCCCGAAAGCGTTTTTACTTCTGCCAGGGCCTTTTGAAGTTTGGCGATGGTTTCGCGTTGTTCATTCTCGGCCTTGCGTCGGCGGCCCATCTCACGTCCTGCAACAGCATTGGCCACAATCAACAATCCTGCCACCAGGATGCTGGCGCAGATCAATAATCGGGTTGCGAGGTGATAATCCTTTTGGTCGATAGCATCGCGTTTGCTTAATAATTCTTCCTCTTTGTCGGTAAATTTTGCCAAATCGTTTATCGCGACTGTTGTGGCTTGTTGGTCCGCCTTGTCAGCCTGGACAGCCGCATTGGAACCTTGCCGCGCATAAATGCCAATAATTTGGCTGTCGTCAGCAAAGACAGCTTTCACGGCGGTGGCAAGATTTTGAAGTCGCTCCTCCTGTTCTGGATCATTGCGTGTCAACTGGGCGAGTTGATTGACCTCCTGCATGTCGGTGTTGGTATCCTTTTTGTATTCAATCAACAGGTTCGCCTGCCCTTTTCCCGCGTAGTCATCCACGCTGTTTTGTGCATCGACCAGTTTGTCCTCGAACGTCTGAGCATCCAGAATCGCTTGAAACGTACGGTCACGCCAGGTTGTCACTTTTTTTAGCTGGGAAAAACTGGCGATTGCCACGACAATTATTATGAGCGTCAGTCCGATAGATGCCGCAACTGGCGCCCATCGCAATAAATTAAAATTCTTCTCTTTCATGGGTTCGGATAATAACCCTTAAAATCAGCATAAATTATGCCTGCGATGGCTCCCGCAAGAATGGGCGCATCCCGGTTTCTTGCAGTGCGGGATGAATGGGGGCGGATCGGGTCGGGTGCCGGGGGTTGCGCCCCGGCACCCTCCCACACCACCGTACGTGCGGTTTTCCGCATACGGCGGTTAAATGCAGCGGTCATTTCGGTAACCGCGAGGTCTGATGGCGATTCCATCAGGTTCTCGTACATTGCTTTCTTTCGCAGCTTTCGCAGCCGGCTTCCTCGGTGCTCCGCTCCTGACCTTCGTTGCGGCTTCACCGCTTCTTTTGTCAGTTGGCCGGTCCGGGCTCTGGTGACCGCAGTTGTCGCCGCCCGCCGTTTCGGACCCTCACGTTGCCTGCCAGATCGCTGTCTAGCTTTGTTCCTTCATTCTTCGGCCCTTCGCTCGGCTTTGCTTTCGCAAAGCTTCAGTCGCTACTATGGCCTCTGCTGACTCCCTCGCCTCTCTCAAGCCGAGGGTCTCCTTGGGTCGGTTTGGTGGCTGTCCTTTCGGGCCGCTGAGTTCTACCTGATGCAATTTGATGACCTTTGGGCTTCGCTGTTACCCGCCAGCTTGCCGCTTGCACCCGGCCTCGCTACTCATTCGTGTTCCTGCGGTCGAAAGTTCGCTCCCGGTTCTTTCAGCCTACGCCTTACGGCCCGGCTTAACCTTCTGCTACAGTTGGCGTCATCGCCCCTGTCGGGTTCCTCTCATCCCGATAGCCCACCATACCTGCCAAGCACACGAGCGCACGCGCCTCGCGTGCAGCGGTTGACGCCCTCGTCAACCGTGCCGAGCGCGCCTCCGCGCTCGTTTCAACGCGCGATGGCGCGCGCCGCGTTCCGACCGCGGGGCGCGATCGGGCGCACGCGGGACGCGTGCTCTCCCCATTTCGCGATTGCTTCTGGTTTCAAGAAATGAGATGCGCAAGCAAGCATGAGGGCGCATCTCAGTTTCTTGCAGGGTAGTGTAAGCTCTGTGGATGAATAGGACCTGTACTGAATGTCCCTCGACCCAAACTCCTTGTGCTTCGAAGAATGAACCGTTGCCGGTCCTTGCGACTCGCGCCGGCTGCGCATTGGAACGATCCATAGAGCGTTGGACACTGGCCAGCGATGAAAATCTGGGTCATCTG
>DATAST010000140.1:0-41101 GCA_036269115.1 Verrucomicrobiia bacterium | reverse complement strand
GCTGTGGGCGCGTTGATCCAAGTCCCGAGGAAGCCAGCCACGCAAAATTTCCCAGTCTTCCGGCAACGCAATATCATTCATGCCTCCTGATCATTCAGATTCCCAAAAGAAAGGCAAGGTTTTTAGGTTAACGCTTATGGGACAGCGCGCTACGCTGTCCGCGCCGCGTATAGCGGCGCAATCGAGCGTGGTCGGACGTTGTACGCCATATGTTCCGCCCGGTATATGGGCGGTGACGGCGGTGGCAGCGCCACTTGCGAAGCGCGCCGTCCCTACCGCTTCGAAAAACAAAGGATTGAGTATATGAGCAAGTCGGTGGTCAAGCATGCTGCTGCGGCTAATCCGGCTCCGAGCCGGACATAGCCGCGCTCCAGAAACGGAAGAAAAATTTCTTGGTAAAGCCGCCGCAAACTGCGATTCTCAGCACCCATTTATTCGAGCGATTTGAAGAACAATTTGCATGAAAGTCCCATATAACTGGCTCAAACAATATGCTGATTTCAATTGGTCTGTGGAAGAGACCGTTGAACGGCTGACTATGCTTGGCCTGGAAGTCGAAGGCGTCCGCAAAATCGGCGGGGAATTTGAGGGTATCGTCGTGGCCCAAATCCTCACTCGTGACCCGGTGGCCGGTTCAGCCAAGCTATCGGTCTGCAAAGTCAACGATGGGACGAAAGAGCGAACCATCATCTGCGGCGCCCAGAATCACAAGCCCGGGGACAAAGTGCCGTTGATTCTGCCCGAATTTGCCCTGCCGATGAAGCCGGGAGACAAAGAGCCGTTTGTCATCAAGGAACGAAAAGTTTTCGGCGTCACGAGCCAGGGCATGATGTGCTCGCCTCAGGAACTTGGCCTGCCGGACCAGATCGACGGCCTGCTCATTCTGCCTGCGGATGCAAAGGTGGGCCAGCCATTCGCCGAATACCTGGGCCGCAGCGGCAGCGACGTCGTCTTTGATTTGGAAATTACGCCCAACCGTCCCGACTTGAATAGTGTCATCGGCATCGCCCGGGAAATTGCCGCGCTAACGGCAACGCCACTCAAAACTCCGGAAGTTGAAGTTCGGGAATCCGGAACACCTGTTGGCGATTTGGTTTCCGTGCGAATTGAAGACGGATCGTTGTGTCCGCGTTATACAGCACGCGTCATCAAGGGCGTTAAAATCGGACCCAGCCCGGATTGGCTGCGGCAGGCGCTCGAAAAAGCAGGCATCCGGAGCATCAACAACGTCGTGGACGTCACAAACTACGTGCTCCTGGAAACCGGCCAACCGCTTCACGCCTTTGATTATCATTTGATCGCGCCGGGCTCTGGTGGCAAGCCCTCAATTGTCGTTCGCCGCGCTCGGGAAAACGAAAAATTTAAGACGTTGGACGGCGGCGAACGCGCCCTGACTCCTGAGATATTGCTGATTGCCGACGAGCAAAAAGGCATCGCGCTGGCGGGCATCATGGGCGGCGCGAACACCGAGATTAACGACAACACAAAGGACGTGTTGATCGAGAGCGCTTATTTTTCTCCGACGAATATCCGCCGCACGAGCAAAACACTCGGATTGCGCAGTGAATCGAGCTATCGCTTTGAACGCGGGGCGGACGTCGGAATTTGTGACTGGGCAAGCCGGCGCGCGGCTCAACTGATTCTGGAAACAGCGGGTGGCGAACTGGCATCGGGCGTCCTGGACATTTGCCCGGCGGCCATTTCGCAGAAGGAGGTCGAATTGCACTTCCAAAAAACCACCGCGGTGCTTGGCGTCACCATCTCACACCTGGAGCAAATCTCCTATCTTACGAATTTGGGACTGACTTTGACCGAACAGACCCCGGGCATTTGCAAGTTCAAGATCCCAACCTTTCGCGTTGATTTAAAGCGGGACGTGGATTTGATCGAAGAAATCGGCCGGCTGTACGGCATCGATAAGATTCCGGCGACGGCCCCACGAAATGCCATAGGCTCAAATGCTTTTGACGCGGTCTATGATCAAATTTCCGACGCGCGGCGCATCCTGACCGGATTGGGATTGAACGAAGCGCAAGGACAAACGCTCATCGCCGCCCCGGAATGCGGCGTAAAGAAAGACGTCCAGGCGCCGCTGGCCAATCCGTTGAGTTCGGACATGGATGTGCTTCGGCCGGGCCTGTTGCCAGGGTTGATCCATTCCTTGCAACACAATGTCAGCCGAAAAAACTACGACGTGGCGCTGTTTGAAATCGGCCGCGCCTTTATTTCGCGCAATGGTGTTTTCACCGAGGAAACCCACGCAGCCATTGCCATCACCGGACGCCGCGCGCTCAACTTTTGGAGTGGCAGCGAGCGGGACGCGAAGCTCGACGTTTACGATTTAAAAGGCATCGTCGAGGAATTTCTCGAACAGTTTGGCATTCGCGGCGTCATCTTTACGAAGCAATCGGAAAGCGCGCCGCTATTTCTCGAATCGGCGGCCATTTCTATCGGCGGCCGCGTGCCGCTGGGCGAACTGGGACAATTACCGCCGGGATTGGCCAAAAAACATGACTTGCGCGACCCGGTCTTCCTGGCAGAACTGAATCTCAACCAGTTAATTGCCCGGCGCAATGCTTCCAAATCGTTCAAACCCCTGCCCCAGTTTCCGGCGATCCGCCGGGACGTAGCGATCCTGGTACCAGAGGCAACCACGCACGAGGCTGTGCTACAGGCGGTCAAACAATCCAAACCTGCAAATCTGGAAAGTGTGGAACTATTCGACATTTTCCGCGGCAAAAACGTGCCTGAAGGACAAAAGAGCCTCGCCTATGCGTTCATCTATCGTTCCCCTGAAAAGACGCTGACGGATGCCGAAGTAAATACGTCGCATGCGAAAGTTTTGGAGACGTTTAAAACGCAACTGCACGCGACGGTCCGGGAATAAACTGAAGTCAGGGCGATTCGCCAACTCGCGCGACTCCAAACAACGTTTCAGCGTTTCAACGGATGCAATGCGCGGCTCAAGGTCAGCACCCCAAGACCAACCGCTATGATGGCTAAACCGGCCGGCTCCGGCGCAGGCACAGGAATTGTCGAATTGTATCGCAAACTTCCGCTCACCCAATCCGCTGCTACGCCTTCATCGTATTGCGTAAAATCAACTGCAAACGACAAAATATCTCCGCTAGCATCGTAGTCCGCCTCGAGTACGTTGAATTCACCGGTCAAGGTATTGTCACCTCGCCCCGGCGCGTCGAAACTCAAACCTGCGCCCGAACCCATAAAAGGCCAGCGCGTCGCATCCGGATACAGGCCCGCGGTCGGCGCTGTGTAGTTTGGCCCCACCAGAAACAAATCATATCCCCCCACGCTGAATTGAAGCGCGTCAGTATAGGCGCCCTGGTTATAGTACCGGGACACTGAAAATTGTGACGGATCCGTAAAGGTCAATGTTTGACCTTGCCCGATCCAACTTCCGGGCGAACTCGTGAAATATAGGATATCCGCCGCGGAAAGCGGATTCACCGAAAGCAAGATACCCGCAGAAGCGATCAAACTGGCTATTTTTGATTTCATAAACTAGTCAATGAATTCTGTCCCAAATGTTTTAAAAGTCAAACAATTACAGGAACAATTCGTGTGAACGGGCACATCTCAATTTCTTGCAACCAAGTAGTCGCGAAATGTGGCGGGCGCGCGCCGAAACGAGCGCGGAGGCGCGCTCGGCGCGGTTGACGAGGGCGTCAACCGCTGCACGCGAGGCGCGTGCTCTCCCCCATTCATCCCGCACTGCAAGAAACTGAGATGCGCCCCGTGTGAACGGGCACATCTTGGAACCGTCCTTAATTTCCGGCGATGGCAGGGACGGCGCGATGGGCCGTCACCGCCAACGATACAACGTCCAACTACGCTCGTTGCGCCGCTACACGCGGCGCGGACGGCGCAGCGCGCCGTCCCTACCGGGGAAAGCCAAGATGCGGTTCTATTCGAGTCCGATTTTTTTTCGCTTCCGGTAGAGCGTTGCCTGGTCGATGCCCAGGATTTGGGCCGCTTCGGTGAGACTGGGAGTCCGCTCGAGAATTTTGCGCAGATGGATTTCTTCGAGCTTTTCCAATGAAATCAAGGAGCCGACCTGAGCGACTGCGCCGTCGGAGAGGGCGCCGCTTTTGTTCTCGCACATTTCCGTCGGAAAATCTCCGGGAATAATTTTTTCGTGCCGGGCCATAATGACCGCGCGTTCAATGGAATTGCGCAGTTCGCGAAGGTTGCCCGGCCACGTATAAGCGCGGATGCAGGCGACGGCTTCGGGAGAAAGTCCGTCCAACTTTCGCCCGCATTGATCGCCGAAAAATTTGGTGTAATGCTCCGCGAATCGAATGATGTCGCTGTCCAGCATGCGCAACGAGGGCATCTCCACGGTGATTACGTTCAGGCGAAAATACAGGTCCTCACGGAATGAGCCTTCGGCGACGCGCTTTTTCAAATCGCGATTGGTGGCGGCGATAATTCGGACGTTGGCCTGGCGCGTCACGTTTTCGCCCAGGCGCTCGTACTCGCGCTCCTGGAGGAGACGCAAGAGCTTGGGTTGAATCTCCATGGGCAAATCGCCGATTTCGTCCAGGAATAACGTTCCGCCATCGGCGGCGCGGACTTTGCCCCAGTGGTCTTTGATGGCCCCGGTAAAGGAGCCTTTAACGTGCCCAAATAGTTCGCTTTCCAAAAGTTCCTTGGAAAGACTCGGGCAACTGACGGTCACGAACGGCTTTTCAGCCAGGTGGCTGTTTTGGTGGACGACACGGGCGGCGACTGTTTTTCCGGTACCACTTTCTC
The DNA here is from genome assembly GCA_036269115.1 of Verrucomicrobiia bacterium. Taxonomy (GTDB): domain Bacteria; phylum Verrucomicrobiota; class Verrucomicrobiia; order Limisphaerales; family UBA11358; genus UBA11358. The sequence goes on along the minus strand of DATAST010000140.1, from coordinate 36,328 downwards.
CCAGGATGAGGATTGACGCGGGCGTTTTGGCGGCGCGCATGAGCACTTCCATGGCGGTGCGTATGGCCGGGTTGCTGAAATCGAAAATGGGTTCGATGGTCTGGGCGCGGGTCTCGGTTACTTCCTGCTCGAGCCGCCGGATTTGCTGGCCCATCCTGCCCAGGCGCTGGATGCGGGCCAGCACGGTGACAAATTGCTCGCGTTGAAACGGTTTTTCCAGAAAATCGGCCGCGCCGCGCCGCATCGCTTCGACCGCAGTCTGGACGCTCCCCTGCGCGGTGATAATCACCACCGGGATTTGGGGATATTGCTTTTGGATCTGGGTGAGAACATCCAGGCCGTTTTCGGGACCCAGGTTCATGTCCAAAAGAACAGAGTCAAATTTTTCGTCTTTGAGCCAGGTCATGCCCACCTGCCCTGAATCCACGCCTTCGGCATAGTGGCCTTCGTCTTCGATCAAAAAACAAGTGGCGTCGCGAAACGTTTTGTCGTCGTCAATTACAAGAAAATCCATAAGTTGTGTTTAATTTTTGCCTTTGGGAAGGCGGATGGTGAAGATCGCGCCTTGCCCGGGAGTGCTTTCGCAGTTTATTTCACCGTTCATGGCCAGGACGAGCTTGCGTACGATGCTCAATCCCAGGCCGGTTGACGTTTCGCCTCCCGTTGGCCGCGCGGACAACCGTCCGTACCGCCGAAACATCCGCGCCTTGTCCGCCTCGCTGAACCCCGGGCCTTCGTCACGGATCGAGAATTCGACCCAGTGCCCACTGGACCTGACGCTAACGTTTATTTTCTTCCCATATGGCGAAAATTTAACAGCATTTGAAAGGAGATTGCTAAAAATCTGGTCCATGGCGTGGGCATCGGCCCAGGCAATGAGTTCCTCATCCGGAAACTCGGTGTTGATTTCTATCTGTTTGTGCTTCACGCGATCTTCAAACATGCGAATCGCGGCCACCGCAGTGTCGGCGACACTCACGGTCGTCAATTGCGGTTCAAACCGATGTTCAGCGGCGGCGTTGGCCAGAAAATCCTTCACAAACGCCAGCAACTGGCCGCTGGAATAAAAGGCATTGTCGGCCAGGCGCTGGATCCGGTCGTCGTGGAGATTGCGAATGCGCTCGCAGAGCAATTTGGTGCTCATGTTAAGGCCACCCAGATGGTTCTTCAAATCGTGCGCCAGGATGCCCAGGATTTCGTCTTTGTCTTCAGCCAGTTCCTTGAGGCGGTCCCGGGCCGCTTTCAGCGCCAGTTGGGTACGCACACGCGAGACCAGTTCGGCCTGGTTGAACGGCTTGGTAATATAATCAACGCCGCCTGCGTCCAGGGCGCTGACAATCAGATCCTTGTCGTCCGCAGCCGAGAGGAAAATGACCGGGATATCGCGCCAGTCGGTATTCTTTTTAATCTGAAGGCAAATGTCGCGGCCGCTCATGCCGGGCATCAGCAAATCGAGGAGGATTAAATCCGGAATCAGGGCGGCAACCCGTTTAAGCGCGGTAGGACCGTCGGAGGCAGGGATGATTTCATAGCCCAGAGTGCCGAGAATCAGCCCGACAACCTGGACGTTTGACGCCTGGTCGTCCACGACGAGGATGCGGGCGTGAAGGGGGCCGTTGGCATCATTGCGGACCGTTTCCTGGGAGCTTGTTCCATTAGGATTCATGCGGGATATTTTCGGGCTCTAAACGGGGCGCGACAGCGCTTCCGCCGGCGTCCGGCAGAGGCACAATCCGTCCACTACTTTCATCAGCTAAACTTTTCTCCTTGTTTTGACCAAATGTTTCGACCAGCACGGCAAACTCGCCCAGGTGTTTCTCCAAATCGTTGACCGCATACGTCTCAGCGTCATGACGAAGTTTCCCTGCATACGCCGTCAACGGCTTACAATGCCACTGTTCTCCTAGAATTTCAAGCTTGCAGGCAAATGTTTTCGTTTCATTGATCGCCATACTGTTACAGAGGGCCGGCCAGGGGTCAGCCAACAACTGGCGCAACTGTAAGAGCACTTCATCCGGAACGGGGCCGGAATCGCCTTCGGACGCAAGCGATGCTTCAATAATATCCATGTCGTTTCCGGCGCCGTGACGCGGCAGGAACTCCGCCATTTCGTCGAACAGTTCCCGAGGTGAGAACGGTTTTCGGAGGTAACCGTTGAAGGACCCGTCATTCTGGCTGGAGCCGGTCACGGCAACCGCCGGAACGAGTTCCAGGCCGGGAATTCTACGGATTTCCGCGAGTGCCTGGCGACCGTCCATACCCGGCATCCGCACGTCGAGCAATATGATATCCGGCACAATTTCACGCGCCTTGACCACGGCCCCTTCGCCGTCGGAACAAAAGACGAGTTGGTGATGAGTCTTCTTGAAGATGCCATCAATATACTGGCGATTGGCCTCATTGTCATCAGCCACAAGAATGGTCGCCGGCCGAAGCCGATTGAAATCCACCCGGCGCTCGGGTGAGATTTTGGCTGACACCGGGACACGCACCGAGACCGGAACGGCTGGAAACCGCAATGCAAAAACGGACCCTTCACCAAGGGTACTAGTGACAGTAATGGTGCCGCCCATTAACTCTGCCAGCCGCTTAACAATCGACAGGCCAAGCCCGGTGCCTTGAATTTCCTTTTCACGGTGAACGCCCGCCTGCACGAAGGGTTTGAAAATGGCGTCCAGCTTGTCTTTGGGGATGCCCACACCGGTGTCCAAAACGTCGATCGAGAGGGCCACGTGGCTGCTCTCATCCCGCTTCTGGCAGGAAACAAGCACCTCGACGCTGCCGCGATCGGTAAACTTGATGGCGTTGCCAACGAGGTTGACCATGATCTGGCGAAGGCGGACGCGATCCAGCAGAACCGACCGAGGCGATTCGGGCGCCAGCCGGCACTCGAACCCAATGCCCTTTTTCAGCGCCGGCTCTGAAAATAACGTATGGATGAAATCGCAAATTTCCCACGGATCAGTCGGCTCCGGATGCAACTCCAGCACTCCGGCCTCAATTTTGGACATATCGAGGATGTCATTAATGAGCTGAAGCAGCGAAGCGGCGCTGGAGCGAATGGACTGGACGTATTTCTGATGCCTGACATCCCCAATCTCACCCTGCAACAAATCGCTGAACCCGAGAATGGCATTCATCGGCGTGCGGATTTCATGGCTCATGTTTGCCAAAAATGCGCTCTTTTCACGGCTGTTGCGCTCGGACTGGATCATGGCGCGGATTAGATCCGTCTCCCGAGCCTGCTTGTTCTTCAATATATGAACCAGCCAGTATGCGATGATCGCGGCCACAATTCCAAGCATTCCGGCGACGAGACTGGTTAGAATGGCGCGCGACAATCGCGTATCCAATTCGGCCTGGGCTGCCGTTTTCTGGCCATAATAAAGTTTCCCCAACGCCGACACCTGCGCGCGTATCTGGTCCATGATTTGTGTTCCTTTTCCCGTATCAATCATGGCGCGCGCGCTTTCAAAATTCTGCTTCCTTGCGCCAACAGCCTGCCGGTTATAATCCGCAAGCATCTCGGATTGGGCCCGCAAATCCAAAACAGCCTTCAACATGACCGGGCTGCCCGCGGTCAAAGTGGCCAGATTATGAAACTCCTGCCGGTAATCGGATTGGGCGCGGTAATAAGGATCCAGGTAATTGGTATTGCCGGTGATGAGAAACCCACGAACCCCGGTTTCGCTATTGAGCATCGTTTGAAGGATTTGGTCCAGTTGCGGCCCAATTGCATTCCAACGATGGAATGCGGAAATAGTATGCGAAAGGCGGATCCAGGAAATGCCCGCAACCACCACGCCCGCTATCGCGAGAGTGAGCCATATCCCAACGACTAATTGGTAAATCGCGTGAAACTTTGGTTGCTGCAACATATCCTTGGTTAAAAATCTCCCACCGCATGCCCGAACGTCCAAGACAAAAACTCTACGCCTTTTTTATATAAAGTCCAATCCCCACGTTATTTACGTTTCAATCGACACATTTTAGACACCGGCTTCATGGGCGGGCTCAAAAATCTTTTAATTTACGGCCGGGATTTGGTTAACATCCATTTATGCAGCAATCGCCGGCCGTAAACCAGGTCCCGTTGGTCGTGGATTTGGACGGCACACTCATCAAAACAGATTTATTGTGGGAAACGCTCGCGCGGCGCCTTCGGCGAAATCCGCTTGCGTTGTTCCCCGTTTTATTCTGGTGGACGCGCGGACGCGCGTATTTGAAACAACGGCTGGCGCGGCGCGTTCAGCTCAATCCGGCCGAATTGCCGGTCAGCGACAAATTCCTTGCCTGGTTGCGGGAACAGAAGGCGGCCGGACGAAAATTGATCCTGGCTACCGCCTCTGATCGCGAAGTCGCCGGACCCGTGGCGGAGTATTTTGGAATATTTGACGAGGTCCTGGCCAGCGATGGCCGCGCCAATTTGCGCGGGCCCAACAAACTGCGGGCCCTGGTAGAAAAATTCGGGGAACGCGGATTCGATTACGCCGGGAATTCATCGGTCGATTTGGCTGTCTGGCGCGGCGCACGCAACGCGATTGTGGTCAACGGCGGCCCGGCGCTCCAAAAGAAAGCCGCCGAAGCGACAAACGTTGCGGCGACGTTTTATGAGACGAATTCATCGCTTTCCACGCTGAAATACTTTTTGAATGAATTGTTCATCCGAAGCGGTTATTTGATTGCAGCCATTGCGGGGCTTTTGCTGGCCATAACATTTCCGAAGGTTGATTTTCAAGGTGGCGCGTGGATCGCGCCCGGACTCCTCGCCTTCGCTGCGCGTAACAAATCCGGCGGCGATGCCTTTCGCGTTGGTTACCTGGCTGGGCTCGTATTCTGGCTGCTATCGCTGTATTGGCTGCTGGAAATCCCCTACACGTGGCATTCCATCCCGCTCGCCCCAGGCCTGGGATGGGTGGCATTGTGCGCTGTGGTGGCATTATACATCGGCGGATGGACCTGGGCTCTTTGTGCTTTTCCGCGACGGCTGACTGAATCCTGGTCGGGCCGCTTCCTGTGGGCAATTGGCGGCGCAGCCGCCTGGGTGGCGCTTGAAATGGCTCGCGGGCGCATTCTGGGGGGATTTCCGTGGGAATTTCTTGGCGCGTCACAATATAAAATGGCGCCCCTGCTCCAAATTGCCTCGATTACCGGCATCTATGGTGTTTCTTTTTTGATCGTCTGGGTTTCGCTCTCCCTCTTTTCCGCCGTGCAGATGATTTCCACCAAACCACAATCCCGTTTTGCCTGGCAACCGGAAATCTTTCCACCTTTGCTGGTGGTCATCGTTTTATTTGCCATTGGTGAATTTAAGCCAGCCCAAGGCTCCCCGCCGGCAGCCACGCTGCGAGTCGCCCTGGTCCAGCCGTCCATTCCCCAGAATTTAATTTGGGACGAAAATGCCAATGCAGCGCGTTTTCAGCAATTGCTCCAAATCTCAGAAACCGCACTCACGAATAAAGTGGACTTGCTCGTCTGGCCCGAGTCGGCCGTCCCAATGCTGGACGAAACTACTTATCCGGCCATCACCAACCTCGCTTATCAGCATCACGTTTGGATTATTTTCAATTCTGACGACGCGGTGCCGCGGCCAAACGCAAAAAATGAATACGACAATGACGTGTACAATGCCGCTTTTCTAGTCGGGCCCGACGGCGTACTGCGCTTCAACGATATTTATCACAAACAAAAGCTCGTTATATTTGGCGAATACGTTCCACTGGCGTGGCTGCCGTTCATGAAATGGCTTACACCCGTCGGCAGCGGTTTTGCAGCCGGCACCCACGCGGTGCAATTTGACCTGACAAACTTAAATGTCGCGGCATCGCCATTGATTTGCTTTGAAGACATGTTTCCGCAAACAGCACGGAAAGCCGCGGCGGGCGGCGCGGATTTTTTGATCAACCTGACCAACGACGGCTGGTTCGGCCAGAGCGCCGAACAGTGGCAGCATGAAGTAAGCTCCATTGTGCGCGCGGTTGAGGATGGGATCCCGCTGGTTCGCTGCTGCAATAACGGCATCACCTGCTGGATCGATGCCCATGGCCGGGAACGGGAGATTTTTCATGACACCGGCGGCGCAGTTTATGGGGAGGGAACGATGATTTTTGACCTGCCATTGCACAAACACCGGCCGACATTTTACAAACGCCACGGCGATTGGTTTGGCTGGGGATGCGTGGGATTAACCGTTTTTCTACTTCTGTCAGGATTCAAGGCATCCAGAAATACCAATCCACGAATCCATTAATCCACGCTTTACGCTGCCTGGTTTGCCCTGGGAACGCCGCCCCGAGCGCCAGTCGCAAGGGTTGCCGGGGTTGGTTTTGCAGTGGGCGAATCCTTTTTCGGTTGGTTCGGCACGATTGTCTGGCCGCCCCAGGGACACAATCCGTTTGCATGAAGGGGACAAGTGCTTTTGGCCTCGGGATTTTTGGGCGCGGAACCGTCTGAACTGAGAGCCAACTTTCTCCATTGGCCAGGGCTCGCGCCATAGCGCTTCTTAAAGCAGGTGTTAAAAAGTCCCAAATGATTGAAACCACACTGCTCGGCCACATTAATGACCTTCTCGCGCGGATTTCGCAGCAACGAGACAGCCTTCAAAAGGCGTATCTCCATCCGAAGCGCCGTTATCGAAAGGCCAAAATGCTGGTGAAACAAGCGGTTCAAGTGGCGGCGGCTGCAACTGAAGCGCGCGGCCAGTTCATCGACCGAAAGCTTCAAAAGCTCGCTGGATGAGAGTTTCTCGAACACCTGGATCATGTGGTCCTCGGACCATCTCAAGCCGCTTCGTTGCGCATGAACGTTTTTAAACTCATCCGCCAGTATGGCCGCGACAATCCGCAACAATTGGCTGCGCTGCTGGAGACGGGGCTGCGTATAGGCAATTTCCAGCAGAGGCAGGCACTCCGCCGCCACCGGGCTGCCGGGGGAAAAAATCCGCCCGGCCCGGAAATTGGTCATGACGTTGTGAAGCAGGGCAATTTCATTGCTCGAAAACAGAGGAAACAAATGCTCAAAAAGTACGGAGAAGGTGGCGAAAACGGATTCGCTCTTGTCGTCACCGTGCAGCCGTCCCACCGAGTGCTTGTTAAAAATCAGGACGTTCCCGGGAACAAGCCGGTGTGTGGCATTGGGAAAAACGTATTTGGCCACCCCACCCTTCAAAAAGACAAAGGTAAACTCATCTTCAGTGCGGGATTCGTTCACCCACGCTTCCGAAGGCTGCAAGCGAACCAACCGCAATTTAAAATGGTCGTCCCCGAGCATAGCTTATTTTGTCAATCTTTAGGTCGTCCGAACGGCGTGGTTATTGAACCGTTGACTTCTGTTTGCGGACCGCGTTCAAACGCGCGGCCGTGCAACTGGTTCCGATTTACGCGTTTCAGACGTAATCATGCACAATTAGGCCAAGCAAAGCCATAAAAAATGCGCGCCATTTCTGGCCCGTGAAACCCGTCAAAATCCCTCTGAAAACGCAGAATCCCGGCGAATCACTTATCCGCCGACTTCCTCCAGCAGTTTATCCATGGCCTCCTTGACGTCAAGCAAACTCGCAGGTTTGGGGATCAGCGAGTCTATGCAGGTCTTGTTTTGGGGTGGGTTGCCGGTGAACATGACAATGAGGGTGGAGGGCGAACGCATTTTGATCACGTGGGCCAATTCGGCGCCGGACATCCCGGACATCGAGTTGTCTGTCAAAATCAAATCGTGTGTTTTAGGGTCAAACCGTGACAGCGCCTCTTCGGCACTCCGCGCGGTGTCCACTACATAACCGACATTGTCAAAAAACCATTTTGTCAAAACACGAATGTCGTCGTTATCGTCCACGAGGAGGATGGTTCTAATCCGAGGTGTCGTTTTTCTATCCACAGACAAATTTTTCTTAAATTGTTTATCAAACTACAACTCGTCCGCCGAAAGCGCCCTGCGCATTCCGAACGAGCATGAATAAAGCGATGGCCGTTACATTTCGGGTCCCACTCAGGCAGTGTCCATGGACGCGATACAATGCGTCGCTGCCGGGTCCAAATCCTCTGCAACCTTCCAAGCACCTATACCGTCAATGTAATCAATACGCTGAACAAAGTATTAAGAATTGATTCAGTTTTGTCTATGCGTTATCAGGACAACAAGGCGCACTAAAAGGACATGTACCCCTCGGGTTATACCATCTGTAGTGGGTTTTGACTTTTCAAGATCAGGCCGGGCGCAGTCTTGAAATCGAGCCTTCCAGATTCTTCCGGGCCTGCTTCTCATATTTTTGATGGAAACTCAGCAAGGCATTCGGCGATATGCTGATGATTGTGATAGTACCGTTGTGGTTCTGCGCAGGCTTTCGTCAGTCAATCATACCACTCAGGCGAAGGGGCGCGTCTTGCCACCGTCCTTCGTTTTGGAGGTGGCAGGGACGGCGCGTTGCGCCGTCACCGCGCGTAAAGCGCGCGGAACCGCCCGCGATTCAACGTTCAACTACGCTTGTTGCGCCGCCTACCAAGGACAGTGCCAAGATGCGCCCCAGGCGAAGTGCGCCGGGCGACCGCCGCGTGGAGCAGCGCATGCCAGCGTTCTTGAGCCGGCCAGTTCATTGTTTTCGGCGTTGGAAATGGTGAAAAACCGGCGCCGGAACGTATTTGCGAACCACCTTCTGCCAGCCCTTCGGTCCGACCAATCCTTTGACCATACTGGAGCTGACTTCTGCTTTTTATGAGCAGCCAAGGCTCTCACCGCAATTGAGGCACTTATAGCACGCACCGTTGCGCACGGCTACGTGGCCGCAATTGGGGCACGTGGGGGCGTCCTGCTGGTTGGTAATCATCGCAGTCAGGTCCAGGGCACGCCGGCTGTGGCCTTTTCCGTGAGCATGGCCGTTGCCGTTGCCGTTACCGTTGCCTTTGACCTCGATTGTTTCGTTGTCTTCGGCGATAGGCAGTTCAGGAACTGGCCGGTCTATTTTTTTTTTGACCTCTTCGAGGAGGCCGGGCATTGCCAGTTCAGGTTGCGCGCGATTGGGCGCGGCCACCGACTCGCGGTAGCCGGGAACGAACTGGAGCGCAAGCCACCGGAAGACGTAGTCGATGATAGAGGACGTATTGCGAATTTCCGGATTTTTCGTAAAGCCGCTCGGCTCAAAACGTTGATGAGTAAACTTCTTCAACAGAGTTTCGAGCGGCACGCCGTATTGCAACGCCATACTCGTGAGCGTACCGATGGTGTCCATCAATCCGCCAATGGTTGAGCCTTCCTTGGCCATCGTGATGAACAATTCACCGGGCTGGCCGTCGTCGTAGAGACCCACGGTCAAATAACCTTCATGGCCGGCAATATCAAACTTGTGGGTAATGGCCGGACGCGTGTCGGACAAGCGGCGGCGAATGGGTTGCCCGGCATTCGCGCGAAGTTTCACGACTTCGCCTTCCAATTCTTTCACGCGATTTTCGAGCGTTCCCGACTGGGACGCGGCGTTCTTGTTGCCGCCTTCGTTTGTCTTCTTCGTATTCAGCGGCTGAGACCGTTTCGAACCGTCACGATAAATGGCCACGCATTTGAGGCCCATCTTCCAAGCCTGGACGTAGGTGTCCCGGATTTCTTCAACGGTGCTTTCATTGGGCATGTTCACCGTCTTGGAAATGGCTCCGCTGATGAACGGCTGGGCAGCGGCCATCATTTTCAAATGGGCCAAATAATGAATGCTGCGCTTGCCGCGATGCGGCTTGAACGCGCAATCAAATACGCCCAAATGTTCGGGCTTAAGACCACTGGAAACGGTCTTGCCGTCTTCCTCGACATCTTCAATCGTGTCGAATTTTTCGATGTGGGCAACGATGGCTGCGATGTCTTTTGCGCTGTAGCCCAGACGTTGCAACGCCTGTGGAACGCCGCGATTGACGATCTTCAGCATGCCACCGCCCGCGAGCAGCTTGTATTTCACCAGCGCGATGTCGGGTTCGACACCCGTGGTGTCGCAATCCATCAAAAAGGCAATCGTGCCCGTGGGCGCCAGCACAGTGACCTGTGCGTTGCGATAGCCCACCTGCCGACCGCGAACCAGGGCGCGGTCCCAGCAATGGCGCGCTTCATCTTTCAAATAACCAAATTCAGCGCTCGGATGAATGTCTTCCACAGCATCGCGGTGCAATTGAACGACACCGAGCGTGGACTCGACATTGTCTTTGGCGGGCGGACGGAGAACGTGGGCGCAACGCGCGTCCGCGTACCCGGGGAAAGCGCCAATGTTTGCGGCGATTTCCGCACTTTGCTCATAGGCGTGGCCGGTCATGATGGACGTGATGGCGCCGGCCAGCGCCCGGCCTTCGTCACTGTCGTAGGACAGGCCGTAGCTCATGATGAGCGAGCCGAGGTTGGCGTAGCCCAAACCGAGCGTTCGATAGATGTGGGAATTTTCCGCAATGTCCTTGGTCGGATAGCTTGCGTTGTCCACGAGAATTTCCTGGGCGGTGATGTAAATCCGCACGGCAGCCTTGAAACGTTCGATGTCAAATTTGCCGTCCTCGCGCTTGAACTTCATGAGGTTCAACGACGCCAGGTTGCAGGCTGTGTTGTTGATGAAAACGTATTCGCTGCAGGGGTTGGTGGAATGAATCGCCTCGGTGCCCTTACAGGTGTGCCATTTTTGAATGGCGCCGTCGTATTGCATGCCCGGATCGCCGCAAATCCACGTGCCTTCGGCAACCTTCATCAGCAATTTCGCAGCGTCTTTCTTTTCAATCGGCTTGCCGGTGGTCACGGAGCGCGTCCACCATTCTTTGCCCGTCATGGCGGCGTTCATGAATTCGTCGCTGACGCGCACGGAAAGATTTTCGTTTTGATACATGACGCTGCCGTAAGCGTCGCCATTGTACGAGCCGTCGTAACCCTGTTCGATAAGGGCCCAAGCCTTCCTTTCTTCCTTTTGCTTGGCGTCAATGAATTCTTCGATGTCGCCGTGCCAGTCACGCAACGTATTCATCTTGGCCGCGCGGCGTGTTTTGCCGCCGGACTTCACGACATTGGCCACCTGGTCATAGACCTTCAAAAAGCTCATTGGCCCGCTGGGACGCCCGCCGCCGCTCAACTTCTCCTTGCTCGAACGCAAGGGCGATAAATCGGTGCCCGTGCCGGAACCGAACTTGAAGAGCATCGCCTCGCTGGAGGCCAGGCGCATGATGTCTTCCATATTGTCCTCGACGCTCTGAATGAAACAGGCGCTGCACTGCGGATATTCATATTGCGTCTCGGCGCGCTCGGCCGCTCCGGTCTTTCGGTTATAAAACCAATTGCCTTTGCCCGAAGCTTTTCCAATTCCGTATTGGTGATACAACCCGACGTTGAACCACACTGGCGAGTTGAACGCGCCATACTGATTCAGGCACAGCCAAGTCAATTCATCATAGAAGACCTCGCCATCAGCCTTGCTGAAATAGCCGTCGGCAATGCCCCAATCCGCGATGGTGCGCGCGATGCGGTGGACGAGCTGGCGCACGGAGGTTTCGCGCTCGGAGGTATTTTGTTCGCCGTAAAAATATTTTGAAACAACGACCTTGGTGGCGAGCACGGACCAGGATTTGGGCATTTCGACATTTTCCTGTTTAAAAATGACTTTGCCCGCGTCATCGGTGATCTCCGCAGTACGGCGGTCCCATTCGACCTGGTCAAACGGCTTCACACGGGCATCGCTGAACACCCGGTCAACGGCCATATGCTTTTGCTTTTTGGCTGCTTTGCTCTTTTTGGCCATGCTGCCTGAAACGGTCGCCGAACGGCGACGGCTGGTGGTGGGAACCGACGGCAAAACTTCCTCGCGTGCGTCAATCATAATTCACTCCAATATTTACTTTAGGCGCTGTTGTCCGGCGGTTCAAGAGTTGTAATTCCGACAGACATCAATGTCCATTTTTTGATGAAAACCCGACAAACTGACCCATTTTTGGCACCCCATTAGTAGGGGAACAGTGGCCATCATACCACTACAGCTTGTGCTTTCAAGAAAAATTTTCAAAAAAGTTACAAAAAGGATATTCGCATCTAAAAACGTGAATATTCCTGCTTGGTTATTGGAAAATTCGCACTTGTTCACAACGTGAGGTTCGTTGAAACATTGAAAAGTTAAAGCGTTTAAACGGCTCTGGATTTGGACCAGACAGGTCGAATTGGCCTACATTGGCAAAATCAATATTTCTTCGCCCTTTTTCCTCTTTCCCTTTTCCTTTTGAATTGGGGAGGCCTCTGCGCCGGGCGCCTTGCCCGAACCGGCTCAACGGTTTTCGGCCTGGCTTTCGGAGCCAGGACAATTGGGCATCCTTCATAACCAAATGCTTTGCGCAATTCCCCGGCGAGATATTTTTTATACTGCTCGGAAAACAGTTCATCGCGATTGACGAAAAGTAAAAATGTGGGCGGGGCCTGGCGCACTTGTGTGGCGTAAAAGAATTTCAGGCGATGGCCCGCTGCGCTCACGGGCTGGCGGCGTTCTACGGAGTCGTGCAACGTCCGGTTCAGAATCGCCGTTGGGATTTTCTGCTGCAACTGCGATGCGACGTAGCGGACGGCTTCCAACAACCGATCGAGGTGAAAGCCCGATTTCGCAGAAGTGAAAATGACCGGCGCGTAATCGAGAAAAAATAATTTTTCCTGGACCCATGAGCCGAACTCCGCAAGCGTGCTCAGCTCCTTCCCCTGCCCTTCACGACGCTGCTTTTTCTCGCGCCGCTCTATTTCCTCCTGCCGCGCCTCGAGAACCTGCGCCTCGAACAGGTCCCACTTGTTGACGACGACAATACAAGCTTTTCGATTTTCGACGATGCGATCGGCAATCTTTTTGTCCTGTTCCGTTATTCCAGATTCCGCATCCAGGACAAATACAACGATGTCGCTGCGCGCAATCGAATCCTCGGAACGCAACACACTGAAAAATTCAATCGAATCATCAATCCGGCGGGTTTTGCGAATGCCGGCCGTATCGATCAATATATATTGCTGCCGGATGCCCTCGCTGACGACTTCGAAGGGAACGTCCACCGCATCGCGAGTCGTTCCCGGAATGGGCGAAACAATGACACGGGATGATTTGGTTAGGGCATTGATAATGGAAGATTTGCCCACGTTTGGACGCCCAACAATGGCGAGTTTTAGCGGTGAAGTTGATAATGCGCCGGCGTCGCCCGCGACTTCCGCCTGCGGCTGTTCTCCTATCGGCGAAGATGCGGGCTCAGTCGAAGCCCCGGGCATGGACGGCAGAAGCGCCGTTGCCGCATCCATCAATTCATTGATTCCTTCCCCATGAATGGCGCTGACGGAAAAAATCCGGTCGAAACCAAGTTCAGAAAATTCAAATGCTCCCTTTTCCGCGCGTTCGGTGTCCACCTTATTAACGGCAACCAGCACCGGCTTTCGGCTTCGATGCAGTTTCGCGGCCACTTCCTTGTCCAGCGGCACGACACCTTCCTGCACATTGACGACAAGGATCACGCACGCCGCGGCTTCAATCGCGATTTCGACCTGTTCCAGGGCGGCGCGGGCAATGACGTCGTCCGCCTTCTCCCGTCGAAGCAGGCCGATACCGCCGGTATCCACAAGGGTAAAGGGCCGGCCCGCCCATTCCACTTCTGCCGTCACGCGGTCACGCGTGACACCCGGTTGATCGTGAACGATGGCAATGCGTTTGCCGGCGATGCGATTGAACAGGGCGGACTTGCCGACATTGGGCCGCCCAACGATGGCGATGAGATTTGACACGAAGGGAAGATAAAGGGTTTTGCGCATGGCGAAAGCCAAAAGGGTGAATCGCGCATCTGGAACTTTTTCCTTTTTCCTTTTTCCTTTTTAATTGGTAGTCTCCGTTTCATGTCGAAATCCGCATTGGGACGCGGTTTGGGCGCGCTGCTCGGAGGCCCTCTGACTCCTCCTGCGCCTGCGGCGTCCCCCACTCAGCCTGCTGCTGCCCCCGCAGTGGCAGATTCGCGCGAGCGCGTGCAAAAGGTACCGCTGGACCGAATCCGTCCTTCGCCGTTCCAGCCGCGCAAACAGTTTTCCGATGAATCACTGCGTGAGCTGGCGGATTCGATCCGGGAACAGGGTATTGTGCAGCCGCTTATCGTGCGCCCGCGCGGAGACTTTTTCGAATTAATTGCCGGGGAACGCCGCTGGCGGGCCTCGCAACTCCTGAACCTGCCGGAAGTCCCGGTGATTTCGCGGGAGGCGGATGATCGCACGGTCCTGGAACTGGCGCTGATCGAAAATCTCCAACGCGAAAATCTTAATCCAATTGAAGAAGCGCTGGGCTATTCGCAATTATCCAGTCAGTTCGATCTGACCCAGGAAGAAATCTCCGCCAAAGTCGGCAAGAGTCGGGCCGCGGTGGCCAATGCCCTGCGCCTGTTAAAACTGCCGCGAACCATCCAGGATTTTGTCCGCCAGGGCCAATTGTCAACCGGCCACGCGAAGGTGATTCTGGGACTGGCCGATGAAAAGAGCCAAACTGTCGCGGCCCAGCGCGCCGTCCAGGAATCGCTCAACGTCCGGCAAACGGAAGGCCTCGTGGCCAAACTCTTATTGCCGCACGAGAAGGAACCCTCAAGCCGCCCCTCGACAACGGCCGCCCCTGCCGGCAACCCGCATGTGTCAGATGTGGAAGGGCAATTACGCGACATGTTCGCCACGAAAGTGAAATTGAACTATGCTGACGGCAAGGGGTCGCTTGAAATTTCGTTTTTCAGCGACGCGGAATTGGAGAGCATCCTGCAGATACTCGGAATTTCACGAAGTTAAGACATGATACTCGAAGTGGTTAAATACGGCAGCCCGGTATTGCGGCAAAAGGGCGAGCGAATCGAAAAGCTTACGCCAGAGATCAAGAAATTGATTGATGACATGTTCGAAACCATGCACGAGCGGCATGGCGTGGGACTTGCGGCGCAGCAAATCGGCAAAGCGCTGCAATTGACGGTCATCGATGTCCGCGACGCCAAAGACCGCCCCTCAACTGTAGAACTGGATGGCAAGCCCGCCGACCTGGACGCGATCATGCCGCTGGTCCTGATCAACCCGGAAATAAAACCCTACGGCGAAACCGAGAGAGCTCCCGAAGGCTGCCTCAGTTTTCCGGAAATCTTTGGTGAAATTCCGCGGCCAGAATTTGTGGAAGTCAAAGCGTTGAACGCGGAATTCAAGCCCATCGAATTTCGCGCGGGTGGCTTGCTATCCCGCGCCGTGCAACACGAAGTGGATCACTTGAACGGCATTTTGTTTATTGACCGGATGGACAAAAAAACGAAAGACGAATTACGCGAGGAATTGGACACACTGCAGGCGGAGACGAAGGCGGATGCGCAGGAAAACTCTTCGAAACGTTAAGGAATAGCCCTCTCGGCCGCATCTCAGGTTGGGATATGTCTTGATCTTGATTATTATCACAAGCGGCGTTTCGAGCAAAATTCTCAACCAAAGAATAATAACCGTACATTGCAGGAAGTTGAGATTCACACGTCCTCTACACGTCCATTATACAAATTCGCGGGGCCCGGGGTGTCTATTGATTGAAATTGAGCATTATCTCTCATGCGTTCTCGCATTGCCATCTATGCGCTGTCGTCCGTAGCAGCCGTGGGCATGTTGCTCGGTTGCCTGGCGTTATGGCTCTACCTGCCCGCCAGTGGCACCAGCAGCCACCAGATCGCCCAGGCATTACTTGATTATCAAAGCGTAACCGCAACCAACGGTCGTGGAGCACTGGGCACCGAATTGCCGCCTTGCCTTATGCTCTACAATAATTCGAATCCAAGCCGAGCTTCCGGCCCGGACTTCGCCGAGTCTGGCTACTCTTATCATCGGTTTGGGACTTATTTTGACCGCCGGTTTGATCTCAAACGGGATCTGCCTGGCGGCAACACGTGGACGCTGACAACCACGGTTGGAATGTGTCCTCCGCTTTGGATTACTCAACGTGAGATTTGGTGGACTCAGCGTTTAATGACAATCTCAAATGGACCATCGGCGCTTCCGGGCGATAGCTCTGGAAGCAATGCAATACCAAGCGACCTTATGATCGGCAGGAGCCTGCCCGGAACCTGGCATGCGACGGCCTACGCAGAGGAGAATGGCTGGAACGAAACGCTCCAAATTGCAACGAATGGTGAGTTTTCATCTATTGGATATTTTGCAACTGACAAGGACGGTTCAGCAGAAAGCGGAAAAGTGAAGGTCGAGAACGGTTTTTTGCTTATGACGATCACCGACCTAACAACCCCTATCCCTGCCATCCGCAGACCAAACCGTCCTTATACGCTAAAACTGCGGGTTTTCTATGCAGATAGCCACAGGATTCTCGTTTCCTTCTTTGCCAACAACAAACTGCTCCTCGAAAAGCAAACTCCTTGAAGCCTCCTGGCTGCCTCGCACCAGATCACGAAATTGGACCGAAATAAGCCCGTGCGTCCTTTGCTTCCCTTTTGTCTATTCTCGTAGCTAAATATCAAAATGCATTTTGCATTTTGAACGCCCGATGCATTAATCTAGTCCTAACGCTAGACACCGTCATGCCAAGCGATTCAGACAGGACCGGAAAAGGTCGGCGCGCGACCACTCGTGCGCCGGACTATTGCCATAGGCGCTTTCAGCCGTTCAACGTTTCATGAACAGCACCCACGCCACCGCGCTTCAGTCTTTTGCACGAAATTTGCAATGGCTGCTGACGTTGCGGCTGGCGGTGCAATTGGCCACGGTCTGGTTCTTTGCCTGGGGCGTAGTCATTCTCGCCCTGAGAATTTTTGGAGTTCAAAATATCTATTGGCTTACGATGGGTTTGCTTGCAGTTGCGCCGCTTGCGTTAGTCGCATCGTGGCGCGCTAAAAAACAGCGCGCCCCCCTGACAAAACTCCGGGCCAGTTACGACCGCATCAACGCCTGCGGAGGAATTATCATGTCCGCAGAAACCCACGATGTAGGCGCGTGGATGCTCCAATTGCCCGGAGTTGCCACGCCCAGGCTCCAGTGGCGCAGCGGTCGGGCGCTGTTACTCTTATTATCGTCGACGGCGTTCGTCATGATCACGCTGCTCCTGCCAGATCGGCTCACGCATCTTCCAGGGCGACGTCCCCTGCAAATCGGACAGATTGTCCAGCAATTGCAGGCCGAGGTTCACATGTTGACGCAGGAAAAGATTATTGATGCGCAAAAGGCGGACGAAGTGCAGAAGCAATTGTCCCAGTTGCAGGACGATTCCCTGGGATACGACCCAGGCAAGACCTGGGAGGCCCTGGACCATATAAAACAGTCCGATTCCGACCAGGCGCGGCAGGCCGCCCAGGAAGCGCTGGATAAAACCGCGTCGATGGCAGACGCCGAGACACTGGCCAAGGCCATGGAACAAGCGGCCGATTCCGGCATGAACGCAACGACCGCTTCGCAGGCGGCCCAGGACCTGGCGTCCATGTTGAGCGCGGCCAAACTGGATAGCGGATTGTTAAATGTACAAATTCCACCGGCACTCCTGGCGGGGTTGAATGGTCTAAATAAGGAACAGATGGAGAAACTATTGCAGGGGCTGGAAGCGAACAAGAGCCTGTTAAGCATGGACATGAGCAACCTGGCAAACTTAAAGATGATTGACGCTGCCACGCTTGGGAAAATGCAGGCGACTGGCATGTGCGAGAATCCCAGTGCGCTTGCCGACTATCTGTGCTCGTGTACCAATGGTTGCGAAGCCTCGGTGTGCATGCATCCCGGCAAAGGCGGCCCGGGCCGTGGGGGACCGGGTGCGCCGATGACCTGGTCGGGTGGTGCATCCGAAAAAGATTTGAAATTCCAGGAGCACGCGATGCCGCCTTCGGCGCATCTTTCGCAGGCGCAATTGGTGGGCGTCAGTAAAGCCGCCCCGCAATTGGCCGGCAGTGACATTTCGGCGGAGCATGGCGTCCTGAACAGCGCCGCCGCGGGCGGAGGCGCCGCCAACACCCGCGTCATTTTGCCGGAACAGCGACAGGCCGTTCAAACCTATTTCAAGAGGGACAATTAGAACTATGCCCGAATCCATACTGAAACCCGAAGAACTGCGACCCGTAACGGAACTGGCGCACAAGGCACTGGAACAATTGGACCGCATTTTGCTCGGTCGCAAGGAACTTCATCGCCTGGTTCTCATCGGCATCCTTTCGCGCGGCCACATTTTGCTCGAAGGTCTGCCCGGCCTGGGCAAAACCGCGCTTGTGCGCACCATCGGCCAAATTCTCAAGCTCGATTTCAAGCGCATCCAGTTTACGCCTGACCTCATGCCTGGCGACGTCCTGGGCTCGCATATCCTGCAGGAAACCACTTCGGGCAAGCGCGAACTGGTTTTTCAACCCGGGCCGGTCTTCACCAACATTTTGCTCGCTGACGAAATCAACCGCGCCTCGCCCAAGACACAATCGGCCATGCTCGAAACGATGCAGGAACATTCGGTGACCCTGCTGGGAACCACGCGCGAATTGCCACAGCCGTTCTTTGTCCTGGCCAGCCAGAATCCCATCGAACTCGAGGGCACCTATCCCCTGCCCGAAGCGCAATTGGACCGTTTTTTATTTCGCGTGATGTTCGACAACGTGGACGTGGATGTCCTCAATCAGATCATCTCCGAACGCCGCCGAGGCGAACTGCCGGCGCCCACGTGGCAGATGGAGCGGGCCGATTTGCAAACGTTATTCCAAACGATGGGCAGAATTTATTTGCCCGGGCCGGTTTCGCACTACATCGCGCGACTGGTTTCCGCGACCCATCCGGGCGCCGCGGAAGCCACCGGACCGGTCAACAGCTACGTGAGCTACGGGGCCTCGCCGCGCGCGGCCATCGCGATCGCCGAGGCGGCGCGGGCAAATGCGCTCGTAGCGGGCCGGCCCAGCGTGGGATTCGAGGACGTCAAAACGGTCGCCTCGCCGGTGCTTAACCATCGCCTGATTTTGAATTATCAGGCGCGTTTCGACCGGATGACACCATCCAGGCTCGTGTCTGAATTGCTCAACCAGCTTGATGAAACCGGGCTCAATCTCCCCAAAGACGTGGAATTGGCCCACGCATGAAACTCGTGTTCACTCACGCTCACCCACGGAAGCGGTCCGCGTGGTTTCCAGTCTTTCATTTTTCTGTTTTCTTTTTCCTTTTGAGTTGTTTCGGCGCTTTCGGCGACGACGTGGGAGATATTTCCGCCGATGCCAGCGCGATTTATACAGGCAATACCTTTCACGGCTACGCTGAAATAAGGGTGGATTTGCAAAATCGTTCACATAGCAAAGCGCATACTGTGACCCTGACTTTCCCAAATAACTCCTACGCCAGTGGTGGTAATAGCATCCGAAGCCTCTCCCGCACCGTCACGCTGGCGCCCGAATCGGTGCAGAGTGTGTCATTGCTGCGGCCGCCTCTGCCCAGCGGCGGCGACGGCTCCATTCGGGTGGAAGTGGATGACGGTCATGCGGGCCAAATCCACGCACCCAATGCCAACTCCCATTGTGGTTTTTATTCCAGCAGCGATGAATCTCCCACTGTCTTTATCAGCCGCAGCCTGAATGACAGCGCGATTGAACATTTGTTTAATGCCAACCAGGGCGCCTTTACGGCATCCATGGCTGTCGGCCCGCCGGATGCGCCGGGCCCCGGCCCGCAACCGACCACCTGGATGCCGGATAACCGGGCGGGTATGCAAACAAACTGGCTGGAACTCGATTACGCAACAGCTCAGCCGATAGACAAAGTGGTCGTTTACAACACACAACACCGGCGCTCGCATCTGCAGGGGACCGTCACACTCATTGGGACGCAGGGAACAAACATCGCCACGATTCCAATGACATCGGGCAAACAAACCAGTGGCGCCGCCGGGTGGCTGGAAGAGTACGACCTGAATAAGCCGTCCGCGCCGGTCAAAACAGTCCGCCTGAATTTTGGCCGAAGCGCGCCGTTTATCGCGATTGACGCAGTTCAAATTTCCGGGCCGTCCGGGAGCCAATGGGCCGCCGACGCCCGGGCCAGCAGCGACAACAGTGCCCGGGCCAGCGCCTACGCGCCAGGATCCGGAGCAAACCAGCTGGAAAGTCTTCGCGCAGAAACAGCGGTCACCGAATGGAGCGAGACGTGGCTGGCCTATTCTCCCTTTGACGCAATTGTCCTGGCCGACTCAGACGTGGCCGCCATGTCGCCTGCAGTCTTCAATGCCATCGCCAATTTTTTGCAGGCGGGCGGCAATATCGTTTTGTTCGGTACATCCGATTTGCCGGCGGCATGGCATCCATGGAACACCCGCAAAGTGGACGGCGGCGTCGAATACGAAATTGGTTTTGGCCACTGCTATGTATTTGGAACGGAAAATCCGGCGTCCCTGGATCGCAGCGCGATCCAGACCCTTCGTTCGGCGGTGCGCGAATCGGCGCTGTACTGGCAGTCCCTGCCGCAGGACAGCGGCGCGGGCGAATCTGCGCTGCCTATCCATGAAACAACAAAGGTGCCGGCCCGGAGCACAGTGCTGGTCATGTTTTTGTTTGTTCTCACGATCGGGCCGGCAAACCTATTCGTGTTAAGCCGAATCAAACGGCGGATTTGGGTGCTCTGGACGATTCCAGCCATTTCTCTCGCCACGACGATGCTGATTTTTGTCTATAGTTTGCTGCGCGAAGGCGTCACACCCGACACGCGCATCTGCGGCCTAACCGTGCTGGACCAGGTCAGCCATCATGCTGCCACTTTCGGCGGCGAATCGTTTTACTGCCCGCTGACCCCGGGCGGCGGGTTAAAATTCGACTACGAAACTGAGGCAACGCCCCTGGTCAATATTCAGAATTACCAGGGCGGCGCATCGCGCGAAGTGGATTGGTCACAATCGCAGCATTTTACTTCGGGCTGGGTGTCCGCCCGTGTTCCCGCATATTTCCACCTTCGCCGGTCCGGCACCTCGCGTGAACGAATCGTGCTTTCAACCGAGAACGGCTCGCTGCAAATCGTCAACGGATTGGGCGCGCCAATCCGCTCGCTCTGGCTGGCCGACGCCAAGATGAATTTTTACCAGGCAAACAATGTTCCAGCCGGCCAAAAAACCGGGATGATCCCGGCCAAACAGTCGCAGCCGCTGGACCAGTCCGGTCCGACGGGGCTAAGGCGCGACCTGGGTTTTGGCGCGGTCGGCGCCGACAAACTCGGCAGCGGCGCGCAACGGTATCTCATGCCGAATACCTACATCGCCGTGCTTGACGAGAATCCGTTCCTTGAAAATGGCCTCAGCGCTCACTCCAGTCCGAAGCGAACGAAAAGCATCGCCGTGATTTTTGGCATTTTGGAGAATTCTCAAAAATGAAAGTCGAAGTCAAAAATCTGAGAAAGGAATTCGGCAAAACCGTGGCGGTGGACAATATTTCCTTTTCCTTTGATTCCGGGCACATCTTCGGTTTCGTGGGCCCAAATGGAGCGGGCAAGACCACGACGATGCGCATCATTTCGACGATCGAGGAACCGACCTCCGGCGACGTGCTGTTGAATGGGATTTCCGTCTGCGAAGAGCCGGAACTGGCGCGGCGGGCAGTCGGTTATGTGCCGGACACGCTGCCGGCACACGCGGATATGACGGTGTTTGAATACCTGGATTTCTACGCGCGGGCGTACGGATTGCGGGGCAAAAAACGCGCGGAGGCCGTCGCGGCGATCGAAGAATTTACCAACGTGGGCGGAATCCGCCACAAACATCTCAAAGCGCTGTCGAAAGGGATGAAACAGCGCGTGACCCTGGGTCGCGCGCTCATCTACGATCCGGACGTTTTGGTACTGGACGAACCGGCGGCGGGACTGGACCCGCGCGCGCGTGTGGAGTTACGGGAACTGCTCATGCTCCTGTCAGAGCGCAAAAAGGCCATCCTGATCAGCTCGCACATTCTTACCGAACTCACCGAAATCTGCAACGGCGTGGTCATTATCGAGCGTGGAAGAATTCTCGAAACGGGGACGATTGATGACGTCCTGAAAAAGAGCGCGCCGCGCCGCACAGTGGCTGTCCGCCTGTTGCCCGACGGCAACCAGAGCCAGCAGCTCATCCGTGAGTTATTGCAAACCCCGTTCGTTGAAAATGCACGCGAAGTCACCAACGAAATCCACTTTGAACTGGCGGGTGACGAATCCGCCGCCTGCGATGTGCTGGATAAATTGATCGAAAAGAAATTTCGTGTGGTCGAATTTCGCCAAACACGCGCAAACCTGGAGGATATTTTTATGAAAGTCACCAAAGGGGGCGTGCAATGAACAAAGCGTTCATGAACGTCACACTGGCAGGCATCCGAAACCATTTCGCCACCTGGCGCGAATGGGAACTGAACCCTATCGTGGTCAAGGAATTGCGGCAGGCGGTGCGCAGTTGGGCTGTCACAGGCATGTTGCTGTTGTTCCTGGCGGGGCTTTTCATCATTTCCGCCGTTTTCTTCGCTTCCGGCGCCGATTCGGACCCGGACCAGCACCTCGGCGGCGACTTATTTGGGGCATTCGCGGTCGTTCTGGCCATCGCCAGCATTATTTTCATTCCCCTTTACATGGGTATCCGTGTGGCGGCGGAACGGCAGGAAAATAATCCGGATTTATATTACGTGAGCACGCTTTCGCCGGCGCGCATTATCCTGGGGAAATTTCTGTGCGGCGCGTACATGGCGATTTTGTTTTTCAGCGCATGCATGCCGTTCATGGCCTTTACAAACCTGCTGCGCGGCGTGGATTTGCCGACAGTCTTTTTAATTTTGTTCTACCTGTTTCTGACCGTCTGCGCGATCAATATGTTCGGCATCTTTCTGGGCTGCATCCCCGCCAGCCGCCCATTCAAAATTTTAGCCGGCATCGTTGGCATTAACTTCACATTGTTTTGCTTTGGGCAAGCCCTGTCTTATGTGTTTCGATTCATGACTTTGGGCGTCGGCTCGACCATGGGCGGGCGCGATTTTTGGATCGGCATGTTCACCGCCGTGGCTATTTACGCGACTTTGACCGGCCTTTTCTATGTTATGGCGGTGGCGCTCGTATCGCCGCCTTCGTCCAATCGCGCGCTGCCGGTGCGAGTTTATATAACGGTCGTCTGGTTCCTAACGGGGTTGCTGACTGTGGCCTGGGTAAAAACGACCGGGCATTCCGATGCGATCGATGCCTGGTTTGACTCCGTTTTTTATTTTCTGATGATTTCGTTGATTGTCATTGTGAGCAATTCAGACTCCTTTAGCCATCGCGTGCGCCGCGCCATTCCCGCCGCGCCGTGGAAACGATTCGTCGCATTCCTTTTCTTCAATGGCGCCGCGGGCGGGCTCGTTTGGGTGGCCGCGATGACGGCCGCGACGTTTCTGGTTGCGTCGAAAGTTTCTTCTCGATTTCCGGCGTACTTGACGGGCCACAATGAATGGCTCCCGCAAGGTGCATTTGCCGTCTATATATTCGCCTATGCTTTGACCGCGTTATTTATTCAACGGACGTTTTTTCCGCGCCGGCCCGCCAAACTCACTGGATTGCTCGTGGTCTTTGTCATCGGTCTCTGCGCGTTAACGCCAACCGCTGCCCTGTTTTTCCTGAATCAACTGACGACGTTTTCCATCGAGCATCTCGAATTGGGCAACATCATTAATATTTACACGATGCGCGATGATGGCCGCCTCATTTTGCATTTCTATTTTGCCCTTGGTCTCCTTGGGATAATGGCCATTCTCAATGCCCGATGGTTTTTCAGGCAGGTCAGAAATTTTATTCCGCCGCCCAAAGAGGCGCCGCCGGTAATCGTTTATGAACCCGGAATCGAAACAGAGCCGCGACCGTGAGGGAGCGGGTAATCGCGCGCGGTCGGGCATGCCACGTATGTTCCGCCCGCTCTGCGCGGGCGGTGACGGCGCAGCGCGCCGTCCCCACCATGATGGTTTATGAACCCGGAAATCCGACAAGCCCTGCAGGAAGGTGAAAAGCTTGGCCTTCGATACGCGCTGCAGATACCACAAACGGCATCCAGCTGCAGCGGCGCGCGCTCCGGCCGGCGCGCGGGCAGTTCCATCGACTTTCAGGACTACCGCGATTACCAGCCCGGCGACGATTTGCGTTTCATAGACTGGGGCATCTACGCGCGTTCGGATCGACTCACGATAAAGTTGTTCCGCGAAGAAGTCGCGCCGCACCTGGACCTGGTCCTCGATGGGTCCCGTTCGATGGGCCTGGAACAGAGCCGGAAAGCGGAAGCAACGGCCTTGCTCGCCGCCCTGCTGGCCACGTCCGCCGCAAACGCGCAGTGCAGCCAGGCAGTCTGGCTTTCCGGCGAAGGCTATCAGCGCCTGCCAAACGACACCCTCTCACCGTCTGCGTGGGACAAAATGACATGGGAAAGCGCGCGCACCCCGCAGCAATCCCTCGAAATCCTTCCGCCGAAATTTCGCAGGCTCGGCGTGCGCGTACTCGTGAGTGATCTGCTTTGGCCGGGCGAACCTGTTCCCCTGTTGCGGCGCATGCGCGAAGGGGCCGCCGCGCTGTTCGTCGTGCAACTGCTGGCCCGCGCCGATGCCACTCCTCCTGAACATGGCAACCTCCGGCTGGTGGACAGCGAAACCGGCGAAGAAAGCGAAATCTACATTGATTCTGTCATCGCCAAACAATACTCCTCCAACCTCGCGATGCTTCAGCAATCCTGGGCCGACGCCTGCCGCCAGTGCGGCGCGCAAATGACCACGCTCATCGCCGAAGACCTGGAGAATTCCCTCAGCGAACTGGAAAGCATCCAATTGCTGGCCCCGGCATGATCCCACTGCTCACGTATCCGCTGGCACTGATTGCGCTGTCCACCATTCCGGCGCTGGCGGCCATCTACATTCTCCGCAACCGCTTTCGCCGCCGCCAGGTATCCAGCCTTGTCCTCTGGCGCTTTCACGTTCAGTCCAAGGCCGGCGGCGCAAAAATCCATCGCCTCCAGTTGCCGCTACTGTTTTTCCTCGAATTGCTTGCTTTGCTCCTGCTTGTCGCCGCCGCGACGGGTCCGCGCTGGAAATTGCCCCAGTCATCGCGCCCGCTGATCGTGGTGCTGAACGATTCTTTTTCCATGCGCGCCGTCCAGGACGGCGTCTCGTCACAAGACCGCGCTAAAGAATTTTTGGAAAAGTTGTTTCGCCGGCAGCCCCCGCCGTTCACGCGGCTGATTCTGGCAGGCGCAGAGCCCCGCTCACTCGGTTCCACCGTCGCTCGCTGGAGCGAAGTCAATAATCTGTTGCCGCAATGGAAATGCTGGTCGCCGGAAGCCGCAATGGACTCGGCGATTACTCTTGCCTCCGAAATCGGCGGAGGCCAGGCAAACATTTTGGTCCTCACGGATCGTCAACCGGATGATGAAAAGATTTCCAATCCTCGCCTGGAATGGCACGCCTTTGGCCGGCCGCTCAATAACTTTGCCATCGTCAACGCCTCGCGCACGGCCTTCGGCGACCAGGACCGTTGCCTGCTGGAAATCGCCAATGAATCCGATGCGGCGGGTTCCAGGCGTTTGCTCGTGCAGATCGGTTCAAACGTCGTCCAAAATTCAGAAATCCCATTCGGACCGCGACAGAGCCAGCGTTTTGTCTTTAACATATCATCCGCAGCTTCTTCCCTGAGCGCCTCGCTCGACGCGGACGCGCTCGCGGCCGATAATCAGGTCGAATTGCTGCCACCCATCCGCAAACACGTCCGAGTGCAGGTCGCTCTCACCAATAAAGATCTTTCCGTTATGGTCAATCGGGCCCTGGATGCAACTGGCTTTCGCGCTGCCCTGGAACAAAATCCCGAATTGGTCATTCACGCGGACAATTCGGTGGTTGCCAGCAACGCATGGGACGTGACGTGGAGCACAGTTGCCGCAACCAATGCTTATACTGGTCCGTTCATCGTGGACGATTCGCATCCGCTGGCGGAAGGCATCACGCTCGATGGCGCCATTTGGGCCGGGGCTGCCGCGACGAATGTCCCCGGCGACGTTCCGATCATCCTTGCCGGAAATGTGCCGTTGTTGTCCGAGCGGCAGGATATGATTGGCCGGCGTCACATTACCTTGAACCTGAATCCCGCGCTTTCCACGGTAGAAAACACGCCCGACTGGCCAATTTTGTTTTGGGACATTTTGTCCTGGCGCATTTCCGAAATGCCGGGATTGAAGGGCAGCAACGCCCGGCTCGGTACCGAAGTCATCCTAAAAACCGACGGCCAACCCATCACTGTGACGCAGCCCGACGGCGGCCAAACTTCTTTTCCAAAAGTGGGCGGTTTACTGGCAATCGAGACGCCCTTACCGGGCGTTTATTCCGTGACGATGGGTTCCGAGACGAACCAATTCTCCGTGAACGCACTTGCTGCTGACGAATCAAATTTAACCGGTTGCACCAGCGGGCAATGGGGCAATTGGAGCAATGACCCTGGCCAGCGCCTTGCGAAAAGTTCAGCCGTTTGGATTTTTGGCTTGCTCGCCCTGGCATTCCTCGCGGGTCATATGTATCTGGTGACAGCGGCAAGGGGTACGAACTGATATTATAATATTCATGAACCAAACCAGTCTTCAGTGCATCGTGAAAGCCGCAGATCAACTTCGCGCTATCGCGCGGATTCTCAGTCAGCGGCCGGTTCATTGGGCTGGTTTACCCAGGGCGGCGCGCTCACAGATTCGCGTTTGCCCTGGGCTATTATCGGCCGCCCTTACAGGGCTTTCAATAAGCTGCTTCGCAGACAAATCGGAGCTTGTCGAGTTCGACGATTAAAATGCCCACATTCTTCCAACCGGTTTGGCTTTTGTTGTTCATTCCGCTGGCGGCGGCATGTTTTGCGTGGCCGCTGCCGAACCGTTTGTTGAGGGTTTTGCGAGGTGTGGTCTTTATGCTCGTCGTTTTTGCGCTGGCGCAGTTAGCCATTCGATTGCCCGACCGCGCGGGCACGGTCATCGTCGTTGCTGACCGCAGCGAATCCATGCCACTTGATTCTGATGCCTCCGAGAAAGAGATCATCGCGCTGTTGCACAAATCCATGGGATCGCGCGACCAGTTGGGCGTCGTTTCTTTTGGGCGCCAGGCATCGGTGGAACAAGCGCCCGAACGTGGTGAATTCGGCGGATTCGCCGCGGACGTCGGCCGCGACCATTCCGGTCTAAACGACGGCGTACAGGCTGCGCTCGAATTGATCCCCCCGGACGGTGGCGGACGCATTCTCGTGTTGTCCGACGGCAAATGGACGGGAAAAGATCCCGCGGCCGCGGCCGCTCGAGCCGCGGGACGGGGCGTGGCTGTGGATTATCGGCTGATCACCCGCGCACAGGTCGATGACACCGCGATTCAAAGTTTCCTTGCTCCGCAATCGGTTTTGCCCGGCGAAGCATTCCTCCTGAACGGCTGGGTGTCCTCGCCGGTGGAGCAACAAATTAGCTATCAACTTCGCCGCAACGACGAAATCATTTCGGCCGGTAAAAAGCACGTGCCGCAGGGATTGTCACGGCTCATGTTTCGCGATCGCGCCGAAACCGCAGGCGTCAACGAATACACCCTGACGGTTGAAGGAGCGAAGGACGATCCGGTTCCGGAAAACAATACTGCCCGGGCGCTCGTGGGCGTGGAAGGCGCGCGGCCGGTTCTCGTTGTTTCATCCGCAGGCGACGGTTCCGGCCTGGTCAATCTCCTGCGCCGGGGCCACGTGGATGTCATTGGCAAAGCCCCAATCAACTGCAATTGGACCCTCGAAAGTCTTTCACAATATTCCGCCGTCATCATCGAAAATGTTCCCGCCGGCGACATTGGCATGAATGGGATGGAAACGCTTGCCTCGTGGGTCGAACAAACCGGCAGCGGACTCGCGATGACCGGCGGCCAGAAATCGTACGGCCCCGGCGGCTATTTCAAATCGCCGCTGGAGCGGGTCCTCCCCATCTCAATGGAAATGCGCAAGGAAGCGCGCAAGATGAGCGTGGCCGTGGTAGTCGCCCTGGACCGGTCCGGCAGCATGGCCATGCCCGCCGGGGGCGGACGGGAAAAAATCGACCTCGCCGACCTCGGCACTGTCCAGGTCCTGGACCTACTTTCGCCCATGGACGAATTCGGTGTCTTCGCCGTGGACACTACCGCCCATGAAATCGTCCCGCTCGATACCATCGAACATAACCAGGGCTATCGTGGAAAGATTCTCAAAATTGATTCGCAAGGCGGCGGCATTTACATCTACGAGGCCCTGGTCGCCAGCGCCAAAATGATTTCAAACGCAAAATCACAGACCAAACATATCATCCTTTTCTCCGACGCCGCGGACGCCGAACAATCCGCGCATTACCAGGACATCGTGGCGAAGCTCCGCGAAGCGGGCGTAACCGTGAGCGTTGTCGGCCTGGGCACCGAACATGACTGCGATGCAAACATGCTCAAAGACCTCGCCCATCGCGGCGGCGGCGATTGTTATTTCAGCAGCAACCCGGACGAAATTCCGCGCATCTTTGCCCAGGACACCTTCACGATCGCGCGCAGCACTTTTGTGGACCAGGCATCGCCGTTTAGCATCACCGCGGGCTATTCACTCCTGGGCATGCCGCCAACCGGCACGCCGCCATCGCTCGGCGGTTACAATCTCTGTTACCTCCGCCCGGAAGCGAATCTTGCCGCCGTGACCCACGATGAATATAAAGCGCCGGTGGTCGCGTCCTGGAATGCCGGCAACGGGCGAGTCCTTTGTTATCTGGGCGAAGCCGATGGAAAATACAGCGGCAATTTCGCCAAGTGGGACCAGGCCGGCGAATTTTACTCGACCCTCGCCCGCTGGGCCGCCGGCAAACATGAACGGCTTCCGGACGAAATGCTGCTCACGCAGGAGATTCGCGACGGCGATTGTTTCGTGGATTTGCACCTGGACCCAAACCGCAAAGCGGACCCATTTGCCAATTTGCCTCGCGTTGACGTCTTGCACGGATTGCCCGGAGCCGCTCCGTCCAAAGAAACAGCGTCGCTGGAATGGAAAAACGCCGACTTGCTTGAAGCCGATATTCCAATCGACGGCCGTGAAACCATGTTGAACACGGTTGAAGTTAGCGGGCAACAGCCCGTTACTTTGTCGCCGGTGTGTCTCCCCTACTCTCCTGAATTTGCCCCCGACGAACCCGGGCGCGGCTCAGCAACCCTTGCGCAAATTGCCACCACCACCGGCGGCAAGGAGCGCATCGAGATCCCAAAAATCTGGAGCGAACTCCCCGTCCGGTCGCGCTACGTTTCCCTCGCCCCGTGGTTGCTGGTCGCGGCGGCATTTCTATTTCTGCTGGAAATCCTCGAACGCCGCGCCGGATGGCTCTCGAAATTGGCAGGCGTTAAGGTCGCCATCCAGACCCGGGCGAAAAATGTCGAATCTGAATCACCAACCCCCGCGCCGACGCCAAAGGCGCCCAAGCCGGTCGTGAAAAAGCCTGCCGCGCCCGTTCCGGTTCCGGCCACGGCAAAAGCAGCGCAAACCAAATCGGCCCCAGCCAAAGCCGATGACGACGTTTCAACTCTCAGCGCCATGCGTCAGGCCCGCGACCGAGCACGACGGAACGAAAAGCGTTGAAATCGCAAGAATAGCATGACGCTATCCTCATCGCAGGTCGGCTGCAAATGCAATTACTGGAATGGCGAATGCAACCTTCGAACATTTCTTGTGTATGTATGAGTAAATGAAGCGGCAGGGCGGGAGCGCCCTGCCACCAGGCGAGTGCTCCAGTTAAGACGCCGCCGAAAACACTTGCTGATTCGTAAAATTGGCGGACAATCGCGAAAATACCCATATTAGTGATGGGCCAGAATCTGGAAAGGGAACGTATTCAGTAGTTTCAGGACCGTCAGCAAGAGGAATAATACTTTATGAAAACATTCGTCACTTGGCTCAGCGTATCAGCAGCCGCGGGGCTCGTTTTGTCCGGGTGCTCTAAAAAATCAGACGCCGTAGCGAACAACGCCAGCGGCGCGGCAGTTTCAAGCGCCAGCGTCACCAGCGGCGGATCCGCAACGACCGGCCCAATCGATCTAAAGCTCAAATGGCAGGCCGGGAAACGATATGACATGAAAGTAGACGTGGACCAGACCACGGATGTCAAAACGCCGAACGGGCCGAATCATAGCGAAATCAAAGTGACGCAGAACTTTCATTATTCGCCGCTTAAAGACCTCGACAACGGCGGGCACGAGGTAGAAATGGATTTTGACAATCAGAGTCTCGACGTATTTCAAAACGACAAGGATGTTTTGAGTTATGATTCCACGCAAAAGAAATCAACTCCGCCGGCAGGCCCCTCGGCGGCAGTAGCCGCAGTCATGGGCGCGATGCTGGGTGTGCCCCTCGATTATACCTTTGCCGCCAATGGTGCGCTCGAGAAGATTGACGGCGTTGACGCCCTGACCAACCGCATCAATGCCGCTTTGCCCGACCAGCGGCAGCAGATGTCGCTCCAGCAATTATTCGATGATGACACCCTGAAACAGTACGGCACATTTTCAGAAGCGTTACCGGACCATCCAGTCAATGTCGGCGACTCGTGGTCCTCAAGTCACGATATCAATAATCCGGCCGGGGTACTGACGGTGGATTCCACCTATACTTTCAAAGACCGGGAACAGCATAACGGCTACGACTGTGTGCACCTTTTGCTGAACGGCAACATCAAAACAAAAACCGCCTCCGCCGCCACGATAGGAGCAGTGGTTAAAATCGGCAAAGGGGCGATCAATGGCGAAGCCTGGTTTGCCCCCGACCTGGGGATGGTTGTGGATTTAAAGAATGACCAGGACCTGACATTAAATATTACGACGCGAACGATGAATCTGACCGAAAACATGAAGGTAAAGATGGAGACGTCGCTCCTGAGCGTCAGCCCGTAGCGCGTTGATATGCTAAAAAGTTGAAACGTTGAAATGGGATGGTCGAAATACATGCAAAAAATCGAAAGAGGAGGCACTATGAACTGTGCGTGTGGGAGACTATGAACCGATTTCGGAGCGCGGCTGTGTCGGAGACCAGCCGCAGCATGCTGCAAACAGTAGGCTTGGCGATTTGGTGTGGCCCTTTGGCCTGCGAAGCTGCTGCGGCTGATCCCGCTCCGAGCGGGACACAGCCGCGCTCCGTCAGAATTGTCGTCTGACTTGTTATCACGGCGAGCGGCAAAATTTAATTCATGAAAAATCGCGCATTTACGTTGGTCGAATTGCTCGTGGTGATTGCGATCATCGCGATCCTTGCGGCCATGTTGATGCCGGTCCTGTCGCATAGTAAAGAAAAGGCTCAGCGCGTCCATTGCCTCAATAATGAAAGGCAACTGGACGTTGGCTGGCAATTGTATGCCGATGAGGACAGCGGCGTCATCGCCTCCAACAATGTGGATTTCCGGTCGGCGAACGTGGCAGAAAGCACTCCGGGAAGCTGGGTCGTGGGCAACGCCAGCCTCGATACCAACGAAACGGATATCACCGGCGGCACAATCTTTCCCTACATCAAGATCATCGCCTGTTATCGGTGTCCGAGCGACCTGAGCCTCGTTTTGGGCACACCCACCCTCACCTTGCGCAGTTATTCACTGAGCGGTTTTATGGGTGGCTCGCCCAACGACACTACGAGCTTCAACATCAAACCCGTCCATCGCCTTAGCCAAATCAGGAAACCCGCCAACTCACTGACATTCATCGAAGAGGACATTTCGACGATTGATGACGGCCATTTCCTTTATTCCGATACTGTGGATGCCTGGTACAACATCCCCGCATGGCGTCATGTCAATGGCGACACCCTGGCGTTTGCTGACGGGCATCAGTAATACTGGAAATGGCGCAGCGCGCTTCCGACAGAAAGCTACCTCGGAAACGGACAACCGGTAACCGACCCCGCGGCCCTCGCGGATATCAGAAGGTTGCAACAAACGGCCGCGCTGGCGGGGAATTGAGGTACGCGAAAATCAGGTATGAACCTGGAATCCCTCCGCAGCCGGGTTGTCATTCTCTGCAGCCTCGCCGTCGCGGCCATTGCGTTGGTTTTCATCGATCGCGCTTTATACCGGAGAAACGTTGATTCAAAAAGAATAGATCACGCAGTCGCCAAAAACGACCTGCCGGCGCTCAAGGCCATGCTAAAAGATGATCCTGATTTGGTTACTTGCAAAGACCGCTACGGCTCGACGCCTTTACACATTGCCGCGCAGGATAACTTTGCGGACATAGCGCAATTGCTTCTGGCCACCAGGGCCGACGTCGACGCGAAAGATGACGAGGGGCAAACGCCATTGCATTTGGCGGCAATTTATGATTCCAAGGACGTCGCAACTGTACTCTTGGCCAGTAATGCCGACGTCAATGCCCAGGATCACGGTGACCGGACGCCCCTTTACGATGCGGCAATTTTCGACCGTTCGGACATTGCGGAATTGCTGCTGGCGGACAAAGCTGACGTCAATGCCGCAGACGCCGCCGGCGAAACGCCCTTACATGTGGCAGCGAGCGTGAAGAACGAGAACATGGTGGAATTGCTGCGCAAACACGGCGGGCATGAGTAGGCGGTGAGACTCGCCTTCGCTCAGAAGCTTCAGCGCGGCAAGGCGTGAGAGCGTGGGCAGAAAAAGCTCCAAAATCCAACATTCAAGCACCAAAGCCGATATTCGCTTCTCTGGAGTTTGGTGCTTGGTGCTTTTCATTAGCGCCTGGATCTTGGCGCTCCGCGGGATTCGACGTTCCTCTTAAAGCAATACCGTATCCGTTTCTTCTTGACTATTTGAGGTAACCTTATAAAATGCCCCTGATTCCAGGGAAAACTGGAGATCATAAGGAACCCGGCGGGGACACCTTTAGACGCCGATCGAGTTGGTCATACTGTGTCCGCGCATGAAGGAGAGTTGAAGGGCGCAAAGTTTCACGTTTGCGCTCTTGTTCCCGCAATAGACATACAGTCATGAAATCAACACGTATAATTTTGCTGACGTGGGTTTTTACGATTCTGGCCGCATTTGGGGCGGCTGCACAAATTACCTTTGTTGGAACCAATGCCCCGGGCATTGGCACCAATTACACTTTTACCATACCTGTGGGCGTTACGAATCTGTCCCTGTTGATTTCGAATAATGCCACGACTTATGCGAACCTGTTATTGACGCCCAGTGGCACTCCCACCGATACGAGCTTCATGTATGTCTCCCGGTTAGTGGGTGCGACCAATCAGATTGACCTGGAATTGCCGGAATGTGTGGCGGGGACCTATGGCTTGAGGGTTTCGACTCCCGCCGGTTCGACTACAGATCCATTCTCGGTCGCGCTCACAACAAACCGGCCAGATATCCGGTCAGGCGTGTACCCTGCCCTCAAACCACTGGTGTTCTCCACCACCGGAACCATTACCAATACCGGACCCGGTGCATGGAATTATTTCCAGGTGGATGTTCCCTCGAATCTATTGACCGGCTGGCGGATTGTCCTGAACTGCACCAACGCGAATCCACCCGGCTTGTACATCAAGCGAGGCAAATTGCCCAATACTGGACTCTACGACAAGGCGATTGGTCCCGGACAATCGCTCGACACGATTATCTTCACGAGCGCCGAGGCGACAAATTCGACCTACTTCATCGGCATCTATTCCAGCGCGGCGAGCACGAACCGTTACGTCTTGAGCACAGAACTGGCTTCCATCACGCCGTTGACGTGGGACCCCGGGGCGGTGGACGTGGGCAGCCCGCAGACCTATACCAACACGAGCACGAGTGGCGGCGATTATTATTTCTCCATCAACACCCAGACGACGGCGAACCAGGTTTGGCGAACGGTCTTGAATGTATTTAGCAATCAAGCGAGCCTGTATCTCTACCAGGGCAATTTGCCTGCGACCAATTCCTATCAATATGCCTCCACTTTGAACGGATCGAATGGAGTCGTCCTGGCCCAATCGTACCAGTTTCAACCCGGACAGACGTGGTACATCCTGGTCCACGCCCAACCTGGCGCGCAATGGACCTTGCTCACCGGCCAGGCGTACGTGCAGCCATTGCCTGCCCTGGCGGCGGACAGCAGCAGCGGGGCTACGGCGACCATCGGCGGCGAAGGCATTCGATTTTTTTCCACCACGATTTCCTCGAACACCCTGGCATGGCGGTTATGGCTCAACGGATTGAACAACCAGATGTACGTGAAACAGACGGCCGCGCCGGTGCCGCTCAATACGGCCACGTACGACCTGACCCAGCCCGGCCAAATGCTTGTGGTGCCGACGTATCTGAATGTGGGCAGCCAATATTTCGTGAGCGTGGTCGGCAGTCCGGGATTGACCGTCCCACTCGATTCGCGGCAACAGGGCGTCACGAACCTCGCTTTTGGCGAAGCAACCAACCTCACCGTCACTGGATACGGCTACACCACGTACGTTGTGCAAGTGCCCGTGCAGCAAATCGCGTGGCAAATCAACGTGACGCCAATTTCCGGCAACGCCAACCTGGCTGTCCGACAAAACAACGTGCCTAATGAGTTTGTGAACGACGCTTTCTCCGAACCGCCAGCGGGCATAGGCGCCAGCGTGACCCTGGTTCCCTCGACTTTAAGCAATGGAACGTTTTACATGACTGTGTACGGGAGCGGTCCCTATTCGCTCACGCTCACCAATGGGCAGCCCGTTATTACCCCTGTGGATTACGTATTTCAAATTACCAATGACGCCCCGAACCGGGTCGGCTGGCAGTATTACTCAGTGACCAATACAGCCGAGCAACTCGGTTCATTGGGATGGGAGCTGGATTTATCCAATCAAGTGCCCGGCACGATGATTGCGCTCCGCCGCAATGCTGTTCCGGGACAATGGAATTACCGAAGCAATCCTCTGGATTCCTACTCTTCCTCCACAAAAGGCTTCATGGATTTGTCCACCACCTATGGATATTTGCAGCAACCCAATCACCCGGCAGACGTCTGGTATATCGGCGTCTACACACCGGCCGCGGCGCTCGGAAGTTTTGTGCTCACCGGCAGCCAGCTTGTGGGAACGCCGGTAGGTTTCGACGGCCCGGGCAATACGTTCAGCATCACCAATCAGCCCACGCAAAAATATCAATACTTTGTCTTTAACGTGCCGGCGGATGCCGCGGGCTGGGATTTGCGGCTGACGAATGTCACCAGCGGCAATCCGCAAATATTCATCTGCCGGGACCAACTGCCACCGGGTAATGCTTTCGGCTGGTCCCCGTCGCAATCATCTTCGTGGCCCAGCGGATACAATTGGGGCGTTAGTTCCGATTGGACAGGCCTCCCCTACAATTATGACGGAAGCCTCGACATCGGGCGGGTATTTGCGGATGGCGTGGGCGATCCGCTATCGCCGGGAACATATTACGTGGCGGTTTATGATTACTCCGGACCAACCGCCCTGAGCTACACGATCGCCAGCGAGGGCATTGGCGGTCCTTACAGCATTCCAATCACACCATTGACGTTCAGCAACGGCGTGACCAGCCTGTCCGGCCTGGCCCCACGACAGGCGGCCTATTACTCCGTCAATGTGCCAACGAATACAACCAGTTGGCAGGTGGAACTGGATACAAACGTCGGGCAAAGCATTCTATTAATTCAGAAAAGCACCCTGCCCGATTCCATGCCCAACAACGGCTCTGCCTATAGCTTGTCCGGTGGAAGAGTGATGGCCAAAACGGGTGACCAGCAATATTTGATGATGCCATACACATCCACAAGTCCCTCCAATATTGTGGCCGGCACCTATTATCTGGCGGTGGTCAGTGATGGACAGAATCCGAGCGGCAGTTACATCGGCACCAACGACAGCAGCTTTGCGCTTCATAGCTGGGGTCCGATCGCGGTCACCAATCTCGGCGTGGTTGACGCGACCGGCGTCACCGATCTGGTGGTAACCAACCCCGATTGCCTGGCCGGGCAATTCAGCGCCTACACCTTCACCGTGCCGCCCAATACCCTCGCCCTGGAAGTCTTTCTCACCAATGCCATTGGCACCCCCTACATGCACCTGCGGCCAGATGGCTGGCTCCCCGGCGGCTCCGACAGTTACGGCAACGACGGCGGCCTGGGCTATACCTGGTCCAGTTCCAGCCTCATCAATATTTCCAGCCCGACCGCAACCAATTACACCCTCATGGTGCAGGCCCGGCAAGCCGGTGGCGATGCCGCGTACGGCATCCGGATCCACGCGATTGGCCCGACACCGTTGCCTTTCGACGGGGGCATGCTCTCGGTCACCAATCAGGCAAACAACGTCTGGCAGTATTTCACCGTCACCGTGCCGCCGGATGCCCAGGGCTGGGACCTTCGGTTGACCAACGTCACCAGCGGCAATCCTCAATTGTACGTTTGTTATGAAGCCCCACCGC
>DATAST010000139.1:0-12844 GCA_036269115.1 Verrucomicrobiia bacterium | reverse complement strand
GCTGTGGGCGCGTTGATCCAAGTCCCGAGGAAGCCAGCCACGCAAAATTTCCCAGTCTTCCGGCAACGCAATATCATTCATGCCTCCTGATCATTCAGATTCCCAAAAGAAAGGCAAGGTTTTTAGGTTAACGCTTATGGGCGGACGTACCCGTCCGCCAGCTGCCCGTCTCCGACGGGACGCAGTTAGAAAGCGCTTTTAAAACTAAATCGTCATCGCATCAAACCCGCCATCCACGACCAATTCCGTGCCGGTAATAAAGCTACCCGCATCGGAAGCCAGGAGCAGGGTGGCCCCGATGAGTTCATGGGCTTCGCCAAAGCGGTTCATCGGGGTTTTGGCGAGGATTGATTTTACACGATCCGGGTTAAGGACTTTGCGGTTTTGTTCCGCCGGGAAAAATCCTGGTACAAGGATGTTTACGCGCACACCTTTTGGGGCCCATTCGCGCGCCAGGTTTTTTGAGATATTATGGACGGCAGCCTTGGACGCGGAATAGGTGAATACGCGGGACAATGGATTCAGTCCGGACGCCGAGCCGAGGTTAATGATACTGCCGGAGCCCCGGTCGACCATGTGTTTGCCGAAAATCTGGCTGGCAAGCACAAGGCCTTTCAGGTTCACGGAAATGATTTTATCGAATTCCTCCTCAGGAATATCAAAAAAGGGAGTCGGCGAATTCACTCCGGCGCCGTTCACCAAAATGTCTACTTTGCTGAATTTGCCGGTGACGTCTGTCAGGAGCGTCTGCAGACCGGCTTTACTGGTGGTATCGCAGGAAAAGAACGCGGCCTTGCCGCCGTCTTTGGAAATGTTATCCAGGCGTGCTTTGGCTTTGGCGGCGTCGCGTCCGACAATAGCCACGGTCGCGCCCGCGGCAGCCATGCCTTCGGCCATCGCGCCGCACAGTTCGCCGGTGCCGCCGATAACAACGGCGACTTTGTCTTTGAGTGAGAATAGTTCCGCAGGAATCTTCATATGTATGAAATTGCAGGATTTTTGATTGAAAAGGGCAGTTTTGCTATCTTTGTACTCTCGCGCTTCCACCGCCAAACGTTTTTTCCACTTCGTTGCGGGTGGCCATGCTGGTATCGCCGGGTGTGGTTGAGGCGAGCGCGCCGTGCGCCGCGCCGTAGTCCGCTGCCTTCTGCGGGTCGTTGAATTCCAGAAACCCAAATTGCAACCCACTCGCGAAACTGTCGCCGCCGCCTACGCGGTCGAGGATTTCCAATTCCGGATACTTGCGGCTCTCGTAGAACTTGCCGTCGTGCCATAGAATGGCGCTCCAGTCGTTTTTCGTGGCGGTGATGACGCGGCGCAGAGTGGTCGCGGCCACTTTGAAATTCGGATACGCCTTCACAGCTGTCTCAATCATGGCTTTGAACGCGTCAGTTTCAATTGTGCTGAGGTTATGGTCCGCGCCT
This sequence comes from Verrucomicrobiia bacterium, assembly GCA_036269115.1. Taxonomy (GTDB): domain Bacteria; phylum Verrucomicrobiota; class Verrucomicrobiia; order Limisphaerales; family UBA11358; genus UBA11358. The sequence goes on along the minus strand of DATAST010000139.1, from coordinate 11,420 downwards.
TTGACCTCGAAGCCAAGGCTGGCGGTGAAATCCTCCTCATTGCCAATCATCACGTCCACGTATTTGGCGATTTCTTTGTTCACCTCCTGGGCTTTTTTGAGTCCACCGATGGATTTCCAGAGGGAAGGGCGGTAATTAAGGTCGTAACTGACCACAACACCGTGCTTTTTGGCGGCTTTGACGGCTTCAACGGTCAGGGCGGCGGTAGTTTCGGACAACGCAGCGAAAATGCCGCCCGTATGGAGCCAACGGGTCCCGAGCTTTCCGAAAATATTGTCCCAATCAAAATCGCCGGGTTTGAGTTGTGAGGCGGCGGAGTTCCCGCGATCGGGTACGCCCATCGCGCCGCGAATGCCGAAGCCGCGTTCGGTGAAGTTCAGGCCGTTGCGGATGGTGCGGCCAATGCCGTCGTCTGGCCGCCACAAAATAAAATCCGTGCCCACGCCGCCTTGCATGATGAAATCCTCGATCAAATGGCCGACTTCGTTGTCCACAAAAGCGGTGCAGACGGCGGTTTTATAGCCAAAGCACTTGCGCAAGCCGCGCGACGTATTGTATTCGCCGCCGCCTTCCCAAACTTTGAATTCGCGCGCCGTGCGAATCCGGCCCTCGCCGGGGTCAAAACGGAGCATGATTTCGCCAAGAGAAATTTGGTCATACTTGCAGGAAGCCTTGTCACGAAGTTGAATCATAAAGTTTCGAATTGTAATGGTGCAGGAGGGGACATTTCAATTCATATGTGAGCGGATGAACCTCCAAATGCCAGGTGCGCAATATCGGAGCTTCGGTTCTCTGGCGCCTGGCGCTTGGTCCTTGGTGCTTTCAAATATGCCGGCATTTCGATGTCGCATTGACAAGCGGGGCGCGGTTGTTATCATTTCTGTACTCGTCCGGACGCGGGTGTAGCTTAGTGGTAAAGTTCCAGCCTTCCAAGCTGGCCATGTGGGTTCGATTCCCATCACCCGCTCCATCCCATTCCCCGTTCCCCATTCGACGTTCGATGAACCACGCCGAGGTAACGCCAAAGATTTACCATCGAATCGTCAAAGCAGCTCGATGTTTTTGGCACCACTTGATGCACTTAAGCACACCAGCGACAGGCAAACGCGGGCAGGCGTGTCACGTGAATTCAGAAACTGCTCGAATAAGCTGTGACGCTCATACTCTGCAATCACTCCCGCCTGTGTCCTGCGCAAATGAGCTTCCAGTTGGGACAAAGGGAAAAGTAAACAATCTCGACCCAGCAGTGGATGTCTGGCGGCATCATGATTGTGATTGTCCTGACGGGCCAGGCATCAAAAATGGTGAATATGCAAATGCCTTGCGAACAACCTCCTCTGGTGACAACTCAGGAACATGGTCAATCGTGTAACCTAACCAGTGTGGATCAAGCAAGAGCGAATCTAACTGCACAACCACGTCAGACTGCTGCGCATCGTCCAACAGTCCGCTACGAAGCTGCTCAATGAGTGCAACTGCCAGCCGCATAACTTTTGGGGTGAGCTTTTTCATAGCGCTCGCTGCCGCATAACCAAGGAATTGAAGCACGCCGAAAAACAATGTCAACCACCCAATACATCTTACGGCTGAATGCTGGTGGTTGTTAATTCCCGCGGGATCGTCCAATTCCCATCGCTTCTTCCAAAACGACTTCGGGATGGCGCAACGCCACACGCAACAAAACCCGTGCAGCGCCGGTTGGCTGGCGCCGTCCTTGTTCCCAGTTGTGCAGCGTCTTGACGGAAATGCCGAGCAGTTCAGCAAACTTATTTTGCGACAACTTTAGGCGCGTCCGCGTGGCTGCGATGGTTTTATCCCATTCCATCTGTCGTTGGCGCTGATAGGTCTTAGGGTCAAGTTGGAGGCGAACCAGCTTGCCATTGTGGTCCCGTGTCACGTTCCACACGCGAGACGGCGCGACTTCGCCCCGTTGCGCAGCTTTCGCCTGACGAAGCGCTTTGGTCAATTCTTGAAATCGTTCTTTGTTCATGCTTTGTAATTCTCAATTAATGTTCGCAGTTGTTTCAGCTCACCCGCGCTTAAATCTTCCCGCTCGTTCTTTGCGTAAATGTCGAGCATTAAAATCCGGTCGCGGTCTACCACCCAATAGTAAATAATTCGCGCTCCGCCGCGCTTTCCGCGTCCTTTGGCAGCCACGCGCAACTTTCGTAAGCCGCCTGACTGGAATCACATTGCCCGCGTCGGGCCGCGACAACAGCAACCCTTGCACTCGCGCCAGATCATCATCGTCCATTAATGCCAGGACCCGTCGGGTGAATGGCGCAAATTCTTCAAAGACCATTCACTCCAGCATACGCCAATGACGTAGAATGTCAACAATCAGGGATAACGATTGACGCGCCACCGGGAACGTCCCAGTCATCAATTCACCAATCCAATCCCAAACCGGCCCAGTTCCGATTTGTCCATGGCTGCCCATTCACCTAAAATCCCGAAATGCACACGCATTGCATCATTGGTTCGGGCCCGGCGGGCGTTGCCTGCGCGAGCGCGCTGCTTGCGCGTGGCGCAAAGGTCCTGATGCTCGATGCGGGGATTAAACTGGAACCCGAACGAGCGCGCATTGTCGGTGATCTGGCTCAAAAGAAATCCCGAAAAGAATGGCAGCCATCCCAAGTCGCGGCCGTCCACGGCGACGCCGATGCCGACCTGAAGGGGCTTCCCGTCAAAAAACTTTTTGGCTCGGATTTTCCCTATCGCGAGACCGGCGAGAAAATTCCCTGGCGCAGCCAAGACGTCGCCGTTTGCCCTTCGTTGGGCTTTGGGGGCCTTAGCAATGTTTGGGGCGCGGCGATGCTGCCGTTGCGCGATGACGATATCTCGGATTGGCCGATTAAAAATTCCGATTTGGAGGAGCATTACCGGGCAGTCGCCGAAATGACGGGGCTCGCCGGGCGGCATGACGGACTGGAAGAGATTTTACCGTTGTACGCAACGAATCCTCGGTCGCTCAAGCTAAGTCGGCAGGCGGAATCATTTTTGACAGGATTGGAACGGCACCGCGATGCGTTGCGGGCACGGGGCTGGCATTTTGGCCAGTCGCGCCTGGGAGTGCGCGCTGCGGATTCGCCACGCGGCGCCGGTTGTGTTTATTGCGGCTACTGTATGACCGGTTGCGTCTATGGCTGCATCTTCAACGCCGCCGACACCGTCCGCGAATTGCAGAAGCAGGACAATTTCCAGTACCAGGGTGACGTGATTGTCACAAGACTACGGGAAGAATCCAGCAAGGTACTGATTGAAGGATTCCATCGTCAAACGGGCGCACCACTTTCATTCGAGGCCGAGCGGGTTTATCTGGCGGCGGGTGTCATTCCAACAGCGCAGATTGTGTTGCGTTCACAGGACGCCTTCGAGCGTCCGCTGACGTTGCGCGATAGCCAATATTTTCTTTTTCCTCTCATTCGCGCCCGCGGGGTTCGGGGCGTTCAAGCCGAGGAGCTTTATACATTAAGCCAGGCCTTTTTGGAATTGTGCCATCCGCGAATCAGCCGGCATTCCGTCCATCTGCAAATTTACACTTATAGCGACACTATCGCCGGGGCGGTGCGCCGGTCTCTTGGTACGTTGAAAATGTTTGCGCGGCCAATTCTGGAACGGCTCCTGATCGCCCAGGGCTATTTGCACTCCGATGAATCGGCGGGGATCCAGATGACATTAAAACGGGATGGCGCGAAGGATTTCCTGCAATTGGAACCTTTGTTCAATCCCCAAACCGTTGGCGCGGTGAGGAAGGTTTTGAGCGAACTTCAGGGACAGCGTCGGGCGCTTGGCGGTTTCGTGATCCCGTCCATGTTGCAGGTTGCGCAGCCGGGCAGGGGATTTCATTGCGGCGGCTCTCTTCCCATGCGCGCACAGCCGGACGATTTTGAAACGGATTGCGTGGGCCGCCCGCGCGGTTGGTCGCGCATTCATGTGGTAGATGCCAGCGTCCTGCCGACAGTTCCTGCGACGACGATCACGTTTTCAGTGATGGCCAACGCGCATCGGATTGGGTGGGAGAGCGCCTCCGCTGGATGAAGTGTTGAAACGACCCCATGCCGGATGACTACCAACTTGTAACCCTTGCCAACGGAGAGCGCACCCTTTTTTCTGCCAGCTACGGCGAAAAAATGCACCCCGGGCTTGGCCCTCGAGCCGAGGCCGATCTTCTTTACGTCCGCCAGCTTCACATTCGTGAACGCCTTGCAAAGATTTCCAGCGAATTCATTATCTGGGACGTCGGCCTCGGCGCGGCTGCCAACGCTATCGCCGTTCTTCGCGCCACCACCGGGATTCCCGGCCGTCTCAGCATCGTCAGTTTCGATAACACTGCCGAACCGCTCGAATTTGCCCTGAAAAACTCTGCCGCGCTTGGCTATGTTTCCGGTTACGAAGGACCGTTAAGCGAGCTGCTCCGCACAAAAGAAACCGCCTTCAGCAACGGCTCGCTCAACGTCGACTGGCAATTTCACCTCGACGATTTTCCCGCGTGGCTGAGTCAGGGCAGGGGAGCCCTTCCGCCCCCGCACGCCATTTTCTACGACGCATTTTCTCCCGCCAAAAACCCGGCCATGTGGACCCTCGCCGTTTTTCAAAATCTGTATCGCGCTCTCGATCCCCAACGTTCCTGTGCCCTCACGACCTACTCCCGTAGCACCTTATTGCGTACCACCTTGCTCCTCGCCGGTTTTTTCGTTGGTGTCGGCCACGCTACCGGCATGAAAGAAGAGACCACCATCGCTGCGAATACCCCCGATCTGACCCGCGAACCCTTGGACCAGCGGTGGCTCGCTCGCGCTCAACGTTCTGACAGCGCCGAGCCTCTGCACCAACCCGCCTACTCCCGCGCTCCGCTTACGCCCGCTTCGATTTCCGCATTGCTAACTCATCCTCAATTCCAGGAATGATGTCGGGTTCATTGGGATCCCCGTCATAATCATTGGGAGGATGACGATGATTATAGGCGTTACGGAACGCGGCGAGAATTTCGTCGGGGGACAGGCTCGAAGCCCGTTTCCATACTGTCTGTTCAATTTCTATGCCGTCCGGTTGCATTTGTTTCTCGGTGATCCGGATGAAACCTGTGCGGTAAGTAATTTTCTGGCAAAAATCGTTTCCTTTGCCGAAGACTTCGCGGCAGATGCGAACGATGTCATCCGCGTGGGCGTCGTCTTTGGCGAAGATAAGGGTTTTGGGGACGTCCGTGCGGCCGGGAAAAAGGTCGGTGAAAAGTTTATCGCGGAATGTGGTGAGAACCGTCCGAATTTGGTCGGTGGCGACGACGGCGCGATCAAGATCGCCTGCTTCATAGGCCAGATCTTCATCCAGTTGTTCCCAACGGATTTGGCGGGTCTGGCGGTGCCGTTTATCCACGTAGAAGCCGGCATCCACTTTTGAGCCGGTTTGGGTGATTTGTGTCTGGATGCGGTAAATATCGCTGCTGACGTTTACGCCATCGGCGACGGCTTTTTCATGGCCGTATTCCATGACGAGGTTTTGCTCAAAAAAGCCGAACGTTTGTTTCGATGGCGTGGCCGTGAGACCAATCAACGTGGCATCAAAATATTCAAGTACCTGCCGCCACAGATTGTAGATGGAGCGATGGCATTCGTCGGTGATGATGAAATCAAATTCCTCAATCGGAAACCCCGGATTGTATTCGACCGGCACCGGTTTTTTGAAGACGGATTCGGCGGAGCCGATGGGCAGATCGTCGAGGTCCGGCGCGGGCTCAGGTTCGCCTTTGAGCATCGAGTAAATGCGTTGGATGGTGCCGATGACCACGCGAGCGGACTTGTCGAGGGTATTGCTGTTCAGGCGCTGGACGATGTATTCCTCGGTGAACTTGTAATTGTTCACGGGCGAGACAAACTCCTGAAATTCTTTGAGCGTTTGTTTGCCGAGATTCCCGCGATCCACCAGGAACAGGACGCGGTTTGCTTTGCCGTACTTAACGAGCCGGTAAATAAAATTAACGGCGGTAAAAGTTTTGCCGGAACCGGTGGCCATTTGGATGAGGGCGCGACGGCGGCCCTGACCGAAAGATTTCTCCAGATTCGTGATCGCGATGAGTTGAGCGGGCCAAAGGCCGGCACTGGAAACGACAGGAAATTCGCGAAGACGCTGTGCCAGTTGCTTTGGCTGCTGGACCCACTCGATTAGAGTTTCGGGACGATGAAATGCGAATACGCGCCGGCCACGCGGGTCAGGATCGAGGCGGTTCGTGAAAAATGTCTCTTTCCCGGTGCTTTCGTAGCAAAAGGGCAGGGGATTGTGCCACGCAGGAACGCCGGGTGGGACGCCGATGGTATATTTTGCGGATTGTTCTTCAACGCTCGTAAGCGTGGCACCTTCAGGCTTGGCTTCGACGGTGCCGATTGCTTTACCGTCCGCGAACAATGTGTAATCAGGCTCGCCGGTTGAAAAGGAAAGTTCGGAGACGGCAACGCCTCGCGCGGCGGAAAGGTTGATTTTATCCTTCGCCTGAACGACCCATCCACACGCATTGAGCTGAGCGTCGATCGCCAGCCGTGCCTTTTCTTCCGGAGTCATAGGTGGCCTGATTTAAATGAAATCCTATGGAAAACGAAAGAATTGGCAATGGGAAAGTTGGTCCGGTGGAGATGGAAGATGGTTTCTGAAAGCGTCCCGTCGGAGACGGGCCGCTGGTGAACGGGCACGTTCGCCCTACCGTGGGGGAGTGCGGATTGGTTGTGTGTGGGTGGATCGAAATGGATTCGGCGGGGCAAGTGCGGTGTGACGAAAACATCGAACATCGACCCACCTTCGCCTGGCTACGGCGCGGCAGGACATCGAATCGATACACCGGAGCCCTCAGCCGCCTTGGTCTGACTTCGGCGGGCAGGCGGTTGCGGCTCTGTTAAAAGTTTGCCATCGCGAACTTCGCGTCCGTCGCTCGAAACTACGCCGGGATCTGTCGTAAAAGCTCAATAAAAAAAACGCAAAACCTCAATGACAAGCAGGGCGAGTTTGCTACGATCAGGCAAATTCACTGGAACAGCAGTGTAGTAAGATTAAATAGATGACGATGGATCGATGGATAGATGGCAGCCGGTTATTTCCGATTTACATTTTGGTGGTTCTGCGTTTTGATTAATTTCTTGTATGATACAAAAACTCCTTTTTTCGCCGTGTCTAGCCGCGGCATCACTTCTTTTTTGCGCGTTGCCGGCGGGTAATGCGTTCGCGGGCGATGTTACCCTGGAAGACCATTCGCTGCGGGTATCGTTCGATTCGGATTCCGGCGCGCTCACGGGCATGGAAGACAAGGCCACTCACTGGGTCATCGAGCGGCGGCCGGATTTGGGCATCTCCTTCCGCATGTTCGCTCCATTGCCCGACCGCCGATGGAATCCGATTTACGGCCAGAAGCAACGCGCCGTCGAGGTGAATAAAGTATCGGACAATGAAGTGCAAATGAAGTGGAGCAATTTAATCAGCGAAAACGGCGGACAATTGCCGATCACTTTTACGGCTGACGTGACGCTGAATCATGGGGTGTTGACTTTTAATTCCACACTGCAAAACGATTCGCCCCTGACAGTGGAAACAATTGATTATCCGTATTTTGGCGATTTTAACGCGCCTTCGCGCCAATCGTCGCTCGAAGCCTGCTCAATGAAAAATGGCAGGATGCGCGATATCCAGCAGGAGGAATTGTATCCGCATTTTGTCAATCGGAAGGGTTACTGGGGAGTTTTTTACCCGACGAAAACCTTTGCGAACAGCATGTTCTGCCTTCTGCAGGCGCCCGATGAGGGCCTTTGTGTGCATTTGGATGGAGCCAAATCGCCCTATCGGCTTGAATACACCTTTGAGCAGCACCCGGGTGTGCTTTCGAGCATCACACAACTGGTCCCGCCGGTGGATGAATTCCCCGGCAAAGACTCGCTTTGGGGGGCCGATGAAAACGCCGAAAATTCAATGACGCCCGTTTTTTTGGTATTTCGCACGTGCCATTTTGTTTTCGCCGCCGGTCACTCGACGACCAATTTGACTCCCATTGTCCTGCATTGTTACAAAGGCAACATGCAGGCCGGCGAAGATTTGTATAAACAGTCACGGTCAAGTATGTAAATTTCCGAACATGCAATATTCAAAATCCATTATGTTCCATCGCATTTTTTTCGGCGCATTCATTGCCACGGCACTGGTCGTGGGGAGGTCTGCGGCCGCGCTTGAATCGCCGGTGAAGTTTTTCCGGTCACCATCAGACGAGGTGGTTTTGAAGAACGGGTCGTGGACCCTGGCCTTTGACAAGAAATCCGGCGCGTTGGTGCAGTTGGAGAGCCGTACAACCCACTGGGACATCGAAACGGATCCGAAACTCGGCATCTCCTTTCGCCTCAACGCCCCGGCGGACCACCACGATAATTTCATGTATGGCCGCGATCAAAAAAACGTTCAAGTCACAAAACTTTCGGCCCACCAGGTCCGCATTCAGTGGAAAGACCTTGTCTGCCAGGATTCCAGCACTTTGCCCATTACGCTCACGGCTACGGTCTCTTTGAACGGCGACGCGCTGAAATTTGACTCCACAATCGAAAACGATTCATCGCAACTGGTCTCCACCCTGGACTATCCGTATTTCGGCAATTTTAATCCGCCGACCAAAGGGGCCCCCATGAAGACGGAGCACATGTGGTATGCCAATCTTGCGGATGGCGATATTCCGGGCAAACCTGTGGAATCGAAACAAAGTCTCTTTTGCCTCGTTCAATCCACAAATGTCGGGCTTTACGTGGAGATGCACGACCCGACCGAACCGTATTTGCTTGATTTTACTTTTAACCGTAATGGGTTCGCAAAATCGAAGGATAACCCGGGACGCCTTGAGTTTTATACTACGCACTGGGCATATGTGCATCCGAACACCACGGCGGATTTGGCGCCGATCGTTCTGCGCGCGTACATCGGCGACTGGCATAACGGTGTGGATTTTTACAAGCAATGGCGGGCTACCTGGTTTAAGGAGCCGCACCTGGCGCCTTGGATTAAGGATGTGAACTCATGGCAACAGCTCCAGATTGATTCGCCGGAGCAGGATTTCCGAGTGGCCTATACCAATCTTGTCGCCTACGGCCAGGAATGCGCAGATAACGGTGTGGCGGCCATTCAACTGGTTGGTTGGAACCATTGGGGACAGGATGGGGGAGACCCGGCGGAGGACACAGAGCCGGGCCTGGGCACGTGGCAGCAATTTCACGATGTCATCGGCCAGATTCAAGCCAAAGGCGTGAATATCGTCTTATTTGGCGGCAAACCGAACTGGGCCGATCTCACCCAGCCATGGTATACGAACGAATTGTACAAGTACGAGTGCAAGGATGAAAATGGCAAACGATATGAGCAGGGTGGCTATAATTATTACACGCCGACCCAATTGGCGGGCCTTAATACCCATCGCCGCGCCATCATGGACTTTAATGATCCGGAATACCGCGATATTGCCGTCAAGGAATTTGATAAAGTCCTGAACCTGGGCGCCAACGGGTGGCTGTGGGACGAACTCTGTCATCACGCCAGCGTGCTATATAACTGGGCGCCAGGTCATGGTTACACTCCGCCCGGCTACATTTATCACGGCGATATACCGTTGTGCCATGAGATGCGCGAAGAGGCCGACAAGATACATCCGAATTTTACGCTGGCAGGCGAGGGGCCCGAAGACTGGCTGATGCAGGATTTTGAGTGTTCCTATTTCCGGATTGGCAACGATTCCAAACCCGTCTGCCGTTACATAGACTCGAATATTCGTTTAATGTGCGCAGTGACCGGCTGGGACGACCGGGAAATGCTCAATCTGATTCTCATGGACGGTTACATCATTAGTTACGAACCGTTTCAATTTAAAGGTTACCTGGAGGATTTCCCTCTTACGCTTGCCTACGGCAAAAAAATCGACGCGCTTCGTCGCAAGTACAAACAGTACATCTGGGACGGCGACTTCCGCGACACACTGGGCGCGGACGTAAGCGCCGATGGCAAGGTGCGTCACACCGTATTTGTGACATCCACTGGCAAACGCGCCGTGGTGGTGGTGAACCAGGAATTGGACCGGCCGATCAAAGCTGTGGTGACGATGCCCAACCCGGGTCAGCTGGTTATTGCCACGCCTGAACATCCCGACCCGATACCCACTGACGGCACCCTCGAAATCCCCGCGCGCTCAGCAGCGGTAGTGATGGAGGAGTAAAGGGAAGATAGGAGATGGGAGACGGGTCGATGGGCGAACGGGCACGTTCGCCCAACCGTGGGTGGGTGGATTTGGCGCGATGTTTTGGAAATAAATTCGGCGGGGCGGCGAAGACACACGTTAAAACATCGCCACACCCGCCGAAGGCGCCCAGTTCTCATTGGGGCACTGCTACTGTACTACTGACGCCGTTGTGCGCAAGGGGAATTTTTAGATTTTCGCGCTTGGAAGGATCTTTGAAAAATCCAAGCGCCAGCCTCCAAGCTCCAGGAAAAAGTTCAAGCACCAAACAGTGTTGCAGGTGCCTCGGACGCATCCCGATTTTTTGAATACAGTACCCGATTACGCCGCTCCTAACGGAGCTCATTATTTGATTTGGGGACACGGGTTCTACCAATACACCAGCCCTAACGGGCTTTTAATTCGGGCGCTAAAGCGCAATGGATCAACGGTTCCCATGAAGCCCGTAGGGCTGATGTATCTGTAGAACACCGAACAAAAAGATTCCCTAGCTCCGTTAGGAGCGGCATCTTCTGGCATGGCAAATACCTACACGCAAATCTATATCCACGTGGTATTTGCTGTTGAAGGCAGGCAAAATCTCATCCGAGTTGCACACAACGATGAACTGCAGAAGTACATCACGGGGATTGTCTCAGGCGAAAAGCAAAAGATGATTGCCATTAATAATATGCCCGACCATCTGCATTTCCTGGTTGGCTTACAGCCTGACTACGCGCTTTCGGATTTAGTACGGGCTGTGAAAGCCGGCTCTTAAAGATTCATTAATGAGAGACGCTGGGTTGCCGGTCGATTCTCGTGGCAAGAAGGATTTGGAGCGTTCTCATATTCCCGTTCGCAGTTGAGCACAGTGATCCGCTACATTGAAAACCAGCACAAACACCATGCGAAGAGGCCGTTTCGGGAGGAATACATCGAGTTATTGAAAAAATTCAACGTGGAATATGACGAGCGGTATATTTTTAGGTTCGATTGATTGCCAGACTACGCCGCTCCTGACGGAGCTTGTTATTCTATTAGCGGCGGATTCTACAGATACGCCAGCCCGCAGCAGCCTGTGAAGGGTGTGTTGAACGTGGGTGCAAGTCCCACCCGTCGAATTAAGCGGTTCACGACGGAACAGCCGGATGCCTGTCTGGCCGCGAGGCCAGAGGGGGAGCAAATTCGGTATTGAACCGAC
>DATAST010000138.1:0-68742 GCA_036269115.1 Verrucomicrobiia bacterium | reverse complement strand
CGCCACGGGTCTGTATTTCCGCGCTCATCAGAGCGCGGCCCCGTTGAAGCAGGACGCCAAGCCGGTCGTGCAGGTCAACGGCAACGGCATTTCCGCGCTCATCAGAGCGCGGCCCCGTTGAAGCAAAGACCGTGTGCGTGGGGGAAATTTTCTGGTCCAGATTTCCGCGCTCATCAGAGCGCGGCCCCGTTGAAGCGCAATCAGGCTCGCCTTGACCTTCTGTTTCTTCGGCATTTCCGCGCTCATCAGAGCGCGGCCCCGTTGAAGCCACGGATGGCCCGCAGGTCTTCTTCGTTTTTGAGATATTTCCGCGCTCATCAGAGCGCGGCCCCGTTGAAGCTCGCCCATTACGAGTTTGTCGTGCGCGAGCTTTTCATTTCCGCGCTCATCAGAGCGCGGCCCCGTTGAAGCGAGCGCCGCTTTGTGGGCCGCGTACTCGGTGTCGGCATTTCCGCGCTCATCAGAGCGCGGCCCCGTTGAAGCAGCCCGGATTGCCGCGTCGCAATCAATCAGAATCAGCTATTTCCGCGCTCATCAGAGCGCGGCCCCGTTGAAGCAAGAGCGAGCCGGCTACAATCATATCGGCCTGCCTGATTTCCGCGCTCATCAGAGCGCGGCCCCGTTGAAGCTGGACAAAGACCAATAGCGCAACCGACAACCTTGGAATTTCCGCGCTCATCAGAGCGCGGCCCCGTTGAAGCAACGCTAACAATGGCACGGAAATACTAAGTGCCTATATTTCCGCGCTCATCAGAGCGCGTCCCCGTTGAAGCAACGACGAGAATTTGAGGATCTCGGGCCGCGCTCGAGATTTCCGCGCTCATCAGAGCGCGGCCCCGTTGAAGCTGAACGCGTGCGAATCTAGCCAAGCCTGACCAGTCGATATTTCCGCGCTCATCAGAGCGCGGCCCCGTTGAAGCCATGCCCTGCATGGCGTAGTCGGGCCATTGACCGTCATTTCCGCGCTCATCAGAGCGCGGCCCCGTTGAAGCAACTGCGCTGAACGAGTGATGCGGCTTGAGCAAGTTGATTTCCGCGCTCATCAGAGCGCGGCCCCGTTGAAGCGACGGTTATGGTTACGGATGTGATAATCACCTCCAATATTTCCGCGCTCATCAGAGCGCGGCCCCGTTGAAGCAGATAGGCCGGTGTGAACGGGCATGGCCAGGTCAGGATTTCCGCGCTCATCAGAGCGCGGCCCCGTTGAAGCCCAAAATGGACTCTGGATTTTCATTACCAATACCAGATTTCCGCGCTCATCAGAGCGCGGCCCCGTTGAAGCCGGACGACGAGAAGCGGGCCGAATCGCCAGAACGAATATTTCCGCGCTCATCAGAGCGCGGCCCCGTTGAAGCTACGTAACCATTTTCTGCTAGTTGTGTTTCGTATCCATATTTCCGCGCTCATCAGAGCGCGGCCCCGTTGAAGCGCAAAGCCCCGCACGCGGTCGGGAGAGCCTTCCCCGATTTCCGCGCTCATCAGAGCGCGGCCCCGTTGAAGCGATGGCTTTACTCATTGTTTATCGGTTGTGGAAAATGATTTCCGCGCTCATCAGAGCGCGGCCCCGTTGAAGCTAGAGTAAAAAAAGAATGGAATGTTAGTGTTATCTTGATTTCCGCGCTCATCAGAGCGCGGCCCCGTTGAAGCCTGCCCGCATTGCGGCGATCTCAAAAACACTTGGTCATTTCCGCGCTCATCAGAGCGCGGCCCCGTTGAAGCATACGTGGATTCAGCGGGGAACCTGAACTTGTCCGGTATTTCCGCGCTCATCAGAGCGCGGCCCCGTTGAAGCCAAAAAGCGTCTTGGCTGTTAGCGTCTCGTCGGCATCATTTCCGCGCTCACTTGAGCGGGGCCTCGTTGAAGCGGATAGATTGTGTGAGCTATGAGATTGTGAGATTTCCGTACAAGCACCCTTTTATTGAGGCGTGGCATGGCGGAAGGGCACTTCCGCCCTACCGGTGGTTGCCGCACTCACTGGAGCAGTGCGGCCCTGTCGAAGCGCTCTCGTCTCCTAAACCACCGGAAAAATCCACTGAACATTATTCAACTCCACTAGAGCCAAAACAGGCAGCAATGAACGTCACTCGAACAAATGTGTCTAATCAGGCATGACCACGTTTCTCCTTTGGTGCGCTATTGGAATTGTTGCCGGGGCCGTATTTGCCTCCGGATTCGAATGGACGCTACACCGTTATTTGATGCATCGCTCGGTTTTTGTAAAATTCTTTCGGTATCCGTTTGAGCGCCATACGCTGGTGCATCACCATGTTTTTAAGTGTGACCACACCTATCATTTAATCCATGAACCGGACAAAAAAACGATTCCCATGGCCTGGTGGAATGGCCCGGTGCTTGTGGCACTGGTACTCTTGCCGTTTTTTGCGTGGTCTTTTTTCTCGCATCGCTGGGGTGTCTTATCAGGCGCTGCTTTGATTTGTACGCTTTATTTCGCAGCCTATGAATACATGCACTGGTGTATGCATCTGCCGAAGAAACGGCATGTGGAACGTTCGGGAATTTTTTTCCGACTCAATGGCCATCATCTCCTGCACCATCGCTACATGAACAAAAATTTCAATGTGGTTCTGCCCCTGGCGGATTTGTGTTTGGGAACACTTCTGCTGCGTTCGAAGGTCGCTTTTGCGCAAGCGCAAGGGCCTTCGGTGCCGAATGTTCAACCGAGAGCAGCCTCTTAAAAAGGGAGCCGATTTTTTATTCGCAGGATTGAGGCGGCCCGCGCCACTCCTCTATCTTCCATCGTTCTATTTAGCGGGGCCGAAAAGGTGAGGAAACCATTCAGGCAATTGGTAGTACGCCAGCATGCCGGTGCCGACGGAGATGATGGTCCAAAACGACATTCGGGGAGCAAACTGACGTCTAAACAGGCCGCGCCAGAAATCGGACCAGGCGTCCTGAAAATCGTCCCAACTCCTGAAAAATATCTTGAAATACAAAATGGCTACGACCGCCCCAATACCCATCGCAGCCCAGGCGACCTTCGGGACCTGGACGAAGACGCTACAAATGATCCATCCGAATTCCATGTAATATTTAAGTATCTTTGCCTGTTATCGTTACAGCATTTTCGGTGCCGATCGGTGGCCGCCTATTCCTCATTTCGATCGCGCCGCTTCGCCTGCTTTGCTCCTACCTTTAGTCCCGTCCGCCGTAGCGGCGAAGGAGGAAGTCTCGCGCAAAGGATGAGCGCTTCAACGGTTCAACGTGCGTAGGAGGGTTCTAAAAAGTGTCAAAAGGTGGCAAATAAACCCTTTGAACATGCGCTTCGGGCCTGAGAAAATGCCATTGTGAAGCATACTATCACAGGCAGTGTATCTAACGGAGCCCATGGCCTGTTCAATAGGGCCATGGAGAATCATCCTCACCTGCCCATAGTAGCTTCTGAGCGAAGGTTGGGTCCTCATCGTCATCGTCGGCACGGGTTAAGAGAAATCATTTCGCGTTCGGTAACTTTCGCGTGTTTCGTGCGTGTCGCGCAGAAGCCAGGCGAAGGTGGATGTTTCGCGGTTTCAAGCATTTTCCTCCGGGCCCATTGGCAAGTGGCGCTGCCACTTTCTATACTTTTTCTCCCTCATCTTCCCGCCAAATCGAACTGTCCCTCCATTAAAGTAAAGTTGGCGGTCTCCTTTGGTCCTAACGCCCTGAAAAATAATGTGTTACGCAAGAATCGCCCAATGGATGCATTAAAAAAATTTCCTCACGGGTGGGGGGACAGTTTCGCCTGTCAAAGCCTTGACAAATCAAATATCAGGATCAAGGGGAATGATCCTCATCCTCAACCTGCTTCGTTGCTACCGAGCCAACTTCAAAAAATTCTTCAAAATCTGCCGCCCATTTTCAGTCAGAATGCTCTCGGGATGGAACTGCACGCCCCAGATGGGAAGGGTTTTGTGCTTCACTCCCATGATTTCGCCTTCATCGCTTTCGGCGGTGACTTCGAGGCAATCCGGCACCGAATCGCGCTGGATGACGAGGGAATGATAACGCGTAGCCATAAACGGGTTGGGCATGCCCTCAAACAAATCTTTGCCGTTATGTTTAATCGGCGAGGTCTTGCCGTGCATCATGCGGTAGTTGACGGACACATTTGCCCCAAACACGTGGCCGATGCACTGGTGCCCCAGGCAGACACCAAAGACCGGCACGCCCTCGGCGGAGAAGGCGCGGATGACTTCGTTCGAAAGACCGGATTCGCGCGGCGAGCATGGCCCGGGCGAAACCAAAATCCGTTCCGGCTTCAGCGCGCGGATTCCATCGATCGAGATTTCGTCGTTGCGCTTCACGACGATGTCCGCCCCCAGTTCGCCCAGATACTGGACGAGGTTGTAGGTGAACGAGTCGTAGTTGTCTAAAACCAAAATCATCTCAAGCAATCAGGCTACTGCATTTACTAAAAAATAAAAGATGAAAGCGGAGGTGGAAGGGCGCTTCTCAATTTTCTTGCAACCAGAAGCAATCGCGAAATGGGGAGAGCGCGCGCCATCGCGCGTTGAAACGAGCGGGGAGGCGCGCTCGGCGCGGTTGACGAGGGCGTCAACCGCTGCACGCGAGGCGCGTGCTCGCGCCGTTCATTCCGCACTGCAAGAAACTGAGATGCGGCCATGGTTTCGGATTGACCGGCGATGCAAAATGGGAAGACTGCGGGATCCGGGACGGCAAACGGATTATGAAGATCAAGCCTGACATCGCGCTGCAAGCGACACGCATGAATTCGGACTTTCCTGTAAAAATCACCGAAGGCGGCCTCGATGATCCGCGTGTGCAGTCGCTTCTCACGCATCATTTCCAAACCGCGCGCGCTGAAACCGGCCGTGGCAGCGTCCACGCGCTGGATCTCAGCGGGCTCAAATCGCCGGACATCCGTTTTTGGTCGGCGTGGGACGGCGATGACATCATCGCCATCGGCGCGTTGAAACGGCTTTCTGAGGTGCATGGCGAAGTAAAATCCATGCATACCGAACAATCCCACCGACGCAAAGGCGCAGGGAGCGGAATGCTCCGGCACATTATTGCTGAAGCGCGCCAGATGGGATTGTCTCGACTGAGCCTGGAGACCGGCTCGTGGCCGTATTTCATTCCAGCCCGCGAATTTTACAAACGCAACGGATTTGTCGAATGCCCGCCCTTTGGCAGCTACGTCGCGGACCCTAACAGTGTTTTTATGACGCTGCAACTTGGTTGAAGGGAAGCCAGTTGGCCAAGCAAATCCATTGACCCTTCAATTTCCGGCGATTATTCTCTGTTTTCTTTATGCGACACACCATTTCAGTGCTGGTTGAGAACAAGTTCGGCGTGCTGACACGTGTGGCCGGGCTATTCAGCGGCCGCGGCTACAACATCGACACTCTGAACGTCGGCCCCACTCATGACCCGAAACTTTCCCGCATGACGATTGTCACGCACGGCGACGAGTCCACTCTCGAACAAATCGTCAAACAACTCAACAAGCTGCCCGATGCCATTAAAGTGGAGGATTTTCGCGAAGGCGAATACGTGGACCGCGAACTGGTACTGGCCAAAGTGACCGTGGATTCCAAGACCCGCGCTGAAGTGATGCAAATCACGGACATTTTCCGCGCAAAAATCGTGGATGTGCAACCGAAGTCGCTGACGATTGAAGTGACCGGAAACGAAAGCAAAGTCGAAAAATTTCTCGAGCTCATGCGGTCCTTTGGAATCACCGAATTGACCCGCACGGGCAAGGCGGCGTTGCCGAGGAAGTGAGTTGAACCGACTGGAATACGGAGCGCGGCTGTGCTGAAAGCCAGCCGCAGCAGCCTGTTTTGCATGACCAACTTTTGAAACGCGAAGTCCATCTTCCATCCGGGCCGCTGCGGCTGGTCCCCCTTCGCCCCCACACAGCCGCGCTCCGGAACCGGTTCATGGAAAGTCTCGACGTCGAATCGTCGAGGCGTGTCGTTACTGCGAACCTCGCAGGCAAGATGCCTGCGCAAGAAAACTAAATTCAAAAAAACGGATTATGTTCCCGTTCTTCGGCCACGGTCGTCATTGGGCCGTGGCCGGGGCAGAGGAGGGTTCCCGGGGGCAGGGTTAAAATCTGCTCGCGCACTTTTTGGCGGGCGAGATCCCAGGAATCATTACCGCGTCCCATGGAGCCGGCGAAGATCGTGTCGCCCACGATGGCGACGTGCGGAGCGTCCTCCTGCCAATTGCCAACGATATATGTCACGCCGTCCTCTGCGTGGCCGGGCGTTTCGCGATGAGTGATGCGCAGGCCGCCCAGATGGACGATTTCGCTGGATTTGTTGCGCTGGTCTACCGGCGCGTTTTTGGAGCCGGAGTGCAGTTTGGCTTTGGGCCAGGCTTCGCGAAATTTGGGCAGAGCCTCGACGTGGTCAAAATGCGAGTGGGTAATAAAAATGTGCCGCAGCGTCAGCTCGTTTTCTTTGATGCAATCCAGCACCGGCCGGGCATCAAGGCCGGAATCGAACAGCGCGGCATCGCGCGTGACTTCATCCCAGACCAGGTAGCAGTTGACGGTCATGCCGTCGCCCGCCGTTGTGAACCCGCGCAATTCCCGCCAGACGCCCAGGTCGGGTTTGGCCGGCACCCAACCTTTGGCGATGCCTTCAAGCTTTTGCGGATTCAGGCCGGCGGCTTTCGCCAGCGCAGCCATGTTGATTGTCTGACCGCCGGCTTTCCCGCTTTCTTCCAACGCCGACAGTTCGCTTTCGGAAATGCCGGCTGCCGTGGCGGCTGCGGCGGCCGCAGTGTGGTTCATGTCGCGGGCTTTCCGGATGATGTCGCCCAAATGGTCCTCAAGATTCATGGGAGAGAAGCTAACCGCGGAAACGCCGGGCGCAAGTTTTTGGTGAATTCTTTTTTTGCAGGGGTCGACAAATCGCCGGTGGCACTGCCACCAGGACTCTAATTGAATCCGATCACGATAAAAGACGAGCCGGCTGATTTGGGCAACGCACCCTGACGTCGCGTCGTCTCCTGCGGTGCGAATATTTATGACCGTGGGTTTATTTTCTGGTACATTGGACTTCCATGGCTACTCGCAAAAGCGCGCGCATCTCGACGATGGTCGAATCGCATCGCGGACAGGGCGTTGATCCGCATTATGCTGGCTATTTCCATTGCTTTAACCGCCAGCTTTATTACGAAGCGCACGATGTTTTGGAAAATCTCTGGCTTGCGGACAAACACGGCGTGAATGGCGCTTTTTACAAAGGGCTCATCCAATTAGCCGGCGCCTTTGTGCACTTGCAGAAAAACCGCCTGCGCCCCGCCGCCGCCCTGTTCAAGCTGGCCCGCACGAATCTCGAAAAATATCCGGGGCTTCATGACCGGCTGAACTTAACTGCGGTCCAATCCCTCATCCAACATTGGCTGACCGAATTGGAATCGAAGAACTTTGAAATCAACCCCTTAAACGAGAAAAACACCCCGCACCTGGGACTGGAGGCCAATGAGTAAGAGGCGCATTGTGATCGCAGGCGGCACCGGCTTCATCGGATCCGCCCTTGCGGCGGATTGGCTCGCGCAGGGCGTCGAAGTGGTCGTGCTCACCCGTTCGCCACGGCAGCGGAACGACAGTGCAATTGAAGTCCAATGGGACGGCGCCCATATCGGCGAATGGATCCAATACCTGAGCGGCGCGGAGGCGGTCATCGGTCTCGCCGGGAAAAATATTAATTGCCGGCACACGCCCGAAGCAGTCCGGGAGCTGACCAAGTCACGAGTCAACGCGGTTCAGACCCTCGCCGCCGCCATTGGACACGTCACGAGGCCGCCGGGTGTTTGGGTCCAGGCCAGTGCCGTTGGATTTTACGGCAATTGCGGCGACGCCATCCTCGATGAACGTTCGCCCAACGGCGACAATTCGCTGGCTGAAATTTGCCGGCAATGGGAAGGCGCTTTTGAGTCTGCGCGTGTTCCTCGAACCCGGAAAGTGTTGTTGCGAATCGGCGTCGTCCTCGGTCGGGAGGGAGGCGCTTTGCCGGTGCTGGCGCGGTTGACGCGCTTGTTTCTGGGTGGGCGGGCCGGCAATGGAAAACAGTTCGTCAGTTGGATACATGTGAAGGATTTGACGAGGATGTTTCTCGAAAGCGTACGGCGCGCAGAGCTTGTGGGGGCGTTCAATGCTGTGGCGCCGAGTCCGGTCACGAACAAAGAGTTGATGCGGCAATTGCGCCGTGTGTTGTGGCGTCCGTGGAGCCCGCCGGCACCGGGTTGGGCCATCAAGATGGGCGCGCGGCTAACGGGGACCGAGCCCTCGCTCGCTCTGGATGGCTGTCGTGTTTTGCCGAAACGATTTTCGGAGGCCAGGTTTGAGTTTCAGTTTCCGGAACTTCGTGAAGCGCTCATCGATTTAAAATGAGCGGATGGCAACACGGGCGTATAACTCCTGGGAATGGGCGCGCAAGTCGTTACCATTCAAACTGATTTGCCTGGAAATTTTATGCGGCGCATTGATTTCCCGTTCGGCTGTCGCTATGGTGACACCATGAATCTAAAGTCGCCGTTCTGTCTTTTTTTTCGCGCAGTTATTTCGTTCTCCGCGGTTGCGATCATATTGTGGGTCGCGCCTCGGGCAACAGCGGATGAGTCATCGGCCCCGACGAACTCCGCGGCGGTCAAATCCGGGTTGAAACTCACTTATACCGAAAATTTCAACAGTCCGAAAACAAAGAACTTAGGGGTCGGCTGGACCCGAGCTTCGCACTACGGCGAGGTCAACGAAAAGATTTTGCGTCATCGATTGTATTTTGTGATTCCCAGTGGCCACGATATTCCGTGGGGGTCGGCGACGCTGGATTTGACGAATACAGCCATCCTTGGTCACGGTTTGCATCCGGGTGATTATTTTGAAGTGACCATGCGCCGCGAGAGCCCGGAAGGCAGCATGGGTGTCGAACTGTTCGATTCGGATCAGCTGCGGGTCGGCAGCGATATTGTCAGCGGCGAGTCTGCGTTGATGGCCTGGAATGGCACGACCTGGGTCCCGATCTCCTTTGACAAACAGGGTTTGCCTTTAAAATTTGATTGGAACGAGCCTCACACCATCGGTGTTCGTTTTGATTCTTCCGACGGCCAGCGCGCCAATTTTAACTATTACCTCGACGGAAAATATGTTGGATCGTGTCCGGTGACCCGGGTTGAACCCGTGCTGGACAAAATCGGGGTTTATACGCAAACGAAGACCGCCAACGCGAGATTTGAATTCTACGATCTAAAAGTCTACGCCGCTCCAGGCTCGTAGTTTATTTCCTATTCTCCTTTCGACGAGAATTGGTCTTCCTTGGACCTGAACAACAGGTTGAAGGTGGTCATAGAGCCGTAGCAACGGCTGATGTATTGCTGCATTTCCACCTTTTCCGCGTCCGTTAAGACTGTGTGCGCGTTGACCTTTTGTTCCAGGACGCGGAGTTGGTTGCGGAGGCCGACTATTTTATGAAAGAAAACTTCCAGCGGTATTTCCTTGGTTTGCAACGTCGGGTCGGAGGGGTGCAGGACCATTTTTCCTTTTTGCCAGCGCGCGCCGAGTTCGATGGTGCTGGTGTCGGGTTGTTCCAGCCCGAGTTCCTCAACAACTCGTTCGATGATGGATTCCACAAATTGATTGAGCGGCTGGTCCAGGCCGGACACCGTCATGCCCGGCTCCGCCGGCACGATGCCGCTCAACTCCGGGTCCACGGTGCGCATGGTGTCGCTAAACCGCACCTCCGCCGTTTGCTCTGAAATCGTTTTTACGACACCAATTCCGTACTGCGGGTGCCGCACTGACATGCCGATGGTAAGTGCTTGAATTTTCATTTGTTGTTTATGAGTTGCATTACGATACACAGCCATGGGCAAAAAATCAAAGCAACGTAAAAAGAGAGAATTCGTTAGGTGAGGATCGAAGTTAGGCGCGTTTGGTGTACATGCTTTAGTGTGCTCCGGAACAGCCTGAAGCTTTAGCGTGTCCCGTCTCGTACGATCCCGAAGCGGTTCGCGGACGGAACTTTTTCCTTTTTACTTTTTCCTTTTTAATTTGGCCTGGTCTGCCATCTCCTGACGTTTCAATACAAATCGGGCCAGTTCATCGTAGTCGGCGCGCAGTTTTGGGTTGTCCGAATAGGCAAGCCGGTACAACGCTCCCCCACCCTCGTACCATGCCATGGCCGCGCCGTCGCGGACGCCATTGCGGATGAATGCGTCGAGGTAGGCGTGAAATCGGGGCTCATAGACAGACGGATTGGTGATCATGCGCGGATCAAATTCTATTTCCAATCCCATGCCGTGAGCGCGGGCAAAGTCGCAGGCATTTTGCAGCCGTGACGGTGGCAGTTCCGGATGAAAAAAGAAATTCGGCTGAAGCCACGCTTCATCGAAGCCAAACGATTTCCAATCGCCTAACGGTGTGTTGATATGGTAACTCGGGATCCAAAAGAACTCCTTGCCGCGCGCATGGACGGCCCGGGCCAGGTCTGGAAAAATACCCGTTGTGCTCGCCGACTGTTCGGCGACCCAGTAAAACCCCGCAAGGTCCAATTCTTTGGGCGCGAGGTCTTTCCAGCGTTGCAGTTCCATGTCCAAATACCACGTGCATGCGGCGAGACGATCTGCCTTGTTGTGAAAATCGAGCGGCCGGCCATCCAAATCGCCCCAATTGGTCTGGCCTGGTTCGGGCACCGGCAGGGTCAGAACAACCTGCCGTCGGCGGGCTGGCTCGCCGATTCGGCCCGCAGCCGCCTCAACCGCTTTTTCGAGGTTTGGAACGCCGTCATTATTCGCAAAATTCCGCTGCAATAACTGTTCCCATTGATCCTTGTTTGCGTGCTTGAGGCCGGAGAACTGTTCGTAGGTGTGGCCGCGGCCGTCTTGAAATTCGATAATCAGAAATCCGTCAAAGAGCCATTGTTCTTTGCCCGTATTTCGATCCTGGTAAGTGACGTAAGGGGCAAAACGACTCACCGTCCATCGCGGACGCTGGACGCCGCCCTGGTAAATGAGCATCAGGTCTGTGGCCTTTGAGGAGTCCGATTGCGAAAGCGGAAAATAATCCGCCTTCAATGCCATCGCCGAAAATAAAAGCGTGAGAGTGAGGAAAAATCGTCCGTTCATCGATGCAGTCCATATATCAGATGGATGGATACGATTGCCACATTTTTCGGTGGCAGCGCCACTGGGCGCATCTTGGCGCTGTTCTTGGTAGCAGGGATCCCGATGCATCGGGACGCTGTCCGCGCCGCGTGTAGCGGCGCAACGAGCGTAGTTGGACGTTGTATCGCGGGTGTTCCGCGCGCTCTACGCGCGGTGACGGCGCAGCGCGCCGTCCCTGCCACCTCCAAAATGAAGGACAGTGTCAAGATGCGCCCCACCACTTGCATACCTGAAATCCAGAATTTCTTTTTTCCTTTTTTCTTTTTAAGTTCTCCTTTTCATGAAACACGCGCAGCCGGCAACAAGAGCAAAAGGAAAGCCGCAGATTAAACTCTCGCTATCGCGCGACTTCACTGTCAGCGACCGAATTTTTGGACGATTTACCCGGGGCGGCCCCCGAAAGTTTTCGGGGTTGCCCCGGGCTACTATCGTCCGCCCTTCCCGGGCTTTCAGTTTGTGGTTTCGCCGAAAGTATAGAATTATCGCCGGATTGTTTGTAACAACGAGGCGACATTGCCGGTTCCTGGTTACAATGCATACGAAGACTACAATCGTAGCGGCTCTTGCCATCCTTTGCCTGATGCTGACGTCGTGCAGTAATCCGCAATCGCAGTCGTCCCGTGAGAGGCGGGCGGCGGATCGGGAGGTCCGCCCTACCAGGTCGGACAGGCATTCTCTTCCCAATTTGCTCATCTACGCCAATCCTTTTTGCGGCACGACTCATGACGGCGGTTTGTACCCCGGCGCCACGGCACCGTTTGGAATGATCCAGTGGAGTCCTGATTCCGGAACGCGACCGACGCTGGCCGGCTATAATTATCGTAGTTCGTCCATTGATGGTTTTAGCCTCGACCACTTGAGCGGCGGCGGTTCCGGGTACGGAAGCGATTTCGCCTTCATGCCAATTTGCGCGGATGGCCTGGCCGCCGCGCCAACGAATCGTTACGCCTTCAATACTTCATTTTCACACACCCACGAGGACGCACAGCCGGGTTATTACAGCGTCCAATTAGATAATGGCATCCGCGCGGAATTGACCGCGACGACCCGCACAGGTTTTGGCCGGTTCACCTATCCATCCAGCGCACCGGCAACGATGGTCATCAACGCCGGGAGCAATATCAACGGGACGACAAATTCATCCGTCGAAATTGACCCCGCGTCTCACTCCATCAGCGGTTCGGCTACTGGCGGGCATTTCCTCGGTCATCCCAATTTCTACACACTTTATTTTTACGCAGTATTTAATCGTCCATTTAGCCATTTCGGTACGTGGAGCGGGAAACAATTATTGAAGGGACAAACAAAGGCACACGGAAAAACATCGGGAGCGTACGTCGTTTTTGACGCAGGCGACGGGCGAACAGTCCTCGCCAAAGTTGGCGTTTCGTATGTCAGTGTCGCCAACGCCCGCGCGAATCTCGAAAGTGAGAATCCGGTTACCGCGTTCTCAACAAATGATTTTGATTGGGCGATTCAAGCTGCGGGCAATGTTTGGAATTCATGGTTGAATCGGATCCAAATCAGCGGAGGTTCCGTGGCGGACCAAAAGACTTTTTATTCAATGCTCTATCACCTGCTTCTTGCCCCCACGATTTGTTCCGATGCCAATGGCGAGTATCGGGGTTATGATGGACATGTCCACACGCTCCCGCCGGGTCACGCTCAGTACGGGAATTTTTCCGGCTGGGACATTTATCGCAGCGATTGTCAGTTTTTGGCGATGATTGCGCCGGTCGAAGCAAGCGATATGGCGCAATCGCTTTTGCGGGATTATCAGCAGGGCGGGGCGTTTCCGCGCTGGGGACTCGTTGTGCAGGACAGCGGTGTGATGGACGGAGATCCTGCGGCTCCCATCATTGCAGGATTCTACGCTTTCGGGGCGACGAACTTTGACACACACGCAACCCTGGCTGGCCTGGTCAACGCGGCCACCAATCCCGCGGTCATGGCTCCACGAACGCATATCTTTGAGCGTGACGGTCTCGCGGATTACCTGGGCCTGGGTTACGTGCCTGAAGACCAGCACGGCATCTGGAACGGATACGGCAATGTCTCGATGACGCTCGAATATGACGCCGCCGACTTTGCTGTGTCACAATTGGCCGCCAGGCTTGGCGACTCTGCCGACAGCGCGATGTTATTGCAGCACGCCCAAAACTGGCGGCATCTGTTCAATCCACAGACGGGATATTTTCAAATGCGCCGCCACGACGGAGCCTGGGCGCCGGGCTTCACGAATAATGTGCTCGAATACGATGGCAACCGGGCCTATCAAGAGGGTACCGCCTCCCAATATGTCTGGATGGTCCCATTTAACATAAATGGACTTGCGGACGCGCTCGGTGGTCCTGACATGGCAACAAAACGGCTCGACACGTTTTTCATCCAATTAGACGCCGGGGACAATTCTGTTTATGCCTATATGGGAAATGAACCATGCCTGGAAACCCCATGGATATATTGTTTCCTTGGACGGCCGTGGAAGACTCAGGATGTTGTGCGCCGGGTGTTAAAGGATCTGTATTCTTCAAAGCCGGATGGTTATCCGGGCAACGATGATCTTGGAGAAATGTCATCATGGTACTTGTGGGGAGCCCTTGGAATGTATCCAGAATTGCCTGGCTCGGATGTTCTGGTGCTGGGCAGCCCATTATTTCCAAAAGCGGTCCTGCACTTGAAGCAGGGCGATGTGATCATCAATGCCAGGGGCGCAGCAGATGATGCTCCTTACGTCCAAAGTTTGACCATCAATGGCCAGCCATGGAACACGCCATGGATTCGTTTTTCTGACATTTCAAAGGGGGAAATTCTCGATTATTCCCTTACCCGGACGCCAAATGAAAAGTGGGGAAGCGCCATGTCGGCGGTCCCTCCGTCCTACCAATAACATTTAGTGGCGCGAATTTTCCGATTTTGGGCCCAAAATCCCTGGCAGCGTCCAATTTTATATCACAAAACCAGCCTTTTGGACGGGCAATTATGGTGATTCCGAGCGTGGCCGCCAAACAGGCATTGAACCTGCTTTCCTGCTGCCCTTAATTAGCTATGGCAGGAAATAATCAGAGGGTGCCGGCGTCCGATCCCATACTTTTAAAGACGGTAAACCACGAGACCAATGGGAATTCGGGACACCGGGACCTGGCCGCGATCAACGCGAAACTCGTCCGGGAAAACGAGCAACTCGCGCGCGAACGCGATTTGCTGCGAGTCATCATCGATAACCTGCCGGACTCCATCTATGCCAAGGATTCCAACGGTCGAAAAACTTTGGCCAATCCCGCGGATTTGATAAACCTCCGGTGCAAGACTGAGGCTGACGCCATCGGAAAAAGCGATTTCGATCTCTTTCCCCGGGAGATAGCCAAACAATTTTGGGCTGACGACCAAAGGGTCATCCAGGGCCAGCCCGTCATCAATCGGGAGGAGTTTTTTCACGACGAACAGGGACACAAACGCTGGCTCCTGACCAGCAAGCTGCCTTTGCGCGATGCGGACGGCAAGGTCATCGGGTTGATCGGCATTGGGCGGGACATCACCAGGCAAAAGCAGGCGCAAACTGAACTGGCGTACGAGCAGCAGTTGCTCCAGGCACTACTGGAAAATTCGCCCACCCGGATTTTCTTCAAGGACATCGAATCCCGCTTCGTGCGCTTCAGCAACTCCAAGGCGCAGGGAACTTTCGAAGCTATGCGCACAGCCTGGGCCACAGAACATCCCAACGCCCCAGCCGACGCATGGCCGCCTCATCTGGCTGACCTTCAATCGTTTTCCAAGTGGATGGTTGGCAAGACTGATTTTGACACTTATCCGGGATCCATTGCGAACATTGCCCGCGCGGACGAACAGGAAATTCTTCGCACGGGCCAACCGATCGTCAATAAAATTGAGAAAGCTGAACTGGCTGGCGGCCGGACGCATTGGTGGCTGGTAACCAAACAGCCCTGGCGCGACGAGGATGGTAAAGTCATCGGCACCTTTGGCTCGTCACAGGACGTGACCCCGCTGAAACAAGCCGAAGAATCGTTGCGCAAGTCCACCACCCAACTTGAGCGCAGCAACCGTGAATTGCAGGATTTCGCCTACGTGGCCTCTCATGATTTGCAGGAGCCGTTGCGAAAAATCGTCGTCTTTGGCGAACGTCTCCAGGAAAAAGCCGCTGAGCGTTTGGAACCTGAAACGCTGGATTATCTGCAGCGCATGCGAAAAGCCGCTTCGCGCATGCAAACTCTTATTAATGATCTTTTGGCCTTTTCACGAGTGACGACCAAGGCCCAACCATTTCACGAGGTGAATCTCGCGCAAACGGCGCGCGAGGTGATCGAGGATCTCGAAGGCCGGATTGAAATGACCAAAGGCCGCGTCGAACTGGGCGAACTGCCCACAATTGACGCCGAACCGCTGCAGATGCGGCAACTGCTCCAAAATCTGGTCGGCAATGCGCTGAAGTTTCGCCAGCCCGAAGTCCCGCCGATCGTTAAAATCGAAGCGAGAGTTTTTTCGGGAGTTTTGCCCCAGGCTCCGGAGACCGCAGACCAGAAATGGTGCGAACTGACGGTCAGCGACAACGGCATTGGCTTTGACATAAAGTATCTGGATCGCATCTTCAACGTGTTTCAGCGGTTACACACTCGCAATGAATACGAAGGAACCGGAATGGGGCTCGCCATCGCCCGCAAAATTGTGCTTCACCATGGCGGATTCATCACCGCCCGAAGCGCGCCGGGCCAGGGCGCGGCCTTCATCGCAACGTTGCCGGTCTCTCACGAAAAATCAAATTCCAACGAACCATAAAAAATGAAAAAGGAAGGAAAAATGATCACCATTCTCCTGGCCGACGACGACCCGGACGATCGCAAACTCACGCAGGACGCATTCATGGAAAATCGCCTGGCTAACGAATTCCACGCCGTCGAGGACGGGGAAGAACTGATGGAATACCTGCATCGCCAGGGCAAATACGAATCATTGCGCGGCGACCCATTGCCAGGGCTGATCTTGCTGGACCTGAACATGCCCCGCAAAGATGGCCGCGAAGCGCTCAAGGAAATCAAGGCCGACCCGGACCTGCGCCGCATCCCCATCGTCGTGCTCACGACGTCCAAAGCGGAGGAAGACATCGTGCGCACCTACGACCTGGGCGTTAATTCCTATGTGACCAAGCCGGTCACGTTCAAATCACTCGTCGAACTAATCAAAGTCCTCGGATGCTATTGGTTCGAAGTGGTTCAATTGCCGCCGGACGAAAATTAAGTTGAATGCAAGCCGCGCCCGTAAAAATCCTGCTGGTGGATGATGATGAGGATGATTACCTCATCACGCGCGACTTGATTTCTCAAATCCGTGAGCCGCGCCATCAACTGGAGTGGGTCAATAATTATGACGAAGGCCTGGCGGTACTCGCAGAGGGCCGGCACCAGCTTTGCCTGCTGGACTATCGGCTGGGGGAACATACCGGCCTCGAATTATTGCGCCAATCGCGGTCCTTAAAGAGCTGTCCGCCCATCATTCTGCTCACCGGCCAGGGCGACCAGGAAATCGACGTGGAATCGATGAAAGCCGGCGCGGCCGATTATCTCGTTAAGAGCCGCCTCACCGCCGATACCCTCGAACGCGCCATCCGCTACGCCATCGAACGCCGCCGCGCGCAGGAATCGCTGCGCCAGGAGCACGATTTTGTCAGGCACATCATGGAGACCAGCCCATCGGGAATCGTCGTGACCGATTGCACCGGAAAAATCACTTTTGCCAATCGGCGGGCCGGGGAGATTTTGCGACTGCCGCAGGATCCGCCGCAAACTTCCAATGTTTTAAATTGGCGCGCCGCCGACCTCGGCGGAAATCCGCTGCCCGGGCAGACATCACCGCTCAAGAATGTCCTGACGTCCGGCCAGTCGGCCCTGGACATCTGCCATGTGATAGAATTTGCCGATAATCAGCGCGTGGTCCTTTCCACAAATGCCAGCGCACTTTCCAGCGCTGAAGGCCGGGTTGAGGGCATGATCGTAACGATTGAAGACGTGACCCAGCGCCTGGCGTTGGAAATGCAATTGCGACAGTCGCAAAAAATGGATGCCCTGGGCCAGATGGCCGCCGGCGTCGCGCACGACATCAACAATATCCTTACGATCATACAAGGACACGCCGGCCTGCTCCTCACTGCGGCGCCCGCTGACTCTAACGCGGCCAAATCCGCATCGCAAATCGTCGCGGCATCCGAACGCGCAGCCGGATTCATCCGGCATCTGCTCGCGTTCAGCCGAAAACAAATTTATCGCACCAAAATCCTCGACCTGAATGCCCTGCTGCATAACCTGGAAACTCTTCTCCCGCGCATGCTTGGCGGTCATATTGCGCTGGAAACAACTTATTGCCAGCAGCTGCCACATATCGCGGCAGACACCGCCCTGGTTGAACAAATCGTCATGAACCTGGCGATCAACGCCCGCGATGCCATGTCCAGGGGCGGCAAATTGCGCATTGAAACTTCGGCCGTTGATTTGGATTTCGTGTCCGCACGCCGCCTCCATCCCGATGGCAGGCCCGGACGCTTTGTCTGCCTTATGGTCACCGATAATGGTTGCGGGATGGAACCGGCTTTAATTCAACGAATTTTCGAGCCGTTCTTTACCACCAAGGAAATGGGCAAAGGCACCGGCCTGGGCCTGGCGACAGTTTACGGCGTGGTCAAGCAATACCAGGGCTGGATTGAAGTTCAAAGCGAGGTCGGGGCAGGCACGACATTCAAAATTTTCCTACCCGCGTCGGATCAAGCGGCACCAGTTGTCCTGGCCACACCGCAACAGCCTGAAAATATCCAGGGCGGCAAGGAGACTGTCCTGCTGGCCGAGGATGAGGGCGCACTACTGGAATTGATGCAGCACGTCCTGGGACAGTATAACTACACTATTCTAACGGCCGCCTCGGCAGCCGAGGCCTTGCAGGTCTGGGATGCGAACGACGGACGCGTGGACCTTCTCCTGACCGACGTAGTCATGCCCGGCGGAATGTCCGGGCGCGAACTGGCGGCGGAATTGAAGAAACGAAAGCCCGGCCTGAAGGTGATCTTAACGAGCGGCTTCAACGCCGCCATGATGGGCAAGGAACCGCGCATGGGCGATACTACTTTCCTGCCCAAACCCTACCTGCCAGACGCCGCTGCCAAACTCATTCGTACCACGCTGGACGCCGAGGGTAGAGCGGTTGCGAATTGAGGAAATAATGGCGGGAGTGGCGGGGCTCGAACCCGTAACCTCTGCCGTGACAGGGCAGCGCTCTAACCAATTGAGCTACACCCCCGCGAAGGGGAGACTCAACATAAAAAATCCGGAGCCCGGGGTCAATTTCTTTTTCGGCCGGTTTGGGGAGGCGATTCGTTGAAATGTTGAATCGTTAAAACGGCTTTGGTTTTAACGGGTGCCGAAACATTGATCGGCGAGCGCGGCGGGATGAACGAAGCGCGAATTAGTCAGAGCCCCGAAAGCTTTCGGGGCTGCTACGCGCCAGACGCGGGGGCGATCTTGGAACCGTCCTTAATTTCTGGCGATGGCAGGTGACGGCGCGCGGCGCGGTCACCGTGCGTAAATCGGGCAGGCGGAATCCAGCAATGTGGGACGACCCGACGTTGCGCCGTTGACTCGCACGCGCCTGTGGCGCGTGCCGTCACGACGGGCACGTCGTGACCCACCAAATGGCTGCTACGCCAAAGAGCGGATTCGGCTCGTAAATCGTAAATCGTAAATCGTAAATTCTTCCGCGATGTTTCGCGTTATTTTTCATCTGGACATGGATGCCTTTTACGCGTCGGTGGAGCAGCGGGATAATCCGGCTTTGCGTGGACGCCCAGTCATCGTGGGCGCGCCGCCCACACAACGGGGCGTGGTTTGCGCAGCGAGTTACGAGGCGCGGAAATTTGGGGTTCGGTCGGCTATGCCCAGCGCGACTGCCGGACGGCTCTGCCCAAATGGCGTATTTGTCCGTCCACGCATGGATGTTTACCGGGAAGAATCGCGCCACGTTATGCGGATCATCGAGCGCCCCGGCGCGACAGTCGAACAGATGTCCATTGATGAAGCGTACATGGACGTGTCGGCGCTCTGCCAGGAGGCGGAGGCGGATACATCCCTTCTCACATCACTGCCGCTGGCGCGTGAATTGAAGGAGCGAATCCGCGCCGAACGTGAACTCACCGCGACCATCGGCGTCGCCGCTAACAAGCTGCTTGCCAAAATCGCGAGCGACCACAAAAAGCCTGATGGACTCACCTTGATTTCTGAAAAGGATAAAGTGCAGTTCCTGCGACCGCTGCCTGTGCGCGCGCTTTATGGGGTTGGCAAAGTCACTGAAGAGGTCCTGCATGGGGCCGGCGTCCGAACCATCGGAGAACTCCAGGATTATCCGGGCGATCTTCGGGCGATCATAGGATCATTTGCCGGCCAGTTGAAACGATTTGCCGTGGGCGAAGACGATCGGCCCCTGGCATTGGGCGATGAAATCAAGAGTATCAGCGGCGAAGAAACGTTTTTGAAGGACACGGATGACAGGAAAATTCTTCGTACGTGCCTGAAGGAGCAGGCGGCGGACATCTCGAATCGTCTGAAACGGCGGCAATTGGGCGCGCACACGGTCCAGGTGAAAGTCCGTTACGGCGATTTCACGACGCTCACGCGGCAAATCACTGTCGAGGAACCTCTAACGGAGCCGCAGGACATTTATCGTCTGGGTTGCTTTCTGCTGGGACGAGAGAAATTGGTGTCGCGGCCATTGCGGCTGCTGGGGCTGGGAGTCAGCACGCTGAGAGAGCCGACGGCAAGGCAAATGGATTTGCGATTTTAGATTTGCGATTTGCGATTTGTTGGCACGTTGCACGAAGGATTGGATTTCCGATCGACGAGCCCATCTCCACCCATACACTACGAAGCGGACGCCGGGTGAGGGCACCCGGCCTACAAGATTCGGCTTTGCCTTTTCGGAAATCGTTCCATGCAGAAACCGACGCCCGGGCGCTACGAATCAGTCAGGATGGTTATGCCGCGAAATTGATTAGAGCGGACTCACCCGCCTTCGCGCGAGGCTACTGCGGGCAGGCGTGCCGGCTGCTACGCAATCTTTACACCGAGGTGGCGCAGGCACGGTCCACAGTCTCGTTTCCATTTTTGTGCCTATAGCATGGAAACCGGAAACGAAGCGGTGTTTTTGGCAAAATAGACCTGTGACCATTAGGCTTTAATGCATTTGCCGATGGAAACGAATGGGCGCGACAAAGTGGGTTCGGAAACGAGATTCTTTTGGTAATTGTGGGATAGGGTCGCGATTTGGGAATGGGGACGAGCCGTCCCCACCCCGTACACGAAGTGGGCGCCGGGTGAGGGCACCCGGCCTACAGGATTTGGCTTTGCCTTTCGGGAAATCGTTCGATGTATGGATTTTAGTTAGAGCGCACTGACCCGCCTTCGCGCGAGGCTACGGTGGGCAGGCGTGACGCTGCTACACAAATGTTGGCGTAGCAGCCGATGTCAATCGGCTTTGACTTTTTTCAATTTGGACGGGCAAATGCGGTTGGATTTAATTAGAGCGGACTGATGTCCGCTGCTACGCAATCATTACACCGGCAGGTACAGTCCACAGTCAACGGTTCATTTCCATTCGTGATATAACGTTTTACCCCCGTTACAGACGTTACAGTGTTGGACAGCAATGAGTTAAGGCGTTACAGGCCCCGTTACAAATTCGCCGAGACCCGTTACATTTTCATAAATATCTGATTGTAAATGGTTTAAGGGCGTTACATTTATAAAACCGCCAACGTGGACGGCAAAGTGATTATGTTGCACCCACCCCGTGTACGATGAAGCGGACGCCGGGTGAGGGCACCCGGCCTACAAACTTGCCTACGCGGGGGTGGTGTGGGCGGATTGTTTTCTGGGGTCGGTGGCGGCGATGACGGCGCTGACGGATTTTTGGTTGAAGCCTTTGAAGCCGCCGTGGCGTTGAAGATTTTCGAGATGGCTGCCGATGGCGCCTTCGCGAATAAATTTTTCGCGCTGTTCAGGCGTGATGAGACCAGCCGAAGCGAGGTGATCGGCACGTTCGGGATTCACCGGCCAGCGTTCGCCTTCGGTGAAGGCCTGGCGCAGAAATTCGAAATCGGAGAACGGTTTCATCACGTTCAGTCCATTGGCCTGCAACTGGTCGCGCAGGGAGGCGAAATCGAAGCGGGCTTCAAGGTGATGCATTCCAGCCTGGAGAAAACTCTCACCGTGCAGGCCGGTCCAGAGGCCAACGGTTCCGAGCTTCGAGGCAGGAGGAAGTTTGCTCACGGAAAAATCGATGCTGGTTTCTTCAGGCATGAGGTCAACGTCGGCAAAGACTACGATTCCGGTGACGGGCTGTTCGGCGATTTGCGCGCCCCAACCGGCTTCCGCGCCGGCGTAAAAGCGTTCGCGCTTGTGAAAACCGAGTGTGACCAGGAACCGGATCAAATCGGAAAAATGCGCGCGGGAACAACGGAACGTGTGGTGATCATGATTGCCCCATCCGAGTCCGAGAGTGTCCTGGCGAAATTTTTGGAACCGGGCAGCGCGGTTGCGACGCTCCCACCACGCGCGCTCCGCCTCAAAAAACAAATGGCAGGCAACATCGCGTCCCACCAGCTTGATTGCCTGGCGCAGGCGTTTATTTGCGGCGACGAAGCCTTCGGCGTCGGTTTCGTTGTACCGGGGCCGGGTCACGAAAAGTTCGGATGTTTTGAGAATCGCGGCGAGTTCGCCGTTCTTTAATTTCGCCGGCACAAAGCCGCGATAGGCCCGGCGTTCGACCGCCTCCAGTTGCGCGCCTTTTTCGGTCGAGACGATGACACGGCGATAACGCGAGCGCGGTTCGCCTTCCGCTTCGGCGGCTAAATGATTTGCCGCAATAAAGTCCGCGACGAATTCGGGCTTAATAGCGACGATACTCGGGCTTGTCTTGCCGCGGCGCAGCAACACGCGGGGCAGCGTGGCCTGGGGATGTTCGAGAACAACGCACCGCTCCCTCCCGGTCGCGGCCCTGTCCGGGGTCTCGGCTTTTTTATCGTGAACAAATCCAGCTTTGACCAGGGCGGTTTCCTCGTCGGGCGACAGGACCAGATGGTCCACCCATTCGAAAAAGTCGGTGCCGGTTTCGTCGTGCATGCGCGCGGCCAGGCGGCGGGCAAAGGTATTATTGGCGAGGAATTCGGCCAGACGGGCGCGGATGAACTTTTCGCCCTCGTACGCGAGGGGCCAGTCGAAGTTTTTTGGAATCGAGATGCTCATAGATTTACGATTTACGATTTACGATTTGTTCCCTTCCAAATATCACGCAAAGACGCTAAGGCGCAAAGGGGATTCATTACAGTTGGCTTTTTCAGGAACCGACGGAAAATCTCCGTTTGGAGCGCTCTCCCTCACCCCGCCCCTCTCCCGCTGGGAGAGGGGGAATTGTATCACAGATTGTTTTACAAATTGGGTGGTGATCGACGCCGAACGATTGTTTCGCGAATTCGTTAGAGCCTCCTCACGTCGGCTGCTACGCAGATTGAGATTCATTGTCACGATGCATGATTGGCAATCATCGGCACTCACTGTAAATGCTTAACCAAATTGGATGCCCTGGGCGAGGGTCAGATCGGCGCCGAAATTGACTGTGGCGGTCTGGCGGCGCATGTAGATTTTCCACGAATCGCTGCCGCTTTCGCGGCCGCCCCCGGTCTCTTTTTCGCCGCCGAAGGCGCCGCCGATTTCCGCGCCGCTGGTGCCGATGTTGACGTTGGCGATGCCGCAATCGCTGCCGCGCGCGGACAGAAATCGTTCCGCCTCGCGCATGTCGTTGGTGAAAATTGCTGAACTCAGGCCCTGGGGCACGCCGTTTTGAATAGCAATCGCATCGTCAAAGTGTTTGTAGCGGATGAGGTAAAGGATAGGCGCGAATGTTTCTTCGCTGACAATGTTCATGCCGGCCTTGGCGGACACAAGGCACGGACGCACGTAACATCCGCCCGGATATTTTGAACCGGCCAATGTTTCGCCGCCGAAAAGAATTTTTCCGCCCTGGGCGCGAACTTTTTCGAGGGCTTCCTGCATGTCCACAACGGCCTGGGTATTGATGAGCGGGCCCATGAGCGTCCTGGCCTGGGCGGGATCTCCCACTGAAACCTGGCCATAGGCGCGAACCAGGCGTGCGACGACGTCGTCATGAACAGATTCATGAACGATGAGACGGCGGGTCGTAGTGCAACGCTGGCCGGCAGTGCCCACGGAACCAAAGAGGATCGCCCGCATCGCCAAATCCAGGTCTGCCGAGGCGCCGACGATGATGGCGTTGTTGCCGCCGAGTTCCAGAATTGTGCGGCCAAAGCGTTTGCCGACGGCTTCGGCCACGCGCGCCCCCATTTTGCTCGAGCCCGTGGCGGAGATGAGAGGCACACGTTTGTCGTTCAACAATCG
Organism: Verrucomicrobiia bacterium; assembly: GCA_036269115.1. Taxonomy (GTDB): domain Bacteria; phylum Verrucomicrobiota; class Verrucomicrobiia; order Limisphaerales; family UBA11358; genus UBA11358. Next base: position 45,144 of record DATAST010000138.1, on the reverse strand, counting down.
TTCGCCTACCGTTTGGCCATCGCCGATGACGAGTGAAAAAATGGCCGGATCAATGTCGTTTGCGCGGCAGACTTTTTCGGCAATTTTGATGGTGGCGATGGCACAAAGAGGCGTTTGACTGGAGGGTTTCCAGATCGTGGAATCTCCACATACTGCCGCCAGCGCGCAGTTCCATGCCCAAACAGCCACAGGAAAATTAAATGCCGTAATAACTCCAACAATCCCAAGCGGATGCCATTGTTCCATCATACGATGGTTCGGGCGTTCGGAAGCGATAGTCAGGCCGTAAAGCTGGCGCGAGAGGCCGACCGCGAAGTCGCAGATGTCGATCATCTCCTGCACTTCGCCCTGCCCTTCGGCGATGATTTTGCCGGCTTCGAGCGTAACGAGCATTCCCAAATCCTTTTTGGCGTCACGCAGAGCGTTGCCGAGTTGGCGAATGATTTCGCCGCGCCGAGGCGCAGGAATCGTCTGCCATTTTTCGAATGCGGCGGCGGCGCGCACGGCAGCGCGTTCGTATTCCTCCGGTGTGGCGGTACGAACCTGCGCGAGCAAAGCGCCGTCGTTGGGAGAAAAACTTTCGAGCAGTTTGCCGGAGCCGCGCCATTCGCCGTCGAACACGCCACCGACGACCGGCTCGATGCCCAGGGATTTCAGGAGCGCGGAGGCGGAATTGGATTTGGCGGGTGCGCGGCGGAGTTTGGTTCGGCCGTTTAGGGCGAGGCGGGTGCGTGGCAGGGTTTTCATTAGACAGGTTCGTTGTACATAAATAAATTCAATAAGGATTTAGATCCCATGAACCCATGGTCGAATATCCGCGTCTGGAAGATTGACTCGCTCGCGCCCGCTCGCTCGGTTGCTCCGCAACCTTTGGCCCTGCCAAATTCTTCTCGGCGCTTCCCAAGCGCCTCGAATCTCCCTCACCCCTGCCCTCTCCCGCTGGGAGAGGGAGAATTATCGTCAGATGGCTTGTCACGACAAAGGTCATATCGGCTCGGAGGTTCAATGCGCTCGAAATTTTACGATGAGGATGACAATGATCTATAACAGTTTGGCGCATTGTTCGTCCATGATGCGCAGGGATGATTCGATGATTTCGTCTTTGATGTCCAGCACTGGGCGCAGGCGGATGGAGCGATCGCCGCAACGGATGACGAGCAGGCCCAATTCGTAGCAACCTTTCCAAAACGCATCGCGCCGCGCCGTGTCCGGCAGATTAAATCCCAGCACCAGGCCGCGTCCGCGGGCCGCTGTAAGCACCGGGTGCTTGCGCGAGAGCGCGAGCAGGCCGTCCAAAAATTCCTGGCCCTTGTCGCGCGCGTTATCCACCAAATTCTCCTCTTCGATAATTCGCAAGTAATGCGTGGAGCGGACGTAATCGGTAAAATTGCCGCCCCAGGTCGAACTGATACGACCGGGCACGCGGAAGACGTTCTCTTTAACTTCATCCAGGCGCGGGCCGGCCATCACGCCGCAGACTTGCGCCTTTTTTCCAAAGACCAGCAAATCCGGCAGGACGCCTGAGTGCATGCAGGTCCAGTTTTTACCGCTAATGCCCATGCCACATTGGACTTCGTCGAAAATCAGCAATACGTCATTTTCATCGCACAAACGACGCAGCAATTGGAAAAATTCGGGACGGAAATGATTGTCGCCGCCTTCGCCCTGGATCGGCTCGATGATAATGGCGGCGATATCCACGCCTTTTTGCGCAAGCACCTCGCGGATTTGTTTCTCCGCCAGCTTCTCCTTTTGAACCACGTCAGCGACCCGCTCGGCTTCCGGCAACGCGAAGTTCAGCATGGGCGTACTGACGCGCGGCCACGCAAACTTCGCAAAATAATTCGTCTTTTTGGGATCGGTGTTGGTCAGGCTCAGCGTGTAACCGGAGCGTCCGTGAAAGGCGCTCTGGAAATGAATAATTTCCGTACCGCGTTCGCCGCGCCCGGCGGCCAAATTCTTGCGGACCTTCCAATCCATCGCCGCTTTGAGCGCGTTTTCGACGGCAAGCGCGCCGCCCTCGATGAAGAAATAGCGGTCGAGCGGCTTCAGCCCCATGACTCGCGCGAAGGTTTCGATGAACGTGGCGTATTGCACCGTGTAAACATCCGCGTTGGCCACCTTGATTTTGGCCGCCGCGAGGAGGTCCGCCTCCACGTCAGGCCGGCTGAAGTGCGGATGATTGAAGCCGATGGGCTGAGAAGCGTAGAAGCCGTAAAGGTCAATGTATTCGCGTCCCGTCGCCGCATCCACGAACCGTGAACCGTGGCTGTTTTGAACGTCGAAAATCAGTTTGAACCCATCCACCAGAATGTGATGCTGGAGAGATTCAACGACGGCAGCAGGCGGGACCGAAGACGCAGTGCCGCGCGATTTTTTCCCGGAAGCACGAGCGGGTTTTTCCAAAGTCAGCATGATGATTTAAATGAAAATAATTATGGATAATGAATTACTCAATCAGCCCACCGGCTCCTTTTTAATGTTACGGACCGCGCAAACCCAATAGGCAGATGGTTACCAAGTGCGCAAAGCAAATCCAACTTATATTCGTTCGCGCCAGCTGAAATTGCGATTGCGAACGAGCATGCATGGCGTGTCTGACGAGTTTCTATCAGTGGCCATTGGTCGCGCAGCAATGACTGGCGAACCAAACCCAGTCGGGGCTGGTTGTGCCCAACTGAACCGGCGCAGGCGAGGCCGATATCACATACCCTTTGGGAACTACGGGGATTTGTAACGTAGTGATTGCACTTGGAGTTACAGTCCCAGCCTTAATCCACTTGTGCATTTCCGCATGGCCATCGGCAAAGGACATTCCGCAACCCCATTTATGCATAGAACCCGGAACGTCGGGACAGGTCCCATTTTTGCTGTCCACCTGCAAATATCCGTCAAAAACGCCATTACCGAGCAGGGAGTTGGGGTGCTCTTCCAGGAATACTATTACGTCCGAAGGGCCGGGGGACGAATGAAGCTCGGTAAGTTTGACATAAGGAATTCCAGATGGATTATTATTCAACGTTTTTGAAACGCTATAAAGATTGCCGACCTGTCCTTGCATCGAATAGTCGCGAATTCTTATTCCGTTCTGCGAAGCATATGTATCCGCGGGACAGCGATAAAGACCCAATTGCCCGCTAATGAATGGCGTCAGGATCGTGTTGTTAAATACGGCAATATTTGTATTACCTTTGTCCAAAGTCCAATTCATTTCCGCTCCAGGCGACGTGTCAGAATTTGGGCACCAAGACTGACTGGGAGCCGATCCCCAAGGCGAGTTGGGCAGCATGTAATCCTGATTGTCGGTAGCGTAAAGCATCCAACCGGTGGCTAACTCCCTCATGTTGTTAATACATTGGGCCTCGAGAGCACGCCTCTTGGCTGCGGCCAGAACCGGCATTAGCATACCGGCCAGGATCGCGATGATCGCAATTACGACGAGCAATTCGATGAGAGTAAAGGCGGCCGTCAATGGCTGGGAATGAGGTTGCCCGGACGGTCGCTGTCTGGCGTCTTTCAATCTTTTTAAAAAAATGGCCCAAAACAATATTGCGCTAGTTTTCATACGTTCCATCTTCTCAACTTGGCCGAACGCCCTTTAGCCGAGCGTCCGTCAAACACACTCAAATCTACATCATTTTTCCTGAACGCGATAGAATTCTATCGAGTTGGTTGTCTTCGAAACAATAGCCTGGAACACTTCGGTGCCGACCTGAATCGGTTGCGTAATGGTGGCCGGGACGGCCTTGTAACCGGTCAGGAGATTCGTCGAACCCATGACGGTAAACGACGACGGCGTGAGATCTCCATCCGATGAAGTGAAATCAAACGTAAATGTCTGCCCGGCGCCATTATATGCGAGAGGCCCGGAAATCGCCGGCGGAGTCAGAGCCACCACCCGGAGATTTGAATAATAAACGGCGGTATCGGGGTTTTCAGCACCGTCGTACGGGTCTTCGTAGCCCAGCATGATAAAGCCGTTGGTGAAGAGACCGGTGTTGTTCGTGTAGGACATAATGCGTGTCTTGTCGATCCATAAGCTGTCGATATTGCCGACCTGCTTGATTTCGACGTCGGCCCATGACTTCACACTCAAACCAAGCGTTTGCGAACCATTGACTGGCAAACCAGGACCGCCTTCCGTCCATCCGCCGTTAAAATTCGGAGGAATATTGGCGCTGGCGTAGCAAGAAAACACATTCGTCTTGAACTGGGTCACAAACGAGGAAGTCGTCAACGTGGTGGTATAGGCCCAGCCGGTATTGGTTGAGGGCGATCCGTGTCCAATGAAGCCCTGATAGGGATTGTATATATTGTCGTATCGTCCGCCGCTATCACTGACCGAATAGAAAACACCATCCGCGGCGAAATTCGTGTAGGTTTCACCCAAAGGAAATCCCGGGAAGAATAGATTCGTTTGGAGGCCGTCATGATTGATGCCGAAGAGCACGCATTCTTCAGGGTTGAACGAGCCGGATTCCAACGAAGAACAATCGCCCTCGATCACGTTCATGTTGAAACGAACGGCGTAGCTTCCACTAAAAATGGAGTTTGTCATGTACAAGTTGAGGGCATTCGCCACGCCAGATCCTCCTTTGTCGGCGGTTAACCTCAACGCGTTGGTGGCACCATTCGGCGGGGCCGGAATGGGGTACGACGGCGCATTATAGAGGTTGTAGCCGAATTCCGCATCCACGTCGGGGTCCTGATTATCCATATCATCGTTTGCCGCGGTCATATTCCAGTTTGTCGCATCCATCGCATTGGTCAATGGATCGAAAAACAACACCTGCGCAGGAGGATACGCGCTGTCGAGAATGTTCAGAGTCACCGTATTCGTTACGGCATTAAATCCAGAGCCATTCTGGATACCAAAAACCACGGTCTTGTTGCCCGTATAAGTCAGGGCAGGATTGTGAGTCGGCGTCTGACCGCCGGCCAGCGGGTAAAGATAGGTCGTTTGGGTCAGGTCACCGGGATTGAACGTGATCGTAGTCGGCGGAGTATAGTCCGTATTCACGGCTGCCGTTCCCGCCAGGGTGAAATTACCAGCGCTGAGCGTTTCAGTAGTATTAGTGTCACCCAAACGCGTAATCAAGACGCTGGTAAAATCGTTGGAAAAGGCGTTATACATGCTGGACTGGCTTACCGACGGAATCAATTCGGGGGTAACCGTATTGAGAATACTGATCGTGGCGGGATTTACGCCCACGGTATAGGTCGTCGATGGCGCAATGGTTAAGGTCAGGTAAATCGTTTTCCGCGGGATGCTATCGGAAACGGCCTGAATGCTGATGTTGGTCACGGTCTGTCCGGGCTGCAACACGACGCTACCAGTGGAACCGGCAATGTACGTTCCGTTGGTTGCCGTTCCACTATAAGTGAAGTTGACTGTCAATGGCGAGCTGAGGCTTCCGCCAATACGGTCAATCGTAAAGGTACCACTGGTTGGGTTTCCATAGGTATTGTTTTGCGAGATTACGGCGTTATTAGTCGCATAGACATCCACGGTTGAATTCAGGGACAGCACCGAGAAGCTGGTGGTTCCGTTCAAATTGCCAATCGTTGTACAGGTTGCGCTCTGTCCCAGCGTCCAGGTCGTCAGACCAAGACCATAGCCCGACAGCACGTAAAGGTTGTCCGCCAGGTCCCACTTCACTTCGGCGCCGCCGTCGGCATATTGGGCCCCGAAGTTTAATGGCCGAACCGTAGTAATCGTTCCTACGTCAGGAATACCGTTTGTCAGGACGCAAATCGTCAAGTGATTGTCTACTCCCACGGTTGCCAGGTATTTTCCGTCCGGCGAAATGGCCAGATCGGTGGGGAGACACTGGCTCCCGCCGGACGCGGCCGTGCAGAAATAATCAGATTTTCCCCCATTGAAGCGCGAATTCCAAAGTTGGGTGTAATTGTTATTGGGATTATAAACCTGGACGCCCGCCTGATCGCCGGAACCCAGGCTTCCGTTCACTCCGCTCCGGTACTCACCCGAGTAAATATAACCGCTGGGTCCGACACATAAGCTGGGGAAAAGGTAGACTCCTTTTCCGGGGCCGGAGCCAAAATTGATTGCCACCTCCGGTCCCACTTTGGCGGGCGGGTTTTGCCAGCCTGATCCGCCTGCTATCGCCGCGGCCGTGATGTTGGAATACACCAACATAGAGTTCGGCAGAACTGTGGAGAGGTCGGAATCCACCGTCAAAAGCGTCGCGCCGGCAGTCAAATCCCCCAACAGAACGGGCGTGCCTACTTCGTCACCATGCACTCCCGCCGAGTTTCCATTTCCGAATCCCACCGGCCCAAGAAGCAGTTCATTGGTATCCAGATTGGGCCCCACCAACCAAACGCCGGCATTGGCACTAGACCAATCTCCGACCACCACATCGTCATTTGCGGCCAGAGAAATCCGATCCGGGCTGGAATAGGGAGAACCTGCAGTCCAGGTGGTCACTCCGGCATTTGTGCCATTTGGGCCGGCGGTGCTAAAACTGCCGTCGCTGTTTAAGTCGAATAAAAGTTCCTGCCCGGCGCCGTTGCCACCCCTCGATACGTAGATCCTGCCAAAATAAGGTGACGTGGGATTTATATTCACGGCAACTCCACGGGGGTCGCCAAGGATGAAAAGGTTCGTGTCCGTACCGTTCACCACGATGGTGTTGGTATTCTGAATAACATTCGGCTCAATACCGGGGGTGCCAGTTCCCATTTTCGTCACCGCAATGGCATAGCTGGTGTGACCAGCCATGCTGAAGCTGTACTGCCCCGACAGCAGGTTCAAACCAGTCACCTGGCCGTCGAAATTGGCATTGGTGCTGCCATCCTCATACGTTACCACAACGTTGCCACCGCTTTCGTTGAGGTAAAAGATTATCGTCCCGTTGTTATTCGTGACACACGACGCATAGGGCGACGCCTTAACCATGGGAATGGTTAAGGTGAATAATACAACGGCCGTAATAGACAATAATAGCCAACGATAATGAGTTTTCATCCGAAGAATATCCTTCCTTCCTGCTCGACTGTTAAGTTGTTGTAAGAACTTCCTTCCACCGGCATGGCGCCGCTGAAAAAACCATTTAAAAACAAAACTATAATTTTGGCAACAAAAAAATGCATCCCACTGAAATAAATATTTCTCTCTGAACAATTTAGTTTCAATCCCGCTCTCGCGCCGCACATTTGCCGTCGCATTTTCCAAAAGTGTTCCCCCGGCGTGGCGCAGGTCACGCCTCGCCAGCGCCGGGGAACCCCGCGCATATCGGTTCGTCGCTTCTACAATTACATTTTTTGTTGTATCCGGTAGAAGTGAATGGCGCCGCTGGTGGGCACGGACGCCTGGAAGGCCCCGTTGCCCAATTGCGTAATCGTTGCACCTGTAACGACAGCGTAAGGTCCATTGATCGAAGTGGCACCCACAACCTGGAACGTAGCCGTAGTCGCGTCGCCATCCGTGCTCGTGAAGTCGAAGACATACGTGGAGGTCTGGGTGTTTAAGGCCAATTGGCTGATCAAAGGTGGCGTCAACCGGACGGCCCGCAGGTTTGAATAATAAACCGCGGCATCCCCGCCGCCCACTGAATCATACGGGTCCTGATAACCCAACATCACATAGCCATTGGTAAAGCTCGTGGTGTTGGTAAAGACACCGATTGGCGTTTTATCAATGGAGATGGTCACAACATTATTGAATTGCTTGAGCTCGACATCCGCCCATGAACTGGCTTGGCTTGGATCCGTATTGTCTGGGGAGTTGTTTGCCACTAATCCTGGCCCCTGCGGAACGGTGAAGACTGTGGATTTTAAGGTGTTTGCCATGCTGGCCTTGCTCGTCGCCGCAAGAGGCGGCAGCAAAAAGCCCGTGTTTGGCAATGCCCCGCCTGCGCCTGTCAAGACGACGTAGTCTGACGGCCCATTGGCAAAGCCGCCGACGCCGTCATCAGTACTGATCCAGCACCAAATACCGTCACTCTCCCAGGTTTCATTATTGTTTGCTCCCCAACCGCTCCGGATGGCACTGCCGGACCACCAATTGGTTGCCTGGCCGGTGTGATTGAAGCCGAATAGAGCACCCTCGGTGGTGTAATTGCCATTAAAACCCTCAACGAGGTTCATGTTGAAGCGTATGGCGAAATTGCCGCTGAAAAACGCATTCGTCAGGTACAAATTGACGGCTGCGGCAGCGCCCTGCCCATTGGCCGACGACTTATTGACCGTCATGCGCAAGGCAGTGGGCGCCCCGTTGGGCGGGAATGGCATCGGCACCTGGATGCCACTGCCCTGCACCGCTGGATCGCGCGGGTTACCAAAGAGGTCGTAGCCATAGTCAACAAACTCATCTATGGCATTGGTCTGCATGTTGTCGTTCACAGATGTCACCACACTATTGGTCGAATCGTCGACATTGGTCAGCGGATCCAAATAGAGATAAGTTGCGGGCGGCGTTGCATTGTCAATGAGTGCGAGAACAGCTGTATTCGCAGAACCTGAAAATCCCGAACCGCTCGCAGTACTGGCGATAATGGTTTTATTACCTGTATACGGAGCATTATTGGTATCAATGGGAAGTTGGCCATTAACCAACGGAGAAATGGTCATAGTTTGGGTCAGGTCACCCGGATTGAAAGTCACCGAACTCGGGGTCGGCGGAGTGAAATCCGTCCCTTCCACCGCCGTTCCGGCAAAATTCAAGCTGCTGCTGTTGAACGTGATCGTCCCTGCATTGATGTTGGTATCGCCCCATCGCGTAATTGTAATACTGGCGTAATCGTTTGAGAACGCTTTATACATGCTCGGCGCGCCCGCAAACGCGAGCAATTCATCCGGCGAGGTATTGATAACGTTAATGGAAACGGTTGTATTGCCTCCCAGGTTGTACCCAGAACCCGGCCCGATCGTGATCGTCAGAGTCGTTGATGGTCGGGCGATGGAATCAGCAACCGCCTTAATCACAATATTTGTCGAAGCTTCTCCGGGAACGAGAACCACGCTGGCTCCTGTGGAACCAGCTGTGATGGACGCGGGATAACCGCTTCCGCCCAGTGCCGTTCCGCTAAGGCTGATGGGAATAGTCAAATTGCCAGTCAGATCCCCAGTGCGGGTAATGGTGAATGAGCTATTGGTATTGTTGCCATAGGTAGTTGACTGTGAAATCACGGAATTGGTTGTCGTCACGTTAATTGCAGTCGCCAGTGGAGCAAGGCTAAACGTACCATTCGTACCAGTCATATCATTGTACGTGATACACGTGGCGGTCAAACCCAGTGAATAAACGCGCACCCGGCTTATCCCCGCGCCGGCAACATAAACATTGTCCGCGGCATCGAAAGCAATGGCCCTGGACGTGCCGCCCAACCCCGTCGCATTTGTTCGCACTGTTGAAATGTCCGGAATGCCATTTGTCAGTGCCGCCCATTCAAAATTACCATTGCCGTTGACACAGACCACATACTTATCGTCCGGCGAAACTGCGTGACCCCAGGTACCGGAAAACGGATCGACTCCGCCATTGGCGCTCATTGAATCCCACAAGTACGTTTGGCCATCGGGCGCATACACCCAGAGACTCACATCGCCGGCGCCAATTGCCGAGCCCCGGTCCTGAGACAGAAAGAATTTTCCATCCGGAGCGATGTACGTATCACCGGCCACGCCATTAACATTATTGTTCGCCAGACCGCCGAAATCGGTGTTGGTCGCCGGAAGCTGGAGATACGGCACCGGCCCGCCATCAATATTAAAATTGAAAAGATCAACGTACGAACCGTTGGTGCTAAAGCCCCAAAGATTACAGTAAATTACCAAATTCCCCTGCGCCAGCGACCCAGTCGCAAACGGAGTGCTCACCATCGAAACGCCGGTTCCGAGGATGGCATTGGTCTGCACAAGTGGAAGAGCTGTCGTCAGATTCGGGTCCACTGCCCACACAGCCGCATTGCCTGGAGGATTAACCGAAAAGGTAATCGTGTCGGCATTGCCTACATAGAGGGTATTATCGGTTCCGACAAAACACTTAAACAGTCCATAGGTTGTGCTCCCGCCCGGAGTCATGCCAGGCGGGGTCTGGGCTGCGCTACCAAAACCAAGGCAATCTGATGTGTCCGCATTCAAAACATAAATTCCCCTTCCCGAAGCCTGGCCAGGCGCGGGACCGGTGCCAGGATTCGCGTTAGCAACATAGATTCGGCCAAAGTAACTGCTGCCGGGGTTTCGGTTCACCGCAATGCCGCGAGGCCCCAAAAAGCTGTTGTTGGTGGCGTCCACACTGATCTGACTCACAACACCACTGCCAATTTTTTTGACGACAATCGCATAATTAGTGTGTACGCCCAGCGCGAACGAATTTGCTCCCGCCAACGATGCACCCAGATCATTCGTGACCGCGCCGTTGTCAAAAATGACCGTAACATCATCGGCGGCCTCGCCCAGGTAAAATTGAATGGTTCCAGCTACATTCGTCACCTCGCAGGCGTACGGTGTCGCCTTAACCCTCTGAACAGTTAAGGTAAATAATGCAATGGCGAAACATGATAATAGCCAACGACAATGATTCTTCATTTGAAACAAGCTCCTGTAGTAGTTGTTGTAAGAACTTCACTCCAGCGGCATAGCGCCTCTGAAAGCAACATTTAATAATAAAACCTGCACCATGGCAATAAAAAAAGCAGGACACTGCCAAGATTAAAGACACGCTTACAGTGCCATCGTTTTTTAATTAGTAATACTAATTTTACTCGCAAGATTCTGCTATTTTTCTGACATTGTGGCCGTTTATATGCAGCGTTTTACGCCATTTTGCGCAATTTTGTGCAGGACCGCGATGCAAACGCCGTGTGAGGGCACACGTTGTAGGCCGTGTGCCCCCACACGGCGGGGAGACGCGCATCGGAGCCATGAACCTTTACTATTGCGCTTGCGTCCTGGAGAGCGGCGGCAAGCAAAGCGCGACGCCGCTTTCGGGCGGCGTTGAACTTTCAAAGGGGTATTGCCGGTTCATAGTACTAAAGCCTCTTTCCACACCGGCGGTCCGTTCTCACCGAAACTCACTCGGGCAGCCCCGACCATTCCTGTGAATCATATTTCGGGTTGCTGATGGGCGTGTACTCTTTGTACGTTCCGCCACCCTGAGTTTTAAGCGCGACGCTTGGATCGAATATTCCCCAGAACTGGCCCCAGGTAATCCGGCTGGGATAGGAATCCGCCGCGTGGCCATCCACATAAACAAAGCTCAGGCGATTATGATGCTTGGCGTAGGCAGTCTGAACACGGCAATTAAAACCGTTGTTTGGCGGCGCGCCATTGGCTTCGAATAATATGCCCGATTGTCCCGCCCAAATCGTATCCAGCCAGCAGGCATCGGCATAGCCATTGACTTTGGAAGGGTCGTTCGATCCGCTGACATCGCACATGCTGACAATTTCCGAGGGATGCCGGCAATTGGCCCCTTTAAACTTCTGAGTATTTCCGGTCATGTTACCCGTGCTTAAATCAGGTCCGCCATAAACGCCAATCTCATTGAATCCGTAGGAAAGAAAGCCTGTTACCATCGGGTCCTGGCCTGACACAAGCTTGTTGCCCGGCGTAATATAGGAACCGCCACGCTGACGCTTGGGACAAACCCAGATCTCGTCATTCTTGGTGTAGGGAGCAAGCAGGGGCGCAATGGTGTTAGGCGTGACATTGTCGGTTCGGAACCATTCGCCTCCGCAAGGAATGCCGTATTTGTTTGGGTACGGCCCCACCGTCCACCAGGGCGTCACTTGCGGAAAATAATCATGATTTTCATCGCAATAAGCCTCTGTAGCCACGCCCAGTTGTTTGGTATTGTTTAAGCAGGCCACGCCCAGGGCCGTTTCCTTGCTTTGCGACAACACGGGCAGGAGCAGCGACGCGATGATGGCGATGATCGCTATGACCACCAATAACTCAATTAAGGTAAACGCGGCGTCGCGGGGGATCTCTTCAGGTTTACTTGAAAAGTTATTGCAGCGGATATTTCTCCACGTCTTCATGGCCCCTCAAAAAATCGAACATACTGCTTAAGTTAAGAAGCGCAAGTGTTTTTTGAATTATTAGTTCTTAATCACCGCATTCGTCCAATCAACCCCATTCACCGCCTCGGCCGCGAGTGTGCCCAGTTGCCGGCGCAATCCAATCACATTGCCGGCTTCGGTAGGGTGATTACGATTGGAAAGAAAAATCACAAACGTTTTCGAGTACGGATCTATCCACACCGACGTCCCGGTCCAGCCGGTATGGCCGTAGGAACCGATCGGGAAAAGCCGGCCGCGCGGGCCGGCGTAGGGCGAATCGATGTCCCAGCCCAGCCCATGAACCACGTCCACCGCCGGCGGACATTGCGGGCTGGTCATGAGCTTGACCGTCTCGGGCGTGAAAACGCGCACGCCGTCCAGCTCGCCCATGTTCAACATCATACGCGCGTAACGCGCCAGGTCGTGGGCCGTGGAAAACAATCCCGCATGACCCGCCACGCCGCCCATGTACCGCGACGTGGGATCATGGACCACTCCGTGCCAGGGCTTGCCATTCACCACTTCCGTGGGGGCGATGCGCGAGAGCTTTGATTTGGGCGGCAGATAACCCGTATCCGTCATTTTGAGCGGACCATAGATTTCCTTTTGCACGAAAACATTCAACGGCGATTTGCTCACGCGCCGCACGATCTCGCCCAGGAGAATAAAATTGATGTCGCTATATTTGTAGAGCGTGCCGGGAGGCGCGTCCAATTCGATGGCACAGGCTTTTTTAATGCCCGTCTGCCAGCCATGCCAATCGGTCGAGGTCTCGATGTCCGGAGGCAGGCCGGAGGTGTGCGTGAGCAATTCGCGCACGGTCACGTGCTCCTTGCCGCCGCCGGTAAATTCAGGAATGTACGTGCAGACCGGCGCGTCCAACTGCACCTGGCCGCGCTGGATGAGGAGCATGACGGACGGCGTCGTCGCCTCGACTTTCGTAAGCGATGCCATATCGAAGATCGTGTCCTCAGTCATCGGCTCGACATCAGGCACCAGCGAACGTTTCCCGTATGCTTTTTCATACACCGTGCCGTCGTGCTCCAGCCAGAGCACGCCGCCGGGGCATTTGTGTGAGGCAATGGCCGTTTCAATGGCCTGGTCCATGGCCGCGAGTTTGTTGGTGTTAAATACCTGGGCTGAAAGCCGCAGGGAGAAGGTAAACAGCGTGAACGCAACCGCGGCAATTATAGTTCGCATGTGATTTTTTAACACGAACGCAAGCAAACGCACGAGAAAAATTTGATAATATCGTAGGAGACGAGGTCACGAGACTCTGATTATTTCTGTGATTTCCTTTTTTCTCGTAGGAGACGACGTCAGGAGACTTTGACTTTTCCGCAAATTGAGCATCCCCATGGTTCCCGATTTAGTCCGAGTCTCCTTACGTCGTCTCCTACATCATGTAGCGCGGCGGCAATTTCCGTCGGCCGACCTCTGGCGAGCGTGACGTAAAATACAATTTCCAGAACGTCGGCCAAAAATTTTCATCCAGCGGATGCATCGCCGGATAGCCCGGAATAATCGCCCCACAAAACTGCCACTTCCCTTTTTCTTCTACGAGGCCGCCACGCACCGGATTTGCCAGGATATAAAAACACACCTTCGCAAACGCATTGCGTTTGCGTTCCTCCTCCCGCAATACATGGTCATGGGCCTGCGGCTGGAGTTTAAACGGTGCCAAATATTGTTTGAGATGGGTTCGCAAAAATGACATTCCATTTCTTTGATCTGAATCGGGGCGCAAACCCATCCAGAGTAAATGCATATGGTCCGGCATCAGACAATAGGCCGGACAAAATAAATTCTCGCGCGCGGCGACGTGAAGCATGAGCTCACGAAATTGCGCATGAAACGTTTCGGAGAGCCAGCCAGTGCCGCGGTCAAAAACCGTTAAAGTCCAATGAACAACGCTGTCGCCCTGATAAAATTCCGGGGATAGCCTTGGCAGAAAATACGCGCGTGAGACGCCGTTCATATACGGATCATATTTGGACGCCGACAACCTCGTCCATTTCAATTTTCCACCTTCTTTCTTTTCTTTTCCCCGTAGGAGACGAGGTCACGAGACTCTGACTGTTTTCGTGGATTGAAAGTCCTTTGTTTCCTGCTTTAGTCAGGGTCTCGATGGCAGCGCCACTTGCGACTTCTCGCCACCTACATTTTCTTTTTCCCGTAGGAGACGACGTTAGGAGACTCTGGCTGTTTTCGTGAATTGAAAGTCCTTTGTTTTCTGGTTTAATCAGAGTCTCGTCACCTCGTCTCCTACGGAGATAAAAATAAAAGCAAAAAACCCCGCTCCTTTCGGAGCGGGGGAAATGACAACTCTATGAACAGCAATCTCGCCGTTCAGAATTAATTAGGCCTTGCGGCGGCGGAGGAAGAGCATCGAGAGCCCGCCCAAACCAGCCAACGCGAGGGTCGTGGGTTCCGGAACCGGAGCCACACCAAATTTGCTCAAACCTGAGCTGCTGAGCGCCGAAACTGGTGACGAGGAGGAAGCTCCGCTTGCATACTGGAACGACGAGGACCAGCCGAAGGCGCTGGCATCAGCCATCGCGGCTTCAAGAGTCGACCCAGCCGCAGCGTTCCAACCGACAACCACAAACTGGTATGTGCCACCAGCCGTCGAGTCAGCTCCGGTTGAGGTGCCTAGGGCGAAGCTGCTGCTATAGTTAATTCCGCCCTTCGCAAGGCCACTGCTTGATGTTAGCACCTGCGCCTCGACGGGTGAAGCACCGCCAACATTGTAGGCTATACTCCAGCCGCTGGATAACATTGTTGAGAGCTCGCCAAAACCAGTCGCACCGCTATTTGATCCGGTCGTCGCGACACCTGTCCCGAAAAGATCTGTCGCCCCAGTTGTCGCCCACAAGAACGTTACATCGACAGTGGCGCTAGACGCCACGTCGCTGCCAGGGGTGGTGAACTCGTCATAGACGAAGCCGCCACCAGTTGTGAAGTTAACATAGCCCTGACCGAAAGCACTCAGGCCACCGGCCACGAATATTGCTGCGAGTATTGCGATTTGTTTTTTCATGGTGTTGTTGTTTTTTGTTAGTTGTTTAAATTTTCGATTTGATTATTGAACTTGGAAGGTCGAAACCCAGTTTGAGTTTGCACCAACGTGCTGCACGAGGAAACCCGAGCCAACGTTAGGCCAGACTACAGCATTCGTGTCTTGATAGTTTCCAGAGGCGTCATACCAGCCAGCCGGCAAACCGAAGCCGCCAGCCGTGGTTGCGTCATAGTAGAAGAGTGTGGCACCATATCCACTTCCAGTCCAAGCTTGGTAAGTATCCTGTTCTCCACCAGGGCCAACATCGGGACCAGTGGCAGGGAAATTGACATTTGTGCTGTCGAGAGGTGTCCCAGCAAGAGGCACTGGCTCAGAATAAAAATTCAAACCAGTTTTAACAGTTGTCCACGAATTGGTCCCTTGGTCCACCTGACCGGTAAGCGTAGTTGTGATCGAGCTAGAACCCGGGTTATCTACGAACGCAGCAACACTCGGGCCGAAGTTATTGGTACAGGGATTTCCACTGGCATCATACCAACCAGGAGGCAAACCACTGCCAGCTACGTCGCTGGAATTGTAATAAAAGAACGAGCTAAACGTAGCACCATTCCAAATATCCAAGACGCTCTGCGCGGCACCTGAGCCAGCGCCTAAAAAGCCAGTCGTAAGGACATTGTTGACGGCATTACTGCCCTGCCCCAAATCCAATTGATTCGCAACCAGCGAAAAGGAATTAGCAGGGATAGTGACATTAGCGTAGCCAACGACGTTTTGCGAGTAAACGGTACCTTGCGCCTGGGATGAAATGACGCCTGCTGCAAGCGCGGCCGCAGTCATCAGTAGTGTTTTAGTTCTCATTTTTTCTGTTGTGTTTTACGGTTTATTATTCCGTGTGTGCGGTTAATGTCGCAGAAACGCTAGTACCAGTCAATGCTTTTTTTGAATTTTTTTTGAACGTTTCGAACCCCAGTAAAAGCATTGCCATTCAAGCATTTACCCACAAATTTGCCGCAAAAGTCAAAGAAAGTCCAAAGGTAAAAGTAAAAGTTTTCCAGAATTGGGACAAACTTCCGGCATAAGCCGCGTTTTTTGTCAAATATTGGGGCAAAGGCGGCTAATGTGGCTTCTCAATTTACGTCACCGGCCTCATGGAAAGGCTTGCCCGCTTGATATAATTCAAGCAATTGTTCGTCCCGCGCCGCGATTTGGGCTTGCCCCAAGCTTAAGGCAACAGCACGGGGCCTTTGTGCGTTAGTGATCGCATCGTCAAAACGGTCGGCTTCGGCACAGGCAGCCGCATGGGTCCCCATAAAACCAGTTATTTCACAAGCTCGCGTTGCCAAAGCCATCGCCGTTTTGCCGTCCCACATTCGAAGGTTCGACACCGCCGCCAGCAGCCAAGCAGGATTATTCAAGGCTTCATGGTTAACGCGGCTGCACATTCATCAATGTGTAGAACTGGGAAGTGCGGGAGGATGCGGTGTCGGCGTTGGATGCCGAACTGCGGAGGGATTTAAAGTCTTTGGCGTATGATACGGCGGAAAACGTCGGGCTGGCAAACTCAAGTCCCAACCCGGGAAATTTGGCGATTCCAACCAATTCGCCAGGGCGAGAAGCTCGAATGCGGTCAATCCAGCCAGCGCGGATCTCCTAAACTGAAGTTCCTCTGGCCCAGTCTGCGTTACTTCGGTGACGCTATTGCCCAACGAAGGACCGATGTGAGCAAGCCATTGGCCGGCGGCTGCGTTCGGGTCTGATTCCCTATGCCGTGTCAGCATCAAAGTCAATTGCGTCGGTTCCACCAGCTCCTTCAGCCGTTCCGACGTAACTTCCCAATGGTAAAATAATAGGTTGGTGCGACCGGCCGCTTGAAACAAGTCGGTGGGTCCCTTGCCAAACGGCGGATTTGCGAAAAGATCAGCCAGGAGAAAATCGCCAGACGGTTCCTTTAACGCCCGGATTTCCGGAGTCATTAGTGGAACGTTTCGCAAAAATATCCGGTTATTCGTTCTGACCAAAGCAAAATGCGTGGTTAAATGAGTTTCCCAATTCGTATTGGTCGTAAGATTCTGGTCCAATTGCGCCAATTCAGCAGTGCTATTCGTCACGGGAATAGCAACATAGGTCTGGAAGGGAGACGACCCGAGCGACCAGATAAACGCCTGGTCCGGTACTGGTGAAAACTTCAGCCAATTTGCCCATGATTGCCTTTCCAGCCATGGCGCAAACCAGCGAACGCCGGTGAAGCTCGTAATTGGCTGGCGAATCAGATTTGTCGGAATTTCCCAGTCTGTCAGACCCGCCAGCGGCTGCGATAGGTCAAATGTACCACTGGTAAGCAGAAGCCCGTTCCGCCCAACAACCTGCATCTGCATAACGGGTAAATCGAATTTGGCAAAGACGGGAAATATTTGTGCCAGCCGCGGCCAATCTACTTTTGCACTGACCCAGTTTGTGTCGCCCGACAGAGCCCCGACCGTGAGGGAGTGGTCTTCCGGGCTGTTCGATTGCGCTTGCTCACGCGCGCGGCTCTGCTCCCGGCTAACCCAGGCATCGCTCAACGGCAGTTCATCCTGCCCGCAACCAATGACCAGCCAGTTAGTCGTGCGAACCAGACGAAACATATTCGGCGGCATGTCCTTTTTCAAGTCCCAACCGCCCGCGACATTCGTTGCCTTGATCCCGGTCCAGGTTTCGAGCAGGGTCCGCAGATTGGTTTCCCATAGCTGGGCGCGCGCGTCGTTCAATTGAATCGCCAGGGAATATTCGGGTGACGACGTGGCATCGCGCATTTCAAGGACCCATTCGGACGTTAAAAAATCGTCTAAAAGCGGACGCAACTGCGCTGAGCCGTCCGGTGTGTTGGGAGGCAGTTTGGCTTTGAACCATGTACCGGGCGCGCGTGATAATTTGTCAAATGTCTGGCTTTCCAGGCCACGCGCCTGTGAGCTGCAAAATATATTTGTAAACGCGATGGAATTGGTGTCGGCCGCGAGATTCGCGGCGCCCGCATAATAGATTCTGACAATCGTATTGGCCGGGGGCAGCGCCACGGCTTTTCTCGAATTTGAAACCTTGAGCCAAATCAAGACGGCGATGGCGATTATGAGCAGCGACACCAGGAGCAAAAACGCTTTTTTCATCTCTTAAAGACGGATTGATATGACAGAAAAAAGGTCAAGTTTCAAGCTCATGATGAAAATCTGGGCCATATTCGGATTAAACAGGATCTCCTAACTGGTCGGTTTTTTAGCCTCTGCATGATAAGCCTTGTGCGATTTGTAGATCTGCAGGAGTTGGGAATTGCGTTCGGCGAGATCTCTTTCACCATTAGCAAGCGCGCCGTCGTGGGCCTTTTGCGCGGCAGCGACGGCATCATCGAAACGTCCGGCTTCGGCATAAGCAGCGGCGAGTGTGCCAATTAAAAATGCCTTATCGTAATGGGTTAATTGACAGGCATGCTCGGCCAGGGAGACAGCCTCAGGGCCGTTGCGAAGCGCAGGATCCGAATCAGTAGCCAGGAGCCAGGCGAGATTGTTTAGGGCAATGAGAGAATTCGGGTCCGCCTGAAGCGCCTTGCCGTATTCAGACACTGCTTCGGAGTCAAACCCGGAAGATTGGGAAATCATGCCGAGGCCGACATAGGCATCGGCATCGTCGGGTTGCAGATCAATTGCGGCCGCAAAAACAGGCGCAGCTTTATCGGGCTCGTTATTCTTCATAAAGGCTTGCCCGAGCTTGGTTTGAATTTCCGGCTGGCTGGCTTCAAGAGAAAGAGAGCTCTGGTAGGCGGCAGCGGCTTCAGCATATTTGGCGTCCAAAGCCAACGCATCACCGAGGCGATTGTAGGTATCTATTCGGTCTCCTTTGTACCACATCAGGGACAAGCCGGTCTGGTACGCTTTTTCGGCCCCTGCATAATCCTTCTTTCGGGCAAGCAAATAGCCAAGATATTCCCACGCAAGATTAAATTGATTATCCAGTTCCAGAGAACGTCTTATGCAATCAAGTGCTTTGTCATTCTCACCCTGGATTTCATATTCGGAGCCAAGGACAGCCCAAGCCATTCCGTTTTTAGGATCCTCCTTAAGGCTGCGATGAAAGAGTGTGTCCCCATCTTTCCAGTAGCCAACTTCGCAAACGGTCCGCGCGAAACAGGCAATGGCCACGGCGGCAGCGGCAGACCAGAGTAAATATTGCGGAATGCGGATTGCGGAATGCGGATTGGCAGACGCCTTCACGGTCGGGACTCGGTTGAGACCCAGCGCATAAACCAGATCCGGCACGCCCCAGGCAATGACGATGAAAAGACCAATATAAGGCAGATAAACAAACCGGTCCGCATACGCCTGGTCTCCGGCCTTAACAAGGCCGATGACCGGAACCAACATGCCTAAAAACCAAAGCCAGCCAAACAGGAAGTACGGATATTTACGGATAAACGCAATCGCACAAACTGTGACGGCCAAAAGCAGCAATACGGCGCCCGCGATGTCAAAACTCGAATCTGTGCCCTTATGCCAGGCGTAAAAAACAGAAAGATTTGTCGGCCAGAATAATTTGAGCACATACCAACAATAGGAAACCGGGACATGGCCGAAACGATCGGCCAAAGAATACTCGGCGGTCGGTTTGACCGCGCCGACGAGTCGCCCCGCGAGAACGGTGACGTAGCTGAAAATGGCGGCCAGGACGAAGAAAGGGAGCTTCTCCATTGCGGATTGCCGAATGCGGATTGCGGAATGGCTAAAGCGTTTGAGAGGCCAAAAGTCGAGCAACATGAGCACGAATGGCAATGTCACAATCATCGTTTTGGACATCAGACCAAGCACGAAAAAGACGAGGGAGAGGCAGTAAAAGAACATCCAGGATGGATGGTGGAGGATAGAGGAAGGGGGACGGACTGCCGGCTCTGGAGTTCCATCTCCCATCTTCGATCTTCCATCTTCTCCGGCGGAGCTCCGGGCGTAATGGGCGTAAGCCAGCAGGGTAAGGAAGAAAAAGAATGCGCTGAGGACGTCTTTGCGTTCCGCAACCCACGCGACTGACTCTACGTGCATCGGATGAATTCCAAATAGCAGGGCCACAAAAGCAGAGGGCCAAAGCCTGGCCGTCAATTTTTGTAGCAGAAGAAAGAGCAGGACTGTATTCGCAATGTGAAAAATGAGATTGGTAACATGGTGACCGGCGGGATTGATGCCGTAGAGCTGGCAATCCAACATGTGTGAAAACCAGGTAATCGGAATCCAATAACCGCCATGAAAGGTCTGAAGCGCCCATTTCACAGAACTCCATGAAAAGCCGTGCACGACAGGCGGATTGGCGACGACATATACCCGATCATCCAAAGTGATAAACGAGCAATGAGCGACGCCGGCAAACGCGGCAAATGTGATACCGGCGAGTGCCAGACAGATCAAAACTTTAAACGCCGGCCTTTGATCTTTTGGGGTCATAACACGAAAAACAGTTTAATCACCAATTACGCCAATGACACGCAAGATTTCTTCATTTTAACCGTAGGAGACGACGCTTGCCGCGCCGTAGTCAGACGGAGGCGGGTGAGCGCGCTCCGACTAAATCAAACGCCTTTGCCCATCCAAACCGAAAAAATCAGATCCGATTCATATCGGATGCTACGCCATCATTTCGCGTAGCAGAGGACATGAGTCCGCTCTAATTAAATCCCACGCGTTCGCCCGTTCAAACCCAAAAATTAGATCCGATTGATATCGGATGCTACGCCTCTCATTTCGCGTAGCAGCGCCGCGTAAGCGCGCTCTAACTAAATCTCCCGCAACCAGACCCTCCCCAAATCGAAAAGTCAGATCCGATTCACATCGGATGCTACGCCATTCTTTTGCGTAGCAGCCGGCACTCCTTATAGGAGTTGTCCCATGCAAGAAACTTTTCTAAGCGTGGTGGACGCTGTACCTTTGCCAGCGTCGGGTTGGCAGCGAGCTATGGCCGGCGGCGCAATGGTGCTTAGTGCCCGTGTAGCAGCATGGTTCCAAGACTTCTGGCTGGTCCATTAGTGAAGAGGCGCAGGCTCTGAACCTGCGCCTCTATCCTGTTTAAGAGATTACAGACCTTTATTCCATTCTTGGGCTGCCACCAGACTCAAACAGTCTATCAACAATGAAAAGAAAAGCTGCAAATTCGAAAAAAACAAAGAAAAAAATATCTGTTAATGACGGCTGGGAATTGATCAGCCCCAACGCCGCTGGCATTGACATTGGTTCCAAAGAGCATTGGGCGTGTGTGCCTGCCAATGGTGATCGGAAGAGCATTCGCGCCTTTGGAACCTTCACCGCCGATCTCAACACCTTGGCCGATTGGTTTGAACAATGCGGCATTACGACCGTGGCCATGGAGGCGACAGGAGTCTATTGGGTTCCCTGTTTTCAGATCTTGGAGGCGCGCGGTTTCCAGGTGGTGCTGGTCAACTCACGGCAGACCAAAAATGTTGCTGGTCGCAAGAGCGATTGCAAGGATTGCCAATGGATTCAACGGCTGCATTCCTACGGCCTGCTCCAGGCGTCCTTTCGTCCGGCCGATCCGTATTGTCAGTTGCGCAGTTATCTACGCTACCGTGATGAGTTGGTCGGCGCTCGCAGCACGCAGTGTCAGCACATGCAAAAGGCGCTCCAAGAGATGAACGTGCAACTGGCCCAAGTGCTCAGTGATATCACCGGAACCAGCGGCTTGGCCATTCTGCAGGCCATCTTGGAGGGCGAACGGGATCCAGACAAGTTGGTGGCCTTGCTGGACCGACGGGTTCGCGCCACGCCCCATGCAGTGAAAAAAGCGCTGGAAGGAAACTATCGCCAGGAGCATCTGTTTGTTTTGAAATCGGCCTTCGAACTCTATCACACCTACGAGGAAAAAATTCGCGCCTGTGACCAGGAGATTTTGGTGGAAACGGCCAAATTGCCCGAAAAAGTTGAATTGGCCGCAAAGCCGCTGCCTCCACGCAAAGAAGGCCGCCCCGCCGCCAAAGACAAAATGCTGGGAAAGGACTTGCGGGAAGAACTTTACCGGAGGTTGGGCGTCGATCTAACCGCCATCGAGGGAATCGGGATCATGACCGGGCTGGTATTCTTGACAGAGGTCGGACCGGACCTGAGCCGATTCCCTTCCGAAAAACACTTTGCCTCCTGGCTGGGCCTCTGTCCGGATAACCGGATCAGCGGCGGCAAAGTCCTGAGCAGTCATACGCGCAAAGTCATCAACCGGGTTTCCGACGCACTGCGTCTGGCGGCCACCAGTTTGGAGCGAAGCCAAAGCGCCTTGGGTGCCTTTTACCGGCGCATGAAGGCCCGCTTGGGAAACGCCGAAGCCGTCACAGCCACCGCGCACAAGCTGGCCCGCCTGATCTATCGCCTGGTCAAACACGGCGAAGCTTACGTACGCCAAGGCATGGCCGATTACGAACGCAAACACCAGGAGCAACGGCAACGCGGCCTCAAGAAAGCTGCCGCCGCAATGGGATTCCAACTCGTTCCACTCCAATCACTTCCAACCTGAGTTTCTTAAGAGCGTCACGTCAGTGCGCTCTAATTGAGTCCGTCCGCGTTCGCCCGTCCAAATTGGAAAAAAATTTGATCCGATTCACATCGGATGCTACGCCGCTCTTTTCGGTTGCCGCTACGGCAAATAACGCGGCGGCAGCTTGCGTTGCCCGGCTTCGACAGACCTCGATGCAACATATAATTTCCAAAACAGCGGCCAAAAATTTTCCTCCTTCGGATGGAGCGCTGGATAACCCGGGATAACCGCGCCGCAAAACCGCCACGTTTCGTTTTCTCCAACCAGGCCGGCACGGACCGGATTTGCCAATATATAAAAGCAGATTTTGGCAAATGCATTGCGCTTACGCTCATCCTCGCGGAGAACATGATCATAGGCCTGGTGCTGAAAACGATTTGGACGCAGTAGCCGTCCGACGTGTTCCCGAAAAAACTTCATGCCGTTGCGTTGGTCAGAATCGCGGCGCAGCCCCATCCAGAGCAGATGGATATGATCCGGCATAAGACAATATGTCGGACAAAACAGTCCTTCGCGGGCAGCAGCGTGAAGC
Organism: Verrucomicrobiia bacterium; assembly: GCA_036269115.1. Taxonomy (GTDB): domain Bacteria; phylum Verrucomicrobiota; class Verrucomicrobiia; order Limisphaerales; family UBA11358; genus UBA11358. The sequence continues at coordinate 22,016 of DATAST010000138.1, read as the reverse complement.
ATGAATTCGCGAAACTGTGCGTGAAAGCCGTCATTGAGCCAGCCAGTTCCGCGCCTGGCAATAGACATTGTCCAGTGAACGACTGCATCGCCCCGGTAAAATTCCCTCGCAAGACGAGGCAGAAAGAACGCTCGGTTTGTCCCAGTGCCAGAGTAGAAATCTGGGCGGGTCGATCCTGGCTCTGAATCCATAATGACGAGATTAACCCCACACAACGCAGTTTCAAGCGAAAGTCACTCTTTGCGTAGCAGTGTCACGCCTGCCCACCGTAGCCTCGCGCGAAGGCGGGTCAGTGCGCTCTAACTAAATCCGAACGCATTTGCTCGTCCAATTTGGAAGAAAATTAGATCCGATTCACATCGGATGCTACACCCCTGATTTCGCGTAGCAGCGGACATGAGTCCGCTCTAATTAAATCCCACGCGTTCGCCCGTTCAAACCCAAAAATTAGATCTGATTCAAATCGGATGCTACGCATTTTCAAACGTTTCAACGCTTCAACGCCGCCGCGCCGCCGGGCGCAAGGGTCTGGTCCCGAAACGGCTGATTTTTTCGATAGTACACAAGTTGTGATTGCAGGGAAGAAACCAGCGCCGCATTTCTTCCGGCGGCTTGCAACGCCCGTTGCGCGGCAGCGACCGCTTCGGAGTATTGGCCATTTTCAGCCAACGCGGCAGCCAGGACCCTTAACACCATCGGATTGGCCCCGCCCGTCAACTGGTCGGCCTGTTTGACCAGGGCTAGAGCGTCAGGTCCCTGGCGCAAAGCCGGATCAGGGCATGTTGCCCACGCCCATGCAAGACTAACTTGAGCCGAAATAAGGTTTGGTTGTGCCATCCAGGCATCTCTCCAATGCTGAATAGCCAACGCAGGCTGACCTTTTATATGGTACGCGTTTCCCAGGTTATTATGCGCGGGGGCGAACCTGGGATCCAGTTCAACGGCCTTTTGCCAGTCTTGAATGGCGCTGTCCAGTTGACGGTTTTGAAGATAAGCGTTGCCGAGGTTGTAGTACAGGCCAGCGTCGCCAGGGGATAATTGAAGCGCTTTTTGGAAATATTGCAGTGCCGTTGCCGGTCGCCCACTTTGGAGGCATGCGTTTCCTAAATCGGCATACGCAGAAGCGGAATTGGTATCGAGATGTAATTCCTGCTGAAAATCGGCCCATGCGGCCGCCATACGTCCTTGAGACATCAGCGCATTGCCAAGGTTATGCAAAACGCCGGCATCAGGATGGACAGCGATGGATTTTTGAAATTGCTCGACAGCGCCGTCCAGTTGCCGCCTTTGAAGCAGAATTTCGCCGAGATTATTTCGGGCCAGAAAGGCATTTGGATTTTTGGCAATAGTGTCGCGCCAAAGCGTCTCATCACTCGCATATGCGTAAGACTGGTTCCAAGTCAGCGCGGCGAGAACCGCCAGAATACAGGCCGATATGGCGAAATATCCGTAGGAGACGACGTAAGGAGACTCTGACTGAACTCCGAGTCCGGTTTGAGCCTTACTTGCGGTCCCTGGTCCTCCAGACATGGCCAGGGTAAGCCCTGCCGCAAATAACGCAATCGGCCCCATACAGGCCAGATAAGCAAAGTGATCGCTGACGAATGAGTAACGGAAGAAAAAGATGTTAAAAAATCCCAGCATGAGGAACATCATGCCGCCGAAGTAGGCAAATGCGATGAACGCCGGCCGGCCCCAACTTTTTCGCGCAACCCACAGAACGCCCAGGGTGGGAATAAAAGCGAACAGGGAAAGCCACGCCAGCGGCCAGGATGTTCGAACATTCCAGCGCGGATACACGAACACGAGCGGATGTGGCCAAATAACCTTCCCGAGATAAAACCAAAAATTTCTGGCGGCCAGGAGAACACGGTCCACAAGGGTAAACTGAAACTCCTTTCCGGCTGCACCCAGGTTATGTTCGACATGATGCGTAATCAGGCCCACGGCCACGCCGGCCGCGACGAACGGGATGCACAGATAGACGCCACGCCAGGTGATTCGATTTCGTTTCCACCAAACCAACAGCAGGATAACGGCAGGCAAAGGAATCGTCGTAGTCTTGCTAAACAAGGCGCAGACGAAGAGGGCAAAGGACAGCCAGTAGCAGAATCGCAAGTCCAGAATCGAGGATGAAGAATGGACAATAGTGGGATTGGCTGACAACTGCGGACTGCCTGTCCGCCGTAGCTTCCGAGCGAAGGCGGATGGACTGTGGCTCGGTGTCCACCCTTTAGGGTGTCCCGACTCCAGACCCTGGGTTCCGGACTGCGAAGCGGTTTGCACCGCAGCCATCGGGGTTGAGGATGACGATGAGGATGAGGACGACGATGATTCCCCTTTCCCCCAGAGCTCCGGCAACCAAAATCTTAATCCGGCCAGAATTGAACACAGAAAAAAGAAACCAGAGAGTGTGTTTTTGCGTTCGACGATCCAGGCCACGGACTCGACATTGACCGGATGCAGGGCAAAAATGGCGGTAGCGAGCCAGGCGCCGGGGATATTCAGGCGGAGCAAAACGACCCATAGTAGGATGGCATTCAGGGCGTGAATTCCAATGTTCACAAGATGATACCCAAGAGGGTTCATCCCCCAAAAATGGTATTCTATCCAAAAAGTCGTATAGGTGAGCGGATAGTATTGGACTGACGTTTTAAACCAAATGCGATACAGGCCCTGAAAGAAGTTGATGTTTGAGTTGTGAAGAATGAATTGGTCGTCCTTCCAGACAAATCCCCCGTGCCAGGTCGGAATGTAGGCAATAAAAGTCACGATCACCAGAAGCAAGGGAAACAACCAGCAAATCGAACGCAAACCCGCCGTCGTTTCGCTATGGCCCGGCAAATCATTGGTCTTGGAATGAGACTCAGAGGAGGTCATCGTAGATGATTCTAAAGAGATAATTTTAAAATGCTATCCGCTAATTACGCGAATTTCCGACGGTAGGGATGGCGCTCTTCGCAAGTGGCGCTGCCACCGCCGTCACCGCGCGTAAAGCGCGCGGAACAGCTCGCGATACAACGAACCACTACATTCGTTGCGCCGCTACACGCGGCGGGACGGCGTTCCGATGCATCGATGCCTCGCGATCCCAATCAAGGACAGGGCCAAGATGCGCCCTGTCGGCTCGGGTGCCCTCACTGGCCGTCTTCTTTGAGAAATTCGCGTTAATTCGCGTTAATTCGCGGATCCTAAATCGTCGCGTCTCCGTGCCTTGTTTTTTGGACAGGATGAACAGGATAAACAGGATAAAGATACCGAAGATCAAAAATGGCAGAAGAGGCTTGCCTGGTAATTCCATCCTGCAAATCTTGTTCATCCTGTCATGAAGGTAAAATTTCGCGTATTTGGTGTATTTCGCGGTAAAGAATCCTGGCGTTTTGAGAACCACAAACCTGCAAGGACCGCAGAATTAAATAGATCGGTTCTGCATCCAGTGGCAGCGATCTTTGTGTTCTTTGTGTTCTCTTGCGGTTAAATAATCTTTGCGGTTACACGCTTGCACGATAGAAGCGGATTTATTACGGTCAAACATTCATGAATGCCCAGCCTAAAGAACCCCAAGACGACTCCTGGTGCTCGCGTCATCCTCTGCTTATTCTAGGAATCATTTTGATCGGGACTTTGGCGCCATTCGCAAATAAGGCCATTCAAACCGACGATGCCCTCTTTGTCTGGACTGGACAATGGATCCAGGCCCATCCTTTTGACTTCTTTGGAGGCAAGACAAACTGGTGGTCTTCAACCATTCCAATGTGGGTCGCGAATTGGAACCCGCCGCTGATGTCTTACTTTCTGGCGGCCATCGCCGCAATATTTGGCTGGAACGAAATTCCACTCCATATCGCCTGCATCGGAGTTGCCTTTGCAGCCGCAGCGGGAACATACACTCTGGCCAAAAGGTGGTGTTCAAACCCGATGTTAGCCACCGTGATTGCCATTTTCACACCAGCATTTCTGGTGTCGAGCACCACGTTGATGTGCGACATTCCAATGTTTGCCTTTTGGGTTTGGTCCGTCGCGGTTTTCGCGCGCGCGCTGGAGACCGGAAGGCGCTGGCAGTTCGCACTTGCTGGACTTCTGGCCGCCCTGGGAATTCTCACAAAATATAGCGCCGTGATGTTGCTGCCTTTGCTTGCCGCGATGGGCGTTCTAAACAAAAAAAGACCCGGCTGGTGGCTTTTGTCCATCGTCGTGCCCTTGATTGTCATTGTGCTCTATGAATTGTTGACCGCCAGACTTTACGGGCATGGCTTGTTCGGCGCCGCCGGCCGTTACGCGCAATCATCCCGGTTTGGATTTCCCGGCGGCGCAGCCGCAAAGGCAATGATTGGCCTCACATTTGCCGGAGGTTCATTATTGCCTATTTTCTTTCTAGGCCCCTGGCTGTGGCCCCGAAAAATATCTTCAATTGCCGGAATTGTTATTTTTGCGGGCTTACTTGGCGCATTCGCGCTATTTAATCCCGGCCTCATCCATCCATGGATGGACCCGTCGGCGTGGGACCATTGGGAATTACGGCTCGAAGTCGCATTGCTGGTTATCGCCGGATTGCAACTGATTTTCATCGCCGTGGTTGACTTGTGGCAACGACGAGACGTCATCTCCCTGACGCTATTTCTTTGGATCATCGGTGTTTTAATTTTTGCCGCCATCTTGAATTGGGCGATTAACGCGCGCAGCTTCCTGCCCGCTGTCCCGGCCGCCGCCATTCTGGCCGTTCGACGTTTGAAAATGATGAACGGAAATTCCAATCTCCCGGCCTCGCTCGCCGCGCCGGTTTGCCTCGGCGTCTTTGTCGCCTTATGCCTCGTTGTCGCCGATTATCAAACGGCAAATGCCACCCGTTCATTGGCAACAAGAATTGTCACCGACTACGTGACCAAAGGCCATCAACTCTGGATTGAAGGTCACGCCGGATTTCAATACTATCTGCAGCGTCTCGGCGGTAAATCCGTGGATGCCGAAAATTCTGTTCTGGAGCCCGGCGATATTGTGGCAGTTAGCTGGCTTAGCGGCAGTACCATCAATCTCCCGGCCGGCAGCATCGGGGCGGACGAAGTTATCCTGTTGAATCCGCCGACATGGGTGGATCTCTCCGGCGCTAACGAGTACGGCCTGGCCGGATTTTACGGCGCGGACAATGGGCCGGTGCCGTTTGTGATCGGTGATTCGAAACAATCCTTTTTTATTGCCAAAGTGTTGTCCGCAGTGAAATACCATACGCATCCGGCCAATGAACGGGAAGTAGTCCAAAACGGCGCAGTGCCTGCGTTCCCAAAGATAGCTTCGTCCGTGAAAATAGAACCGCCTCCGTCAGAGATACCCGCGATACAAAAGGAGATTGAGCTTGCGGAGCAGCTTCAGCAGGCGGGGAAAACCGCCGACGCTGTGAAAACCTACCGTCAGGCACTTGATAGCGATCCGAATAACGCCGAAGCACTCAACAATCTGGCATGGATTTTAACCACAGCCAACGATCCATCCATAAGAAATGGCGCCGAAGCGGTCCGACTGGGAATCAAGGCAGTGAGATTAACTCAAGGCCGCCAGCCAGTCATCATCGGAACATTGGCTGCTGCCTACGCGGAATCCGGTGATTTTTCAAACTCAGTCGCCACCGCCGAACTCGCCCGTGAACTGGCTCAACTGACAGGCCGCAAGGACATCGCCGAAAAAAATGCTCAGGCGGCAAACTTGTATGCCAGCGGCAAAACAATCGCCACGCAAAACCGCCCCTGATCCGCCAATGGTAGGGCGGAAGTGCCCTTCCGCCCATTCCGTTCAGACAGGATGAACAGGATAAACAGGATAATGATACCGAAGATCAAAAATGTCAGGAGAAGCTTGCCGGGAAATTCCATCCCGTAAATCTTGTTTATCCTGTCGTGAAGGTAAAATTTCGCGTATTTGGTGTATTTCGCGGTAAAGAATCCTGGCGTTTTGAGAACCACAAACGTGCAAGGACCGCAGAATCAAATAGATCGGTCCCGCATCCAGTGGCAGCGATCTTTGTGTTCTCTTGCGGTTAAATAATCTGCGTAAATCTGCGAAATCTGCGGATAAAAATCCGTGCCTCGCGTCTTTCCCCCTTTGTTGTTACCATCCAAAGACAATGTCAGAAACAAACGACCTCGATTCCATCAGCGTTTTTTTCCCGTTCCACAACGAACAGGAAAACGTGCGCCAGGTTTATGAATCGGCCAGCACCGTCCTGAAAACCATGGGCCTCGAATACGAAATCATCCTGGTGGACGACGGCAGCACGGACGAAACGCCCAAAATTGCGGATGCCATCGCCGCCTCGGATGCGCGCGTAAAAGTGGTCCATCATCCCGTCAAATCCGGCTACGGCGCCGCGCTGCAATCGGGGTTTCGCGCGGCGACAAAAGGCCTGGTTTTTTATACGGACGGCGATGGCCAGTTTGATTTGAATGAGCTTCCGCCGCTCCTGCCTTTGATGAAACAATACGACATCGTGACATGCTATCGAATTAACCGCCAGGAGAACATCCGCCGACGGGCGAACGCATGGCTGTGGACCTGGCTAATGTGCAATTTATTCGGACTGAAAATTCGGGATATGAACGGCGCGTTTAAATTGTATAAACGCAGGATTTTTGACGTCATCAAAATGGAAAGCAAAGGTTCCCTGCTCAACAGCGAAATCCTTGCTCGAGCCAAACGCAAAGGATTCACCATGACACAGGTTGGCGTCCACCATTATCCCCGCGCCGCCGGCAAAGCCGGGCCCAAAACCAAGGTAATCTTCAAGGCTTTTTGGGAACTGGGGAAATTGTATTGGAAAATGAGGAAGGAAAGTTAAACCCGCAACAAGCTGCTATCACCATAAAATCGAGAACGGAATTTCTCTCAGACCGAGCTTTTGACGCAACTCAGCTTGCTGCGCCTCCGGACAATAGCAAAGAAGGCATCCGATTCCTGCGCCAGTTAACCGGGCTCCCGCACCACATTTGCGGGCCGTTTCCAGCAGCTTATCGGTGCGTGCACTCCGGCAGGTGGGAGAGAGTTGGCTGCGATATTGCTCCTGGAGATTGAGCGCCGTGCCAACGAAATCCAAGTCACCGTCATTCCAGGCCCGAACCAATAGCCCAGGCAGTTTCGCAATTTCGTGGAGCAACGATTTATTTTTCCGGGCAAGGATGTCCTTAATGGAATCACGCGCGCGCCGGCGGACGCCGCTGTCAAACAGCAACAGGCGATTGGAGAGCTTTTTGCGCCAGGCGGGAGGAATGGCAATACGGTGAACGCTCACAGATTCGTCCCGATGATATCGAAATTCGGAGACACCCTTGACCAGGCACGCCAGCGAATCCTGACGTCCGGTGGCATAGGGGTCAATTCCCGTTTCCAATTCATAAGCCAATTTGGCAACCACAAGCGGCTCTAGCTTTTGCTTGCGATGCTTTGCAAACGCGAGGACTAGCGCCGAATGATACGCGCCACTGGAGCCCAGTCCCGTTCCCCAGGGCAGATCGGCCTTGCTATGAATGTCGACACCACCCTGCCCGTTCTTCCGGATGGAAACGGATAAATACTTGTCAATCGGACAACAAATGGATTGCGCGCCGAATTCCCGGTAATAGTCCGGGTAATCCGTGGTTCCGCCCACTAATGGAATGCGGTAGGAAACGCGTGCCTGAACTGTTTGCATTGCTGTTCGATTTGTTCCCATGTGTCGAAGGATAATTCGAGCTTTTCGCGGGGCATTTTAATTTGTTTCAGGCCGTCCCGTTCCAAAACTGGCAAGGCCCGGTGTTCCGAACCGTCAAAACTGTCTTTCAGGCGCGCCAGGGTGGCCGGCTCAAGTTTCCAAAAGCCAAGATCGAGCAAACCACGTGGCGTGTCGGAAAAGATGCCAGCGTTTGGCTCTGTGCGCGAGAGAATTTCAATTTCCTCCGGGAAGATCATCTGGTCCGCCTGCCACACAATAATCGGGTGCGCCGGGCGAAAAGCTGCGCCAAACTGAAACAGCGCATCGCCTGTCCCTTTTGGGTCGGTCTGGGTGAAATACCTGATTTTTCTGCCCCGGTAGGTATCGCCAAAGTAGCCGGCGATTTGTTCCTTTAAGTAATTCACGACAATAACGATTTCTGCCCCCACCGGCACAGCCAGAATGCCATAGGCCAGCAGCGGCACGCCGAAAAATGGAATCATGGCCTTGTGAACATAATTCGTCAGCGGCTGCATCCGTGTCCCGCGTCCGGCGGCAAGGCAAACAAACATGAGGAATATGGTAGGGCAGAGCTGCCGCTCTGCCCAAACTAAATCTTTCGCATCTACAAGCTCTGCGTTACAAATTTGCATGAGCAAGAACTCCTTCCGGGTGCCAATCCCCCGCCGAAGGCGAATATGGTAGCGCAGAGCTGCATGCCGGTGGCGCTGCCACCTCTGCCCAAACTAAATTTTTCGCATCGAACCCCTGAACCTAAATTGCGTAGCGGACGTGCGTCCGCTCTGACTATTTCGCGGTTGGGTCATTCCTCACCCCCTGTCGTCCAGCATTTCCAACCGTCTGACGATTATTCCCCCCTCCATGGCCGCCATAGCTTCTGAGCGTAGGCTGGCTCCCCGCAAGAAGGCGGAGGTGATCGAGAATGTCATACAGTTCATGGAAAGGGAGAGATGGCCGTGCGCATGCACCGTATTCTGCGGATAAAACACCGCAACTAATTACCCCTTTCGGTGTTTGAATTTCAGGCAAATAAGCCCTATACTTTATTTAATGAACTCAGTCGGAAGACTATTCATCTGCATTGTCGGCGGAGTGGTGTTATGCGTCACTGCGCGTGGGGCCACCCCGCCTGGCACGCCTACGCCTACGCCTGGCGTAAATGCATTTCATCAGAACATCAACACCAACGCGCTGAATCGGTTAATGATGTTAAGGAAACGTCATTCGCAGAGTCTTCCGCCGGGCTTTCAATTTCCGGGGCCGGGGCCGGGAGCTTCCCAACCGAATGTTCCGCCAGCGAAATCCCCGCAGGTGACTTCGCCGAAACCGTTCAAAGGCGCAACTGCGACGGACACCCATCCGAAAACGCCCGACAATGACTCCGCTGTTGCCGCCACGCCCTCCGCCTCCGGCAATCCTTACGAATCCATCGTCACGCGGAATGTCTTTGGGCTGAATCCCATTCCGCCTGACGCGCCGCAGGCGCAAGCGCCGCCGGGTCCGCCGCCGCCGAAAATCACGCTCACGGGCATTATGACGATTTTTGGCCCCGCCGAAGCCCTCTTCAAAGTCGCCGGGGTCGTGCGCGAGCACGGGCAGCCGCACGATGAATCGTACATTTTTACCGAAGGTGAAATGCAGGACGAGGTCCAGGTCGCCAGAATCGATACGAATAAAATGGTCGTATCGTTTATCAACCACGGGGTCCAGCAGGACCTTGGGCTAACCGAGGGTGTGGCGTCGACCGGTTCCGCGCCATCGGCTCCGACATTTCCAGGCCAGCCCGGGCGCCGGCCCTTTGGCCGATTTTTCAATCGGCCGAGCATGGGTGGTCCGGGAAATATTCAACGACCAGATGGCGGCGGCTATAACCCCGGCGCAAATAACAACACATCCCCCGGATTCAACAATGCCTATGGCGGCAGTTCGTACAATGGGAACAACGCCAATAACGCGTCAAGCCAGTCGACACTTTCTGCGGACGATCAGGCAGCTCTCATAGCAGCCGAGCATGCGCAGGCAATCCAACAAAACAGCCCGATAGCCCCGCTTTTTCCCCAAACCAAGTATGATCCGGACGCCATGAAAGAGATGGGTGGGGGTGGCAATCCAAATCCGAGCGGAAAGTAGTGATGCCCTTTGCGTGGCGCGGTCATCCCGGCTGCGTGTTCCTGGCCGCTCGGTGTCCCGGCTCTAGCCGGTCTGCGGTGAAGTTCCTTTGACTGGCCGCAATCGACTCATTTCCCATCTGCATGAAAAAACTCTCAATTCCCCAATAAAATCGCACTTTCTGTCTTTGTTTCCTCTTTGCATTCCCTATGCCCAAAATGTGCAACAGCCTCACCCTGGCAGCGTCACGCCTGCCCCTGTTCGCGCAGCAGCCCCGAAAACTTTCGGGGCTCTGATCAATTCGCGGCAAGTCCATTCGTAAGGGGTGAGTTAGCCGCCTCCTGCTGACGCGTAGAAGAAGATTTGCGATTTTCGAGCCGATTGACCTCAGCCGGTGTAAACCTTCGCGTCTTTGCATCTTCGTTATCCGATCTGATACCTTGCCTGCAACGATAACGTTAATGTAACACTGCAAGTCATTGATATTCAAGGCACTGCGAAATGTAACAGCGTGTAACAAATCGTGTAACACCGTAACCCGTTAAGGCTCAACGATGTAACAATGTAACACGATTTTCAACTTCAATACACCTTCACACACCCAGACGGGGTGGCGACGGCTCGTCGCCAGTCCCCGTTTCCAATCGTCGTGGCAAAACCGCACTTGTAGGCCGCGTGCCCTCACGCGGCGAGTGCGCCAAAAAATCGTTTTCCGCCATTTCAATTTGCCATCTCGTTTACACTGCTCCCAAAAGGTCAAATCCCTCAAATAACTCAATAAAAACACGGTTTTTGCATACTTTCTCCCTCCCATTTACACGTTTACTTCCCTACACAAAAAATATGTGCGGCAAGCTCTTCAAGTCGACTGTGGTCTGTGTGGACTGGCGACCACTATCTGACGCAAAACACAACACGTTTTTCATCCCCAACCGTCACCACGACCTTCAGCGAATCTTCGGTGGGATGCGCTGCCAGGGCCACCGCTTCAGCCGCTTGTTCGAGCGGGAATCGGTGGGTAATCAATTTGCGCATGTCAAATTCGCGCGAAAAGATGAGGCGACCGACTTCGTTCTGAATCGTAAAATCCGCGGCGTAACTGCCCATCAAATCTTTTTCGTCCACGCAAATTGACGCGAGGTCCAACGAATACAATCCGGACGTCGGATGGCCGTCCGCTTGTACCGTTCCGGTCCCGGCCCGTTTGGTATGGGCAAAAAGCATGATTTGGCCGCCGCCGCGAACCATTTGCAGGGCCTGCCGCACCGCGGCGTCCGATGGCACGGCAATGACCGCGGCATCGAAAGGAGCGGAACGATTTACCGACGCTTCCCTGCCCCTCGTTTGTTTTGGGAAAAAACTCTCAGGCAACGCCAGCGCGCCGCCATCTTGGGCCTTTGCATTGACCGCCCATTTAGCGCCGAAGCGCCGGGCGAGCGCAAGGCGCGACTCCAACAGGTCCGTAGCCAGCACCTGGACACCGCGCAGTTTCAGCAATTTTGTGAACATGAGACCGATGGGTCCCTGGCCGGCCACGAGCACCCGATCGCCGGGCAGCACGTTAAGGCGGTTGACCGCCTTGAGAACGGTATTGAGCGGTTCAAACATGGCCGCTTCTTCAAAAGTATTTCGCGTCGGAATTTTCACCACTCCGGGCAGGACGAACGGCATCACGCGGACATACTCCGCGAATCCCCCTCCGGCAGGCTCGAACCCGGCGGTAATGCCAGTGAGCTTATTCGTCGGACATTGGGCAAATGCGCGGTGATGGCAAAAATGACAGACCATGCAGGGAACATGATGGTGGAGAGCCACGCGATCGCCAACCTTCAGGACAAATTTCGGCGCCGAAGGCGACCGGACCGCGAGACTTTTCCCGCTCCCGCCGATTTTGACGATGGTCCCGGCCGTTTCATGGCCATAGATGCGTGGAGGAGTTTGAAGACCGTAATGGATTTTCTTGATATCCGTTGGGCAGACGCCACAAACTGCCACTTTCACCAGGAGTTCGCCCTCGCCGATTTCCGGCACAGGGACCGTTTCCAGGCGCAAATCGTTGACCCCGCGATAAACAATCGCGCGCATGGATTTCGGAATCTCGAACACAAGCCCAAGCTTAATTTAAAAGGAAAAAGGAAAAAGGAAAAAGGGGTATCTGCTAATCGCTCAAATTTTCGCCACGAACAAGGCCTCTCATTCTTTTCCAAAAAGCTTTGGCAAATCCATCATGGCATGTTTCACCCGAAAAATTTCCACCTCAGAACCACCGTGCCGGTAAAAAATTAGCCACTTCTCGAAACCGTTAACGCGCCAGGTTTGCAATCCCCGCGGCTTCAATTCTGAACGCTGCCGCCCAACTCCAGGTTGTTTCGCCAGGAACTCGAAAGTCTGCTGTGTCTGCTCGCAAAACCGATTAGCCGTCTCCTCGTCAGCATGGTCTCGAAGATAGACCATGGTTTCCTCAATATCTATCCATGCCCTTGGCCGGACAATATATTTCATTTCCGTTGTTTCAACACTCGTTTTCTGAGCCCATCCCAGTCAGCCTGAGTTTTCGGTTCAGCAGGGCCGCTGGCAAGTGCTTCGTCAATCCACTGCTGATGCCGGGGGCTATCAAGCGATGAATCAACTTCAAAGCTGCGTTCCAGTCGCCATACAGCTTCCTGATCAACCGTTCGGCGATTGGCGGAAGCCGAATGCTCCAGGCGAACACGAAGATCCTCGGGAACATCTTTTAGAACGATACTCATACCAATACTCTATTTCATCGGCCTCAATTTTCAAGCGCCAGCAATTCGCGTTTATCGCGAAATTCCTGGCGCATTGAATTCGCGGATGAATATTTATGTTTTCCAGCGCGGTTGCGCGAGATTATTATGCTACCGTGAATCGGTTCATCCTGCCCATAATATTTATAGCCATCTTCGCCGTGTCGCGAATCCCGAAGCTGTTCCCGCCGGACTTCAGCGCGGTTTATGCGTTGGCGTTCTGCGCGGGCGTTTATTTTCGGGGCGCGATGGCATGGTGGCTGCCGCTCGCGGTCGTCGCCGCCACGGACATTGGTTTAAATGTGTTCTATTACCATATCAGCGCCGTGAACTGGGTGATGCTGGTCAATTACGCCATTTATGCCGGGCTCATAGGGATGGGCAAATGGATTGGAAAATCCGCACCGCTGTGGAAATTATTGTTTGGCGGCGTTTTGGGAGCGCTCCTTTTTTACCTGCTCACAAATACGTTGTCCTGGCTGCAGGACCCGGGCTATGCGAAATCCATCGCCGGATGGATCCATGCGCTCTTCACCGGCATGCCCGGCTACCCGCCATCATGGGAATTTTTCCGAAACACACTCTTGAGCGGCGGGCTGTTCACCGCGTTGTTTGCCGGCGCCGCCAAAGTCACTGAAGAATCGCCCGCGGATAAGACCGCCGGTGCGGCGGAAAACAACGAGGAAGAACCAGCGAATGGGCCGGCAGCAAATTGACTTTGTCGTTTTTCCTTTTTCCTTTTTAGTTTTTCCTTTTTAATTTGGCATGATTCACGTTGGCATTGGCTACGACGTTCATGCGCTGGTCGCCGGACGAAAATTGGTCCTGGGTGGCGTAGAAATTCCCCACACCAGGGGCCTTGATGGCCATTCTGACGCCGACGCCCTGATGCACGCCATCTGCGACGCCATCCTGGGCGCAATCGGCGAAACCGATATCGGCCATTTTTTCCCCAACACCGATCCGCGCTGGAAGAACGCGCCAAGTAAAATATTTTTGCAGGAGGCAGCTGCACAGGTTTCCAAACGCGGCGGGGTCATCGTGAATGTGGATTCAACGGTTATCGCCCAGGCACCCAAATTGTTTCCTCACATTGCAGAAATGAAACGCAACATCGCCGCCGCGCTGGGCATTCCCGAAGCCAAAGTTGGCGTGAAAGCAACCACGAACGAACACCTCGGATTTGCCGGGCGCGAAGAGGGAATCGCCGCAATGGCTGTCGCGAGCATTGACTTAAATGGATAACCGGATCGCCGGATAACTCGAACAATCCATTTTATATACCATGCCGAAAGCTGAAATCAGTTGGAAACGGGTTAACGACGAAGGGACGAAATTGCAGGTCTACGCCCAGCACGTCGGCAGGGAATGGAGATTTTTCCATCGCGAAAAGCGGTTCGAAGTCTGGCAACCGGTCGCAAATCCACCCCTGGAAGATTGGCTCGAATTACTGGACGCCGTCCAGCGGCTAATCACGCGCCGCCGTTATCAACCGGACGACGAGGCCCGATTGCGAAGACAGATTCGCGAAAAGTTCCCCGAGGCAGACGTGTGAGAGAAACCTCTGCGGGTTCTTCGAAAATTCGGTATTTACAGGCCTTTACAGTCCGAGGCGTGATTGATTTTTCAATGAGCGGCGGGTATCTTTGGTGGAGCGGACAGGGTTTTTAGCAGTCAGATTAAGGCATGGGATGAAGATTCCGGTTGAAAATAAAATATTGGCAGGATTTGTAGTCACAGCGCTGGCGCTGGGAATCATGGGCTGGCTGTCCTATCGCGCCACCAAGGACTTCATTACCGCTCAGAATTGGGTGACGCACTCGCAGGAGGTAATCACGCGATTGCAGGCCATGTTGGCAACCGTCGTCGAAACGGATACGGAGGAACGCGGCTATCTTCTGACCTCAGACACCACATTTCTCAAAGCGCGCTCCGAAGCCGCAGCTAAACTTCCCGATCAGCTTGAACAACTTAAAGAGCTCACGTCGGACAATCCAACGCAACAAGACTTCTTAAACCAGTTTGACGCCCAATCCCGGGCACTACTTGCCCTTGGAGACGAACGCATCACCGCTTTTCAAAAATCGGGCCTGCAGGAGGCGCGGTCATCCGAGACGATGCAAAAGACCAAATTGGCCCTGGCGGCGGTGCAGTATTTGACTGCGGAAATGTATTGGACCGAGCAAAAGCTCCTCGTTCAACGGCGCGAACAAGCCCGAATCACTGGTAATCGCACCGAATTGGCAGTGATCTCCGGCAACACGTTCGCCGTCGTTATCGGAGGTTTGGCGGTCTTTCTGAGCCGCCGCGATTTGAAGCGGCGGTCCCACGCTGAAACCGCGCTTCAACAAAATGAGGAGCGCTTCCGTTTGATGATATCAGCAATCAGGGACTATGCCGTGATCCGCCTTGATCTGGACGGCCGGGTTGCCAGTTGGAATGAAGGCGCCTACCGAATCAAGGGTTACACAGCGGATGAAATCATTGGACAACATGTATCAAAATTTTATCCGCCAGAAGCCGTTGAAAGCGGCACACCGCAACATCTGCTGGCCCTGGCGGCGGAAAATGGTCATGCGGAGGATACTGGCTGGCGCGTGCGAAAGGATGGTTCGCGATTCTGGGCGCACGTCACCATTGCCCGAATTAGAAACCCAAAAGAGGAACTGCTCGGCTTTGTGAAAGTCACTCGCGATTTGACGGAACGAAGACACGCCGAAGAAGTGCAGGAGGAACGCGACCGCTATTTTGATTTGTCCCGCGAACTGATTTGTGTCCTGGGATTTGACGGTTATTTCAAGAACTTAAACCCGGCATGGAAATGGACCCTCGGATTTTCGACCGAAGAAATGATGGCCCGGCCCTACATGGAATTCGTTCATCCCGACGACCGGGCGGCAACTGAGGCGGAAGACGAGAAACTTAAAAAGGGCGGTGAGACGATCTACTTTGAAAACCGCCTGCTGTGCAAAGACAATACATGGCGCTGGTTTGCCTGGAGCGCGCGGGCGGCGCTTCCGCAAAACGTTATTTATGGCACAGGCCGCGATATCAGCGAACGAAAACTGGCCCACGAAAAAATCGAAAAGCTCAACGCGGACCTGCAAAGCCACACCCGGCAACTGGAAGAAACCAACAAGGAATTGGAAGCGTTTTCGTATTCCGTCTCGCACGACCTGCGCGCTCCCTTGAGGCATATTGACGGATTTGTCAAGATGTTGGTCAAGCAATCCGGGCCCCAATTGGATGACCGCGGCAAACGTTACCTGGACATCATCGCTGATTCCGCGCAGAAGATGGGCAACCTGATTGATGACCTGCTGGTCTTTTCCCGGATGAGCCGCGCCGAACTGCGCCGCACCCGGGTATCCACCGATTCCCTGGTGCATGAAGCCGTGGAAGGACTGCAAACCGACATCAACGGCCGGCACATCGACTGGAAAATTGCCGCTCTGCCCGAAGTGGATGCCGACCCGGCGATGCTGCAGCAAGTCTGGGTAAATTTGATCGCCAACGCCGTAAAATATACCCGTCCCAGAGACCCTGCCAAAATCGAAATCGGCTGCGAGGATTCGGGAAACGGCGAATACGTATTCTTCGTCCATGACAACGGAGTGGGCTTTGACATGCAATATGCCCACAAATTGTTCGGCGTTTTCCAACGTCTGCACCGGGCGGAGGAGTTCGAGGGGACCGGCATTGGCCTCGCCAACGTGGGCCGGATCGTGCACCGGCACGGCGGGCGTGTCTGGGCCGAGGGTCGCCCGGACGCTGGAGCAACCTTTTATTTTTCATTGCCAAAAACATCAACTGAATCGAAGGTTTAACAAATATGGCACCATTAAAAAGGATACTGCTGGCTGAGGACAACGATCGCGACGTGGAATTGACGCTCGCGGCGCTGGACGAACATAACCTGGCCAACGAAGTCGTCATCGCGCGCGATGGCGCTGAAGCGCTGGACTATCTCTACGGGCGCGGCAAGTTCGCGGGCCATGCCAACGGCCTGCCCGTCGTTGTATTGCTGGACCTGAAAATGCCCAAGGTCGACGGCCTGGAGGTGCTCCGCCAAATGCGCGCCGATCCGGAAATCAAACACGTCCCAGTGGTCATGGTCACCTCCTCACGTGAGGAACAGGATTTGGTCCACAGCTATGAGCTGGGCGTGAACGCCTACGTGGTCAAGCCGGTGGACTTCCAAAAATTTGTGGAATCGGTTAAACAAATCGGCATGTTTTGGGCCATCATCAATGAACCGCCGCCCGGCACGATGAAACGTTGACTTGTCGGCGGCATTATTTTATCGCACGATGAAAAAAACCCTGCTAATCGCGAGCGTCCTGATGGCGCTCACTTTTGCGCATAATTCACCCTGTTTTGCCGATAACCAGACCAATTCGGCCAGCGCCACGCCTCACGCCCCGCCGCCTAAACCGGATTTGCTGAAGACGTGCCCGGTCTCCGGAGACAAACTCGGGGAAATGGGAAAGCCTTTCGTTTTCGTCTATAAAGGCCAGCAGGTTAAACTCTGCTGCCCCGACTGCAAATCGGACTTCGACAAAAGCCCTGATAAATACATGAAGTTGATCCGCGCCGCGGACAAAAAGGCTAAAAAGTAAGCGCACAGCTTGTTGGCACCTGCTAAACAACCCGCTCGCCGATGGGGCGTCATTCCCACCCTGAACCCAACGTCACGTGGATTTAACAAGGCTAACCTGGGCTGCTATGGTATTTAACTTGAGCTTGTCGGCAGCACCCGATTTTAGCAGGATTGGAATACGCCAGTAGCGAAGAAATCATGAAAACTTTTGCGGAACTTAATTTTCCGGGGCGCCTCATCGCGGTTGAAGGCCTGGACGGGTCAGGAAAGTCCACGCAAATCTATCTGCTGAAGCGATGGCTCGAAGCGGAGGGCATCAAGGTCTATTTCAGTGAGTGGAACTCCTCGGAGCTCGTCAAATCGGCAACCAGCAAGGGCAAAAAGCGCGAACTGCTCACACCTACGACATTTTGCCTGATTCACGCCACAGACTTTGCCGACCGATACGAACGGCATTTGCTGCCCTTGTTGCGGGCGGGCTATGTCGTGTTGTGCGACCGTTACGTCTTTACCGCGTTTGCGCGAGACGTCGTCCGCGGCTGTCTTCCGGAATGGGTCCGCGGCATCTATAATTTCGCAGCGCTCCCGGATATCACATTCTTTTTCAAAACCGATTTGGAGGTATCCTTGAACCGCATCCTGGAAGGGCGGCCAAAATTGAAGTTTTTTGAGGCCGGCATGGATTTAAGACTGTCAACGGACCCCTATGAAAGTTTCCGTATTTTCCAGGGGCGCATTTTGGAGCAATACGTGGCGATGAGCGATGAGTTCAAATTTGTGGTCATGGACGCCAACCAAAACGTCGAAAAACAACAATGCGTCGTCCGCAAACTGGTCGGTGAAAAGATCGAACTCAGAAAATTCCGGCGTCGCAGTCCCCTGCCCCTTCCCCCGGCGATTCAACCGGTGGAAAACAAGGCGAAGGATCACGAGGAGGATTTGGCCGCGGTATGAGCACTGTTCCTGAGCAAAAAAACGGGTTCCGCCGCTTCTACGGCCATGGAATCCCTCGTGTGAAAGTCGAAGAACTGGCCGGAAAACTGATCGTGGTGGAAGGCGCGGATGGTTCGGGACGCTCCACGCAAATCGCGCGGCTGGTGGATTGGCTCGAAATCGGCGGCCATCCGACGGTGCAAGTGGGCTTGAAACGTTCCACGCTGGTGAGCAAGGAACTGGAACTGGCGCAGAAGGGCAATATTCTGAGCCGATCAACTCTAAGTCTTTTTTACGCGACGGATTTTGCCGATCAATTGGAAAATATCATTCTACCGGCGCTCAAAGCGGGGTTTATCGTGCTCGCGGACCGATATATTTACACGCTCATGGCGCGCGATATGGTCCGTGGCATGGACGAAGGATGGCTGAAAAATCTTTACGGGATCGCGATCAAGCCGGACGCGGTGTTCTACCTTTCCGTGCAACCCCAGGAACTGGTTCAGCGCAATCTCTCGAAAAATGCGACGCTTGATTACTGGGAAAGCGGCATGGACCTGGGATTCTCGCGCGACATGTTCGACAGCTTTGTCAAATACCAGACCACGATGCAGGGGGCGTTCCGGAAACTGCAGAAGACATACGGATTCACGATTATCGACGGAAACCGTCCGGTAGGTTCGATCACCAAGGATTTGCGCAAAAAGATCCGCATGGTCCTTGCGGAAAAATGAGGAGCTAATTCGCCGGCGCGTTGGTGGTCGAAGAAGGCTCAGCCGGCGGCGCGTTGGTGGAAGATTGCCTGCGGAGCTGGCGCTGTTGCTTCAATAATTGGTCGTACTTCCATTTCTGTTCGGGCGTCAGGACGTCTTTGATTTTTTCATTGGTATCGCGCCAGAGCAACTGAAACTGCGGCGCAACCAGTTTCCAGAGGTCGTGGGTATTTGACTGCGACTGCCCGATAATCTTCCGGATTTGCTCGGCTTGTTTCGGGGTCAAATTCAATTTGTCGGTCAATCGCTGGACAAAATTCGTATTCAGAAGCCTGGGGCGCAGCTCCGGCGGCACACTTTCGTACAGAGCCTGCGCTTGCGACAACGGCCTGGGCGGATGAAACACCTGAAAAGGATGGGCGGGATGATCCACATGATTCACCAGGAGTCCGCCGGTGAGGACGCCCGCGCCGAAAATCACAATGGTTGCGAGGATGACCTTCCAGTAATTCACTGGGCCTGGTCGCCCTGGTCAACAGATGCCAGTAGCGTGGTTTCGAGATTTTGCGAAAGATCGTCCCCGGAATTGTTCCCCGGGCTGAAAAACGCCCAGGCCCCGCACAAAACTGCAATGACAACACAGCTCGCAGCCGCCTGCCATAACCCACGCACCCACAACGCCACGTCATTGGACGGATTCATGCCCGGAATCAGCGCGAGCACGCGTTTTTCAAAGGCATAGGGAACACGGTCATCCGGCGCTTTGGCGCGCGCGGCTGCTATCAGTTTCCGCTGAAGTTCAGTGACGTTCATACTATTTTAGACGCCGGACAAGTCGCTTGGTTACAATCACAAATACTGGTCTTTTGCCATTTTTGAAAGGATTTTTCGCATTTCTCCGCGGGCGCGAAACGCCCTGACTTTGACCAGCGGCACGGACCATCCCGTCAGCCCGGCGATTTCCTTAACAGAACGATCCTCAATTTCCAGCAGAGTGATGACCATCCGCGCCTGGGGTGAAAGTTTTTCCAGCACGCGCTCGATGAGCAGTTTGGCCGCGTCGGCCTGGTCACTGGCCGATTCCGGCGCGGTGACAAATTTCTGCAGCCAATCGCTTTCCGATTCGCTGAGATCGGAAAAGGACGACTCGCGATTGCGCTGGTGGCCACGCAGGAAATCGTAACAGGTCCGAACCGTCATCCGCATAAGCCAATGTTCGAAGGGGGCTTCGCCACGAAAACTTTTCAGCTTTTCAAACGCTTTAAGCCACACCTCCTGGGCGATGTCCTCCACCTCACTTTCACGCCGGGCGTAACGGCGCGCAGTGGCGAAAACACGAGGCGAATACTTCTGAACCAGCGGCTCGAAACTTGCCGCGTCGCCTTGCAACACAGCTGCGATTAGTTCCGCTTCGCTTCGTTCCATCAAAAAAATTATGAACGATTTGAGAGAAAGGAAGAAGCGCAATTCTCTCTGCGTTCAAATCTCCTCTCCTCAAGCCGATCGCCCTTCTTCAATTGACGATCGGCAAACCGTTGGTATCCGTCGGCAGCGACGGCGGCAGCTTCAAATGGACTTCAGGAGCGGGTGTTTCCGCCTCGTCCCGAAGCCCTACAAAGCGGCCTGATTGGAATGTCTTCAATTGCGCAAGCTGTTCCGCCGAAAGCGGCGGCTGCATTTGCGCAAGCGCCCTGGCAAAAATCACGGTCAACTGCGCTTCCGCCCCCGCGGATTGCGCGGCGTACTGTCGAACAAGCTTCTCATCGAATTTCCCGCTGACAATCTGGTTTAACAGCGCGGCGCGCGACGATCGGATTTTTTCCTGCAATGGCTGAATCTGGTCGCGGTCGAAATCCATGTTCCGAAGCAACGACATCCGTTGTTCATCCGTCAACAATCGCCCGATCATTGGGAAAAATCGATTTTCCAGGCCCCGCGGACGATTTGACTGGGCGAATCCTTTCGGCCCCAAACTAATGACAACCATACAAAGCAAAAGGCATCGAAGCGTTTTCATCATATCCTATTCAGACGAAAAAAACGCCCCGCCAGTTACGCCTCGCGCGTTAACAGCCTGGTGAAAAACTATGGATATTGCTGTTTCGCCAGGAATGGCCCGCCGACGAGGCGCGACGAAGGAGCATGTCCGCTATGGACCTGCTACTGAGGAGCAACGAAGTCGCCGGGCTATTCCTGGCGAAACCCTCCGGGCTGAGGCCTTTTTGTCCTGTGGCTTTGTCCCTCGTCGTGTCCAGGTCCATGAAGGACATGGCCACTCCTCGCTCCGCGCCACAGAACAAAAATTCTCTCAGCAGCAATGTCCATAGTTTTTCAACAGGCTGTTAAGGCCTGGTGATATTGAGCGCAGTTTCCAGCGCCTTCGAGAATTGCGTTACTGTTTCGCTAATTCTGTTGGGTTGCCTCGCCATTGAATCGAGCATTTTCTCAAATGTCTCCGGACGCCGGCGCATCATTTCAATGGCGGACAGCAGGAGGGCGACATTGTTGTTGATGTCATGGCGCAGGTCGGCAAGCTTGCCCTTAAGGTCGGCGACTTGTTCTGCGCTCAATGTCACGGGTTGGATCTGCAAAGACATAGCGGAATTTCGCGGCTATCCTGGGTGAAATCAAGCCTGTAAAAGAAAAAGCCGAAACAAATAATGTTTCGGCTTTTTTGAAAGACTGGCGGCTACCTACTCTCGCGGAAGCTATACAACCACTACCATCGGCCTTGCAGTGTTTGACGGCCGTGTTCGGAATGGGAACGGGTCGGACCACTGCGGTATTGCCACCAAAAATTTTAAAGAACATTCCGAAATCGAAATCGGCGTTTCTCTGAAAACTACACACAGGGGAAAAAAGGACAGGGCTTACAATTCGCGAGTTGAAATTGCATTTCCTTGGAAGGAAAAAGCAATCAAGCCGCACGACCGATTAGTACTGGTCAACTAAACGCCTCACGACGCTTACATTCCCAGCCTATCAAACGGGTAGTCTGCCCGTGGTCTTTAGGTGCCTTGCGGCACGGGAAACATTATCTTGGGAGGAGCTTGGCGCTTAGATGCTTTCAGCGCTTATCTCTTCCGCACATGGCTACGCAGCGATGCCCCTGACGGAACAACTGCCACACCAGAAGTGCGTCTAACCCGGTCCTCTCGTACTAAGGTTAGAACCCCTCAAGTTTCCTTCGCCCACAG
>DATAST010000137.1:0-17145 GCA_036269115.1 Verrucomicrobiia bacterium | reverse complement strand
GGTTTAACCTATCGTCATGCTAACGATGAAGGCTCAATACAGTTTGAAGAATGCTGAGGATTATTTTCGGGAACATTTACGGGTTGGTGATTACTACATGGAAGGTCGAAGCGTTACGGGACAATGGATTGGAGAAGGAGCAAGGCAATTGGGATTGTCAGGCATCACTAATGAAAAGGAATTTGTGAACCTGTGTCGCAACCTTCATCCGCAATCAGGGGAGCAATTGACACCACGGCTTAATTCCAAACGCATCCGCATGGACCAGGATGGCAATGTTCATGAATCGGCCAATCGTCGGATATTTTATGATTTCACTATATCGCCGCCAAAATCGGTTTCGATTGCCGCACTGGTTGGAAATGATAAACGGATTATCGAGGCGCATGATGAAGCCATTCAAATTGCCATGCGCCATTTGCAGGTGTTCGCGGCCACACGGGTTCGGAAAGACCATCAGTATTCGCACCGGAATACGGGCAACATGGTCGGCGCGGTCTTCCGGCATGACACGTCCCGCGCTTTGGACCCGCACCTGCATAGTCATTGCATCCTGTTTAATGCCACTTGGGATTCCGTGGAAGGCCGCTGGAAGGCTTGGAAGCCTGTGACATGGTTGCGGCACAGAAATTCGTCAGGAACGTCTATTATCACGAAATGGTCAGGTCGCTGCAACGGTTCGGCTATGGGGTCGAAAACAATCCGCGTGGCGATTTTGAGATTGCCGGTGTCGGCAAGGATTTGATTGACCGCTTTTCCAAGCGTCACGAGGAGATTGACCGGAAAACCAAGGAACTGCTGGAACGTGAACCGGACAAGGCCGGTCAGAACATCAAGGTGATTCGGGCAAACATTGCGCACAACGAACGGGCACGGAAGATCAAGGATGTCGGCATCGTCAAATTGCAATCCATGTGGAACAAGCAGTTATCATGGAAAGAATGGTGGCAGGTCAATCACCTGGACAAACATCGCTCACCGGAGATTTCACAGAAGATGACAGCGGGGCAGGCCGTGTCCTGGGCGGAGCAACATCTGTTTGAACGCCGCTCGGTCGTCCACGAGTATGAGATTTGGTGTCATGCGCTCGAACAGTTGCGCGGTCAGGATGTTTCACTGGCGGAAGTTCAGGCCGCAACCAGAGAGCGCGGCTATATTCGGGATGAACAATTTAACGGCCAAGTGACCACCCGCGAAGTCCTGCAACGCGAGTTTGACATCGTTCGATTGGCTCAACATGGGCAACGTCAATACCAGCCGCTCGCGCCCAATTACCATAAAATCAATCATTCACTGGATTACGAGCAGGAACGTGCGGCGGAACAAATTTTGTCCTCACGCAACTTCGTTACGCTGTTTCGCGGCGGGGCGGGGACGGGCAAAAGTTTTACCCTGCGAGAAGTCAAAGCCGGACTTGCCAAAGCGCGTGAGGTTGTCCATGTCCTTGCGCCGCAACGCCAGCAGGTCGCCGATCTGGAACGGGACGGATTTACCGGCGTGGAAACTGTCAGTGCTTTTCTCGCGCAAAAGTCCATGCGTCGTGGCGCGGTCGTCCTTGTGGACGAGGCCGGACAAATCGGCGGGCAACAAATGTTGGAACTGCTGGATTATATTCAGGTCAACCAAGGGCGTGTCATCCTGTCCGGGGACACGCGCCAGCATGGGGCCGTTGAGGCATCGGACGCGCTCCGTGCGATTGAAAAGTATGCGGGCCTTGGCTACGCGAAACTGACCAGCATCCGCCGTCAAAATCCCGCTTCAGCCAAAACTCAAGAGGAACGCCAATGGCTGGAACAATACAAGCTCGCCGTGGATGAGGCACAGCGGGGCAAATTCACTTCATCCTTTGACCGGCTGGACGGTCAAGGGGCAATCATTTTCTGTACGCTGGCGAACCAACAGGAAAAACTGGCGGAACATTTTCTGGAACACTTCAAACATCAACAATCCACCGTGGTCGTCTCACAAAGCTGGAACGAGATTCATCGCCTCAACGACACAATCCAGCGCGGCCTGAAATCACAGAAATTGATTGGCGATGGTGAAACAATGCTCACGGCATTGGAACGGCAGGATTTGACGGACGCGCAAAAGCGGGACAAGCGGTTTTACCAATCGGATTCGGTTTTGGTGTTCAACCGCCCTGCGGCCGGTTTCAAATCCGGCAGCGTGGGGAAACTGCGCGGCATGACTGACAAGCATTTGCTGATTGAGGCTGATAACCGTATCCGGCCTGTGCCAGTCAAGGATTTGGATAGAATCACAGTTTGCCAGCCCAAAGAACTATCCCTGTCCAACGGGGAGCGGCTGCAACTCAAGGCCAATGACAAATCCCAGGATGGGCGAAGGCTCGCCAATGGCGAACTGGTAACGGTAAAGAAAATTCATGCCGATGGGCGCATTGCATTGGATGATGGCCGGACATTGCCGAAGCATTACCGCCAGTTCGTGCGCGGGTATGCCGTCACGTCCTACGCCGCCCAGGGCAAGACCGTGGATTATGTCCTGTTCTCTGACTCCGCCGTCAAGGCCGCTACCAATGAAAAACAATGGTATGTGACCATTTCACGCGGTCGCAGAGGGGTGAAGATTTTCACAGCGGACAAAATTCAGCTTCGGCAAAACATCGCTCATTCGGGCAACCGGACACTGGCGATGGACATGAAGCCAGGGGCAGTTCAAAAGCTTGCATCGGCTTTGGGGCGTGGAGTCACCTATGCGCTCAATGTGGAACATTCACAGCGCAAGGCTGCGGAGCGGCAAGCCGAAATTCTGCGGCAGACTGAAGCATTACGGCAGCAAGAATTGGAACGCCAGGCTGAGGCTTTGCGGCGGGATGAGGCGGTGAAACAATCGCAGGCCGTGAAGCCGGTTGAAAAATCCACTGAATCCATCAAGCCCGTCGAACGAATAGGAGAGAGGGCCAAAACTTCCGAAGACATCCGGCGGCAAATCGAAATTTCGAGGCAAAAACGAAATCAAAAACAAAGTGGAGGCATGAGAGTATGAGAACTAAAAACCCCTGTTTCAAACGGCGGACCGGGGTCAATAGCAGTCCTGTTCCACTGGACAATCTGCGGCTTGAATTGAGTCCAAAGAGTTTTATTCTGCTGCCATATCATCATTTGGAAATGGTCAAATTCGAGGCGGGCGATGGACAGGACACGCTCACGCTGCTGTTTTTAAATCGAACCGTTTCCATTAAGGGCGAGAACCTTCGCGCATTGGCATTGGGTCTGCAAGATCGCTGTGTCGAATTCATCAAACCGTTGCCGGAACGCTATGCCTCGCTGGTCGGCGATGAGGTCTCGGTCAAGGCCATCGAAATCCAGGACGCCAAAGAGCCTGCCCAATCACGCGGCTAATTTTGCTTCACCGTTGCTCCCGAATGTAACTTTCGCCGCCATGCTTTGCGAGTGTTCAGCTTGCAAATGAGCATAGACTTTCAAAAGCAGCTTTCCATTGTCCCGGTGCCCAACCCATTTCGCCAATGTGAATACATCTACGCCAGCTTGCAGACACTTTGTAACGAAGTAGTGCCGCAAATCGTGATGGGTGATACGTTTGCAGCCAGCAAGCTTGCAAGCGCGGTCAAGGCTTTTCTGACATTCCGAAACCCTACATATCCGGTCAGCCGGTTTCAAATCCTGCTTCTGCTGCAACCGTTCAAGTAACTGCTTCAAGGCCGGGTTCAACGGAATTTTTCGCGTGATGTCTTGGTTAAACGCGCCCCTCACTTTGACAGAATGAAGTTCCAGCGTATTTTCCTGCCAGTTCACATCCGACCAAATTCCTTTTTTTGCTTCGCTGACTCTCGCGCCGGTAAATGCGAGAAAACGAATCAGGTCAGCACAATCTTTTGCCTGGGCCGCTCCCGAAGTTGCGACAAGCCCAATGATGCTGTCAAACTGTTCAGGGCTGGGCAAGCGTATCGGCTTTTCGAGAATGTCCATTCGTCCAATTTTGTATGCGGGATTGTCGTCGTGTGGAAGTCCGGCCAATTCAAGGACGCGGCGGAACGTGTTGACAGTATTATTAAAAACCGAGGGCGCGTAGTTATTGGAGTAGCGGGCCTGCCAGACATCGCAATTATCTTTCGTAAATTGATCCACGCTCATTGCAGCGAGCTTGTTCAGTGCCTCTGTCCGGGCCGATTCGCTCAAATCTTTCCATGCGGTGTCGGGGTGAAATAAGCATTCAACAAGAGAACGTCGCAAACATTCAAGGCATCGCAGACGATACGCAATGCTCAATGGCGCGAGCTTAACCAGCCTGTTTTTTCGGGACGTATAACCGTTGCGCGTTTCGGCTTCGTATTTGTTTCGTCCATCAGCAAACGTGCCGACCTGGGCTTTCGGCTTGCGAAGCTCTTTGAGTTTGTCGGGCAGCCGAACTTTGGCTACGGAAAAAACATCCGTATCCAAACTCACGCGAATGGGCTTGCCATTGACCTTGCAGCGAGCGTAGTATGTTCCAGCAGTAACGTATTGCAGCAAGTTCGGCACTTTTGGAAACGAACGCCACTTTCCGTCACTGGAAAGATGTTTGTCTTTTTTGGTTGTCGGGTCGCTTTTTGCTCCCGCCGATGTGGTTTCGTTAGTTGGTTTCATCACCTAGACTATACGGGATGCAAAGGCGGGATGCAACAAGAAAATTTGGCGTCCGAAAAGCGATAAAAGCGTCAATGTTTGCAATTGGTTTGGCTGGGTAGCTCAGTCGGTAGAGCAGAGGACTGAAAATCCTTGTGTCGGCGGTTCGATTCCGCCCCCAGCCACCACTAACTGTCTTGTAATAAGCTACTTGCTACACTTCTAATTCTTTGCTCAAGATGGATAAGGCTGCTCCACCACAATATATTGTGGTCTCGGGCTTAAAAAGCGCTCATAAAATTCATTCGTCATGCTCTTAAGGCCATCAGAAAAAAATTAGAGGATTCTCCGGCAGAATTTTGTGGCCGCTAAAAATTCCTTCTGAGAGGAACCGGCTTCCGGGTTTGAGTTGTTCCAGGATGTGCATTTCGAGCGGTCAAGCAATCGGAGCTTGCTTAATTCGCGCCGACCGTACAAATAGTTTCAGCGCGTGTTCGTTTTTAATTAAAAGCCACTGAATGTAATATGTCAGCCCTATTATCCAAATCAGATTTCAAGGTTGCGCAAACATGCCCAACAAAATTGTTCTACAAGAAGAACCGCTATCCCTCTTCGCTCGATGATGATGAGTACCTCGAGTTGCTCGCCGAAGGCGGATTCATGGTTGAAAAAATTGCAAAGACCCTTTTCCCGGATGGCATAGAGGTTCCATTTGATGGCAATTACGACGCGGCCGCGAAGGCGACTTCTGCCTTATCCAAGACCCGTGCCTCAGACTCGGTCGTGAAATCAAAAAGTGAAATGCTATCAAGCGCCTGGCAAGCCGAACGGAGTTTTCCATATTTTCCATCTGAGCGTTCATTGGGTTTAATAAAACCACAATTGCGGATTTGTAGAAGCTCGTCTGGGCTTGTGCAATGCCATAGCAATCCGTCTTTTCTAAGTTCTCGGAAAAGTGGGTGTGCTGAATGGATTTCTTTCGCGTCGTTCATGCGTTAGCATCTACAAACCTGGTCGCAGTCATTACGAACAACTAATTCAAACGCTATTTGCTCCTGTCGTCCATCTAAAAACGAAGGCAACTTTGGACAGAGGACGCGGTCGTTTTCAAAACCGGAACCGGGAAAAACTCGACGGTAGCACGGTTCAGGAGAGCGCGTCCGCTTTCCCTTAAGATTCGGTCCCGTGCTTGCGAGCTTTGTCCCGGTCAAGAGCGGCGCGAATTAACTCAGCGTCAATGCGCGCATTCGTTTGGCGGAGCCGTTCCATTGTTTGTGGCAGTTCGACAAATCCTCGTGCTGCCGCCTGCTCTAGGACACCAATCGTGCCGACTACGGCCAGCCCGCAACTTATCGTGGCATTGCGCCCGGCACGGTCATCCATCAAAACGGCATCGGCGTGGATTTCCTGGGCCAGACAGATTGCTTCCAATTCTCCGGCGCCACGTCCAGCGGGAGATTCGTTGATTTAGGCGTTTGAACGGCAACCCATGCCGGCAGAGAGGCTGCCCATTGGAGGACAAGCGGCGGCGTGTTTGGCTGTTGCAGTTCCCGAAAGACGGTCGGCGGAATGAGTACTTGGTGAAACAAGCGGGGCAGCACGCTTTCCGCCCCGCACAAAATCAGGTAGTGCAATGGCGAAGTGTCGGAGACGACGACACTCACGAGCGGGAGAGAATTTTTTCCAGCGTTGCGTTGTCAGCGGCAAGATCGGCGGGAGAATAATTCAGCGGGACGCCGCGTTCAGTCAAAAAGTTCTCTGTCTGCCAATAGTCCAGTCCCAGCATCGCGCCTACCTGCCGTTGTGAGAGGCGTCCGGCACGATACCCTTCAACCGCCGCATCTTCCAGAACATGACGGCCCACCGCCTCCGGGGTTTCTCCCCATTGCCGGGCGACTTGATCGGGCATCTCAACTGTGACTTGCATACGCAAGAATATCGGGCAAATCCGGCCAAAAGCCAAGTGGGGAAAGCGGTTCGAAAATGCCAGCAGAATTGCCAGCAAACACCCCTCTTTATGTAAAAGGCAAAACAGTCACTTCCGTCAATGCTTACGGAACGATTCTTGGCTCGGTCGTGTTGATCGATCTTTTTGCCGGACGGGAGAATCTCGAACGCGAGGGCGTCCACCCTCCGTGCCGCTCGGAGCGGGACTACGGAGGACGGGCGTTCGGGCACACGCGGGGCGCGTATGCTCCCCTGCGCAAAAATCTGCTACGCAACCACTTCGTTCCAGCTGAATCGTTGGCTTAGAGACGGATGGGTTTAGGGGTTGAACAGACGGAAGAACTGGTTTCCAGCAGCAGGATTATTGGTGAAGGTCACGAAGAGGTTCGTGCCTATGGACGGATAGGGGGGCTGGACTTGCGGCCACGGGGGGGAGGCGACCGTGATGTGGTTGGTGGATTCGAGCACCCAGCCCGTGGCGGACGCGGGCCATGAAACGACGATGGTGTTGGTCGCTGTACGCGAAATGGAAAGCGACGGTGTTTCAGTTCCAGTGATGAGGGTCTGGTAGCCGCGTGTGAGTTGCGTGAATGACGTGCTGCCGGTGGTCTCGTTGGCCCACATCGTTAAGACGTAGCTGGGGGCGCTGCTTTCGGCGAAGCACCATGCCCCGCCAAGGGCGCTGTCTGTGGCATCGCTGAGCACGATCCAGTAATTTACACCTGCCGTCAGCTTTGGCGTCCGCACCGAAGTGAAGGTTTGCACACTCGCGTTCCCTGGGCCGCCTGACAGAGTCGTGGAGGTCCAGCTCTCCAGGACCGTGGCGGGCGCATTGTTGCTGTCCGTCATTAGTTGCACTTCGGCCGTTCCCGGCTGTACGGATGGGAAATAGGCCACGCCTATGGCCAGCTCCAGGGTGGCCAACGTAATCGTTTGCGAGGGCGTGAACTGCATGCCGCGCTGATATTGATCGCCATCGGAGTAAAGCCCGAAGGTGGCGTAGCCGTCCTGGTCGTAAGGCGCCGAACCAAGGTTGTCGAATGCCACCGTTTGCGCCCGGCCCGCTGGCGCGGCGGCGAGGAGGGACACGGTGACGGCGAGTAGGATGCCAACCTGCCACGAGTGGGGGAGGCTTGTTGCATTCCTGCTTTGTACTCTCTCTCTTTGCGGATATAGTTTCATATTTTTATTCTGTGCGATTTTATCTTTTGTTTGGCGCAGGTTTCGGTCTGTTTACCCGCCGCATGGGGATGAAGCGGAAAAACGGGAATACTCCGTGCCACTCCATTCAAAAGCATTCGGACAAAATCCTTTCGCGGAAAGCTGAAGAGTTTTAAGAATTGCCTCAAATTACTGAGAAGGTCGTTGATTGGCGTCAATTCGCTGGCGCCATTCGCGGTGGCCACGGCTCCGACGGAACTCCGAAGCTACTGCGACGCGCGATTGGTCGCCGCGCGCCAGACGCGGAGCAAACCTGCCTCGCCGCATGCCACAAGTTCGCCGCCGTCTGGCGAGAACGCCACCTTTGTCCATGGAGCAATATGGCCCGGTAGAGTCAAAAGCTCCTGACGGCTCTCCACCGCCCAAAGCTTGACCGTTCCGTCGTTGCTGGCGGTGGCCAGGGTACGGCCATCGGGCGAAAAGGCCGCTGAGGTCACATAGCCGCTATGGCCGCGGAAGGTGCCCACCCGTACCAGAGTTTGCGAATCCCACAATCGAACTATGCCGTCACGCGAACTGCCTGCAACCCACCGGCCGTCCGGGGATAAAGCCAGAGAAGTGACCATTCCTTTGTGCTCCGGTGAGCGGCGAATCGTGTGGCCCGCAAGGTCCATTCTCATCAGTGTATTTGTTCCATCCGAGACCCGGATTGCGGCCAGCAACACGTGCGCACCCGGATAAAAGTTCAATGCAGTCACCTGTCCCGGCCCGCAAGCATTGGTGGCAACAGTTTTCCACAGTGCAGTGTCCCACACCAGGACCCGGCCGTCAGGCTCTCCGGTTGCCAGCCACCGTCCATTTTCCGACAGGGCAACGCGCGTGGCAGGATGGTCCATCTCGCACTCGATAGTTGGATCCGCGTTCGAAGTCAAATCCCACAATCGGAGTTTACGATCAATGCCTGCGGACACCGCCTCTCGATCGTCAGGAAATACCGTCGCTGCCACGGTCTCGGTGTCTGGCAGCGTCCGGGTGCCCAGCGATTTTTGAACTTCTCCGTCCCAAACCTGAATGATCGCGCGATCGTCCAATGTGGCGAAGCGCGAGCCGTCCGGCGAGAAACACACTTGGCAGGCATCCTGGCGCAGGAAGCCGCCCGCAACGGCGCCATCCTGTATTGAATCTTCAATGGATGTCGCGTTCCAGGTTGCGGTGTGATACTCGACCGCCGTGGGTAAACCTTGGCGGCCAACTTTCCAGAACTTGACGTTGCCATCCTGCCCTGCCGAAGCGATCATTTGCCTGCCGGGCAGGAAGAGCGCATCGCTCACCCACATGTCGTGTCCCTTGAATGTGATTATTTCCGAGCCGGTTTGCGCGTTCCACAGCTTCACCGTTCCGTCGGCGCACCCCGTCACCAGCAACTGGCCGTCCGGCGAGAATGCGACGGACGTCACCATTCCGCTGTGCCCGGAAAGAGTTGCCCTATGGACTCCGGTGCTTGCGTCCCAAAGTCTCACGTCCATGTCTTTGCTTGCCGAAGCCAGCCATTTACCGTCTGGCGAGAAGGCCAGACTGGTGACTGAAGCGCCGTGGCCGGACAGCCTTGCCTCCTCAATTCCGATTGCCACATCGGTCAATCGAATGGTTCGATCTCCGGTTGTCCATGCCAGGATGGCGCTATCGGGCGAGAATGCCACGGCCGGGTATTCGTTGGGCAATTTGCCAAGAGTCATCTTTAGCGTGCGGGTTCGCAGATCCCACAATTTTACCAGTCCATCCGGCCGGCTCGCCGACGCCAGCCATTTGCCGTCTGGCGAGAATGCCACCTGCTCGATCGGGTCCGAATGTCCCCTCAAGAGGAAGGATTCGCTACGGCTGGCAACATCCCAAACGCAGACAACGCCATCCTGCCCGGCGGCAGCCAGCAAGGAGCCGTCGTGTGAAAAGGACACCGAATTATTTTCGCCGTCAGCGGGCAATCGGGCCACGACCTGCTGGGACGAGATGTCCCACAGGCTTACGAATGGTTTGTTGCCTGCTAATGCAAGCCATCGCCCATCACCGGATGTGGCAATGGACCGCACCGAATCCTGCTCTCCGGACAAAGTGAAATAGCTTTCATCCATGCATATTCGCGACAAATAGCGCCATTCGAAGCCGCGAAGGTCTTCCTGGCCGGGCCGGGGCACGAGAGAATCCAACAATTGTCGGGCGCGGGTAATGTGGCCCGCGGCCCAGGCCTGCTCAGCCAGGCCGATGCGCGCCGTATAAAGCGAGCGGCGGGCCTCGACAAGGGCACCCTGGCGCGACGCGGACTGCCAGAGGCTCAACGCCGACCCGGCCAGGATCGAAACGATGAGTGCGCCGAGGAGCAATGCCACCGCCGGATGGCGTTGCGTCCATTTGGCAAGCCGATAAGACCGGGAAGCGCGCCGCGCGAGAATGGGCTCATGACGAAGCCAGCGGTCGAGATCGTCAGCCAGTGCCTCGGCCGAGCCGTAGCGCCGGGTGGCTTGTTTCTCCAGGCACTTTAAACAGATGGTTTCAAGGTCGCGATCCAGCCCTGGATTGAGCGTCGTGGGGCGCCGCGGTTCCCGACCGAGCACAAGCCGGATGGTTTCCAGCGTTGTGCCGCCGGCGAACGGAGGCTGGCCAGCGAGCAATTCATAGAGGACCGCGCCCAGCGAATAGATGTCGGCGGCAGTAGTGAGGTTTTTCGTATCCCCGCGAGCTTGCTCCGGCGCCATGTAACTCGGCGTGCCCAGCAGAGCCATGGTTTTTGTAATCGTGCTGTCTCTTTGTACGAGTTTGGCCAGGCCGAAATCCGTCAAATGCGGTTCCCCATTTGCATCCAATAGCACATTGCCAGGTTTTAGGTCGCGATGAATGACTCCCCGTTGGTGCGAATAATGAACTGCCCGTGCGAGCGTGGCAGCCAGTGCCGCCACCCGCCGTTGGGCTGCCATTGAATCCACCTTGCCGACGTGCTCCCGCAAATTCGGCCCCTCAATCAGCCTCATGCTGAAAAAGGGTTGACCGTCGCATTCGCCAATTTCGTAGATCGGAACAATGTTCGAATGGTCGAGCGCGGCGGCGGCTTCGGCTTCGGTCCGGAAACGGCGCACAAAATCGGGCGAAGACAATTCGCCCGCCACGATCACTTTGAGCGCCACGAATCGGTTCAGGGCCACGTGCCGCGCCTTGTAAACGATGCCCATTCCCCCCCGGGCGATTTCCTCTATCAGTTCGTAAGCGCCGAACGGGCGGGGGAAAACCGGTTTGCGCGGTGTGCCGCCCGTGGAGTCTGCGCCGTCCCCTTTCTCAGCCGGTTCGAGCATCTGCTTGAAGACGCACCTTGTGCACAATCCAGCAGGTGCGTCCGGGGGCAAGGCCATTTTGCAAATCGGGCAGTTACCATTCGAGGGCATAGTTCTCTACCAATACAAAAGCAATCCGCGCGAAATCTTTCCCGAATCTGCGTAGTGCTGCCATTCCCGGGGTTTTATCCGTCCAGCGCGTTCAGCAAGTGCCTGATTTCGTCATCAACCTCGTCGGGGGCGCTGACGGTGTTCGAAATTTCTTCGCGGAATAATTCCCGGAAACGTTGCCGGGCCCGGTGAATGGCCGACGTCACTGCGCTCACTGACAAGCTTAAGCGGCGCGCCGCTTCTTCATACGAGGCATCACTCGGTTCACCCATCAGGAACACTTTGAGGACTTCGAGCCGTTGAGCCAGCCCAGCCGCCACGAACTCTGCCGTGAGATTTCGTACCGCTTGCTCGACCACGGCGTTAGCCCAGCGCCGCTCAAAAATCTTCTCGGGATTCTCATCGTGCGCCGGTTCGGCCAAATAGCGGTCTTCTGCCGGTACCGCATCCAGATAAATAAACTGAATGCCACCCCCACGTTTGATTCTCTGGGCCTTGTCCCGCTCATTGTTGAGGAAGTTGTTTAGCGAAGCCAGAAGAAACGACCGGAACTTTCCCCTCATGGGATTCACCCGACCCAGGCCTTTCTTTTCAAGCAAATACGCGAAAAATGCCTGCGTGAGGTCCTGTGCTTCATACCCGTCAATACCCTGTCGCCGTACATGCGCGTAAAGCGGATACCAATAGGTTCGGCACAGTTTCTCCAACGCCTGCGCCGTCTGCGGGCATTGGCTGTCGGCTGCCGCAAGCACCACCGACCAGTGCGTTGATCGAAATTGCCCCGGTCCCTCACCAAAGCCCGGTTCGGATGCATACGGCGGCATAGGCATGCTCGCTTGCAACTGTAATGCCCTCGGCGTCAAATTGCAATGATCTACACCAGGTATTGTATTGAATTTGCGAAAGGATTTTTCCGCCGCGCTTTTGAATAGGGGAGAACCCAAGGAGACGTGTCAACTCAAGGCTCGGCCTTCAGGCCCGCCCTTCGTGTTTTTTACGATTTAATCTTTTTATTCCTGGCGGCTTAAGGTAGCTGTTGAATTTATGCCAATGAAAATTCGATGGTGAATGTTGAACCTTTGACACGTCCTCGGCTTGACGCCCAGATGCGACCGGAATGAAATTCTACAAGTTTTTTTGAAATCGCCAGCCCTAATCCCAGTCCTCCAAACCGGGCAGATTTCTCCTTGCTGTGGTCTCCTTGTGAAAACGCCGAAAAAATACGTTCCAATTCCTCAGGCGTCATTCCGATACCGGTATCCGTTATTGTCACCCTGAAAGTTTTTGATATCGAAATGGTCTCAACGACAATCTTTCCGTTTTCCGGCGTAAACTTCACCGCATTCTTAAGAACATTCCAAAATATTTGATTCAATCGGACAGAATCGGCCAGTATTTGATGTTGTTCCGCGTTCAAATTGAATACAGTGTGGATTCGCTTGGCGTTAATATCCCCTTGCACCACTTGAGCAGCCTCTCGCAAAATGGCATGGGCATCCACAACTCGCAGGTCGAGTTTCAATTTGTCATTCTTGAGACACGTCAAGTCGAGCAAGTCGTCAATTAATCGGGCTTCCACTTCCACATTTGTGAGGATGGTTTTAAATTGTGACCGAATGTCCTGAGGCAAATCAGGATTTTCAACGGCATCGCTGGCAACGAGCAGCACGGGATTCAACGGTGTCCGCAATTCATGAGACAGCGCCGCAAGAAAATCATCTTTTGCGCGTCCGGCAGCTTCGGCTGTTTCTCGCGCCGCTTTTTCGCGTTTGAAACTCTCCGCCAGCTTTTGTTCCGCCTCATGGCGCTCGGTAATATCGGCCACCGTTCCAACGAAACTAACGGCGCAGCGGGAGTCACCCTGTCCTTCGAATTCAACCGATCCGTAAGCTTCGATCCACCGCACCGTACCGTTCGGATGATTAATGCGGTATTCGACCTCGTAGGGTTTAGGATCGGATGGGTTCAACGATGCTTCGACTTTTGCCCACACCATTGGAAGATCGCAGGGATGCAAACACTTAAGAATTTCGCCAATGGGACCTTGATTTCCCGTGATGCCAAAAATTTCTGTGAAACGCTGGTCGTACGAAGCGATTTTTGTCTTCGGATCATAATGCCACCAACCCAGGCGGGCTGCGTCAAGCGCGAGTTGCCGGTGTCGGGCCAGCCGGTCTTTCGTTTCCTCCATTCGTTTACGCTCGGTAATGTCCAGAAAACCTACTAAAATCGTTGCCTCTCCATCGTGTGGCAGCCGATGCGCGTCAATCAGGAAAGTCCGACGATCCGTGGCTGGAAAATCGGCCTCGATTTCGACAGTTTTAAATTCGACATCTTCCAAAAGATTGTTTAGTGACGACCAGAGGCTGAGAGCATTCCAGTTGTGATTTCCAAGATTGCGCAGCGGAGTGCCATTTGTTGCTTCGCGCGAGACTCCAAAGAGTGTGTAAAACGCGCGGTTTCCAGTCTGCACTCTCAAGCCGGCATCCAGGACGACCAATGGTTGAGCCACGGTATTGAGGATGGTCTTCGTGTATTCGCGCTCGTAGATGGCCCGCGCGATACATGCGCGAAAGGCAGTCACATTCGTAAGCGCAAGAATTGCGCCTTCAATTTGCCCGCCACTACCAGTACGGGGAGTTATCCGAAGAATAAACCACCGCTCGCCATACTGGACTTCGCGCCGACATGGCGCTTCCTGGGACATCACCTGGATAGAGAGGTCCTCAATATCCTTGAACTCGCTTAGCCGTTGGATATTGGATGGAAGACGACCAATGTCCGATGCGTTTAGGCCAAGCGCGTCTGTCGCAGCATGATTGAAACTGACGATTTTGCAATCCCGATCGACCACAAAGATAGGCGTATCCAACGCGTCAAGGATGTCGGCAACATCCCCGCCAAGTGATCCCATGGTAGAGCTATCGCCTTGGGCGGGTGTTACATCAAACTTCTCTATCACACTTCCTTTGGAGATCATTACAGGGCGGCCTGCCTCGAAGCGGCATAAAGGGAGCGGCTCCGATTGAGCACATGATCCGCCACCTGCGGCAGACTCTCTCGCAACGCCAACAGCAATGCCTGAGAGCGTGGCATTTGGAATGCCGGGGAGTAACGTGAGAGAAGCTGTTCTTCAAGCACCTGTGCGTCGCTCGCTCCGACGGTGTCACGAAGAGCCTCTGCCACTGCGCGTTCGAGCCGCACATAGTCTTCCACGGGAATCAAATGAGAATGGTTTTGTCCGAGACGCGGCAGCATGCGTGAATGAACTTCGCTGTTGAAATTGTCCATCACAAACGAGCAGAAAATTGCGATTTCGTGCTGATGGGCAAGCCGGTCGAACTGATCTTCAAGGCTCATGCTCGCGGCCACATTTCCTTGTTCCCAAAGAATGTTTACCATTTCTCCCCACCATCGCACCTTCGGATAACGGCCTTCGGTGCGGGCCCTGGCGATGACATCCGCCGCAATGCCCAGGAACACTGGGGCTTCGGGCATGGCATCCTTCATGAAGCGAGGCAGAGTTTCATCGGCGTCTACGACGGTGAGTTGGCCTCGATTTATCGCGGCTTTCAAGTCCACGCCTTCGGCCTCCAGTCGAGGGCGGAAAGCTTCCCAATGGGCGGCTGTCGGCACCAGGATTACACCCTCGCCATTTGAGATTGCGCCTGCCGCAAAACGGCACACGGCACGGTTGAGGAATTCCTGATCTTGATAAAGTTGCACGATGTGGTCCCGTGGGCCGGCACTCGCCAAAAGCCCAGACCATGGCTCGCTTTGCGCGAGCCCAGCGCCCGGTTCCCGGGCCAAAATCTCTGGCAGGCCGCCTGTTGCTTGGTGATTTGCTCGCCCTGTATAGTCGTCTTTTTTCATAGCCTAAAATCCTTTCCAAATTTGACAGGCCGTCTCCGGCCTAACTTTGCAATACCTATTCGCGCGCACCCGTTATATTTCCTAAAGCACGCCAAATCGTGCAATAGGTCTTCAAAATAACGGAATTCCTGACAGGAATCAAGCTGAACGTGCGGAATTTTGGCGTACCTATCACGATGGGGGAACCAAACAAGTCCATTGCAATGGAACTCGATACCCACAAAGCGGTTTATATCAACGAAGCTCTCTCACGGCTGAATCCAGATTATCAAGTCCCCGAGTTGCAACGGACTAAGGCACGCCTCCCGTTGTGTCTGCCGTCTTCCATTCCCGGTGGCGGTAAATCAAAGTGTTAATTGCATTTAACGCGATTAAAGCTAGATTCATTCATGGAGGATAAGACGTATTGGCAAAAAGGAGTTGGTCTGCCGAAATTTGCTTCCCTTTCCAAAAACATTGAAGTGGATGTAGCCATTATCGGGGCGGGGCTTACGGGTATTACGGCAGCGTATCTTCTCAAAAAATCAGGAGCAAAGGTAGCGTTAATTGACCGTGAGCGTTGCGCCGCAGCGGATACCGCGCATACGACCGCTCATCTGACCTTTGAAATACCTTGAACCATTGCTTAAAACAATTCCGGGAAAGGGAAGCCATGTCTTTGAGAATACGGAAGCTCATGACATTGAAGACCAGCCGTTGGCGGTGAAGGCGGGAAAATATAAAATCCATTGCGAATACCTGATCATCGCCACCCATACACCGCTGCTGGGTAAAACCGGTTTGGTAAAAGGCACGTTATTCCAAAGCAAACTGGCGCTTTATACCAGCTATGTTCTAGGCGCCACCGTGCCGCATGGCCGTATTCCTGAAGCTCTTTTTTGGGATACCGGTGAACCTTATTATTTTACGCGGGCGGATGCCGGGCAAAGTCTCGATTATGTCATTTTTGGCGGCGAGGATGCAAAAACAGGGCAGGAAAAAAACGCGAAAGCTCATTATACGCGGCTTGAGGGCAAGCTCAGAAAAATCCTTCCTGGGGCAAAGATCCAAAACCGTTGGCTGGGACAAGTTATCGAGACCAATGATGGGTTGCCCTTCATTGGGGAAAGCGCAGGCAAGCAGTTTGTGGCGACCGGCTTTTGTGGCAATGGATTTACCCTGGGAACACTGGCGGCCTTTATGGCCCGTGACCGATATCTTAATCGCAAAAACCCATGGTTCGAACTCTTCGCAGTGAATCGTAAAAAATTTCACGGTGGGACATGGCGTTATTTGAAAGAGAATTTGGATTTTCCATATTATATGGTGCGCGACCGGCTGGCCAAAGCTGAAGGCACTTCCTTGAGTAATTTAAAAAGGGGCCAGGGAAAGATTTTGAAATTCAATGGCAAAAAAGTGGCTGCTTATCGTGACGAACACGGTAAGGTAACCCTCCGCTCCCCGGTTTGTACCCATTTGGGGTGTATCGTCCATTGGAATAACGCTGACAAAAAGTGGGATTGTCCCTGCCATGGCTCGCGTTTTCATCCTGACGGGCACGTATATGCCGGGCCGGCGGAATCTCCTTTGGCAAAAAGTTCGGGGAAAAAATGATTTGCCTTATGTCTCGGGTATAGGCTGGCCCGAAATAATTCAGATGGCACAAGTTTTGGCTAATGCGGGCCTTCCTGCCGTGTGAGGCGAAAAGCCGTCGAGTTTTTGTCCATTGACGTAAAGGCTCAGGATTCTTTGATGTCAATCAAGGCCAAACCAAACTCTGAATTAAATTTTCGGTGCAGGTGCAACGGCGACTCCGTGAGCACCACTTCGAGGGTTGGCCGTACAATGCCATTGACTAAATGTCCTCCGCGGGTCGTGCAGTCAGATTTACCGACGACAACATGCGCATGAATCTCCGGCTCGGCGTCCTTTAAAGAAATGTCTCCGATAAGTGAAAGGACTTCTACCTGCTCCGAAATGACGGTTTTCTGGTAGTCTTTTTTGGCTAAGTCAAAAAAGCCAAGGGTTACTTTTTCGAATGCGCCAATTGCGGTAAAATGGCTGGCAGCCAGTTTATATTCCCTGGCGACCTTTTTTAACCCTTCCATCACTTCATCTCCTGAATTAAAAATAATGGCGATTGTTTTGGGAGTTTCGTTTATCGT